>JANXRG010000029.1 GCA_025353105.1 Verrucomicrobiota bacterium
CGATCACGCCGCCCGAGCCGGCCATCGTGCCGACCGCGGCGAGACTGTCGAAGTCGATGATCACGTCATTGAACGGAATAAGTTTTTCCGCGATCGATCCATCCGGCTGCTTGACCTTGACCTCGTAGACTTCGTCCGCACGCATGACCTTCGCGGAACTGCCGCCCGGGATGATCGCCTTGAACTTCCGCCCTTCCTTTGGTCCGCCGCAAATGTCGTAGAGCAATTCGCCCATCGTGATGCCGCCGCAGTCGAATTCAAAATAGCCCGGGCGCTGCACGTCGCCGCTGACGCAGAGCAGGCGCGTCCCGGTGTTGTTTGGCCGGCCGATTTTCGCGAATTCCGCACCGCCCAGGTGGACGATGTGCTTCACGTTGCAGAGTGTCTCGACGTTGTTGACGATGGTCGGGCACTGGTAAAGGCCGAGCACGGCGGGAAAATACGGCGGCTTGATCCGCGGGTAGGCGCGCTTGCCCTCGAGCGACTCGATGAGGCCGGTCTCCTCGCCGCAGATGTAAGCGCCGGCGCCGCGGTGCACGTAAATTTCGAGATCGAAGCCGGAGCCGAGAAGATTCTTACCGAGGAAACCGTGCTGGCGCGCCTCCGCCAGCGCGCTCTCGAGAATCTTCGCCCCCTCGGGGAATTCGCCGCGGATGTAGATGTAGGCGAGCCGCGCGTTGACCGCAAAGCATGAGATGATCATCCCCTCGAGGAGTTGGTGGGGATCCTGGTGAAGGATATACCGGTCCTTGAATGTCCCGGGCTCGGATTCGTCGGCGTTACAAATCAGGTAGACGGGCTTCTTTTCGTCGGCCCGGATGAAACCCCATTTCATACCGCAGCCAAAGCCCGCGCCACCGCGACCGCGCAATTGCGACGTCTTTACCTCGTTGATCACGTCCGTCCGATTCATCGTCAGCGCCTTTTTCAAATCCGCGTAGCCGCCATCGGCGAGATACGCGCTGATGTCGTTCGTCCAACCGGGCCGATCGATGTTCTTGAAGATTAGCCGCCGCTCGCGCGGGTGAGGCTGTTTGACGACGGAGGGCATGGAGGAAAGTGCGAATGCTGAAGTGCGAATGTCGAATGAAGAAACTCGAAGAAAGTTCCGAAATTTGAAGCGGGGAAAGTTTAAGGCCTGAAGCTCAGAATGGGACCGAACTGGGTGGAAAGTGAATCTTGAAGCTTTGGATTTGGAACTTACTTCGAGCTTCGAGTTTCGAATTTCGAGTTTCCCAGGACGCGCGGGCTAACTGTACTTTTCGAGCAGCGACTTCGCCGCGTCTCGGGTCCCGATGTTCTCGTAGAAATCGTCGTTGATCATGCAGACGGGCGCGGTGCCGCAGGAGGCGAGGCACTCGACAAACTCGACGCTGAACTTGCCGGCCGCACCGATCGCGATCGGCTCGTGGTGGCTGACGTCGCTGCGGTCGATCTTCGCCAGTTCGCAAATCTGCTCCATGAGCTGGAATCCGCCGCCAAGGGCGCACGACAGGGTGCGGCAGACCCGGATGTGGTGCTTGCCCGCGGGGTGGCGGCGGAACATCGGGTAGAACGTGATGACCTCGTAAACATGGATGGGCTGCAACTCGAGTTTCTTCGCGACCCAGTCCTCCGTGCCGGCGCCAAGAAATCCGAAATGCTCCTGGATCAAATGCAGCAGCGGCAGGACGGCACTGCGCTTCGAGATTGGGTAATGCGTGATCGCCTCATCGATCTTCGCTTCCAATTCGGGCGGGATCGGGGGCAGGGGAGGAGGACTCTGGTCACTCATGACTTTTTAGAAACTCGAAATTCGAAACTCGAAGTAAACGACGAAAGTTTGAAAGAGGGAAAGTCTAAGGGGTGCGGTTTCGTGCGGGATCGAGTTGGGTGGAGAATGGAGTTTGAAACTTTGTTCTTGGAATTTTCTTCGAGTTTCGAATTTCGATCTTCGAGTTTCCCGGCCAAGGCCGGGTCACCGGTCACATTCACCCATCACGAAGTCGAGCGATCCCAGGACCGCGACGACGTCGCTCATCATGTGGCCGGGCAGGAGTTCGTGAAGGATCGTGAGATTCACAAAGCTTGGGCTGCGGATCTTCAAGCGGTGCGGCACGCCGCCGCCCTTGCTGTGAATGTAAAAACCGAGTTCGCCCTTGGGATTCTCCGCGCCGAAATAGACCTCCCCGGGCGGGGCTTTGATTCCCTCGGTGACGAGCATGAACTGGTGGATTAACTCTTCCATCTTTTTCAACGCCATTTCCTTCGGCGGCAGGAAGCCTTTCCCGTTCTCGACGTTCATCGGACCGTCCGGCAGTCGGTCGAGTACCTGGTTCAAAATCTTGACGCTCTCGCGCATCTCGAGCATCCGGACAACGTAACGATCATAACAGTCTCCCACCGTCCCGACCGGGATGTCGAAATCGTACTTTTCGTAATCGAGGTAAGGATGGGCCTTGCGCAGATCGTGCTCGACGCCCGATCCGCGCAGATTCGGGCCCGAGAGGGCGTACGCGATCGCTTTTTCCTTTGAAATGACCGCGATGTCCTTCGTGCGGTTGATGAAGATGGGGTTGCGCGTCAACAGATTGTCGATCTCATCGACGTGCGCGGGAAATTCGCGGCAGAACGTGCGCAACTGCTCGATGAATGCCGGGGTAAGATCATGCGTTTGGCCGCCGATCCGCGTGTAGCTCGTGGTAAAGCGTGCGCCCGTCAGAAGCTCGATCAAATTATACAACTTTTCGCGCTCGGTAAACGTGTACAGGAAGACGGTCATTGCGCCGGTGTCCATCGCGAAGCTGCCAATCCCCAGCAGGTGCGCGGAGACGCGCGCCATCTCGCAGCAAATCACGCGAATCGCCTTCCCGCGGGGCGGCAGCTCCCAGCCCATCAGCTTCTCGACCGCGAGGGCGTATGCGACGTTATTCGCGAGCGGGGCGAGGTAATCCAGCCGGTCTGTGTACGGAATGAACTGGTTGTACTGCATGTTCTCGGCGATCTTTTCGTCGCCGCGATGCAGGTAGCCGATGTCGGGCGTGGCCTTCGTGATGATCTCGCCGTCGAGCTCAAGCACCAGCCGCAGCACCCCGTGCGTCGCCGGATGCGACGGCCCCATGTTGAGAATAAGCTTCTCGCCCAGCAGATCGGTCGTCGGCTCAGGGTGGCCCGCGACCCCGGCCTGGGCGCGGGCAGCGGAGTCGCCGATTTCCAGAATTTGCGTCGCCATAGAGCCGGTGGAAGCGAAGTTCCAATCACCGCGCCGCCGCACCGTTCTCTATTAGAGTTTGCGCGACGGAGCGCTGCAAGATGGTTTTGTGAAAATTTTCACAAGCTGTGTCAGCGGAGGTGACATGGGCGTCGGGCCGACGGATCGTTCCAGCATGGCCAAAATTCTCCTGCGGGACGCCACGGAGGGATCCGGTGACGACGCCCGGCCCCGCGTGGTCATCATCGGCGGGGGCTTTGCGGGACTGGAGGCCGCCAAGGAACTCGCCGACGTGCCGGTGCGCGTGGTCCTGTTGGACCGGCGAAATCATCATCTCTTTCAACCGTTGCTGTACCAGGTGGCAACCGCCGCGCTGGCTCCCGCCCAGATCGCCGCGCCCCTGCGGCAGGTTCTGCGGGGACAGGAAAATGTCGAGGTCCTGCTGGCCGAGGCGAAACAGATCGACCTCGACGCGCGCCGCATCGTCACCGACGACCTGACCTTTCCGTACGATTTCTTGATCGTGGCGACGGGCGCGCATCATTCGTATTTCGGCCACCCGGAATGGGAGAAATTCGCGCCCGGGCTCAAGGCGATGGAGGACGCGCTGGAAATCCGGCAGCGATTCCTGGCCGCGTTCGAGCTCGCGGAAAAAGCGACGGACGAAGACGAACGTCGCGCCGCCCTCACCTTTGTCGTCGTCGGCGGCGGGCCGACCGGCGTGGAGATGGCGGGTGCGATCATGGAAATCGCGCGCTTCAGCATGACCGAGAATTTCCGCCGGATCGATCCCACGAAGGCCCGCGTGATCCTGGTCGAAGGCTCGGACCGGGTTCTCGGAGCGTTTCCGGAGGATCTTTCCGCGAGCGCCCGGACCCAGCTCGAGGAACTCGGGGTGGAAGTTCGCACGGGCGGGCAGGTGACGAGGGTCGACGAAGAAGGCGTGGTCATCGGCGCGGAGCGGATCGATGCGCGCACGGTGATCTGGGCGGCCGGCAACGTCGCCTCACCGTTGCTCCAGGCGATGGTGCCACCGATTGCGCTCGACCGGGCGGGACGCGCGATCGTGAACGAGGATCTTTCGGTGCCGGGCCATCCGGAGGTCATGGTGCTGGGCGACGCGGCGAATTTCTCGCATCAGGGGGGCAGGCCGTTGCCCGGACTGTCTCCCGTTGCGATGCAGCAGGGCAAGCACGCCGTGACCAACATCCAGGCGATGTTAAAGGGCTACCCGACGTCACCGTTTCACTATTTTGACAAGGGAATCATGGCGACGATTGGCAAGGCCCGGGCCGTGGCGGAGGTATTCCCGACCATCTTCAAGAAGCTGCACTTCACGGGTCTGATGGCGTGGTTTGCCTGGCTCTTCGTGCATCTCGCGTTTCTAATCGGCTTCCGCAACAAGGTGGGCGTGCTGTTCGAATGGTCGATCGCTTATCTCTTCAATTACCGCGGCTCACGCCTCATCACGCGCGACATCTCCAAGCTTCGGCGTTTCAGTCCCGCGCCGGGAGGAGAGGGCACCTCTTAGGGGGACCGGGCGCTCCGCGCACGATGGGCGATGGAACGTGATCTCCGAACGCGTTGGCAACGGGTTAGGCAGGCCGCGGGCGCGGGCTGCACTCATTTCTGGCAACGTGCCCAGAGGTCACGTTCCACCATGCGCTAAACTTGTCTTTGCCAATGCGCTCGGAGTCATCTCCCCAATCACGGGCAAAAAAAATGGACAGGTCCGAACGGCACTCGCTCAGGGATGGGGCGTGATGGCGACAATGGTCAGGACGGCGATGCGCTTTTTCCCGGAAACCAAATCCGGTCCGTAGTGAAAGAAAACTCGATAGGCGCCCGGCGTTCGATTTTGGGCGTACGCCTCCCAGACCCGCTTTCCCCCGAGGCCCGCAATCGAATCGTATTCGTGGGTCGGGAGACCCGAATGTCGGGGATTGAGTTCCAGCAGACCAAGCGTTTTTAAGACCTGCCGGTTGAGACCGCTCTTGGAAAGATTCAATTTCAGCGCCTCAAGTTGTCCGGCGGCCTCCCTGGTGAAGCGCAATTGCCGCTGCATGGCGTCAATATCTCAACAGGCTCCTAAGCCTTGGCGTGAGCCGCAAAGGAACGAAGCTTCTTCGTTCGGCCCGCGGCCGATTCCGCCAAGCCGCGCTTCACCGAGGCCAGCGCTGACTTGTTCTTAAACAGCCAGGCCTCGTACGCGGGTATCGCCTTCACCGGGTCGAGCACGATTTGGCCAAGCCGGTTTCGATAGATATTGTACACGGCACCAGCCTCCTGGATTGCCAGACCGAGGGAGACCCGCTTTTTCGCGTCCGACTTCTGAATTTCGGTGATGAGCTCGAAGTCGGTGTCTTTGATGAGGCTGGCCATGGACGGATTCTTACCCGGCCCGCTTTGACGCAAGTGGGAGATGCCCACTGTCCCACTTTTGATCAGGGACTTTTCGCCGCCCATTTGGTCTTGAATTCAGCGGGAGTCATTGCCGCGGAATGTGCGCAGCGGGGCTGGAAGCGTCGAAAGGAATCGACGCGGATGCACGCCATTCGCCGAGGCGGTTCGTCCAGCGCATGGCTACGCGCATTACGGTCGGATGGATCTGGTTTCAGAAATCTGGAGTTCGGCGTCCTTTGGAAGTGAGATCAACAGAATGTCGCGAATGAGTTTCTGGGCCGGATCGTAGTAGGTCCGCTGCAATCGCAAATGGACCGTGTGGCCGCCAAGGCGAACGTAGCCCGCTTCGTGGGTGATGGCCAAGCTCGACAGAGGAAAGCCCTCCAGCCGCTTGAGCTCGTCAGCCGAGAGCGAGCGGGAGCGACCAAACGCGCCGATCGTGAACTTCTGGTAGGTGTTGCCACTAACCGTGGCTTCGACCGAGACCACGCCGGCCACCGGGATCTCAACCGACCTCACGATGACTGACTGCCAGGGAATAAAATCCTCCTCCGAAGCCGTGCCCGTGCACGGAACCGCGGCAAGGCAGATCAGGAATACGGTGCGGCGAATCATCGAATCAGAGTGCGTGTTCAGGTGCGCCTGACGCGCCAAACTGAGCAACCGACGACGTCGAAAGTAAAGCCCGAATGCGCTCATCACGCCTCTGCTGCTCGCGCGTGTTTACGCGTGACGTCACGACCCTGGATCGCATCGGCGCACGGGCAGGGGACGACGAGAAGAAGTTGTGACACTTAGGACGCGCTTTTCGATGAGCTTGGGACGTTTCGGCGAAACGTCCCTACCATTCGCCAACGCGCTCGGAGATCGCGTTCCACCAGATGACGCGGCGATCTACCGGCCATCGCGCGGCTCGCGATGCTCGCGCATGATTGCGCGGCGGCGCTCGTTCATGGCCGCCAGCTTCGTGACCTGCTCGGGCGTGAGCTCTCCCGCCAGCTTCGCGTGCATCTCTTCCATGATTTTTACGACCCGCTCATCGCTCTCGCGGCGAATGCGATCGAGTTCCTGCGCGGACTGCGTGATGAGCGGATCAATTTTTTCCGATTGCTGCGGCGTGAGCGAGAGGTCACGGGCAAGACGCGCGCGCATCTGAGCCACCATATCGTCACGGCGTGGCGGCCGGAAATGAGGATGACGCATCGACAGGCCGACGAGCCATCCCGTCACCGCGCCGGCGAGAAAAATCACGACGAGCGCGGCTGCAGTCAACCAACGGGAACGGGAATTCATGGCAGAAGGGCGAGCTGCGTCGAAGAATCCGCAATCAAGCGTTCCAATTCAACCGGCTGAGATGAATCACGGAGATCGGACAGCGACTGGTAGTTCAGTGCGAGGGCGAGGGCCATCGCGGCACCCGCCAGCGCGACGCTGGGTCCGAGCAGGCCGTCAAACCAGCCGGCCGCGGGCCGCGCGGTCGCCTGACGCCACGCGCGAATGACGGCGTCCTCCAGCTGCGGAGAAAGGTCGTCCGCGGGGAGATTAGGCTGGGGAAGTTCAGCGGCTGATTTCAGCAGGCGAGACAGTTGATCATCGAGCGGTTGCATGAGTTTTCCTCCAGATTGAGCTGCTTTAACAATTTGCGAAGTTTTTGCCGTGCGCGAAAGGCGCGGACCTTGATCACGGCGATATTCCAGCCGGTGAGATCCTGAATTTCCCGCACGCTGCGGCCCTCGAGATGCAGCAGCGTGATGACGAGACGCTCGTTGGGATTCAGTCCCCGCATCAGGCGGGCGACGAGTTCCGTCGCGCCCAGTTTTTCGGCCGGGTCGGGTCCCGGCTCGGGCTCGGCGGCGGTGTCCAGCGCGAGGCGCTCGGATTCACCGAGGTCGCTCCAACGCAGCTCGGGACGGGATTTTTCCGACCGGATCTGTTTGAGGCACGTGTTTACGGCAATCCGCGAGACCCAGTGATCGAGCGGCACTTTGCCCTGGTATTGATCGAGATGCTGAAACACTTTGATGAGCACGGTCTGGGTCAAATCTTCCTCGCTCGTGCGGCGGGGAAGATGGGAACGAACAATCCGGGAAACCTTCGGATGCAACCAGCGCACGAGTTCGCGCGCGGCGTCTTCATCGCCGCCTTGGCGGACACGCGTCAAACAAGCCTGCCAGTCGAACGATTCTTCTTCAGTCATTCCGGATGAATGTCTTCTACATCTTCGGTGACTCCCCGCAAGCGCCGGCGGTTACAGGAAATTCTGCCGGTTTTGTTTCCCATCTTCGAACCAACCTGTAACCGCATCCGCACTGGCTGGGTCTGGCTCAAGGAAGGACGAAAATGCCCTTCAATCCAGAACCGCAAACCAAACCAATCAATATGACCAATCGTTTCCGTAAGCTTCTCTATGGTACCATCGCGGCGGTCGCCCTCGCCGGCGCTATCACCGTCTACGCCCAAGGCCCCGGCGGCCCGGGTGGGCACCACGGCCCGTGGGGTGGAAAGCATGACCCCGCCGAAATGTTCGCCAAGCATCTCGGCCTGACCGACGCCCAGAAGGTGCAGGTCCAGCCCATCCTCGACGCCTCCAAAGTGCAGTTGAAGGCGATTCATGAAGAGGCGCGGACGAAGGCGCAGGCCGTCATGGCTGACGTCACAAGCAAGATCACGCCGTTCCTGACGCCCACGCAGCTCGAAGACTTGCGCTCAATGAAGCGCCAACACGAGCGCATGAAGGAGGAACACGAGCAAAACGCGAAGTAAGCAATCTGGCAGAGGCTGGTGGATCGGGTGGATCCGCTGCGCCGCCGCACCGGTGGGGGCCGGGCGGCGGCGCCCTTTTTTTGGGATCGGCGTTGTTGCGCTTGGGCGGCAAAGGTTGGGAACGAGAATCGATCCGACGCCAAAGGTGTCGTGTCTGCCAGCCCAGGGTTGCGGCAACCCTCGGTGATCGCGGTTCGAAAAACATGAGCCGCAATGCGGTTCTTTGTAGTTGTCGCGGAGGCTGGCGGCATCGGCCAGGGACAAATCCCGTTACGGTTCGTGGCGAAGGTGGAACGTGACCTCCGGGCGCGTTGGCAATTGGTTTGGGTG
>JANXRG010000034.1 GCA_025353105.1 Verrucomicrobiota bacterium
AGAAGGATGGATTTCATATTTGTGATGCGAAGGCGCGACTGCGCTGATCAAATGTCTTTCTTCTTTTTTGCCTCGGCTCGGTTTGCTGCGGCAAGATCGCTGTAATACACGAGCACGTTTCCGTCCGGTCGGACTAGCGCCAAGCCGACGACGGTCAGTTTTCCCGATTTGGACGCTGTACTCCATGCGATCTGACGGTTTGTCGGGTCAGGTATCGTCTTGGGTGCGCCATATTTCTTTCGCAGATCATATTCCAACGCCTCGAAAGTTTGCTCTAGCTGACTCGCTTCAGTTTCCATTTCGATTATGACTTCTGTTAACCGATCGTCGTCGAAGCCAAGCAGGACACCGTTAGTCTTACGACCGGCGAAAATGATTCCCCCGAACGACTCGCGCCCGTGGGGTGCCGAATATCCCTCGTAAATTGCGCCCTTCCGCGACATCAATATCCTCTTGGCGGCAGCGAAATTCATTCCCCAACTGAGCCCAAATGGCCCGTCCGTCGCTGCGGGTGTGCTCGCTCGGATAGACGAAAGCGCAAAAGGAATCGCGATCGCGGCAACCGTCGCGACGGCGCGGAAGGCGGCAGATCCGTGGATTCGTAAGCGCATGACCGGGAGTGTATTCGGCGCAGGAGTGCTTTCGGGAATGGGTATTCTAGTCCGTGGACATATAAGCACCCAAGGCTGCCGGTTGCTAGGTGAAACGCGCAGCTCCGGCACTTCTCATTCTCGGCGCGCGAATCCGTAGCGCTCGGAAGTTGAAGGACTGGTCACAGGAAGCCCTTGCGCACGAATCAGGCCTGGATCGCAGCTACGTCGGCGGCATCGAACGTGGTGAGCGAAACATCACTTTCACGATCCTCTGCAAAATTTGCGTAGCTCTCGAGACAGACATCGCGTCGCTGACAAAGGGATTACCCGCAACGCGTCGCATTTGATCGGGCACGACCGATTCTTAAATCCGTTTCGCCCCTCAAGCGGGTATATGAACTTTGGCGAGGCGGTCGAGGGCAAAGGTGGTTTTTGATGTGTCGGGGTGGAAGCGAAGCGAGACCCGGACGGCAATGCCACCGCACTTTCTAAAGAAAAACTGAAATGATTCTATCAGCGACACGGACAAACGAGGCGTTCCTTTGCTCCCGCCGGCGTCGCTTTTTCGGGCTTCAAATCAATTCGGACAGTTTCGGACAGTCGATCTGCGTATTGGCACACGATAACGACAATTGCTCGGATCGGCTCTTGCGCAGCTTATATCCTTAATCGCGGAGGGATGCGTTGAAATTGCGCAACGACGCGATCCATTGAAATCGGGTTCGATTCCCGTAGGGGTCGCCAGTCCGCGCCGGGCAGGCGGAACGGCGAACGGGGCCTGCCGGATGACCAGCGCGTTCAAGTCCGCAGCGAAGGTTTGGCGAACCGAAACAGATGCGCCTCGACCTTGAGGGGCAACCAGACTTTGATTCAACCGGTCGGATCCGTGATCTGGTTGTAATAGCGCTGCTCGAAGTGGCCGGATGTCTTCTCGATGCGCTGCATGCTCGACCAAGGCAAAAGAAACGTCGTGCCATGCAGGGGGAAATACCTGTGAGGCAAAATGAGCCGCGATGAACACATCCGGCGACCAGATCGTCAATCCGCGTAATGCCACACTGTGACGAGAATTTCCAGAATGCCTCTTCAACCAGCTCATGTCCTTGATTACGGCGGAATGAGGTGAAATCACGCAACGTTGCAAAGCGTTGCAATCGGCTTCGAATCCCCGGGTCCGCACGATTCCAATCCATCCAGTATCACGGCTTGGCCGCAATTAGTCGCTCGAAACGTGGATGGCCACGTAGCGGATCCCAACGAGGATCGAATCGTAGCAACGCGACCGACGAGGCACTCGGAACTTGGAGCAGGTGTTCCAGGAGGTCAATCGCGCGGTCCCGGTCGCCTAGCCAGGTGAAAGCGCATGCCGCACTTTCCATAACAGCGCGACCCGTCACCGCATCCCGACCTTCCGGCAGGAGGGCCATCGCACGTTCTGCAGCCTGTCGTGCCTCGTTCGGCAAACCGAGTAAGGCGTTGGCCTGCGCCAGATATCCCTGCGCCATGGCCTCTACCGTCGGAGTATGCACCTGCCGCTTCAGTTGCTCAACGGCGTTGCGCAAGTCTATTTCCGCACTCGCCTTGTCGCCACTCAGAATGTGCGCCCAGCCGAGAAAGAATGTAGCTGGACATGCGCCAGGATTATTCAGCACCATCTTTTCACGCCGGGGTTCAAGCGCCGCGACCAACCCTGCATAGTCGCGCGTAATGAGCCGGAAGTTAACGGTCCCAGCCCCCAGTGGATCAAGTTCTGATTCGAGACCGCGCATCTTCGTATAATAAGACGAAAAATCGGCAGTCCGAAAAAATGCACAAAACGCGGCCGAGTGCTTCGCGGGCGTGTAGCCTACGAACATCTCAGCGACGCGCCGGAACAAGCCCTCTGCCTCGTCATATTGACGGAGATATCGCATGGTCCACGCCAAGTTTAAAATGACGATTTCTCCCATGGGAGAAATCTCCAAAGCCCGACGGCTCGCTTTCGCGGATTCTTCCCAGCGATTCAAGCGACGAAGTGCCATCGCTTCCGCGTCGAGGCACTCCGCGTTGTTTGGCAACAGCCGTACCGCCATCTGGAACTCGCCCAGCGCGGCCGAATAATCGGAATCGAGCTTAAACCGGGAGTAACCGGCCGCGAGATGCGCGTCGGAAAGTTCAGGCTGCAGCCGCAGGGCGATGTCGGCGGATTCCCGAACGCGCTTGAACTGAGCATCGCTTTGATCGTACCCAAAGGAAAAGATATTTCCTTCGACGATGGATAGCTCCGCATAGGCCATCGCAAAATCTGGGTCGGCCTCGATCGCCTTTTTTAGATACGCAACGGCTTCCCGCAATCCATCACCGTTCCTGATAACCCCTCTTCTGCCCGCCTCACGACCCCGCAGAAGGTACTCATAGGCCAACGCGTTTTCCGTGGGCTTGCGTTCGATTCGAATCGTTTCCTCAGGCGAAATGTTCGCGGCAAGCGCCGTAGCGATTTTCCCGGCGATCTGGCTTTGAATCTCAAAGATATCGTCCAGGCTGCCATCAAAATTATCCGCCCACAAATGTTGGTCCGTCGCGGCATCGATTAGCTGCGCGGACACCCGCACCCGGTTCCCTGCCTTGCGCACACTGCCTTCGACCACCGTTCCCACGCCGAGCAGTTTCGCTATTTCGCGCAGGTCGTGCTGACCACCCTTGAACCGCATCACGGACGTACGCGAAATTACCTTCAAGTCGCGAATCTTGGACAGGTTTGTCAGCACGTCCTCGTGAATGCCGTCCGCAAAGTATTCATTATCCTTTTCGGCACTGATGTTCGCGAACGGCAGGACCGCCACTGCTTTGCGCGATACGGCAACGGTCGGCGGCGTGCTCGCCGCGGGTACAGCCGACGGAACTGCCGCTGATAATCCCAGGGAAGCCTTTCCGCGCGACAACAACCATCCGGCAACTGCGACAACCAGCACCGCTGCAACGACCATGCCAATTGCACCGCGCACCCAATTCTTGGGTTCACTTGCCGCAGCTGGATTCGACGTCGCGTCGACGGGGGCCAGGTTCGACGTCGGAGGAGCGATTGGCCCGGGGTCCCTTGTCGTCAGGTCCACCTCGCCGCCTGCATCGCCACCGATGGCCAGACGCTCGCGGCAGTTCTCCAGCATCTTCACCACGGTTTCCGCGTCGGCAAAGCGATCAGCGGGATCCTTCACCAGCAGCCGCGCGAGTATCGCCTGCAAGTCGTCCGGCAGGTAGGCGATGCGTTCCAGCGGCGCGTTTTTGGCCACGTGTTGGTTCAGCAGCTCGCGGTGCGTCCGGGCTCGAAAGGGCGGTACCCCCACGAGCATTTCCCACAGAATGCAGCCCAGCGTGTAAAGGTCGGAGCGACCGTCGATCTGTCCTCGCTCCTCGCACTGCTCCGGACTCGCGTAGAGCGCCGTACCGCGAAACCCAATGGTCTGCGCGTTGACCTCCGTGCCCGGGCCTTCTCCGCCAAAGCCTCGCGCGAGCCCGAAGTCGATAATCTTGATCTGCCAAGCGTCCGGGTTCGATTCCGACCCCAGGTGCGATATTCCGCCGCCTGCCGTCAAGATCATGAGGTTGGCCGGCTTCAGGTCCCGATGGACGATATGCTGTTCATGGATGGCGGCCAGTCCACGGGCGATTTGCGTAGCGAATCCGATGGCCATCATCGGCGGCAACGCACCGCTTGTGCGCAGCCAATCCGCCAGCGATTCGCCTGCGATGAATTCCATCGCATAGAAAAAATTCCCCGGTGTGTCGTTGAGGTAGACCACGCTCGCGACATTCGGATGACGGACTCGCGCCGCGGCGCGCGCCTCGCGCAGGAAGAGTGCCTGTGTCTTCGGATCCCCAACCTGCCCGGGCGTGATCACTTTCAACGCCACGTCGATCCGCAGCCGCTCATCATACGCCCTGTACGTCACCCCCATCGCGCCTCGACCCAGTTCCCAAATCGAACCATCGGGCCGTCGCAGGACGCGATAATGCGCGAATATCAATTCTTGACCGCCTGCCGCGTCCGCCTGGGGTTGATCCGCCACAAGCCGACATTATCGGGTCAAGCCTCTGTTGGAAATGGTTCTCTGAGGCCGCAGATCGAGCTGACAGATTCGCCCACCCAGAGCACTGTCCGCTGGCGCGGATGCAGTTCACCCAGCCACGCGCGCCACCCTTCTCCGCGGCAGGCGTCATTCGTGCATTCGGGCTATACTTTTTAGCTCGCTGGTAAAGCAGTTTGAGGAAGTAAGCGCCCATACCATTCCCCAACCAAGCAGAACCCAACACCATGAAAACAAATCCAATCAAATTCGCCCTGTCGCTCGTCGCCCTCTGCACATTCACAGGGTCAGCAATTGCCGGGGACCAAGAAGGTATCCAAGGCACGTGGAAATGTGAAGCCGTGACAATGATGGGCAAAGCGCTCCCCGTAGTCGCCGTGGAGTACATCTTCGCCAGGGAATCCCTGATAATTCGTCCCCTTGTCGGCAAGGAACAGACCCTAACCTTCACCCTCGATCTGTCCGAGAAGCCCCCCGTCCTTGTCACTCAGTTAGTCCAACCATCGCCTGGGGCGAAAGCCGAACGCGTACCGTACGAGCTGCGGGGCGACACTCTTAAAATCATGCCCATTTCACCGGGAGAGCATGTAACGGAAATATCGGATCAGGTCCACGTCGTTATTACCCTAAAGCGCACGACGCCATAATGTGCCGATCATGAGCGGCCGAGGAACAACTTTACACAGGACCATGCAACGGGATTTACGCTGTCGTCCGTCCAAATCCCTAGATCTACGGACAGACGGAGATCGATGGGATCAACAATCTTGTTGGACATCACCACGCTCACAACAATGATCTATCTTTTGCTGACGTCTTCGGGAACCAACACGGGGCACTCTTCATGGGAACCGGCCAAGTCTCCGCGGAACCCTCGGTGAATTTCCATTAATGAGGGCGAGCTGACGTCACGTTTCAAAACGGAGCAATCGACTCAAATGCTCAAGGAGCTGAAATCCGAATAAAATGTCAGGTGAAACCACCAGCTTCGCTCGTCGGGAAAACTTGGCGGCGACAGAGAATGGAGGATATCGCCTCCTTTTTCGCCGGAGCTGAACTCAGAAAATAAGTCCGTTTTCCACGATTCCAGTCGGTGGCAACGCTCTCGACAGTTCGGTTTCGGACAGTTTCGGACACACAATCCGCGCACTATCGCGACGTGCTTTAATGGGTATGGATTTCCGCAGGGGTCGCAGCCCGCGGATAGCGCGGTCAACGGGCCATCAATGCCCTGGCATATTGGGAAAGCCGCAGCTCAACCGTGAGGGGCAGCCAGACTTTGATTCGGCCGGCCGGATCCGTGATCTCAAGGCAATAGCGCGGCCCGAAGAGGCCGGAGGTCTCCTCGATCCGTTGCACGCTCGACCAGGGCAAGAGGAACGGCGAATGAAACGGGCGGAAGAAGAACAAGACCGAGAAGTGGATACCCGCCTCGCTGAAGGCGATACACACGAGATTCCGGTAAGTGGTAAGGAAATTGCCAAAGCGGGTGACCGGTGAACGGCAGACCGTTTCCCTCGGACCAGCGTCCGCGGGATACCGCCGGGCGAACCCGCGCCAGCCGGAACGAGACATGAAAAACGCCGCGAAAAGCCAGGCCCCTGCGAAGGCAAACGGGAAGAACACCGTGACCACCGTCAAAGAGATTTTAGTGGGATCCATGGGAGTTGGAATTTGAACGGGTTACGCCGCAACCATCGGCGCTGGTCCTGAAAAATCCAGCGCCGGCCCCGGCCCGCGTCCATAAATTCCGGTTTCGCCGCCGCGATCGCGGACTAGAGTCGCAAAGCATGTCGGCCCAGCCTGCCCTCCTTCCGCAAACGCGGAGCGGACGGACCTTTCTCATCGCCACGATTTTGCTCGGCGTGATCGGCTCCGTGCAACTGGGCGCGCTCAGCTGGCATTTCGCTCGCGGCGCCTCGCGCAACAAACCATTCGCCGCGGGCACGGCGGACGCACCCGCCGCGCCCGCGTTTCTCAGCCGGGGCGAAGCGATGCCGCGCGCCGAAGAACTGCTCGGCGCGCCGACCCCCGCTTCGCCCGGTCCATCGCCCGTCCCCATCGCGGTCGCGGCGTCGCGCTCCGGCGCGAATCCCAGGGACCTCGTCGCGCAGGCGCGCGGGTTGCGCCAGCGCGGCGACACCAAATCCGCCCTGGCCCGGCTGCGCGAGGCCCAGTTGGGCGAGCCGAACAATGCCGAGGTTCTGTCGGAAATGGCGGTTTTATACGAACAAACGCAGAGCCCCGAACTCGCGATCGAGCAATGGCAGCGCGTCTACGAGCTCGGGAACGCCGCCGGGCCGGCGTTCTACCTCGCCGAGATGCGCCTGCGCACCGGCATGGCGGTTTCCACCGCCGCCCCGCGCGGCACGAAGGAGGCCGACGCGGCCGCCGACGCCGCGCGCGACATGCGCCTGGGTATCGTGGAGGTCACCCTCCGCGACGGGGCCGATCCCACCGCCGACAAACGTCTCGGGTTGAAGATCACCGTCAAAAACCGCCCGGGAAAATTTGTCGACGCGAACAAGGTCAGTATCCAGGCGTTCTTCTACGACTCGATCGACGGCAAGCAGAACGCGCTCACGAATGCGGAGACGGCGTTTCAATGGCTGACCGATCCCGCGCAATGGGACGAGACCACGCCCCAGACGCTCGAGGCCACATATTTCCGGCCAAAGCCGATGCCTCCCGTACTGGGCAGCCGCGGGAAAAAGGCGACGCCCGAACCCACGCCGACGCCGACGACGACGCGCGATTTCGCCGGTTACATCGTGAGCATTTACTACGATCGCGTGTTGCAGGACGTGCGTGCGGAACCGGCTTCACTGCTGCAACAATTTCCAGCTGCGTCGATCCTCGGCACGGAGTAGGAATCGCGAGGCAGCCGCGGCGCGCGATCGAGTTCCCGCTCGCTTTTCGAGCGCGGGTTCGCAAGTAATGTGCTCTTCTTCGCGGCGCCCGCCTCTTCATGCGATTTACCAACCTGACCCGCGCCCCGGAAATCGGCGCGAATAGCTATCTGATGCACGCCGGCGGGAAATCGCTGTTGCTCGATTGCGGGATGCATCCGCGCCTCGAAGGCGACGACGCCACGCCGCTGCTTTCCCTGCTGCCCGAGCACCTGGACGCGGCCATCGTCACGCATTCGCATCTCGATCACGCGGGCTCGCTGCCGGTCCTGCGGCGGCGCCATCCGGCCACGCGTGTTTTTCTTTCGCCGCCTACGGCCCGCATGAACGACGTGCTGCTGCACAACTCGGTAAACGTGATGAACCGGCGGTACGAGGCGGGCGGCGCCTCGCCCGTGCCGCTCTTCTCCCATCGCGAGGCTGACCTCGCAGCGCGGCTCTGGCAGCAGGTTTCGGTGGGGCAGATCTGGTCGGTCGAGGGCGACCGGCTGCCTTCGCCCGAGGACGCGGATGTGAGTTTCCAATTCTGCCACGCCGGCCACATCCTTGGCTCCGTCGGCGTCCTGATTCGCGAGGGCTCGCGCCGCGTGCTCTACACCGGCGACATCAATTTCGAAGATCAGACCGTGACACGCGCGGCAAATCTGCCGGACGAGCCGCTCGACGCGTTGATCATGGAGACCACGCGCGGCGACTACGAACGGCCGGCAACGTTTTCGCGCGCGGACGAGGAGCAGCGATTCGCCCGGCAGCTGCGTGAGACGCTCGAGGCGGGAGGTTCGGTCCTCGTACCCGTATTCGCGCTGGGCAAGACGCAGGAAGTGCTCGGCATGTTGCTGCGCTTTTTTGAACAGGGGCTCGTGCCGGCTGATACGCCGCTCTTTATCGGCGGGCTCAGCACGCGGATGACCGAGATTCACGACAGCTTCGAGGGGAACGGAGAGTTTCACCGCCAGCATTCGGATTTGATGGGACGCCTCGACCCGCATCGCCTCATGGGCAAGGAGGCAGAGACCACGCCCATTCGCCCCGGCTGCATCTACGCGCTCTCGAGCGGCATGATGACGGAGGGCACGCTTTCGCACACCTTTGCGCGGAAGATGATGACCCACGAACAAAACTCAATTTTCTTCGTCGGTTACGCGGATCCCGCTTCGCCGGGCGGGCACATCAAGGCTGCGCAAAACGGCGAAACGGTTAACCTCGGCGACCTGACGCCACCCTTGGAACTGCGCTGTCGCGTGGAGAAATTCGATTTCAGTGCGCACGCCCATCGCGAAAGCATTCTCGCGTATGTCCGAAGCGTGGCCCCAAAGAAGGTCTGCCTCGTGCACGGCGACCGCTCGGCGTTGGAGTGGTTTGAGCGCACGCTGCGCGCCGATTTACCGAACAGCGAGATCATCATCCCCGCCCCAGGCGTGGAAATCGAGATCTGAGGGATTGGCCACGAAGGCACGAAGCGCACGAAGGTTTTTTTGGATTCCTCGTTGGAATGTCTTCGTGACCTTCGTGCCTTCGTGGCAACGACTTTTATATTTTCTTAACGTCTCGCGGGCAGGTTTTGATTACTCCCGGCGGCGCGCGGGGCGCAGGTTCGGCGTCCAATGAACGGACGCGATTTTCTCCAGGCGGGCCTCTACCTGCTCATTCTCACGGCACTGACCCCGGTGCTCGGTGGCTTCATGGCCTCGGTTTTTCAGGGCCGTCGCCACCTGCTCTCCCTGCCGCTCGGCTGGCTGGAGCGACTGACCTACCGGATCGGCGGCGTGAACGCGACCGACGAGATGAATTGGAAGCAGTACGCCGGTGCCGTCGTCGTCTTCAATCTGCTCGGGTTCTTAGCAACGCTGCTCATTCAACTCTTCCAGGCATCGCTCCCGCTGAATCCCGCCGCGCTGCCGAACGTGCCGTTCCCGCTCGCGTTCAACACGGCCGTCAGTTTCATGACCAACACGAACTGGCAGGCGTATTCCGGTGAATCGACGCTCAGTTACCTCACGCAGATGCTCGCGCTTGGCGTGCAGAATTTTCTTAGCGCCGCCACCGGCATCGCCGTGCTTATCGCGCTGATTCACGGACTCGGACGAAAGGGCGCCGCGACGCTCGGTAATTTCTGGGTCGACCTCACGCGGGCCACGCTCTACGTGCTGCTGCCGCTTTCGTTCATCTTCGCGATGATCCTGATCGGCCAGGGCGTGGTGCAGACGTTCGGGCCCGACGTGAACGCCACGACGCTCGAGGGCGCCGAGCACGTCATTCCGCTGGGACCCGCGGCGTCGCAGATCGCGATCAAACAGCTCGGGACGAACGGCGGCGGATTCTTTGGCGCGAATAGCGCGCACCCCTTCGAGAACCCGACCCCGTTCTCCAATTTTCTCGAGTGCCTCGCGATCCTGTTGATCTCGGCGGCGCTCACCTACACGTACGGCCGGATGATCGGCAGCCTGCGTCAGGGCTGGGTGATCTTCGCGGCAATGATGCTGCTTTTCGTAGCGGGCTTTGCAGGCTCGTGGTGGGCGGAGGCGCAGCCGAACCCCGTGGTGCCAGCTCTCACCGCCAACCTTGAAGGCAAGGAAGTGCGCTTTGGCGTGATGAACAGCGTGCTCTGGTCCACCGCCACGACGGACGCCTCGAACGGTTCCGTAAACGCGATGCCCGACAGCCTGACGCCGCTCGCGGGTGGCATCGCGCTCTTCAATCTCATGCTCGGCGAAATCGTCTTCGGCGGCGTCGGAGCCGGGCTCTACGGCATGCTGCTCTACGTCATCCTCACGGTTTTCATCGCCGGGTTGATGGTGGGTCGAACGCCGGAATATCTCGGCAAGAAAATTGAGAAAACCGAAATCATCTGGTCCGCCATCGCCGTGCTTGCGCCGTCGGCGATTCTGTTGATTGGCGCCGCCATTTCCGCCGTCACGGACGCCGGCCTCGCGGGTCTTGGCAATCAGGGCGCGCACGGGCTGAGCGAAATCCTTTATGCGTGGTCGTCCGCCTCCAACAACAACGGCAGTGCGTTCGGCGGACTGACCGTCACGAGCAACTTCTACAACTTCGGCCTCGCCATCGCGATGTTGATCGGCCGCTTCGTCGTCATCATTCCGGTCCTGGCGATCGCCGGTAGCCTGGTGGGAAAGAGGGTCGCGCCGCCCTCACCCGGCACGT
>JANXRG010000055.1 GCA_025353105.1 Verrucomicrobiota bacterium
CGGCGAAGAGCTCGTCATCGAGGCCGATCTCATCAAAGGCGGCCACGATGTCCTCACCGCGGTGCTCAAATGGCGCATGCAAGGCGACCGCCAATGGCACGAATCGCCGATGCAGCCCATCGTCGACGATCGCTGGCGGGGTGCCTGCGCCTTTGCCGCGGTCGGCGTCGGGGAATTCACGATCGAGATCTACACCAACCGTTGGGAGAGCTGGCACAACGAGTTCACGAAAAAATTCGAAGCGGAAATCGCCAATCTCATGGTGGAAATTGAGGAGGGCGCCCTCCTGCTCGACGCGACGGCGGTGCGCGGCAGGCGCCGCGTTGCCGATGCCGCCGCCCTCCGCCGGTTCGCCGGCGAACTACGCACGGCGCCGACAAATGCGGCCGTGATGCAACTCGCTAATTCCGGGGAGCTGCAGGCGCTGATGCTGGCGCATCCGGACCGTTCGCATTCCTTCGAGATGACACCGCCACACCGCGTGCGGGTCGACCGGCCGGCCGCGCGTTTCGCGGCCTGGTACGAATTTTTTCCGCGCAGCGCGCAAGGCCTGGGCGATCGCGGCTCCACGTTTCGCGAATGCCTGCCGCGCATCGATGCCGCGAAGGCGATGGGCTTCAACGTCATCTATTTCCCGCCCATCCATCCCATTGGTTTCACGAATCGCAAGGGTCGCAACAACTCGACCGCCGGCGAGCCGGGCGATCCCGGCGTGCCGTATGCCATCGGCTCGAAATTCGGCGGGCACTACAGCATCGAGCCCGCACTCGGCACGATGAAGGATTTCGAGTGGCTCGTCAAACAGCTCAAGCAACGCGGGCTGGAGCTGGCGCTCGACTTCGCCATCAACTGCTCGCCGGATCACCCCTACGTCACCGAGCACCCGGATTGGTTTCATCACCGGCCCGACGGCTCGATCAAGTTTGCCGAGAACCCGCCCAAGAAATACGAGGACATTTATCCGTTCAACTATCACTGCGACGACTGGAAGGCGCTCTGGAGCGAGATGCGCGACATCGTGCTCTTCTGGTCAAAGAAAGGCGTGCGCACCTTTCGCGTGGACAACCCTCACACCAAGCCCGTCGCGATGTGGGAGTTCATCATCGCCGAGGTGCAGGAGAAATATCCCGACGTGATTTTCCTCAGCGAGGCGTTCACCAAGCCGAAGATGATGAAGCTGCTCGCGAAGGCCGGCTTCACGCAGAGCTACACCTACTTCACCTGGCGCAATTACCGGAGCGAGTTGATCGAGTATTTCACCGAGCTGACGCAGACGGAGATGAAGGAGTATTTCCGCGGCAATCTCTGGCCAAACACGCCCGACATCCTCCCCTTCGGGCTGCAGAACGCGCCGCGCAGCGCGTTCATGATTCGCGCGCTGCTCGCCGCCACCCTGTCGTCGGTTTACGGCCTGTATAGTGGCTTCGAGCTTTGCGAGAACACGCCGTTTCCGCCGAAGGAGGAGTATCTGGACAGCGAAAAATACCACTACAAGGAGCGCGACTGGGACGCGCCCGGCAACATCAAGGATTGGATCACCAAGCTGAACGCGATTCGCCACGCCGAGCGGGCGTTACAGCTCTACGACAACCTCCGGTTTCACCACGCCGACAATGACGCGATCCTTTGGTATTCCAAGGTGACGCCCGCGCGCGACAGCGCCTTACTCATCGCGGTGAATCTCAATCCACACTTTTACCAGAGCAGTTTTGTCGACGTGCCGCTGGAGCATCTCGGCCTCGCGGATGGCACTGGCTACGTCGTGCACGATCTCCTCAGCGGGAACCGTTTCCAGTGGCATGGCCGGCGCAATTTTGTCGGGCTCGATCCCGGCGCACCGGCCCACATCCTGCGGATCGAACGTTGATCCGGCCGCGATTCGCGCTAATAGGCGAAGCAGTGCTGGCCGGGCTCTTATGAATGCGTCACGATTTTTCCTTGCGGTCGTCAGCCTCTTGCTCGCCGCCGCCCCGGCGGTCACCCGGGCCGCCACTCCCGCCGCCGCCCCCGCGCCCGCGGTTAAAGCCGCTTCCGATCCGACGGCGGCCACGCGTCGCGCCGTCCGCACCGTCCCGCTCCCGACCAAAGCCGGACCGGAGCCGACGCCCATTCAGCCCACCACCGCCGCGATTCGCGATCGCAATGCGCGGCTGCAAATTTTTCTCGATCGACAGCAATTTGGCCCGGGCAAAATCGACGGCTCGTGGGGACTTTTCGCGCGCGAAGCTTGGAAGCGCTATCAGCAGTCCAAGGAACAGCCCGCGGTCGATCCCCTCGCGATGTTGCCATCCGAGGTCGCGACGTTTGAACCTCTCTACACGACCTACACGGTGACGACCGCGGACGCGACGCTCGTGGGCGAGATCGCCGGCACCCTGGCGGAAAAGGCGAAACTCAAGATGCTGCCCTACACCTCGCTGGGGGCGATGGTCTCGGAGCGTTTTCATTGTTCTCCAGAATTTCTAAACCGGATCAATCCCGGGCTCAACGTGAACAAGCTCAAGGTGGGTACCACGCTCAACGTCCCGAATGTCGAGCCGTTCGATCTCCTTGCGATCCGCGCCGAGCGCCACCGCCTTGACGCGCTGGCAGCCGAGCGGAAGAAGCAATCCCAGGTCGCGCTCGCGTCCAATTCGAGTGGTCCGGTTCCGGTCCCTGTCCCGCTGCTCGGCGAGCAGCCGCTCACCACGGCCGAGCGCTACAACTTGCGGGTGTCGACCGTCGACAAGCTCGTGGAGATTCGCGAGGGCACGCGGCTGGTGGCGTCGTTCCCAGTCACGCCGGGTTCGGAGACGTTGCCGACACCGAAGGGCAGCTGGGTGATTCGCTCCAAAGTGTTCTTCCCGGAGTTCCGCTGGGACGAGGCGATGCTAAACACGGGCAAGCGCAGCGATCAATTTCATCTGCTCCCGCCGGGCCCGAATAATCCGGTGGGCGTGATGTGGATGGGCCTCAGCAAGGACGGCATCGGCCTGCACGGCACGAATAACCCGAACACGATCGGCCGCGCCGCCAGCCACGGCTGCATCCGCCTCGCGAACTGGGACGCCGTCCGCGTCGCCGCGTTCGTCGAGAAGGGTACGCACGTGTTGATTGAATGATTCGCGCGGTCCCAAGACGGATAGCCAGCAGATTGCGATTGTGCGGGGCGTGACACCATTTGTGTCATTCAAAAATCGCCGCCCAAACCGCGCCGATCTGGGCGAGACCCTTGTTTTTCTCAGCAGGCGGGCAGTACCAACCCCGGGAGGGCAAAGGGCGAAACATTGGTGGGTGAAAGAGACAAAGCGGTGGCAGCTAATGGGCTACACGCCCGCGGAAATCACATTGGCCGGCACGCCGAACGCGGAGTTTCCGACTTCGTCAACGGAGGCCAGCCGGGCGCGGAATTGCAGGTGCCGACGGCGCGTCCATTCGACGAGCGGATGCCAGGCCGCATGCACAAGATCATGCTTGATCAGCAAGTGCCAGATGCGATTCGAGCGCTTATAAAGATACGACATGGCCAGATAAGGAGCCACCGACCGACCATCCTCCGGTCGTCGGTGCCAAATGGAAGCATGGGAGAAGAGTCGTTGGTACATCCAGCCGTAGCCGTGCGCCAACTCCTCCGGACTCAGGTGCCTCGGACGAAAGACCACGTGCGACGTGTCGTATTTACTCCAATCGCGGTGCAAGAGGCGCCCTTCGCCTTCCAGTTGTCGGAAGAGCGGAGTGCCGGGATAGGGCGTGAGAATGTGAAAGGTCGCACACTCGAGCCGGTTCGCCTCGATCCACTCGGCGGTGAGCGCAAAGACATCGCGGTGATCGTCATCAAACCCGAGCACGAAACTGCCGTTCACCTGGATGCCGTTGTCGTGCAGGATGCGCACCCGGCGCGCGTAGTCGTCCGTGCGCGGCGCGCGTTTACGCGCATGCGAGAGATTGGAATCGGACAGGCTCTCAAAGCCAATGAAAACGCCAGTGCAGCCAGCCAATGCCATCTCGCGGACGAGCGACGGATTGTCGGTGACATCAAGCGTGACCGCCGCGCTCCAGATTTTCTTGATCGACCGCAATCCGCGGCACAAAGCTTTTAGATATTCAGGGCGCGACCCAAGATTGTTGTCGATGAACACGGCATACGGTTCGCCGTTGCCTGCAAACTCCGTCACGATCTGCTCCACGTCGCGCACCCGGTACGGCATGCGCAGGCCTTCGGTGGAAAGGTAACAAAAGCCGCACCGGTTATGGCAGCCGCGCGTGGCGATGAGGCTGGTGGTCGTGAGGAAACTCCGGGACGGCACCAGCGAGCGCCGGGGCGCGGGATCATCCCGATAGTTGTTCTCGTACATCACCCGGTACTCGCGGCGCAACCGCCGGTGGGTGACGTCGCTCAAAATCTGCGGCCAAAGCTGGACACCCTCGCCAATGGCCAGCGCGTCCGCATGCGGCGCGGCTTCTTCCGGGTTTGAAAGCACGTGCAGTCCGCCCAGGATCACGGTGGCGCCGCGCGCGCGATACCACTGGGCAAGCTCATAGGCGCGACGTGCGAAAGTCAGATGGACGGTGATGCCAACGACCTGCGGCAGCGGATCGCAGGGCGGCGGCCCATGGAGGAGATTTTCGTCCCAATACTCGACGCGCCAGTCGGGCGGCGTGGCGCCGGCAATGCTGGTGAGGGCCAGGCTGGGCGTGAGCACATGTTTGCCGAAGCTGGCGTGCGGGTCCTTCGGATAAAACGGATTCAGCAGCAGCGCGTATTTTGCCTCAATGGACCTCGGTCGTATGATCTCATCCAGCGCGGGCGGTTCGACCATTTCCTTCGGCATCCACCGCGGACGAAGCCGGGTGCGAAACGGCAGTTCCGGATCGATCGCACGAGTCTTCATGGATCCTGCGTGCGGTCTTGTGGTCCCAAGCAAACGGAGTGATTAGGAAACCATTGGTCAGCTATCGAATGCAAGGTCGGCTGCATACGAAAGGTCATTTGGATCGCTTACCGTGCTTGATCACGACGTCGACGCGTTGAAGCAGGTCGATGTATCGAAGCACGTCGCCTTTCACAGCGATGATGTCGGCGAATTTGCCCTCCTGGATGGTGCCGTAGTCCTGGTCGACCTTCATCGAGACGGCGGGCCAGTAGGTGGCGGCGCGGAGGGCGCTCATGGGATCAACGCCGAGCTTGTTGACCCAGATGTCGAGCTCGCGCCACGTGGACTGGTTGTGGAATTTCATCGGGATGCCGGAATCGGTGCCGATGAGCAGGACGACCCCGGACTTTTGCAACTGAGCGAACTTCGCAGCGGAGGTTTTCGCGCGGAGCGGCGTGATTTGATAGTAGGCAAACCGCCCGGGTTGCTTCACGGCGCCCTTGATGTCCGCGACGATGTCAGCCGGGACGTCGAGTTGCCAGCCCGGGTCGATGATGTGCATCGGATTGGCGACATTATATTCGTAATTGAAGAAGCCCTCGATCGTCGGGCACCAATACAGCGGGCCGAGCGACATCTTCGCCGTGCGCTCCTGGATGAGTTTGATGATGTCGGCGGGAAATTCCGGCGCGGTGGCCAGGCCGGTGTGCTCGAAGCGGTCGACCCCAAACTTCAGGCCGAGACGGATTTCGTCGGGCCGGTGGGAATGCGCGATGACCGGCAGCTTGCGGGCGTGCGCCTCGCTCACGACGGCCTCGATCTCGGCCTCGGTCATCTCGTCCTGGTCGACGACTTTGATGACGTTCACGCCGGCGTCCGCGAGCTGCTTGACCTTGGCGCGCGCGTCGTCGGCGCCGGTGATGCCCCAGCGAAACGCCTCGGTACCCGGATAGGGCTGGTGCTGGAGGAATGGGCCCGAGACGTAAAGCGTGGGCCCGGCAATCTCGCCCTTCGCGATGCGCGAGCGCACGTTGAGGCTGGCCTCCAGCGGCGCGCCGAGGTCCATCGCGCTCGTGACGCCGGCGTTCAGCAGTTGGTGCGCGGCCGCCGGCATGATTTCCTTCTCGATCCGTTTGAGGTAGGTGGCATCCCAATGCGTGTAGTCGGGATGGCCGAGCAGCATGAGATGGGCGTGGCATTCCCAAAGGCCCGGCAGCACGGACATGCCGCGGCAGTCCACGACTTCGGCGCCCGCGGGGACCGGAAGCGTGTCCACCGTGCCGACGGCCTTGATGCGCTCGCCATCGATCAGGACGACGCTGTTGTTGATGGGAGTGCCGCCCCAACCGTCGATGAGTCGACCGCCGACCAGTGCGGTAATCTTCGCCTGCGCCGGTGCGGAGAGACCGAGACAAAGGACGGAGAACAGAAGACAGAGGAGGGGGCGAGACGGGCGCATCGGCATGGTTCGAATCATGAGCGCTTTGACTCCGCCCGAAAATCAAAAAGCAGAGGCTGACCGGAGAATCGTCTGACGCGGGCCAATTCTTCAACGCGACACCGCCGCGACGCGTCATTTTGGGGCTGATGAAAACCGGGGGCTCGGCAACCCCGGCAATCATCGTTCCGTCGGTGCCGCAACGTGGCGGCCGCAGGTGAGAGACGGACAGCTGGAAGTCCACGCGACGTCCGCTGGCTCTGGCGCGTTTGTTCAGTTTGATCGAGGACCCGAAACTCAGGACCTGTCGACTTAGCTGTACTTTGTCTGCACCTTTGGCTGCCTGCAGTGTCGGAGGAGACCGCCAAGCGGACGTCATCCGCGGATCGGCTGACCGCGGGTTTGGTCATTGCAAGGGGCCTCCGTAGACCCGCCAGACATAAACACTTCCACCGACAAACGTCATGTTTGGTGGATACCAGAAGGTGCCGGCCCGCTTCGACCAATACAGGGTGCGAGGGGCATCGGGAAAACCGGGGTCGTAAACCGTGTAGCCGATGTTTTCGCCGTCGTCACCTTGCCGGCCCAGCACCAGAACCGCGTGGTTCGTATAGAGGTAGTCGGGCATGGTGGTCATATACGCCACGTAGTACTCGCCTTGGGTTAAAGCCAGGTCGAGCCGTGCCTTCGTTCGCGCCTGCTGGCCTCGCGGCTTCGGCAACACCACGCGCCAATTACCCAAACGGAAATAGGTCGGCCAGCCGAGTCCGATATTCTCCTGGACCACGCGCGCGCGCGTGCGGCTCAAGGCGCGCAAATCCGGCACGCCGGGGATGACGATTCGATGGGATTCATCCAGTTCATCCCGCCATGGGGCGCGTCGCGTGATGGCGCGGATGCGGTCCGCCAACGCGGCATCATCGAGCGGGGGAAGAGCCGGGTCGAAGCGCGCAAACTTACGGAACTGCACCACCGCGCGGGACATGACGAAGCAACGCGTCGCATATCGTTTGGTTGATTCTTGGCGGAGACTGGGATGCCCATCCTGGTAGGCAAAGACGGTGTCGTTCGCAAAGGAGAACGTATCGCGCTCGAACGCAACGGGCGGCCGCGCCTGGACGCCCATGCTGGCAAGGAGGACACCGACCTGAAAAGCGACGCATCGAGACAGGCCCATGGGGAGATGCTTCGTTCTCAATCACAAAAATTGTTCCGCGCCGGCTCGTTCAACGAGATTACTTCTTCTGGAATGGCACGCTGACAAGCGTCTTGTCCCAATGCAGATTCATCTTCGCCGTCCCGGAGGCATCGGGATCGGCGAACGTGATTTCAAAGGACTCCTGCGGCTGCGCCGCATTGTTGGCCGGCACTTCCACCCGGAGCACATCCGTTTCGGTGCCGGGGGCCATCGCGCCCCAGCGATCCCATTTTGAATTGAAGGCAATCATCCAATTTACCTCACCGGGAATGGCGTAGAGCGAGTATTTGCCGGCCTTTAGTTCCTTCCCGTGAATCATCAGGTTGGTATTGGATTCGAATATCGTGGCCTCATTCGCACCGACCCGCCAGTACTGTCCGTAGGTAGGGTTGAAGCGCGCCGGCGCTTTTCTCGCCGAAGATGCGGCGTCCCCTCGCTAGTGGACGGCAGTAGGTCGCCTTGATCGAGACTCCATCCTTTTGAAAAGTGGCTTCCGCCCCCGGACTGTGACTTTTGGTGTATTTCTTGAACAGCGGCAGTCCGATCGCCAACCCGGCGACAATGAGGCCGAGAATGAGAATCGTCTTTTTCATGGGAATGGAGCTGGATGGGTTTCGTGACGAGAGCGCTTTTGCGTGGGGTGATGAATCATCCGGCTGCGTCGCGGGCGAATCTTGCACAGGGTTGGCGCCCTCCGGCAAGCCTGCGACCCGATGGTCGCGAACATGACACGATCTGCGACGCGTATTTTGACTCCTCAGCCAGCCTGACCACCTGACATGGCCGGGATTATGGCGTGTGGCTCACCACCTGCACGTTGTACGTCTTGGAGTCGTACCCCAAGAAGCGATCGGAGTTCGCCGGGATGGTGGCGTTATGGTACTGCCAGAGGTCGGTGCCCCGCAACTTCGCCCGATACTTGACCGCGACCTGAGAGTTCATTGAGTTCGTGATCATCCATAGCCCAGTCGAGCGGGAAACGTGTGCGCGGACGCCTCCGAAGATCCAGAATGTGGCTGCGCGAGCCGACGGCACCGGCAAGACCGCCGTGGTGCAAACAAAACCCACGAACAGCGCCGCAGAGGTGAACAAGATTCGAAGGAGCTTCATCGTCGTTGGGACGGCTATCTCAAATCTGTCTCATTGTAAGCGTCTGATGGCTCCCTCACCCCAAACTCGCATGGGCGAATGCCGGACGCTAGAGCGCGAAGCGGCGCCTCAGGAAAAAGCCGACCGCGACAAGGGCCATCGCACCTGCGGCGTACGTGCCCGGCTCCGGCACAAACATCTCCGTGAGACGGATGTTATCGAGGCCCACTTCATCACGGGTACTGCCGGCTCCCGAGGAATTAGTCGCCAACGTGAAGTTGAAGATAATTTGGCCGGCGTTTGGCACCGCCGCGCCGAGAGTAATCAATCCGGACGACAAATGGGTTCCCGCGATGGTCCCCTGCGCGTTTCCCGGCGTGAAAGTCAGGAGTCCCAGTCCCGTCGTGACGCCCGAGATGGTATATGAAACATTCAGCGTCACACCTCGCGAAGTCTGGTTGTTGAAGTTAAAATCCAGTTGCAGCGTGAATTGATTGATCGCGGATCCCGTACCGTTGACCGTCGTCAGCGCAAATGAACCGAATGTTGAGGCGCCTCCGTTGGCTGGCACGAAGCCGAGCTCCTGTCCCGTCCCGAGGCTTCCCGGCTGTCCCCCAATGAATCCGTAAACCCCATCCGAGTTGGCACCAAGAGGGGCTCCAAAGGCGGTGGTGCCGCCTCGAAACGTCGGGGCAAGTTGAAAAGCGAAAGCCCCCGAATTCAGCCCGCCAGGGCCGGGCGCCGCCACCGGAGCACTGCCGTTGTAGGCGCCGTTGTTCACGCCAGATTGGGTGTTATCAAAGTCGATGGTAATGCCCCCCACCGGTACCGTGAGCTGGGCGCACACCTGGGAACCGGCCGCCAAACTCGCGAGCGCAACCACGCTGGCGGCGAAGACCCGGCCTCGACTGACTGCAACAAATTGCTTCAAAGGTTTCATCTGGATCACATTGCAAATAGGGCAACTTGTCATGGTCCCATCGAGTCCGCTTGTCCAGAAAATCTCGCGGATCTTTACGAAATGGCGGATCTACAAGGAGAACGGTCTTTGTTGGTCCGCGCGCACGCCGCGTGGCTCTTGGCCCTCTAGAAATAGCGCCGGCTCGTGCGAAAGGGCTGTCGTGAAAAAAATGTGATGCTCCCCTTTGATCAAGGCAGAGGCATCCGTCTGCCATGAACAAATACCTTCGCGATCTCGGACACATCGTACATCCGCAGCCGTATGACACAGCGATTCAGAAACATGAACCCCGTTGCTGTTCTGCCCATCCTCCGCTCCCCTCGTCACGTTGACCTCAATGACCGGGTCGGCCTGATCGAATGGACGTTCGTTGAGGATGAATTAGGCCAACCCGTTGCAATGCAGTGTACGCTGAAATATGGGGCGGGGGGAAGTCCATGCAAGGTTTGCGTGGGCGCCGCGCTCGATCTGCCTGAGAAGCTTTGGAACGTCATCGAACAGGACGCAGTGATTGAAGCCCTCCGGGAAACGTTGGCGGATCCGGCGCGAAACGTGCCGATGTTTGGTTTCAAAGCGCACTGATTTCTCCGAGCGTGAGACCAGGCACCTCGGCACGCAGGTTTGCTGCAATCCGGTGGTGCCCTGCTCGCGAACTATGGGAGATGCTGGTGCAGCCTCGCAGGATGGATGGACGGAGGCGGCGCGCATCTCCATCATTTCGAACAACAACAACCCAATCCGCCCATAAAGCAGGAAAATTCCTGTTCTTTGAAACCGCAACGCTACCCAAACTCGATTCATTTACATGAACTCAAGCACCAACGATAAAATCAAGGGAACAGCCAAGGAAGCCAGCGGGAAAGTCAAAGAGATTGCGGGCAAGGTGACAGGCAATCCGAACCTTCAGGATCGTGGCACGGCCGAAATGGTGGAAGGCAAAATCCAGAAAAAGGTTGGCGACGTGAAAAAAGTGTTCGGCAAATAGCCCTACCCATCGGCCGGATCGCGCCGCTTCGTTTCGCATCCTTCACCCGGACCGGCGAATTCAACCGGCTTCTCTCATACGCGAGCCAAAAATTGGCCGCGGCCATCACGCCCCTTTCTTCTAGAAATTCCATGAACACATCCGACTCGAAATCAATTCCCTCGCCCTCCAATCCGGATCCGCTGACGGGTGAATCAGGTTCACATCCCCTCACGACCGGCGTCGGCGCGGCTGGTGGAGGAATCGCGGGGGCCGCATTGGGAGCGATGGGCGGACCCTTGACGGCCGCCGTGGGAGCCGTGGTCGGGGCGGTCGTAGGCGGTCTGACGGGAAAGGGTTTCGGAGAGGGCCTCAATCCCACCGAGGAGGAAACCTTCTGGCGCGGAGCCCATCCGAGCCAGCCCTATGTCACGCCGAACGATTCCTACGAAGCCTACGCCACCGCTTATCGCGTCGGTTTTGAAGGCCATTCGAAATACGCGCTGGCCGAAGAATCTTTCGAGACAGCCGAACCCAAATTGATGAGCGACTACCTCGTCACCAATCCCGTCATGCAATGGGAACTCGCCCGCCCGGCTGCGCGGGCCGCTTGGTTGCGGCGACAAGAACGAGTCGCTCGAGGCTCGCAGGGCGCGTAATCACCTGTGGACAACGACTGCTTTTCGACATTTTAACTCTTCGGGGTGGCTTTCAGTGGCCATTCCATTGACGGCGGCGGAAACGGGAATCCTAGGCTCAAACGCGCGTCCACTCCTGCCAGCGCTCGCGGCCGGCGAAGAGTGGGAGGGAATCGGCCACCGGCTCATCGTGCGTCAGCCGGAACGAAGGGCGGAACAGTTCGTCGGTTTGCGCTGGAGTGAGTGGAAAGGGAGGTCCGTCGGGCTCTTCGCCTTGAAAGAACAACCCAACCAAACGGCCACGCGGGGGCAGAAGCTGCGTCATTCTTTGCGCGTAGACGGGCCAGCGCGCGGGCGGCATGGAGCAGAGAAAAGTCCGTTCGTAAATGAGATCAAACGGACCGGTCAGCGATCGGTCGGCGAAGAAGTCGTCCAACCGCACGCGATCACCGAGAGGCCCAAGATGGTGGCGCGCCCGCTCCAGCGCCACAGGTGAAAAATCCATCGCGGTCACGTCGAATCCCGCATCATGAAACGCCTGGACCTCGTAGCCCGTTCCACAACCGGGAATGAGCACGCGACCACCGCCCGGCGAACGTTGGAGAAATGCTCGCAACGCAGCCGGCACCCCGTGAAAATCCCACGGCGTCACGCCCGCCTCATAACGCACACTCCAGAAATCGCGTTGCGTGGAATCCGGGGCCTCACTCATGCCGTAAGATAACAAGAGACGGGACTTTTGGAGCTTGTTCTCCCGATGTTTGCCCTCGATGTCGATGCGGACACATCGGTGAACGAAAGAATGGGCCGCATTGCATTTTTCATCGATCGAGTGGCCGGATATCGCCGCGGCCAGTCAGCGCTTCCGACGTTGCAAGAGGAGCGACCGGCGAGGTGGAAGGCAAGTCGGAATCATAAACGTCCGTTCAATTAGCAAAGGATTCAACGCGATCCATCTTGATCGCGAGGGCGGGATTTCTGCGGTTCGAGCCGCTCCAAACCAGCTCTGCCATCCGGAGCGAGCGCAGTGAGTCGAAGGACCTCGTGGTGCGAATTCTCGCTCACCGCGTTCTGCCCGGTCACGTGAGGCGTAAAATGCGATGGCAGGAAAGATTCCGATCTTTCGGCGCAACTTTTGCGTGGGTCGCGGCGTTAAACGCCTAGTCACAACACGTCTGCGCATTCGACCGCAGTCCCAGCAAACAACCGCCTCCAGCCCCTCCCCGACGATGCAACTCCGCCTCCGCTCCCTCGTCACGCTCCTCGCGGTCCTTTGCGCGCCGCTCCCGCTCATGGCGGTCACCGGCACGGCCAACGTCGTCAACATTTCCACGCGCCTGAAGATCGAAACCGGCGACAGCGTCGGCATCGCGGGCTTCGTGGTGCAGGGCACCGGCAACAAGCAGGTGCTGATTCGTGCGCTGGGCCCGACGCTCACCGCGGCGGGCGTCACCGGCGTGCTCGCGGATCCGTTTGTCGATTTGTACGACGCGAGCGGTCAGATCATTGCGAGCAACGACAATTGGGATCAGACCGCGAATATTCAGGCATGGCACACGAGCCTGGGCCTGACGCTGCCGCAGGCGAGCGAGTCGGTAATTTCCATCTCGCTTGCGCCCGGCGCATACACGGCCGTCGTCCGCGGCGTCGCCAACACCACGGGAGTCGCCCTGGTTGAGGTCTACGACTGCGATCTCGCCGCCCCGTGTTCACCCATCAACATCGCCACGCGCGGGATCGTTCGCTCCGGCGCCGCGGTGATGATCGCGGGCTTCGTCGTCCAGGGCACGGTCCCGAAGCAAGTCCTCCTGCGGGTGGTCGGCCCGACGCTCACGTCGTTCGGCGTGCCCAACGTCCTCACGGATCCGCAGATGGATGTGTACAACAGCGCGAGCACAAAAATCTTTTCGAATAACGACTGGCAGACGCAAACCGCGCAGGGCGTCGCCGATGTCATCGCCACCGGAAAGGCACCCACGGATCCGCGCGAGCCAGCACTCGTCCTCAACCTGAATCCGGGTGCCTACACGGTCATCGTCAGCGGCGTCGGCGGGATGGAGGGCAACGCGCTGGTCGAGGTGTACGACCTGCAGCCGACCACCCCGGCGCCGACCCTGACCAACGGCACGCTATATCTCGCGGATCTTCGTCCGGCTCCGGGTGTCACGACGAATGGCTCGGGCACGGCGGCCCTCACCGTCAACCAAAGCGGAACTTCCGCCATCGTCAGCTTTACCTACTCCAACCTCAGCGGCACCGTCACGAGCGCGGACTTGGAAGGTAGCCCAGGCTCCGCCTACGCCGGCCTCGATCTGTTTGATCTGAATCCGAGAGCGGTGCAGGCGGACGGGACCTGGCTGTGGAATTTCGCATTCACAAACGGCAGTCTCACGTCGGCGCAGATCCTCGCTCTCATCCAAAGCGGACAAGTTCTGATCCGGGTTTACACAACGGCCGACCCCGGGGGCGAGCTGCTGGCGCCCTTTAGTTCCGCCATTGGCGGCCAGACGTTTTCGCCTCCCGCGCCACCGCCCGCCTTTTCCCTCTCGCCCGTGACCGCGAGTGATGCCTCGCGCCTGCTGACGCAAGCGACGTTCGGGGCGACGAATGGCAGCCCATCCAGCGACAACACTTCGATCGGCTATGTCCAGACCAAGGGAATCGATGCGTGGTTGAACGAGCAGTTCTCGCTGCCAGTCACCCCGTTGATGAGCTACGTCGACTCGGTCTGGAATCCGTCCATCGGCAATACGCAGGGAGCAACCGCGGCCCATTATGGATGGTGGCTGCATTCGGTGACGGCGCCCGATCAACTTCGCCAGCGCGTGGCGTACTCGCTCAGTCAGATTCTGGTGGTCTCGTCCAATTCCGCCGGCTTGAACACCAATCCGATCGGCGTGGGCGCCTATTATGATGTGTTGCTGAACGACGCCTTCGGCAACTTCCGCCAGTTGCTCGAGGACATCACGCTCAATCCCGGCATGGGGGAGTTCCTCGACATGGCCGGTAACGCGAAGGGAAATCCCGCCATTGGATCGAACCCCAACGAAAATTACGCGCGTGAAATCAACCAGCTCTTTTCCGTGGGGCTTTATCAACTTCACCCGGACGGAACCTTGGAACTCGACGGTCGGGGGCTGCCGATTCCCACGTACGGACAGTCGACGGTGACCAACTTCGCCCGGGTGTTCACCGGATGGAACTACGCCGCCCCCACGACTTCGTTTCCTCCCATCAACTTGCGGAGTCCGATGGTGAAGAATGCCAACAAGCATGAACCCGGATCGAAAAGCCTGCTGAATGGCCTGACCATCCCGTCCGTCACGACCGCCACGACGGCCACGATGGATTCGGACTTGAAGACCGCGCTCGACAACATCTTCTATCATCCAAACATCGGACCGTTCATTTCGCATCAGCTCATCCAGCGGCTGGTGACCAGCAATCCGAGCCCTGGCTACGTCTATCGCGTCGCGCAGGTCTTTGCCAACAACGGAGCCGGTGTCCGCGGCGACTTGAAAGCGGTCATCAAGACGATCCTCGAAGACTACGAGGCGCGGACCACCGCCATCCTTGGCTTCCCCGGCACGGGGAAGCAGCTCGAGCCCGTTCTACGCACCACGAAAGTCATGCGCGCATTTGTGAGTAATCCGTTCACCAGCGGCGGCACCCTGGCGGCACCGTTCTATAACTTTGACTCGACATTCGGTCAGACGCCCCTGCGCGCCCTCACGGTCTTCAATTTCTACCCGCCGGAATACTCGGCCCCGGGCGATATCTCCAATGCGGGGCTCGCCAGCCCGGAGTTCGATATCACGACGGAAACGACGCTGATTTCGACGGCGAACTTCATTCGCACGCTGATTTACAACGGCCAGGGCGCCGGGGCAAACAAGGTCAATCTTGATTTTTCAGCGTTCGCCAGCTTGGCGACAACCGACCCATCTGCCCTCCTTGATCAATTGAACTTCCTGCTGATGGCCGGGCAAATGGACGCGACGATGAAGGGCCAGATTATGACTGCCGTCAACGCCGTTCCGTCCACGGATGGAGGCTTCAATCGCGTTCGCTCCGCCGTCTATCTCATCACCGTCGCACCGCAGTATTCCACCCAGCGCTGATTCCACGTTTGCATCCTCCAGCCATGAAATCCCCGAACAACCTGAATCGCCGCTCCTTCATCCGGCAGGCCGCCTGCGCCGCCGTCGGAACCCTTGGCATGACGAACGCATTGTGGGATCTTCGCCGCATTGCCGCCGCGACCATGAACAACTCCAGCGTGGCCGCGAGCAACTACCGCGCGCTGGTTTGCATTTTCCTATTTGGCGGCAATGACGCCAACAATATGATCGTGCCGAGCGACATGACGGACTTTAATAGCTACGTCGCTTCGCGCGGGATTCTGGCCCTGCCGGCCGCGGGACAGGTCGGCGGAATCCTCCCGATCAATCTAATTCCCGGTCGCGGCACCAATGACGGTCGCACCTTTGGTTTGCATCCTAACTTCGCCGATTACGCCTCGCCGAATGGCACGCTCCCGGGCGTTCAAAGCCTTTTTAACAGCGGAAATCTCGCCGTACTTGGAAACGTCGGCACGCTGCTCTATCCAACCACCCAAAACGACTACCGGACCAAGCCGGGCAACCTGCCACCCCAGCTCTTTTCCCACAGCGACCAACAAGTCGAGTGGCAGACCAGTGTTCCGCAAATGGTGAACTCCAGCGGTTGGGGTGGCCGCGTTGCCGACCTGATGAATGCCAGCCTCGGGAGCACCCAGATTTCCACCTGCATCTCGTTGAATGGCACCAATACTTTCCAAGTCGGGAACACGGTCGTCCCTTATAGCGTCTCTCCGTCCGGCGCGATCGGCCTGACCGGCTACACGCCGGGGAGCGCGAGCGGCACCCAGTCGTACGCAATCGATCAACTGATCGCAGACAGCCACAATAATCTGTTTGAGAAGACGTTTGCCGCGACCACCCAACGCGCGCTGCAAAACAACCTTCTGCTCTCGGCCGCCCTCAGCCAGACCAATCCTAACGCCGCCCCCTATTCATCGTTCGACACTTCGTCGTCGATGGCGACCCAGCTCAAGATGGTCGCGCGACTCATCGCCGCGGCGCAAACCCCGGGATCCGGTTTGAATCCCAAACGCCAGATCTTCTTCGTCTCGGTCGGCGGCTACGACACGCATTCCGGTCAGTTGACCGCGCAGAACAATCTCTACACGGAGCTGAACAACTCGCTTGCCGCATTTTACGCGGCGATGACGCAACTTAGTTTGGCCAGCAATGTGACGGCGTTTACGTCGTCGGATTTTGGCCGGACTTTCCAGACGAATGGCGCCGGCTCGGATCACGGCTGGGGCAGCCATCACCTCGTGATGGGCGGAGCGGTCATGGGCGGGGGCATCTATGGCCGCATTCCCGTGCTGCAAGCCGGTGGACCGGACGACGCGACCAACAGCACCACGGGCCAAGGGCGCTGGATCCCGTCCGTTGCCGTCGATCAATACGCGGCAACCCTCGCGAGCTGGTTTGGAGTCAGCCCGACGGATCTTCCGACCGCGCTTCCCAACATCGGAAACTTCGCCAGTTCGAATCTAGGATTCGTTTGAAGAGTCAGCGGCCGCCGCGGGTCGCATGAACGATAGTACATCCGCGGTGCCGATCGGTCTCCAATTCTGCGCGCTGCATCTCAAAGCTGAGTTTGGTTCGGGGTCATTCGCTCGGGATGTGGCGCCGGGTGATTAGACGGCGTAAAGACTTCCACCGTAGGAAAAAGTTTTCGCGGTTTGCACGCCCTTTTGGCGCTTTCCCTGCTGAGTTTTTGGGTCATCACGCGGCCTCGCTCGTTTTCTTGGGCGGCCAAACCAGTCAGGCTCCTTTCCATTCTTCGCCATGCATTCCCGCCTGCGCTCCCTCGTTTCCCTCGCCGCCCTCGTTCTTCTTCCCCTCGCCAGCCCATCCGCGTTTGGCGCGCCAAACGTTGTCAACCTGTCCACCCGCCTCAAGATTGAAACCGGCGGGAGCGTTGGAATTGCCGGATTCGTCATCCAGGGAACCGGGGTAAAGCCCGTGATGATTCGGGCGCTCGGACCTACGCTCAGCGCTCGGGGCGTGACCGGGGTTCTGGCCAATCCGTCGATGGAAATTTACGATTCGGGCGGGACAAAGTTTGGCAGCAACGACGACTGGGACCAGACGGGCGACATCCAGACAAAGCATGCAACGCTCGGCCTCGCACTCCCGCAGGCTGCTGAATCGGTCATTTATGCCGTGCTGCCTCCAGGGGCCTACACGGCAATTGTCAGCGGGGTGGGAGGCACCACAGGCGTGGCCTTGGTGGAGGTGTACGACATGGACACCACCGCGACGTGCTCGCTCATCAATGTGGCCACGCGCGGCATCGTGCGGACCGCCGCAGAGGTCATGATCGCGGGCTTTGTCCTCAGCGGCACGGGGACCAAGGACGTCATGGTCCGCGCGATCGCGCCGACGCTGATCCAGTACAGCGTTCCAAACGTGCTCAGCGATCCGACCATCGATGTCTACGACAGCACCGGCACCAAGATTTTCTCGAATGACAATTGGGCCACGCAAACGCTGCCGGCCACCGCCGCGACCATCACCGGCACGGGCAAGGCGCCCACCGACAGCCGGGAATCCGCGCTCGTCATGACGCTCAGCCCAGGCGCCTACACCGTGATCATGAGCGGCGTCGGTGGCGCAGTCGGCAACGCGTTGGTGGAAGTTTACGATTTGGCCGCAACGACGCCGCCCGCGGTCAACGGCCAGGTCTATCTCACCACCCTGCGACCGGTGGCTGGGGCCGTGTCGACCGGATCGGGCGACGCGTCGATGATCGTCGCAGCCGATGGCCTGTCGGCGACCGTCAATCTCCCGCGCTACACCGGCTTGTCCGGCAACATCGTGGGCGCGCACATTGAGAATTCCAGCGGAGCCAACTTGTTTGACCTCAATCCGAATTCCATGCGCGTCGATGGCACGTGGCTCTGGACATTTGCCTTCACCAACGGAAGCCTCACGGCGGCACAAGTCGCCGACTTGATCCGGACGGGGCAAGTGGTGCTCCGGGTATATACGGACACCAATCCGGGCGGCGAACTCGCCGGCACGTTCGGGGCGGCCGCCGGCTCCACCACCTTCTCACCTCCCGCTGTCCCACCAACCCTGCCCGGCGGTACGCCCGCCGACTTCGACGCCTCGCGCTTCCTCGGCCAAGCCTCGTTTGGTCCGACAAGCATCAGTTCGGTCTCGGATAAAACGTCGATCGCCTACGTGAAGAACAAGGGATTCAGCGCGTGGATTGACGAGCAATTCACGATTCCGGCGACGACCTTCATGCCGGCGATGCCGCTACCGTTCGCGGACGCCGTCGTGCCCGCGCAGGTCGATCTGCCGAGCCTGTCAAACGTCTACTACACCTGGTGGCAGAGGTCGGTGACCGCGCCGGACCAGCTCCGCCAGCGCGTCGCCTACGCGCTCAGCCAGATCCTGGTCGTCTCGACGAACTCCGCCAACCTGAACGACCAGCCCTACTCGCTCGCCTCTTATTACGATTTGCTGCTGAACGACGCCTTTGGAAATTTCCGCACGCTTCTGAAGGACCTCACGCTCCATCCCTCGATGGGCGAATTCCTCGACATGCTTAAGAACCAGAAGGGCACACCGAACGAAAACTACGCGCGAGAAATCAACCAGTTGTTCTCGATCGGCCTGTATCAACTCTACTCCGACGGCACGCTTCAGCTTGATTCGCGCGGCCTGCCGGTCGCCACCTACGACCAGAACGCGATCATCGGGTTCGCGCGGGTGTTCACCGGTTGGTCCTATGCGGACGCGGGGGCAAACTTCTTTGCGGGACGCGTCTTTGCGATCGGCGTGACCCCGCCTTCCCTCACGACCCCGATGCTCCTCTTCCCGACGCGTCATGAACCTGGAGCGAAGACGCTGCTCAACGGCGTGACCATACCCGCGTTGCCGACGGGAACGGCGGTGACGGCCGCGAGCGCCTACAGTGATCTCGACGCAGCAATCAACTGCATCTTCAGCCACCCAAACCTCGGCCCGTTCATCGCGCGGCAGCTCATCCAGCGCCTGGTCACGAGCAATCCGAGCCCCGGCTACATCTATCGCGTCAGCCGCAAATTTGATGACAACGGCCAGGGGGTGCGCGGCGATCTCAAGGCCGTGGTGAAGGCGATTCTCAGCGACTACGAGGCGCGAACGACGGACACGCTCGCCTTCCCCGGCACGGGCAAGCAACAGGAACCCGTCCTGCGCGTCGCGAAAGTGTTGCGCGCCTTCGGGGCCACCTCGACCAGCGGCAAATGGCTCATCGGCGGGACGGACGGAACGCTCGGCATGACGCCGCTGGCGGCACCGACGGTCTTCAATTTCTTCGCGCCCGACTACATCGCGCCGGGCGATCTGGCCAACGCCAACCTCCTCAGCCCGGAGTTTGACATCACCAACGAATCGACCATCACGACCGCGGCGAACGCGATGCGCTCTCTTGCGTTCGACGGCATCGGCGGTGGCGGCACGGACCGAACGAAGCTCAGCTTCAATCTCAACACCAGCACCGATCCGTGGATCGGGCAGAGCATCAATCCGACAACGCTGGTGGATCAATTCAATCTACTCCTAATGAGCGGGCAGATGCCGACAACCATGCGCGACAAGATTGCGACCGCCGTGGCGCTCACGAACAACGGTGGCACCTCCGGCGCGAATCAACTCGAGCGGGTGCGAACAGCGGTCCATCTCATCATCACGTCCCCACAGTTCTCCACCCAGCGCTGATCTCCGCCTTTCGAGCGTCCACCTCCGTCTTATCCCGATGAATACGCCCAACCTCATCACCCGCCGCTCCTTTATGCGCCAGGCCGCCTGCGCGGCTGTCGGCACCGCCGGCCTAACCAATGCGCTCTTTGATTTGCGCAAGATTGCCGCCTTCAGCCTCGGAAATTCCGATGTGCTGAGCGGCGATTACAAAGCCCTCGTCTGCCTGTTCCTTTACGGCGGCAACGACGCGAACAACATGATCGTGCCGACCTCGACGACTGATTACAACGGCTACACCGCAGCCCGCGGTGGCATTGCGCTCCCGCTTGCCGGAATCCTTCCGATCAGTCCGCTGACAAGCGATGGACGAACCTTCGGCCTCAACGGCAACCTGACCGGCCTCAAGTCGCTTTTCGACCAGCAGAAACTCGCGATTCTGGCCAACGTGGGTTCCCTCGTTGAGCCTCTCGCCAACGTCACCGACTACCGCTCGTCGAGCAAGCGCAAGCCGCCGCAGCTTTTCTCGCACAGCGACCAACAGTCCCAGTGGCAGACCAGTGTGCCGGACGTGGGTCTCGGCGCCGTGACGGGATGGGGCGGACGCATGGGTGAACTGGCGGCCCTAAAGGCGTTGAACTCCAGCGGTCAGGTTTCGGTCTGCATTTCGCTCAACGGTAACAACACGTTTCAGGTGGGCGACACGGTAGTCCCCTACAACGTCTCCACCAATGGCGCCGTGGGCCTCAACAACTACATCTATGGTGCCCCAGTCGGTGCCAATGCGAACGACCTCCTTCGTTCCCGCGCGATCGACGACCTCATCGCGCTGAGCCACACGAACCTGTTCGAAAAGACCTTTGCCGCCACGGCTAAGCGTTCAATCGACAACGCCGCGTTGCTCAGGGTTGCCCTCAATCGGACCGATCCCGTGTTGGGCACGCCGCTCGCGACCGTTTTCCCGACCACCGGATTAGGCAACCAACTCAAGATGATTGCCCGCTTGATTAAGGGTCGCGACGATCTGAATCTCCGTCGCCAAATCTTCTTCGTCTCGGTGGGCGGGTACGACACGCACACCAACGAAGTAACCGCGCAGAACGGCCTGTACGCCGAGCTCAGCGGGGCCGTCAGCGCTTTCTACGCCGCCACGGTGGAAATGGCGGTGCAAGATACCGTCACCACCTTCACGGGTTCAGATTTCGGCCGCACCTACCAGGGCAATGGCAACGGTTCCGACCACGGTTGGGGCAGCCATCATCTGATCGTCGGCGGCGCGGTGCATGGCCAGAACATTTACGGGAACCGCGGCATGCCCGACCAGGTGCTCAACCAGACCGGCGCGCCCCACGTCAATCCCGACGACACCGGCCAGGGCCGCTGGGTGCCATCGACCTCGGTGGACGAATACGCGGCGCGCCTCGCGCTTTGGTTCGGCGTCAGCCAGACTGATCTTGCGTCCGTTTTGCCGAACATCGGAAGGTTTAACACGAATTATACGGACCCAAAGCTGGCCTTTATCTAGGGCGCGACGAAGGCGGATCTTTCGCGCGATTTGGCTATTCAAATCACGCGACGTTCGTAGTCTGGGCGGCATGTCCCAAGCCGCTCCCGACTTCACCAAGTTTCCGGCCGCCCAAAAGGCTGCCTACCTCGGCGCGATCGCGTCGCTTACGACCGCCAACCGTCGCGCGTCGGACGCGGAGGTGGAGTTTCTCAACCATCTGGCGCAGGCGACCGGTCTCACCGAGCAGGAAGCGCGACACGTGATCGATTCCGCCCGTGATCAGGGTAGCGACAGCCTGCAGAAGAGTCTCGACGGGTTGAAGACCAGCGATCTCCGCTTCTCGCTCGTGCAGGACATGATTTCGTTCGCGCAATCGGACGGGCAATACACCGACGAGGAACAAGAGCGCATCGCGCAAATGGCCGAGTATCTCGGCGTCAGCGAAGAGCAGTTCGACGCGCTGCACCAGTACCAACAGGCCGCCGCGGACGGACAGAATGTGACCGATCCGAAGTTCCTCCAGCAGAGCGGACTCGGATCGCTCTTCAGCCAGCTCGGTCTCCCCAAGGGCGGCGGCATGCTGCCCGGCATTCTGGCCGCGGTCGGACCAATGATTCTCCAGCGCGTCCTCTCTTCGCGCAGCGGCCCCGGCGGACTTGGCGCCTCCGCGGGCGCGCCCGGTGGCGGCCTCATGGGTATTCTCGGTCAGGTGATGGGCCGCGTGGGTGGTGCGCCGCAACAGGCGTCCGCGCCGGGCAGCGGCGGCGGACTCATGGATATCCTGGGCCAGGTGATGGGCGGCATGGGCGGCACCCCGCAGCAAGCCTCCGCCCCATCATCCGGCATGGGCGGACTCGGACAAATTCTTCAGGTGCTCGGACAATTGGGCGGCCCCAGCGGAGCGCCGCCCCAGCAGGCCACCGCCGCCCCGCAGGGTGGCGGCTACGACTCCGCCGGCGAACTGATCGGAGCATTGTTTCCGCAGAAATAGGTGCGCAGCTGAACGCAACCTGTCGCTCAAACCGATGCGGATTCATCCGGTCTGCGCGCTCGGCTGGGCGTCCATTGCCAGCCTCATCGCGAGCGGCACGACTGCCTCCGCCCGCCCGCCCACTCCGCCGTTGCCGGCCGGTGGGTTCGTGGAGCCGGAGACATTTCTGATCACGAGGGTGTTGTCCACGGCGGCGATTCCGTCTCGCCATTATCATGTTCCAAAAAAATGTACCGCGTGTCACGACTAGTTCCGGAGAACGAGTGATGGATTCGGCCACGATCGCGGTCGCGGTTCGAGCGCTGAACCGTCGACCTCTCTGGCGTCGAATTGCTTGCGAAGGTTTGCGCGAAGGAATATCAATGACGATTCGATGACTCGTCACCTGCACCCTCGTCTCAAGCGTGGGCGACGGCATCAGATCGCTGGATGGCTCATGATCAGCATCGCTGGTCTCGTTGGCGCTGGCGCATCCGCCCTTGCCTCCCCGTATGCCGACGCTCTCAGTGCGCTGAACCGCCGGCAATACGAGGAAGCCGCCCGTTTATTCGGTCACGCCATCGCCTCGAATCTTCAGCCTGGGGAATCGCTTTGGTACCGCGCGGAAATCCGGGCGTACCAGCGGCGTCCAGCCGACGCGTATGCAGATTGCGATCGCCTGAGGCAGCTCGCGCCGCGGTCGTCCGCCTCCCTGCTGGCGCGCGCCCGCGTGTGCGAATTGCTCGGGGACGACCCGGGAGCCGAGCGCAGCCTGCGCGCGGCGATCGCGGCGTTTCCCATGTCCCCGCGGGCGTACAATTCCCTCGCGTGGCGACTCGCGACCAACCCATCGGCCGGCGTGCGCAACGGACGCGAAGCCGTGCGACTCGCACAGCGCGGCTGCGACCTGACGCATTTTGAAAGTTGGGGTTATCTCGACACTCTCGCCGCCGCCTACGCCGAGGCCGGCAACTGGACGGAGGCGGTCCGCGTTCAACGGGACGCCATCGAACGCGTCAAACGAAAGATCTCCCATGGGCCGGCGAACGAGACCCTCGAAGAAATGAACGTACGACTGCGCGAATTCCAGTCGTCGAAGCCCTATCGCCGTCAGCCCGACCGGGAGGTTTTGGTCGACAGTTAATTGCTCCAGCCGACTCCAGCCCATGCAACACATAAAATCATCCTCCCTCGCCTGTGCCGTGTTTTTCGCGCTCGCGTGCCCTTCGGTCGCGCGGGCCAAGGAACCCGCGAAGCCGGCGAGCAACATGAAGTTTCTTAAGATCCCCACCGAATACCTGATCACCCGCACCTTGCAGTCGACGAGCGGTCCGCTCCGCACCTACCGCGTGGTGATCACAATCCCGCCCACCGCCAATCCCAGGGCCGCGCAGGCCCGGGTTACGCAGAGTAGCGGAAGAAGCGAGATCGACGCGATCGCGTTTGACTACGCTCGGGAGATGGTGAAAACCCCGGCCCTCCGGGCGCTCGTCGGCACGAAAGAACTGGTCTTCCCGCTGGTGGTCGAGCCGCCACAACTGGATTCGTCGTTACGCGCGGACGAGGGGAAGAGACCCATTCCACCGGATAAAGACGTGTCATTTCCGGATTCGGGGATCGTTCTGTACGATCAAAACACTCAGGTCCATCCTTCGATGAGCTTCCACGGGAAGATGCGGATCATTTTCCCGCCGGCGGGCGGCTACGCCAAAGAAGTCTGTATCCTGGCGCCCTCGGGCGATACCAATACGGACAAATTCTTCCTGCGGTATCGACTTTCAAACTGGCAAATTCGCCGATCCTCCAAGGAGCCGCAAATCTTGGACGTCGATTTTGGCGTCCGGCGCGATCCCCACCGTCCCCTCAGCTGGTGAACTCGATCGGCCGGAGCACCGCCCGAATCGGCGAGCCGTCACCGCCGGAGATCTTCAACGGCAGCGCGATCAGCTCGTAACGGCCCGGCGGCACGCCGTCGAGCTGGAGGTTCTCGAGGATGTGAATCCCGGCGCGACCGATTGCGTGATGGATCGGCAGCGTCTTTGAATCGACCGCGTCCACCGACGGCACATCCACGCCGAGCAACCGCACGCTGCGCGCGGCGAGCCACTCGATCGCCCCGACCGAGAGCGTGGCGATGCGATCTGGAAAGCGGCTTCGATCGCGACCCGGCGCGGTGCGCAAGAGAAGTCGCGGCGTGTCGGCGAAATCCAGCGACTCCAACGCGGAAACCGGGATCTCACGATCGCTCGCGATCTCCGCGACCAACGCCGGTCCGATGAAAATTTCCAGCGCCAGTCGCTCCATGGTCTCGCCGTGCGAATCGTAATGAAAGGGCGCATCCGCATGCGTGCCGTTGTGCGAACTGGTGGAGAAACTCGAAAGATTTACGGACGCGCCCTCGGCGATCCGGAGCGACGTCTTCTTTTGAAACTCCGCATCGCCCGGCCAGGGAACGGTCCCCTCATCGAGCGGAAGCGAGATGTCGTAAATCTTCATGGGTTCACTCCGTTGGTTGGTCTCAGATCCGCAGGCGATGATGCCTCGAAACCGAAAGCAGTGAAAGGTGGAACGCGACTTCCGGGCGCGTTGCCAAAAACAAATGCAGCCCGGGACCCGCGGGCTGCCAAGCCCACTGGCAACGCGCCCGGAGGTCGCGTTCCACCTGGCTGCGAGCGGATTGGTCAGTTCAATCCGAGGCGACGCCCGATCCACCTACTTCGCCTCCTTCGCCAGCGTCTTCTTGAATTTGTCGACCTTGGGTCGCACCACAAACTGGCAATACGGATTGCCCTGGTTGTTCTTGAAGTAATCCTGGTGATAATTCTCCGCGACGCAGAATTTCTTCAGCGGCGAAATCTCGGTTGCGATCGGTTTCGATAATTCCTTCTGCGCCTCGACCTTCGATTGCTCGGCGATCTTTTTCTGCTCGTCGCTCTCGTAAAAAATTACGGAGCGATACTGCGTGCCGACATCGTTGCCCTGCCGGTTGACCTGCGTCGGGTCGTGCGCCTGCCAGAAAAGCTCGATCACTTTCGCGTAACTGATCTTCTCGGGGTCGAAGGTCACTTGCACGACCTCCGCGTGGCCCGTCGCGCCGCCGCAGACCTGTTCATAGGTGGGGTTGTCGACCGGGCCGCCCGCGTACCCGCTGGTCACCTTGATCACGCCGGGCACGAGCAGGTAGCAACCTTCGACACACCAGAAACATCCGCCGCCGACGGTGGCGGTTTCGACTTTGGCGGGAGCGGGCGATTCAGCATTCATGCGGGGCGTGGAGCAAAGGACAATGAGGGCCGCAACGATGACGAACGCGGCACGGAAGAAGGATGAATTCACCTTTGGTGGGATGCGGGAGCCGGCAAGATATTCCTCATCGGGAAAGTCGCCAGCTCAGACACGGCGCCGCGCGCGCCGTTCAATTGCTCGTCGGCACGCTGACCTTTGGGCCTGTTCCCGGCGGGCTCGGCGGCTGGCGCAGCATCGTCTCGATTTCGTCGGAGTATGGTCCGGCCGGCGCCGCTGGCGCGCTGCGTGCAAGCGGTGCCGCGTCCGGGGTCGCCGCCTCGGCCGTGGCGATCTTGAAATTATCAATCGCCATCACAATCGCCTCGGCCATGGCCTGCCGATAGGCGGGAAAGGAAATCCGTCGGGCTTCGTCCGCATTCGAGAGAAATCCGCCCTCGACGAGCACGGCCGGGAGCTGATTCTCGCGCAGCACATGGAAGCGGGCGCGCTTTATGCCGCGATCGTCGAGCGGCAGGCGGTTCAGCAACGCCGCGTGCATGGCCGTCGCCAGAGCCATGTTCTCGGGATCATGCGCGTTGCCCTGCCATTGCTGCAGCTCGGCGAGCGTGGGCGCACCGTCGCCGTTGTAGGAGGGCACCAGCCGCGGCGCCATGAGGTACGTCTCGATCCCCGTGCCAATGCCGCTGCCCGCGTTGAAATGAATCGAGATAAAGAGCCCGCTGTCGCGGAAGCGGTTCGCAATCCGCGTGCGATCCTCGAGCGAGATGAAGGTGTCGTCCTTTCGGGTCATCTCAATCCGGTAGCCGCGCTTCTTCAGCAGGAGGTCGCGCACGCGGTAGGCGACGTCGAGCGTGAATTCCGACTCCGTGCCGAACGGGCTGACCGCCCCTCGATCGTGTCCGCCATGGCCGGGATCGAGGATGATGGTCCGCACCGCGCCGAGGTTGCGCAGGCGATGCGGTCGCAGCACCGGCTCGACGAGCTTCGTTAGATCATTGCGCGATAGATAGATCGCGTCGCCGAAGGCCAGCAGCGGAAAACTCAGAATAAACTTGATGCCCTGAACGTAAAACTCCTTGGAGCTGATGGAGCCCCGCAGGCTGCGGCCGGGCGAGACAAGCTGGATGGACCCGGCCGGTCCGCCGGTGAGCAGGCGCAGTTCGTAGAAATCAGCCACGTCATTGAGCGGGACATACTCGCGATTTTCGAAGGTCGCCAGCTTCCACGTCTGGGCACGGCAGGGCAGCGCCCCAAGGCAGAGCGCCACCAGAAAAACGAGGATAAGCCAGCGTCGCGGGGAGTTCACAACCGGCCGGTTCGCCCCCGGCCACCTCCCTCTGTAGCCAAAATCGTTCCCCGGCGGGAGATAATTTTGCGGCGCGGCCGGTGGAACGCGTCCGGGCGCATTGGCAAAGGGCAGGGCCGACCGTTCCCGGTCGTCCTAAACTCGTCGGTGCGACACGCCAACGGGAAACATTTGCCGCTGCCCGGCGTGGTTTTGCCAACGCGCCCGTCGCGTTCCACCAGGTCAGGCGGCGTATTTCCTGGCCGAGGCGATCCATCGCCGAGATTGCGTCCCCCATCCCATTCCATGCCTCCGGTCCGATTCTGTGCTACCGATCCGGCCCGACAAATCCATGACCGGCAGCCCCTCCAACGAACTGGCAAAGACCTACGAGCCCAAGGCCGTGGAGGAGCGCTGGTACGCGGATTGGCTGGAAAAGGGTTTCTTCCACGCGGATCCGGCGCGCGTCAGCGAACAGCGGCCCGCCTATTCGATCGTCATCCCGCCGCCCAACGTGACCGGCGTCCTCACGCTCGGTCACGTCCTGAACAACACCATTCAGGACATCCTCGCCCGACGCGCGCGCATGCTCGGCAAGGAGGTGCTTTGGCTGCCCGGCACCGATCACGCCGGCATCGCGACCCAAAGCGTGGTGGAAAAAACCCTGCGCAAGGACGGGCTGATGAAGCACCGCGACGACCTCGGCCGCGACGCACTCATCGCCAAGATCTGGGCGTGGCGCGAAAAATACGGCGGCATCATCTTGCAGCAGCTCCGTGCGCTCGGCGCGTCGTGCGACTGGTCGCGCACGCGCTTCACGATGGACGAGGACTATTCGCGCTGCGTCACGCGCGTCTTTGTCGATCTCTACAAGAAGGGCCTGATCTATCGCGGCAAGCGCATGGTGAATTGGTGTCCCGCCTCGCAGACCGCCGTGTCCGACGAGGAAGTCGAGATGCGCCCGCAAGACGGCGCGCTCTATTATTTCCGCGTCGAGGTGATCGAAGAACCAGGCACGTACCTGACGATTGCAACGACGCGGCCGGAAACGATTCCGGGCGATACCGGAATCGCGGTGAACCCCAAGGATCCGCGGTATGCGCACTTAATTGGCAAGCACGCGCGACGTCCGCTGCCGCTGGAGAATCAGGCGTCACTCCCGATCGTGGGCGACGACGCGATCGATATCGCATTCGGCACCGGCGTGCTCAAGGTCACGCCTGCGCACGACAAGGTGGATTACGAGCTGGGACTGCGGCACAAACTGCCGGCGGTCGACGTCCTGCATCCGAACGGCAGGATGAACGCGCTGGCCGGGAAAGATCTCGACGGCTTGGATCGATTCGAAGCGCGCAAGAAAGCGGCTGAGCTACTCGAGGCCAGCGGCGCGATGGTGAAGACGGAGCCATATCAAAACAATATCGGCTTCAGCGAGCGAGGCGGCGTGCCCATCGAGCCGAGGTTGAGCGAACAATGGTTTCTGAAATATCCGAGCCAGAAAGAAGCCCGCGATGTGGTGCGCGACGCGCAGATGCGCTTCTTCCCGGATCGCTGGGCCAAGGTTTATGACCACTGGATGAGCAACCTCCAGGACTGGTGCATCTCGCGCCAGCTTTGGTGGGGACATCGGATTCCGGTGTGGTACCGGAAATCAAAGGAGGAGGGAACAAGGAACAAGGAAGAATCGGCCAAAGGTGCCGAGATTTATTGTGGTGAAGTTCCTCCCCCGGACGCCGAAAATTGGACTCAAGACCCCGACGTGCTCGACACGTGGTTCTCGTCCTGGCTCTGGCCGTTTGCGACGATGGGCTGGACCGGCGACAAGGAAGTCGACGCGAAGATCGCCACGCTCGCGAAATTTTATCCGACCGCGGATCTCGTGACGGCTCCGGATATCATCTTCTTCTGGGTCGCCCGCATGATCATGGCGGGGTTCGAGTATATGGGCGGGATGCCGTTCCGAAACGTCTATTTCACCGGCCTCATCCGCGACAAGCAGGGCCGCAAGATGTCGAAGAGCCTCGGCAATTCGCCCGACCCGCTCGATCTGATCTCGAAATTCGGCGCCGACGCCCTGCGTCTCGGGGTGATGCGCGGCGCGCCGCTCGGGCAAGACATTCTGTTCGACGAGAAAAACGTCGAGTTGGGTCGCAACTTCTGCACGAAACTTTGGAACGCCGCGCGTTTCCGGCAGATGCAGGGCGGAGACCGCGAGGGCGATATCCAGCGCGCGCTGCTCACCAGCGACGACAAGTGGATCCTGCTCCGGCTCGACGCCGCGATCCGCGAGGTGTCGCTTGCGCTCGACGAATACCGCTTCAGCGATGCCACGCAATCGCTCTACCGCTTTTTCTGGAACGAGTATTGCGACTGGTATCTCGAAGCCTCGAAAGCGGTGCTGAATTCCACCGACGAACCGCGCAAAGCCAACACGCTCGCGGTGATGGATCTCGTCCTCGCGCACACGCTGCGCCTGTTCCATCCGTTTCTCCCGTTCATCACGGAGGAACTCTGGCACGGCATGGGATTCAATGACGAACTGCCCGCGCGCCAGGGCGGTGAGACGATCATGTTCGCCCACTGGCCCGCCGCGCTGGACGAAAATTTCAAAGCCCACTACGGCCTCGACGAGACGGACGCGAAGCTAGTCGCCGCCAAGCAGGAGGTGGTGGGCGCGGGCCGCGCGCTGCGCCGCGATTTCAACCTCGCGTCAAATTTGCGGGTCCGCTTCGTTCTCAAGCCCTCCACCCCGATCGCGCCGCACGAGGCCGAGGTGATGCGCATTTTGCTCAACGCGGAAACGCTGGAGACCAACGCCGCCTTTGGGCCTCCCAAAGGCACGCCCTCCGCCCTCACGGCGCTCGGTGAGTTGTATCTTCCCCTCGAGGGATTGATCGATCCCGCGGTAGAACGCGAACGGCTCACCAAGGAAATCACCCGGGTCGGAGCGGAACTCGCCAAGGTGCGCGCGAAACTCGCGAGTGGAAATTTCGTAAAGGGCGCACCCGACGCCGTGATCGCCGAGCACCGCCAGCGCGAGGCCGACTGGAACGAAAAGCTCGGGCTGCTCGCGAAAATGCGCGACGCGCTGGCTTAGGCGTTGGCCGCGGGAGTCTCCGCCGCCGCCATCATCTCGGCGAGCTTCACGAACGCCTGTTCGACGCACTCGCCCGATTTGGCGCTGGTCACGAATGCGTGGCCTTTTTCACCCGCCAGGCGCGCAATCGCCGCGGGCGTCACGCGCCATAAATTTGTGAGGTCGCTCTTGTTCACCAGAAACACGAGCGGCACATCGCCGTGGTTGACCGCGACCTCGTGCGCGACGCGGATGGCTTCCTCGAGCGTTTCGGGCTGCGTGCCATCGGCCACCACGAGATGGCCTGACGACCCCCGCAAGTATGGCGAATGCGAGATGCGGTCTGCGGAATCGCCGGCCATATCCCAGATGACGAGTTCCACCTGCCCACCGTTGGCGTGCACGGTCTTCTTGTCCACCTTCGCTCCAACGGAGGCCTGATATTTCTCCGAGAAGATGCTCTTCACGAACCGCGCGACGAGACTCGTCTTGCCGACGCCGGGGGCGCCGAGGAGGCAGATTTTTTTCTTCGTCATGCCGGGACCGCTACGGGAGTAAATACCCCGCGGCGCGCGCCCGGAAGAAAAATCGGTCAGCGCTCTCGGGCACTGTCCAGTAACTGCAACCGCAACGAAACCGTGTTCGTCGCGCCCGATTTCGGCGGACCGGCGCGCACGATGGCCGGCGGTGCGTCAAGCGCATTGAGGGCGGTTGCCACCACCGACGCACGAAACATTTCGCCCGTCGCCTCGATCTGCGTCTGTCGGCCAAGCTTTGTCGCCGGGTCCACCGCCTCTCGCGCGATCGCGGCGGCTTTTTCAACTTCCTCGCGCTGCGCCGGACCAATCGCCTCACCGTTTCCATCGAAACGAATGAGAATCGCTTCGACGCGGCTGGCGAGTTCGTGCCAGCGCAGCAAATCCGTATCAATCAGTTTTGCATCGTCGACCTTCGCGATGCCCGGAACGGCGCGCGCATTTCGGCGAAATAATTCAATCCACGCATGCGGCGCGGTGCCCTCGACGCGTAACGTGCCGGAATCGAACTGCAACTTCACGCCCTCTGGCGCCGCCAGTTCCTGCTTGGCCCGGCGCTCGATGAGCGCGGGATCCAGGCTGTAAAACGACTCCCAACGCGCGTCGATCGCGGATTCGGGAAATCCCGCCGCCCGCGTGATCAACCCCGGGTCGCGCGCCAGCGGATCGCGCAGACCGCGAATCTTGATTGGCGTGACATCGAGCTGAGCGGACGTCGTCATGATCCCGGGCTCAGTATCGAGCGCCTTGACGAGATCCGCCCGCCGTCCGCGCTCCAAGTGCTGGCTCCACACCGCATAGGCGATCCATCCCAGATAACCGAGGGCGATCAGCGCGAAACCCCAACGCAGCGGACGCAAATTTAATTTCTTCCGCGACGGCACCGACGATTCCGAGCGCAGGCATGCCTCGAGCTCCGGCCGGCAAACGTCGAACGCGCTCGTGTCGCCTTGGAACCGGTTCAACGCGGCGTGATGCAGCGCGTGGATGCCGTCGAGTGTGTCCTGCAGCACTGTCCGGTAATCGGCCGCCGGCGTGCCGCGAATGGTCGCCGCCAAAATCGCCTTCGGGCCGCGCTCCATCCAGACGCGGAATTCGCCGACCTTGATCGCATCGAGTGATTCGCCCGCATCCGTCTTGAAGGAATCGGTCACAAACTGCCCGATGGCCGTGAGCATGCCGGAAACCATGTCAGAGTCCGCGCCGGGCGCGCCGGGAATCGAAACGTATTGCAAGAGCACCCCAGACTCGCGATGAATGAGAAACACCTGCTCGGCGCGGTATTTCAGCGTCTGCCGAAGCGCGATCTCACCGACCGAGATGCCGGAACGCCATGCTTCCAGCCGCCATTTGAGGCCCTGCATCGAAAACGTCCGCGACGTCATCTCGCGGATCGCCTGAAGGGTCGATTCAAACGCCTGAGCGATCGCGCGGCGAATCGTCGGCGCGATCACGGGCGCCAGCAGATCGGCAAAATACTGAGGCTGGCGCCGGATCGATTGGGAGACCGTTTCCTCGACCGTGGGTCGCAGCGCTCTCGCGAGCAGGCGATCGTGCGGGCCGCGCTTGGCCAGCGCCTCAGGCAGGGCGTCGCTGATTTCCTGAAGGCGTGTCGCGGGGTCGGCCAGCTTGCGCAGCGCCTCCTGCTCGGGCCCGAGGAGCAACTCGCGCAACGCCTCGAAGTCTTCCGCCGGCGGCGACGCGGCTGGCTGACCGTTGCGAATTCCGCCGCCGTGGCGCTCGGGTTCGAGGGGGCGTTCGCTCATGCCGGGTTGGAATTCGGAGCACCCGCGCTGCGCGGACGCGCCTGGCCGATTGACGTCAGCCGCCCGCCTGATGGTCTGGCATGGCAGGAACATCACCGCGCAGGCGCATCGCGATCTCGCCGAGCATGTCGGCCAGGGCATGGCGATCCGTCTTGTCTTCGCGCAGCGCGGCGGATTCCCGCGCCAGGTGCGACGTCAGCGAGTCGAATTTATGCTGCAATTCCTCCGCCAACAGCCGGTGCTGCTCGCGCGTTTGCGTCGTCAGATCGCGCGTGGCGCGTCCGCTCGATTCGACCAACTGCGAGAGTTTTTCGTCCAGCGCGCTGTCGCCGGTGGTGCGGTCGGCGACGGATTGTTTGAGCTGGCGGGACCGCTCCTCACGCTCCGCGGCCACGTGACCGTTGAGGCTCTCGACCTCCGACTTGAAGTGCGTTTCAAACTGCTCGAGCCGGCGGCGGAATTCCTCACGAGCTTCGCCGATTTCGCGCGTCAGACGTTCCTCGAGGCGGACAAAGCGCTTCTCGATGTCGCGCAGGTTGGGTCCGAAAAGAATTTCGCGAGTTCGCTCAAGGCTATTGGGGTTGGACAGGCCGTTGGCCGGGGTCGCGGGATCGACCGCGGCTATTTCGTTCTTCTTCATGGCTGAGGAGGGTACGGGTGGAGAAATCGCGCGGGTCCGCGAGATCCGGGGACCAACGCTTTGTCTAGCCGTCCGCCCCGACCACGTCGAGCCTATTTCCCAAGGACCGGCGCGCTGGCGCGGGTCATAAGCGGCCAGGGCTTGTTCCATTTAACCAATTACGCACGAGAGACTAACCTCGGACCTAGCAAAACTGGAAGCGACCGGCCGCTTGACCCTCCCACCGAATCCGCGTAAAACTCGCGCTCGCTTTTGCCCCGACCCAAACACTCAGGAGGTGGCCGTCTTGGATATAAAAGAAATCAAACTCATCATCGACCTGATGAAGAAGAACGACCTCTCGGTGTTCAAATTGGAGACCGAGGGATTCAAGATCGTCCTCGAACGCGGTTCCGGCGGTGGGTTCACCGTCGCCACGGCGGCCCCCCTGGGCGTCGCACCTCTCGCGCTGGCTCCCGCGGTCGCGTCCCCGGCGACGCCCGCTGAATCCGCCGCGCCCAAGGTGGCCGAGGGTCGCGAGATTGCCTCGCCAATGGTCGGCACGTTCTATGATGCCGGTTCGCCCGAGTCGCCCGCCTATGTAAAGGTCGGCGACATCGTGAACGAGGACACCGTCGTCTGCATCATCGAGGCAATGAAAGTGATGAACGAAATCAAGGCCGAGACCTCGGGAGTGGTCACCGAGATTTTGGCGGAGAATGGCAAGCCCGTGCAGTTTGGCCAGCCGCTCTTCCGGGTGAAGTAACGCGGCCATGTTCAACAAAATCCTCATCGCCAACCGCGGCGAGATCGCACTGCGCGTCATCCGCGCCTGCAAGGAACTCGGGATCAAAACAGTCGCCGTCTACTCCACGGCCGACGCCGATTCGCTTCCCGTCCAGGTGGCCGACGAGGCCATCTGCATCGGCGGCCCGGCCAGCGCGGACAGCTACCTCAAGATTGATCGCATCATCAGCGCGGCGGAGATCGCCGACGTGGACGCGATTCATCCGGGCTACGGCTTCCTTTCGGAGAACGCGCATTTCGCGGAGGTCTGCGCGAGCTGTAACATCAAGTTCATCGGCCCGCCGCCGTCGGCCATGCGTGCGATGGGCGACAAGAATACCGCGCGCGAAACCGCCAAGGCGGCCGGCGTGCCGATCACGCCCGGCAGCGACGGGGTGATCGACACCGAGACCGAAGCGCTGAAGATCGCGCGCAAGATCGGTTATCCGGTGATGATTAAGGCGACCGCCGGCGGCGGCGGCCGCGGCATGCGCCCCGCGCACAACGACGGTTCGCTGGTCAGCGGTTTTCATAGCGCGCGCACCGAGGCGGAAAAGGCGTTCGGCAATCCGGGCGTCTACCTCGAGAAGCTCATCGTGGAACCGCGCCACATCGAATTCCAGATTTTCGCCGACGAGCATGGCCGCGTCGTGCACCTCGGCGAGCGGGACTGCTCAATCCAGCGCCGCAACCAGAAAATCGTGGAGGAATGCCCGTCGCCGTTTCTGAATGACGACCTCCGTAAAAAAATGGGCAAGGCTTCCGTGAAACTCGCGCAGGCCGTCGGCTACGAGGGCGCGGGCACGATCGAGTTCCTCGTCGACAAGCGCGGCAACTTTTTCTTCATGGAAATGAACACGCGCATCCAGGTCGAGCACACCGTAACCGAGGAGGTGTACGGCGTGGATCTGGTGAAGGAGCAGATCTGGGTCGCGAACGGCCAGCATCTTTCCGACGGGGTCGCGAATCCGCGCCCACGCCATTTCGCCATTCAGTGCCGCATCAACGCGGAGGATCCAACGCGCGACTTCCAGCCCTGCCCCGGCCGCATCGATCTTTATTACGCGCCGGGCGGCCGCGGCGTCCGCGTCGATTCCCACGCCTACAGCAAGTATCTCATCCCGCCGAACTACGACTCGATGATCGCGAAGTTGATCACCCTCGGCTCCACCCGCGCGAGCAGCATCGCGCGGATGAGTCGCGCGCTCGGTGAATACATCATCGGGGGCATCAGCACGACGATTCCCTTCCAGCAGATGATCATGCGCAACGCCGATTTCCGAAAAGGAGAATACGACACCGGGTTCGTCGATCGGCTGCTCCGCACGGGCGGGACGAAGGGGTGAGGACCGGCGGCGTCCTGGCAGCCGCCAGAATATGAGAAGAATTTTTGACCTAAAAGGCTTCCGCGGGTCCTCCATCGCGAGGGCCCGCCCCAGCGTCGCGCCATGAAATCACTGCCCGATTGCTTCCTCTACGGCATCCTCGACCTCGGGTACGTTGACGCCGCGACCGCGCCGCTGGTCGCGCGCCAGATGCTCGCGGGAGGCGTGGACATCCTGCAAATCCGCGCGAAGCGAATGCCCGCCCCCGCCATCGTCTCGGTGGCGGAACAGATCGCGCCGCTTTGCCGCGACCACGGCGCGCCGCTCATCATCAACGATCATCCGTGGCTGGTGGCGCGCTGCCACGCGGCCGGTTGCCACATCGGCCAGGACGACGGCCCCCTGGCCGCCGCCCGCGACAAGGCCGGACCGGAGACCATCGCTGGGCGTTCCAGCCACAGCCTTGACCAGGCGCGCGCCGCGCGCGACGAAGGCGCCGACTACCTTGGCTTCGGGCCGATCTTCGCCACGCCCACCAAGCCCGATTACGTGGCCATCGGCCTCCAGGACATCGCAAAGGTTCACCGTGAAGTCTCCGACCGCCCGATTTTCTGCATCGGCGGCATCAAGCTGGAAAACCTTGAGCAAGTCCTCGCCGCCGGCGCCCAGCGCGTCGTCATCGTCTCCGATCTCCTCCGCGCCCCCGACATCATCGCGTACGCAAAGGCTTGCCGGTCTCTGCTCGAGACCGACAAGCTGTCGACAATTGACCGTCGAAGATCGACCGCCTGAATCTCTTTCCCTTTTGCGCATTCCATCCGAGAATTCGCTCCCGCTCCTGCCTTCACCTCTAGCCGTCGACCGCCGTCCGTCGACCGTCGACTCCTAAAAAACCATGCCTGTTCTCATCGTCGGCTCCGTCGCCCTCGACAACGTCAAGACTCCCGTGGAGGAGCGCACCGATCTGCTTGGCGGGTCCGGTTCGTATGGAGCAGTTGCCGCGAGTTTTTTCGAGCCACCCCAACTCGTTGCCGTCGTCGGGTCGGATTTTCCGGGTACCCATCTTGACTACCTCAAATCCCGCAAGATTGACCTGACCGGGTTGCAGCAGGCCGAAGGCTCCACCTTTCGCTGGTCGGGCGAATACATGCTGGACATGAACCAGCGCCAGACGCTGTCGGTCGAGCTCAACGTCTTCGAGCATTTCAATCCGACCCTCCCCGACGCGTACCGCAAGACACCGTACGTGCTCCTCGGCAACATCGCGCCTTCACTGCAGTCGCGCGTTCTCGACCAGATCGAAACGCCGCGCTTCGTCATGGCCGACACCATGGACCTCTGGATCACGGTGGCCCGGCATGACCTCGAACACTTACTCAAGCGCCTCGATCTGATCGTGCTCAACGACATGGAGGCGAAGTTGCTCACGGACCAGCCCAACCTGATCAAGGCGGCGCACGCGATTCGAAAAATGGGTCCGCGCTACGTCTGCATCAAGAAAGGCGAGCACGGCGCGATGCTTTTCGGCGATCCCGGCGCGGGCGAATTTTTCAGCTGCCCGTCCTTCCCGGTGGCTAACTTAATCGATCCTACGGGCGCGGGCGACTGCTTCGCGGGCGGGCTGGCCGGGCATCTGGCGCGCGGGGATCAACCGGTCGTGAAATTTGCCGAGCTGCGCCAGGCCATCGTGTACGGCAGTGTGCTGGCGAGTTACGCGGTCGAGTCCTTCAGCTTCGAGCGACTGCGGAAACTTCGTCCGGCGGAAATCGAAGCGCGTTACGCGGAGTTTCAACGCATCAGTCAGTTTTAGCCGGACCGCGCCGCGGGGTCCGCCACCGCGCCCGTCGTATGCTTTCCGACTATCACGTCCACACGCCGCTCTGCCGGCACGCGATCGGCGAACCGGCCGAATACATCGCCGCCGCCCGGAGCGCGGGGCTCGACGAGATCGGTTTTTCCGATCACTGCCCGATGGCTGGGCCGGAGCCGTTCGACGACTGGCGCATGGATCGCGCGGACTTGCCCCGCTACCTCACGATGATCGAGCTGGCGCGCGCGGAGGCCGCACCGTTTCCCGTGAGGCTCGGGTTGGAATGCGATTTCATCGCCGGACACGAAGGCTGGATCGAAGAGCTGACCAAAATGGCGGACTGGGATTATCTCATTGGCAGCGTGCATTACGTCGCGCCGGGCTGGGACGTGGATAATCCGAGATACGTCGCGCGATTCAATCAGTCGCCGACCGCCGTGAACGAAATCTGGACGATGTACTGGCTGGCCTACGCGAAGATGGCGGCGAGCGGCTTGTTCGATTTTCTGGCGCATCCCGATCTGCCAAAGAAATTCGGACATCGTCCGGCGGGTGATCTGCGCCGCTTCTACGAGCCGGCCATCGCGGCCGCGGCAAAATCGGGCGTCGCCATCGAGATCAGCACGGCTGGATTACGCAAGCCGGCCGGCGAGCTGTATCCGGCGCAAGATTTTCTCCTCCTCGCCCGCGAGGCGGGAATCGAGATCCTGATCAACTCCGACGCGCACGCTCCGGCCGAGATCGGGCTCGACTTCGCCAAGGCCGTCGACGCCGCCCACGCCGCGGGCTTCACGCACACGCTGCGGTTTGATCGGCGGCAACGGCGACGGGTTCCGCTTGCCGACGGGACCGCGTAAGTATGGACTGGATCCAATGTTTGCCAGCACTCGCACCCGTTACATCGCCAGTGCAACAACAGCTCTCGTGGACTCCGTCGTCGTTTCGGCGCTGCTCGGACTGCTGCTGAATTTGATCGCCGTCGGCGTTTTCAAGAACTACACCGCGGCACTTTTCCTTGTCGCGCCGGCGCTCATGGGCTTCGCCGCGAGCGTCCTGTTCGCGCGCTGGAACGGATCGATCACGATCCGGCAATCGCTTGGGGTGAACCTGCTGTCGCTCTTGTTCGCGGCCGTCGTGATGCTCCTGGTGAAATGGGAAGGACTTATCTGTCTCGCGATGGCGGCGCCCATCGCGCTGGTGGCCGGCTCGATTTGCGGGGCCGCGGGCGTCACGCTGCCCCGCCGGGGCACGAAGCCAGTTCCGCCGGGGTCAGCGCTGTTGCTGCCGTTTTTCGTGTTCGTACCCTGGGGCGAGGCGCGACTCGATCTGGCCACGCCCGCGTCGATCGTGAGCACGAGCATCGTCCTGCCCGCGACACCGGCGGAGATCTTGCCCCACCTGCCGCATTTCACGATCGAGGCGGAACCTGACTTCATCGGCTTCCGCGCGGGCATCGCTTATCTGTTGGCCACGCGGACGGCCGGAACGGGCTTGGGCGCCGCGCGTGACTGCATTCTCTCGACGGGCACGATGGTCGAGCGCATCACGACGTGGAGTCCGCCGCATCATCTCGCGTTCGACGTGGTCGAGACGCCGCCTCCAATGCTTGAGATGAGCCCCGATGCGGGCGTGCACCCACCGCATCTGCACGACACGTTCGTCTCGAAGCGAGCCGAGTTTCGCCCTGAGACGCAGGCGGACGGGACGACGCGCCTCACCGGGACAAGCTGGAACGAGCAGCGTCTGTGGCCGGGTTGGTACGGGCTGCCTTGGTCCGGCGCCATCGTCCACGCCATTCACCAGCGCGTGTTCGAGCAGCTCCGGGTGGATATTGAGAAGGATCGCGCTCGCCGGCGCCTCGCGCAGCATTGAATCGCCGTGGATCCGCTCCCGCTCGCCCTGCCGAAACGCTCGCTCGATCTCTCGGGCCGGCCGCTCGTGATGGGCATCATCAATCTCAACGCCGATTCCTTTTCCGGCGACGGCACGCTCGACCTCGAACAAGCCCTCGCGCAGGCGCGCCGGATGGTCGCGGACGGAGCGGATATGATCGACGTCGGCGGCGAAAGTGCGCGCACAAACCGAAGCCCAATTTCAGAGCAGGAGGAGATCGATCGCGTCGTTCCATTCAACGAAAAACTTCTCGCGGAGTTCGGCTGCCCGGATGCGCGCGACGGTTCGCTGACGCCGATTCCCGAGGATGGGCCGGTTTTTCCGCCTGTGCTATCCGTCAACACCTGGCGTCCCGCCGTCGCGGAAGCCACGCTCGCCGCCGGGGGCGAGTTTCTGAACGACATGAGCGCGCTGCCCGACAGCACAAACGCGCGTATCGCCGCACAGCATCGCGCCGCGTTGCTCATCATGCACAGCGTCGGGCCGCCCAAGGTCGCGCAGACCCACGTGCGCTACGACGATGTCATGGCCACGCTCGAATCGTTCTTTGCGGAAAAAATCGCGCTCGTTGTCGCGGCCGGACTTTTGCGTGAGGCCATCGTGCTGGATCCGGGGATCGATTTTGCGAAACAGCGCGACGACAATCTCACCGTGTACCGGGAGTTATCGCGCCTGGCGCGTTTTGGCCGGCCGATTCTGTTGCCCGTATCGCGCAAGACGGTGATCGGCGACGTGCTGCAACTTTCCGAGCCCACGGACCGCGACGCGGGCACGGTCGCGTGCCTGGTGGCTGGCATGGTGCGCGGCGCCACGATCTTCCGCGTGCACAACGTGCGGGCTTCGGTGCAGGCCGTTCGCACCGTTCGCGCAACAACGTAACGAGAGTCGGATCGGGATCGGCGCACACCGCGACCGGACCGCCTTTTTTTGGCGGGACGCGAGCCTGCAATTCCACTACGGTGCGCCCATGGCGCTCACCGGCCACAGCTTCAAGCAGACCGTGATGGAAAACACGCTCCGCCATTGCGAGTTTTTCAAGGGACTGCCGGCCACGGACATGGAGCAAATTTCGGCCTTCACCGTCACCAGGACGCTGGCGAAAGGCGATTACCTCTTTCACGAAGGCTCGAAGGCCGAGGGCTTTTACATTGTGCAAAACGGCGCGGTCAACGTGCATCGCGTCGGCGCCGGTGGGAAAGAGCAGGTGCTGCATGTGTTTCGCGCCGGCGAATCGTTTGCCGAGGCTACCCTTGCGACCGACATGGCGTATCCCGCGGAGGCGCGCGCGACGGAATCAACGGTGGTGGTGCTCGTGCCGAAGGCGGAGTTCATCGGCCTGCTGCGCGGCCGGCCGGAGCTTGCGCTGCGCATGCTCGGCGCCATGAGCCAGCATCTGCGCCAACTCGTCACGCTCGTCGATGATTTGACGCTCAAGGACATGGAGACGCGGCTGGCCAACTGGCTCCTCCAGCGCTGCCCGCGCCCGATCACTGACGCGCCCGCCGTCGTCCTGCTCGACCAGACCAAGCGCGTGCTCGCCGCTGAAATGGGTGCGACCAGCGAAACGCTTTCGCGCGCGCTGGCCAAGCTGCGTGAGCACCAGCTGTTGCAGGTGGACGGCAATATCCTGACCGTGACGCGACCCAAGGAACTGGAGAAATTGCTCGCACGGCACCTCGGCGAACTTTGAATCAACGAAGGACACGCGGGCTTGACGGAGATCAAGATCGCGCGCGTTTCGGCATGGCGCGGAACGCAGGATCGCGGGAGCCTGCCCGAGCGATTCACCCGCTCCCGATCTAAATGTCACAGCTGACTAACCGCTCCCCCGCCGACCAGCCTACGCGGCCCACTTTCCTCGCGCTCTGCCCCGGCGAGCCATTCCGGATCTTTTTCCCGGTTGGCCTCGTGCTGGGCCTCATTGGGGTGACGCTGTGGCCCCTGTATTTCGCCGGGGTGATCGGGACCTATCCACCCGTGGTGCATGCGCGCCTGATGATCGAGGGAATGATGGCCGCGTTCATCTTCGGTTTCCTCGGCACGGCCGGCCCGCGCCTCACGGAAACCGCCCGGTTTTCCTGGCGAGAAGTCGGCGGCTTGCTCGCGCTGCAACTGGGCGCGTGCGTTGCGCATCTCGCAGGACGGCCGCTCATCGGCGATGCGCTCTTCCTGGTTGCCCTGCTCTTTTTTGTCCGGGCGATCGGCTCGCGATTCCACGCGCGCAGCGATCTACCGCCCCCAAATTTTGTGCTCGTTGCCCTTGGCTTGATCAGCGGCACGACCGGCGCCGCGCTGATCGTCTGGAGCGAAGCCATCGGCGCTCCGTCGAGCGCGTACCGCCTCGGCAGCGCGCTGTTGAACCAGGGTTTTGTGCTCTTCCCCGTCCTTGGGGCGGGCGCCTTTCTGCTCCGCATGTTTTTGGGGCGATCCGCCGGCGATGACGCTCCCGTCTTGCGCGCGCCCTCACCGGAATGGCGCGCGAAGGCGCGACTCTATGGCTCGCTCGGCGCCGCGGTTCTCGCGTCGTTCGTGTTGGACGCCTTCGATTTTCCGCGAATGGCCGGCTTGCTTCGAGCGCTGGCCATCGGCGCATATCTCGTGGTCGGCATGCCAATCTTCGCGCGGCCGGCGTCATTTCTCGCGCACTGCCTGCGGCTCGGATTGGTGCTGATTGTTGTCGCGCCGATCTGGCTGGCGATTTTTCCGTTTCGGCCTCTGGCCGGGTTGCACATCGAGTTCATCGGCGGTTTCAGCGTCATCGTCTTCACCGTCGGCACGCGCGTGATCTTCGGCCATGGCGGGCAGGCCCATCTCCTCAATCGACGCCTGCCGTTCTTGATGGTCGTCGTGGCACTGCTCATCCTGTCGCTGCTGACCCGGATCGGCGCCGATTTTGTAGAGTCGTCGCGGGCAGAACATCTTGTCCTCGCCGCGGCGATCTGGCTGGCCGCCGCGCTGGTGTGGGGCATCCGCGTCCTGCGGCACGTCGCCACGCCGGACGCGGGGCATTGAATATCCCACCCGCGGCGCAGGAACATTCCCGCAACGAAATCAACGGTTTCATTGTCTCAATTCATCGCGGAGCGACCATCGCCTCCTGAGCAACCCCAATGAGCACACGGCCACTGTTCCGGAATTCTTCCATTTTTGTCCGAAGCGTGCGTCTTGGGACGGTCGCCGTGGCAGCCACCCTGCTGGCGGGCTGCGGACCCAGCGCGCCCACCACGCCGCCCGTGGCGGAAAAGAGGATTACGATGACGGCAACTGACGACATGAAGTGGAACATCACCAGAATCGACGCAAAGCCGGGTCAGAAACTGATCCTTACACTCACGAACGCGGGGACCGCGCCCAAAGCCACGATGGGTCACAACTTGTCGGTGCTGACGAAGGGCACCAATGTGAACAAGTTCGTCGAGGCGGGAGCGGAGCACGCGGCGAATTCCTATGTCGATCCCGCGATGAAGGGAAACATCATCGCTTCCATCCGGCTGCTCGGATCGGGTGAGTCCGACTCCATGACTTTCAACGCCCCGATGGTGCCCGGCGAATACGACTTCGTCTGCACGTTTCCCGGTCATGCCGCGGTCGGCATGAAGGGGAAACTGGTCATTGCGCCGTGATACCCACAGGGAAAACACCTCCCTTCACTGACGGCCAGCGTCCGACCGTGATGCGCAGGGCTGCCGAAGAAAATCACGTTGCCACGGACCCTGTCCCAGCCATACTCCAACCCGCCATAGTTGACCCCTTCGACTAGCGGTTAGGTCACGGCCCTCTCAAGGCTGGAGCACGGGTTCGATTCCCGTAGGGGTCGCCACTATTTGCCAGAGTAAATCGTGGTTTTCGTCCGAATTTCCTTGCAGTTTCGGACACTTTTCGGACAGTTTTCATGCAGATTAACCGCATGAACACGAAGCGCGACAAGTTCCCCCTCTCGATTTCGAAAGGCTCGGCGACGGTCAAAATTTACCGCGATCGCACAAAGGCGAGCGGCACCTATTACCGCGTTTGCTTCTACATGGGAGCGAAGCGACACCGACTCAGCTGCGCCACGCTTGAGGAAGCGAAGGCCGAGGCCAATGCGAAGGTGGACGCTCTGTCTCGAGGGGACATGGATGCGCTGCAATTGACCGGCAAGGACCGTTTGGTCTACAGCCGGGCATTGGAGAGCCTCCGGCCCTATGGGGTCGCCTTAGACGCCGCAGCGCACGAATACGGCGAAGCAAAGAAGATTCTGGAGGGATTCTCTGTTTCGGACGCTGCCCGCTTTTACATGCGCCACCACGGACGAAAGGTGACTTCGAAACGCGTGAGCGAGGCAGTGGAGGAGATGCTTACGGCGAAGGCTGAGAAGGGTGTAAGCGTGAAGTACCTGGAGGATTTGCGCTACCGACTCAGAAAGTTCGCAGGAGCGTTCGCCTGCAACGTGGGGTCCATAGTGCCCGATGACGTTCGGACGTACTTGGGGTCGCTGAAGCTCGCGGCGCGCGGCCACAACAATATGCTTTCGACCATCACGACTTTTCTGTCCTTTTGTGCGCAGCGGGGGTGGGTTTCGGAGGACTCAGACCTTCTCAAGGGGATCGACAAGCGAAAGGAAAAATCTGTCCCTGTCGAAATTTTCACACCAAGAGAGATGGCCGCATTGCTGAATGAAGCGTCTGACGAGCTTCGCCCCTGCTTGGCTCTAGGTGGGTTTGCTGGACTACGGTCGGAAGAAATACTTCGTCTTGAATGGTCCGATGTTGAGCGGAGACCAGGCTTCATTGAAATTGCAGCTGCGAAGGCGAAGACGCAGGCGCGGCGGCTGGTGCCCTTGGCTGACAATTTGGGTAGCTGGCTGGCAGAATCGTCTCAGTCTTCAACCGGAAAACTTTGGCCGTACAGTAAGCCGTACTTTTTCGAGACGCTTCGTGACACCCTCGATCGGATAAACAAGAAGCGGGCGAAGGGCGCCGCGCAATTTGTCTGGAAGAACAACGCATTGCGCCATTCGTATATAAGCTATCGACTGGCTGAAATTCAGGATGTGAATCGCGTTGCTCTGGAGGCTGGAAATTCGCCGCGAATGATTTTCCAGCATTACCGCGAGCTTTGCACGCCAGCGGACGCGAAGACATGGTTCTCGTTGTCGCCGGTCGCGTCTCCCATAATCCTTAGAATGAAAGCGAGTCGATGACCGTGCCATTTCCTTCACCCTTTGAGTTGGCGCAACTCGCTCAACGCATACCGAAGGCGAAATGCAATCGCGATGCTATTCGCTCAGCGCTTCTACTGTGGTTTGAAGCTGTTTATGCGCTGGAAGAATCAAAGGACACTGACGGGATCGAGCCCTTCGAAATTCGGAATCATTGTACGCGTATCATCGAGAACATTTGCGAAAACGCGGCAGATGAGAGGCACCGGGACGCAACGGCTGCCGCTTTCTTTAGCGATCCGGCCCATCAGCGGATATCAGCCAGAGATGCTTACGCGTTCTTCATGCAAACCGTGAAAGACTCCCGCGACATCAAGACCTTCGAAGGATTCTTGAAAGCATGGGAGAACTTTCACCCGCCGAAAGGGCTCGCGCTCACGCCGTTTGCGGTTGAGCACTTTCGCTCCGAACGCGAGGCAAAGCGCAAGAAGGCCGGCCGCGAAGCAAAGAAAAGAAGCCGTAGTAAAACTGGCTAGCAAAATCGTCTCACGACTTGCGATGTTGCTCGCCAGACGGAGAACCGAAGCGGCTATGCTGGCGCAGGACAACAGTCCGGCCGTGGCGGACAAACCGGTCACACCTTGCGGTGACCGTCGGACATTTCGGGTCGCGCGCAGACAGCCAACACTTTGTAGCGAATGGCTGTGCAATCATGCGCGCCATGAACTCAACTGACGCGCCCATAGCGGGCCAACACGCAGACGAAATCCTAAGCAAGGCAGAGGCCGCGACCCGCCTTAAGGTCAGCATTCGCACGCTCGACGCGTGGATGCGGATTGGTCGCGTTCCCTACCTCAAGATCGGCAAGACAGTCCGCTTCCGCTGGCCGGACGTACTGAAACATCTCAACCAAAACGCTCGCATCCATTGACCAAACGGCCCCACCCGTCATGCAACAGGCGAGGCCATTAAGGTTACGAATAATCAACCCACCTTAATCGTTTTCCCAGTGCGTGGCAAGGGGCAGCAAGCCTCTTCCATGAATACCTCAAACACCTATTCGTCTTCAGACTCCGACCTGCCATCAGCAGCAAACGCGGGCAATGTCCCCGCTCCAACTTTCCCCGTGTGGATTCGGCTTCCGCCACCCGGAAGGCCGTGCACCTGGACGGGCTTGTCGCGATCTGGCCTGAACCAGTTAATCCTCCCTTGCGCAGCCAACGGCCACAAGCCGCCCGTGCGCTCGGCATCCTTACGAAAGCCGGGTGCGCTAAAGGGAGTCCGTCTAATCGACCTCAAGGCGCTCCTTACGTACCTCGACACCATGGCGGAGGGCGGGAAATGAAAGATTCATCCCGTAAGAAGAAG
>JANXRG010000072.1 GCA_025353105.1 Verrucomicrobiota bacterium
AAGTGTCCCATTTTTGGGGTCAGGTCACCCACGCAATAGCGACAGGAGCGAGAGCGATAACGGCAAAGGCAAAAACGAACCAGGGATCGATCCAGACACGAAAGCGGCGATCCGGTGGATAGTGGATAGCGCGATGGACTTTGTCGAATGTCTGCATGCAGAATCGGTTCCAGTGTGAATCAGATTGCTTTGTTTGGTCGTGGTCCCGAGCGTTTGGCCGACGGCTTCTTTGGATTACTCCGTGAGATCTCCGGATACGTGATTGTGGTGCCGCAGACTTTCGCAAAGGGCGTCAGAGTGTGAACCTGGCGGCGAATTGGGCTCATGATGTCCTCGGCGCGGATTCCCCGAATCAGCAAGGCATCGGCGATGAGCGAGCGATGGCAGCGCCAAGGCACCGCTTCGGCGCACATCAATACGATTCGCTCTTGCTTCGACATCAGGATCAATTCGTCGAGGCCCTGCTCAAATTCCGGTGTTTGCATGTAATCCGCATAACCCCGAAAGGAAGCATTGCGCCAGCCCATGTTGACCGAATCGTGCCGAGCATGACGCAGCCCGCCCAGGCCCGGCAGGTGAACGTATCGCAATCCTGCCTTCTTTAACGGTCGAGGCAAAGAAGCCTTGTTGAACTGCGGATTATGCCGGGAACGCGGCACCGTGCGCACATCCACTATGCAAGTTGGCCCATGTCTCTGAAGCAGGCGGATGAATTCATCGAGCGTGCGCGTGGAATGGCCAATCGTCATTACCAACGGTAAAGGTTCTTTCTTTGCCGTGTTTTTTTCCACACCATCGATCGCTTTTTTATTTCTCAGCGCGCTCATGGTTTGCTTTTGAGTTTCTTGAGCGCCGATCCCTTGTGCATGGCCAGATGGTCCGTCGTGTCACTTTGGATCAAATACTGCGGCTCCTCCTTCGAGGCGCGGACCGTATAGCCCTTGAATCTGATGGCCGAGGTGATCCTTTTCTTGATCGTTCCCCGAACGTGGCCGGCTTCCGAGTTCCACCCCACATGATCTCCAACCTTAAAGTCCTTCTTCATCGGTATGATCTCCCTACGATTGCTTTATGGTTTCAGGTTCAGGAGCGAATCATTGTGAGAAACATCTTGAATCGCTTCAGCGCCTTGAGGACGGGCGGCTGCTGCGCGGGCAGTAGAATCATCTCGCCTGCGCGGGAGCCAGATTCGTGATGGCTGGGCATCGAGGACTTTTCCAAACTTGTCAAAAGCGAACCATTGCAGGGACAATCCCAGGTTTCTTCCGAATGGTTCCAGGTTAAAATGCCTCCCAAATGGGGCCAAAGCGCTGAACATTCGTGCAACACTCCGGCCGCATCGCAATAAACCGAGAAGCGTTCGATCCAAGGATAAGGACGCCATTCAATTCAAAGATCCAGATCAACCCCTCTACGCCTGCGGAATCGACCTCCCATCCACATCTTTGAACCGCGTGATCGGAGAACATGCCATAGACGACGTCGTTAACTTCTTTGCCAATTCCTTGTCGTAGGCGGGTTGGTCAAGTCGTAGCAGCGCTTCGTCGTCCAGCCACAGTTTCACCTTCTTGCGCACTTCGAGATTCTTACAGATTCTGGGTAACAGAGCGTCGAATAGCAATTATGAATCCGTTTCGGCTTGGCTAAACGTGTCAGCCTTCCGACCGAGCAGCGTTTTCGGCCTGCGAGCCTACTACGTCGAATTCCACTTCACCGCTGTCCGAAAGTCTGACCGGCGAGCTTCGCCGATAAATTTCCACCGGAATCGCCCCGTCCGACGAAACAAAAAAGTGTCCCTTCTCAATTACCTGCTCCCCCTCCTCAATCTCCTGCGTCTCCCCGCCGTGCAAGCCTCCGACGAGTTTGGTTTTTTCTTTCATTCCTCGAGCATCCGTCCGATTTTTCGAACTGCAAACTGAAAGCGATGTGGCTCGGCCTACGGGGCGATTTGCCACCACTTCTCGGCGACGCTCGGTCTGACCGCCTGATGATAGTGGCGAAAAATCATCTGAGCCGAGTTTCCAGCCTCCAGCGCGACCTTCGCGGCATCCTGAACGGCCGCGAGCCGAGAGCTGCAGAACGAATGCCGAAGCAGTTTGACTCCCGTAAAGCCGATGCGAGTTCAATGCGCGAAACTTGGAAACCGAGATATTTTGTTCCCCTAACAGTCTTTGGAGTCACCGCTGTCCCAAGCAATTTGGTGCAGTTATGGTGCAGTTACTCTGACTGGCTGGGGAGGGAATCGAACCCCCGACACGAGGATTTTCAGTCCTCTGCTCTACCAACTGAGCTACCCAGCCTTCGCCGAAAGCGGACGGGAAGGATGCCGCGCGCGATCACCTTTGCAAGGGAAATTGCGGAAGTGCGAATGGCGAACGGCGAATGCCGAATGGCGACAATCGAGCCAGCCAGCGCGCGGCCCAGGCGTCGATATTCACTAGGCCCGCACCACGCCGGCCTCGATGCTCCAGATGGCACCCGGAGTCGAGTCGTCGAGCCAGGACAGACTCGTAGCGGTGACAAATTTTTGCGCGCCGGGCGGCAACGCGCGCACCAGGGCGTTGCGCCGCGGGAGGTCCAGCTCGCCGAAGATGTCGTCGATCAACAAAATCGGCGGCCGAGACATCGCCGCAGCGATCAGCTCGCCCTGCGCCAGCCGCAACGCCAGGACGATGGTGCGTTGCTGGCCCTCGGATCCGAACTCCGATGCGGATCGATTGTCCAACCGGATGCGCAGTTCGTCTCGATGCGGCCCCACCACGGTCTGACCCAGCCGGGCCTCGTGTTCGGCGCTGTCCATCAGCGCCGACAGCAAGTCGTCGCCGCCGCTCGGCACGTATTCGAGCCCCAGCCGCTCGCCCCCCTCGCCCGCCGGAAGCCGGATCGCGACGTGAGCCGACAACGCGCGCGGCGCGAGTTCCCGCACGAGGTTTGCGCGCAGCAACTGCAACAAGGCGCCGGATTCAAGGAACGGGGCGTCCCACGCGGCCAGTTCGCGGCGCGGCATCGGCGTCATTTTCAGCAGGCGGTTGCGCGAGCGCAGCGCGCGCTCGTACGCACGAAGATGCTTGCGATAGAGCGGCTCTATTTGCGCGCCGAGAAAATCCAGGAAACGCCGCCGGCCCTCCCCCGGCCCGGTGACGATTTCCAAATCGGTGTTGCCGAACCACACGACACCCGACACCGCCAGATAATCCCCGGACGAGGGCTGCGGCGTTTCGTTTAACGAGATTGTCCGACCATCCGCCCCGTGCTTGAGATCCAACTGCACGTCGCGACAAAGGCCGCGCAGCGAAAAGGCCGGTTGCTCGTGGCGCGTCAGCGGCGCGAGGGTCAAGGCTCGCGGCGAAGTCAGCCGCAGCAGGACGCAGATGGCCTCGAGCAGCGAGGTCTTGCCCTGGGCATTGTCGCCGACGATGAAATTGAATCCGGGCCCCGGTTCAAACGCGAGCGATTCGAAGCAACGAAAGTCGCGCGCCTTGAGCTGACGGAGCGCCATGGAGGGTCCGCCGGCTTCCTTACTTTCCGTCGGGCACCAGCTTTTGCGGAGTGGCCGCTGGTTCCGCCTGCTTGTCAGCGTGTTCCGCGTCCTTCTTTTCCTCGTGCTTCGCGTGCTGGGCCTGGAAGGCATTCGTCTTCTCCATCTGCTCGAGGTAGAACATTTTGGCCGTGTCGCCCGGCATCCGGTTGCAGGCGGGCGACGTGAGCAGCACGGCCGCGAGAATGGTGACGAGAGCGAGAGAGCAAATCAGACGTTTCATGGCAGGGAAAGGCGTGAGCGGTATGAAAGCCGGGATGAGAGAGAAAGACAATTGAAGATTTCAGATTTCAGATTTGCTCTTTGAGGGCGGAGAACTGTTTGAAGAGCTGTCTCGCGCCGCTCGGCTCAGATTTTTTCAGTGGTTCGGTCCGAGCCAATAACCAGTAACCAATAACCATTAACTCTTCTTCCCTCCCCTATACGCACATCTCGCCTTCGGCGTCTCGTGGATGACGATTTCGGCGAGGCCGGGGAGCTGGGATGACAGCTTTGCCCAGAACCAATTGGCCATGAGTTCAATCGTGGGATTCTCCAAGCCGGGAATGTCGTTGAGGTAGGCGTGATCGAGTTGATCGACCAGCGGACGCATCGCAGCGCTGATCTTCGCATGGTCGTAGACCCAGCCGGTCTGTGGGTCGATCTCGCCCTCGACGGTAATCTCCACCTTGAAACTGTGTCCGTGCATCTTCGCGCACTTGTGACCGGCCGGCGCGTTGGGCAGCGTCTGGGCCGATTCGAAACGGAAGTCCTTGGTGAGACGGAAGCTCATTTCAGATTTAAGATTTTAGATTTGTGAACGGCAACGCCGCAAGCGCACACAGCATGTCTCTTCAAATCCTAAATCTGAAATCTAAGATCTAAAATTCGTCAAACGCCCCTTTTCGCGGGTGGCCAGACGTACTTGTGCAACTGGAGCTGGAAACGCACGGGCAGCTTGTCGGCCAGCAGCCACTCGACGACTTTCACGGGCTCAAGCCGGCTGAAAATCGTGGAAAACAACACCGTGCCACAGCGCTCGTGCAGCCGATATTCGCGGAGTTTCTCGCGCGACCACTCGTAGTCCTCCCGCGAACCGATGACGAATTTCACCTCGTCGCGCGGCGTCAGGTGATCGATGTTTGCGTAAAGGTTGCGCCGGCACTCGCCGCTGTCGGGCGTCTTCAAATCCATGATGCGGTGCACGCGCGGATCGATCGTCGAAATATCGTGCGCGCCGCTCGTCTCGAGCAGGACGGTCTTGCCGGCGTCGCAGAGCGTGGTCATCAGCGGCAGCGTGTTTTTCTGCAGCAGCGGCTCGCCGCCGGTGATCTCAACGAGCGGACAATCAAACGCGAGCACGCGGTCGACAATCTCGGGCAGCGTCATCTTCGTGCCTTCGTAGAACGCGTGCGCGGTGTCGCAATAGGTGCAGCGCAGATCACAAAAAGTCGTCCGCACAAACGTGCAGGGAAGTCCCGCAAAGGTGCTCTCGCCCTGAATGGAATGGTATATCTCATGGATTGTCAGCGTCGGCGCCTTGGGCGCGACGGCCGGAACCGAGGCCGGCTCGGCGATGGCGGTGGACAGATTCATGAACCGGGCAATAACCGGCGGAATGGCGCCAATTGCAACGGGCGGGAGCGAGGGCGGAGGCGGCCCGTCGGAGAATTGGCGATTTTATCCTAAGAAGTGAGCGCCGAATCCGTCATTATGAAGGGAGAGGTCTCCGCGCATGACCGACCCCGCCACCGAATCACCCGCCAACCTGATTTCCGTGCCGCGCTGGGGCACGGACCATAACAACTGGCTTCGCGGCATCGTCGGCCGATACGAGCAGCCCCTCCTCACCTTTGCCGCGCGCATCCTCGGCGACCCCGAGCTGGCGCGTGATGTGGTGCAGGACACGTTCATTCGACTCGGGCAATCGGGGCCATGGCAATTTGCGAGCGGCGACCCAGCCAAATGGCTCTTCAAGGTCTGCCGCAACCGCGCGATCGACGTCTGCCGGCGCATGAAGCGGCTGACGTTCATCGACAGCAACGCGCTCGCGACGCACGCGAGCGAGGAGGCGTCGCCCGCGGATGTGCTCGCCTCGCGCGACGACCACGGCGCGCTCTTACGCCTCGTCGCGAGATTGCCGGCGCGGCAGCAGGAGGTCATCCAGCTCCGGTTTCAAAACGATCTCAGCTACCGGGAAATCGCGGACATCACGGGCCTGACCGAAACAAACGTCGGCTTCCTCCTGCACACCGCACTCAAGTCATTGCGCGAACACCGGGCCGAACTTCACCGCTGAGAAATTTCCCTTCCGACTCTATGAATGCCCAATTTGACGATCCAAAACTAACCGCCTACGCGCTGGGCGAATCCCTCCCGGACGAGGAGCGCCAGGCGGTGGAGCGCCTTCTCGCGGAATCGCCGGAAGCCTGTGCCATGGTGGACGAAATGCGTGCCCTACGAGCCGGGTTGCGGGCCGAATACGACGCGCAGCGGACGAACACCCCGAGTCGCGAGTTGGCAAATATTATCGAACTCAGCGAGGCGCGCCGGGAGACGCCCATGGCGCGATCGACAACTCATCTGCCGCGCGTCGCGGCGCTGGTCGTAGCGAGTTTGGCGATTGCGTCGATCGCCTGGTTCACGATTCGTCCCGGAGAACGCGATCGAATCGTCACGGCGAAATCGAAGGCTTCCGCACCGGGGGCATCCGGTGAGACCGACCCCAACGCGTACCTCGAGATGGAAATGGAAGGCCCCGCGGGGTCGGCGGCCGCGCCCAGGGACAACCCAAGCTACGAAACTGTCCGCCGGTCACTCCGCGCCAACCAGCTCCCGCCGAAGGATGCGGTGCGAATCGAGGAGATGGTGAATCATTTTTCGTATCGCTACGCCGCATCGACGGCGAATGCGGGGGACCCGTTCGCGGTGCATCTGGAAGTCGCAAGCGCACCGTGGAAATCGGCCCACCGTCTGGTGCGCATCGGCGTGAAAGGCCGTGAAGTCACCCCCGGGCAGCGACCGACCGGGACCGTCGCCACGACAGCCAAAGACGTGAACCTCGAAGTCGAATTCAATCCTGCGCGCGTCGCGGCGTACCGTCTCATCGGTTACGAAAACCAGCCGTCGAAGAAAGAGAATTCCGCTTTTGACCGGATCGACGTCGGTGAAATCGACGCCGGGCGCACCGTGACCGCGCTCTACGAAATCGTTCCGGCCGGACGGTCGGTCCCGCCCGCCGGATTCGTGGACGCATTGCCATACCAGACCCCGGCGCCGACGAGTGGCGCCGCCGCGAGCGCGGAAATGCTGACCGTGAAAATGCGCTACAAGTTGCCCGGGGGCAACATCAGCGAGTTGGTGGACTTCCCGCTCGTTGACGACGGCCGGCCATTTGAAGCGGCGACCGCCGATTTCAAGTTTGTCTCGGCGGTGGCGGGATTCGCGATGCTGCTGCGCGATTCGCCAGAGCGCGGCGACGCGACGCCGGACTCGATCGCGAAGTGGGCCGACGCCGGGCTCAGCGACGACACGGCCGGACATCGCGCCGAGTTCATCGAATTGGTGCGCAAGGCAGAATCACTCCTCGCCATCGGCCGGCCGGGACCGTCGTAGCGGGAAAGTAATGGCGGGCCTTGCATCGGAGGCCATCGCGTCGTTTGCTTCGCCTCCCGTCCCGGACGCCATGGACCCATCCAACCGCATCGATGCCGCGTTTGCCCGCCTGAAGGCCGAAGGCCGCAAGGGCTTCGTCGCCTACGTCACGGCCGGCGATCCGAACCTCGACGCCACCGTGGATCTCGCGCTCGCGCTCGAGCAGGCCGGGGTCGACATCCTCGAGCTGGGCGTGCCGTTCTCGGATCCGCTGGCCGACGGCATCGTCAACCAGCTCGCCGCCGCGCGCGCGCTCGCGGCGGGCACCACGCTGTCGAAGCTCCTCGAGGCCGTGCGGCAGATCCGCCGGACCTCCGAGTTGCCAATCGTGCTCTTCACCTATTTGAACCCGGTCTACATGTTCGGGTTCGAGCGTTTCCTCGGGGACGCGGCGAAAGCGGGCGTCGATGGCGCGTTGTTTCTCGACTTGCCGCCGGACGAGGCCGCGTGTCACGAAGAGCTGAGGGCGACATCGGCCGCGTTGAAAATGATCCGCCTCGTCGCGCCGACCACGCCGATCGAGCGCGTGCGCGAGATCGCCGCGACGGGCGGCGGATTTCTCTACGTGATTTCCCGCGAGGGCGTCACCGGGGAGCAGACCGAGCTGGCGACGGGCCTGGCCGAGCAGGCCGCGTCGATTCGCGCGGTGACCAAGCTCCCGCTCGCGATCGGCTTCGGCATCTCCACGCCGGAGCAGGCGCGCGCCGCGGCGCAACACGCCGATGCGGTGGTGGTTGGCAGCGCGATCGTGAAGCGCGTGGGCGAATTCGGCGCGGCGCCGGACCTCGCGTCGCGCGTGGCGGAATTCGTGCGGCTGCTGGTTCAGGCGGTGAAGTCCGTTTGATGGACATTCGGCCGTGCGCATTTACCGTTTTGCCATGACGAGGCTTTCCTTCGTGAAAATGAACGGCGCGGGCAACGACTTCGTGCTGCTGGACAATCGCAATCACACGCTGCAATTGGACGGGGCGACAATCGCGCGCCTCTGCGATCGGCACCGCGGCGTCGGCGCCGATGGCGTCCTGGTCCTCGAGCCCGCCGAAAACGGAGCGGACCACCGCATGCGCTATTACAACGCCGACGGCGGCGAGGCGGAAATGTGCGGCAACGGCGCGCGTTGTTTTGCGCGCTTTGCTAAACAAATCGCCGGAGCGAATGGTGACGTCTCCTTCGAAACGCCCGCCGGCGTGATCCGCGCCGAATTTGTTTCGGGCGACCGCGTGCGCATCGACATGGTCACGCCGACCGACTTCGCGCCCCACCTTGCCCTGACCGTCGAGGGCGCGACCCACTCCGTGCACGCCATCAATACGGGTGTGCCGCACGCCTGCCTTTTCGTGGAGGACCTCGAACACGCGCCGGTCGTCCGGCTGGGACGAGTGCTGCGTCAACATCCCGAGTTCGCGCCCAAAGGCACGAACGCGAACTTCATCCAGGCACTCGGGCCGCAAGCCATCTCGATCCGCACCTACGAGCGCGGGGTCGAGGACGAGACGCTCGCGTGCGGGACCGGCGTCACGGCAAGCGCGCTCATCCACGCAACGCTTTCCGGCGCGGCCTCGCCCATCGAAGTCACCGTCCGCGGCGGGGATACGTTGCAGGTCGGATTCACCCGCGGCGCGAAGCCCGGCGAATTCACGAACGTCACCCTTTGCGGCCCCGCCGACTTCGTTTTCGCCGGCGAAATCGAACTCTAGCCTTCAACCTCTGGCCGTCGACCTTCGACTCTTCAAAAATGTTCTCCGGCACCTACACCGCGCTTGTTTCGCCGTTCCTCAACGATCGCCTCGATGACGAATCCTACGCGCGCCTGATCGAGCATCAGATCGCCGGCGGCGTGAACGGCATCGTGCCGGTTGGCACCACCGGTGAATCGCCCACGGTCAACCATGAGGAGCACCTCACGCTCGTCGGCCGCGCGGTGGAACTCGCCAAGGGCCGCTGCCAGGTGATCGCCGGGGCGGGTTCGAACTCCACGCGCAAGTCGATCGAGACGGCCAAGGAATGCGAGCAGCTCGGCGTGACGGGCCTGCTGCTGGTCGCGCCCTATTACAACAAGCCGAGTCCCGATGGCATGTTCCGTCATTTTCGCGACGTCGCGGCCGCGACGAAGCTCCCGATTATGCTCTACAACATCCCGGGCCGCTGCGGCGTCGAGATTGGCGTCGACGTCGTAAAGCGGCTGGCCGAGGAAGTCCCAAACATCGTTTCGATCAAGGAAGCGGGCGGAACCCCGGAGCGCGTGAGCCAAATGCGACAGGTCCTGCCGCCGGAGTTCACCATTCTCAGCGGGGACGACAGCCTGACGCTGCCGTTCCTCGCCGTCGGCGCGGTGGGCGTGGTGAGCGTCGCCTCGAATCTCATCCCCGCCGAGGTCGTGGGGATCGTGAAACATTTTCTCGACGGCCAGCCGCTGCCGGCGCGCGTGTTGCACGAGGCGTTCTACCCGTTGTTCAAGGAAATCTTTGTTGAGCCGAACCCCGTGCCGATCAAGCTCGCCCTCGTGTGGAAGGGCATCATCGCGAGCGCCGAAGTCCGCGCGCCCTTGTGCGAACCCACGCGCGAAAACACCGATCGGCTGCGCGAGGTCCTCGTGCGACTAAAGGTAATCTGAGGCGCGCGCCGGCACCGCTTCCGCGCAAAGCCGATGAAGACTCCGGTTCAAGTCGGGCTGCAGATCGCCTGCGCGCTGGCGCTGAATTTCGCCGCTCCGCTCCGGGCGCAATCCGTCGCGGAAGAGGGCTTGAAGGTGGTCCGCCTCAATGAGCTATCGAGCACGTCGCTCAATCCGCTCGGGCGAACCGCGCTCGCGTTGAACCGCGATGGGTGGAAGCACGCTGAGACCGCGAATTTTATCTATCATTTTTTCGACCTCGGCGCGGCGCGGCAGGTGGCGAGCGAAGCGGAATTCTATTTCCGGGTCATCGCGCGGGATCTCGGCAAGGAGGGCCAGGCGGTGGAGCGCAAGGCGCAAATTTTCATCCTGCCGACGGCCGAATGGGACGAATTCAAGCACGGCGCACACCTCGATCCCTGGACCGGGGGCGCCCACCTGGCGAACGAGCTTTTCCTCACGCGCGACGGCGAGCGCTTCCAGGGAGCGACGCTCGGGCACGAGGTCGCGCATCTCGTGGTGGAACGGTTCTTCGGCGGCGGGATTCCGCTCTGGCTGAACGAGGGCTATGCGGAATACATCTCCGGCGTGCTCTACGCCGCGTACTACCGGGCGCGCGGCTACGCGTCGAAGCCGCGCTACGCGGAGATCAAGGCGGAGGAATTCATCCCGATCGAGAAGCTCGTCGCGTTCACCGGCTATCCGCCCACCGAACGCGAAGCCGTGGCTTTCTACGTCGAGTCGCGCAAGCTCGTCACCTTCCTGCAACAGCGCGGGAAAGAGGCGTTCCGCGCGTTTTTTGAGGCGATGGCGAAGGGAAGCTATTTTGAATCGGCGGTGGACGGCGCGTACGGCGGCCGTTTCAGCAGCCGGGGCGACCTCGAGGATCAATTCCGCGCCGAGGCCTTCAAGACACCTTGAGCCACGCGCGGCTTGGCGGCGGCGCGAGGCTGGGCTAAATGCACGCCATGGCCGTCCGCCCATCGAAACCTTCCGCCGCGTCGAACATCCACGCGGTGGTCGGGAAAAACGACAGCGCGGTGAAGGAGGCGGCCCGCACCCAGGCGAAGAAACTTGCGCCGGTTTCGCTGGAGGATCTCAGCACGGAAATCATCGACGGCGACTCCGAATACGCCGACACGGCGGCGGAGCGCATCTATGCCACCATCGCCGCGCTGCAGACGCTCCCATTCTTCGGCGGCGAAAAACTCGTGTGGCTGAAGAGCGCGAGCTTCCTCGCCGACAACGCGCTGGGTGGGTCGAATGCGGTGACGGAAGCCCTCGACGCGCTCGCCGAATTGTTGGAAGCCGGGCTGCCGCCCGAGGTTCGGTTCCTCGTGAGCGCGGTCGACGTCGACAAACGGCGGCGCTTCCTCAAGGTCCTCAGCAAGATTGGACAGGTGGCCGTGCACGACGGCGTCGACACCACGAAATCCGGCTGGGAGGAAAGGGCGGCAGTTCTGGTGGCACAGCGCATGGCCGCCCGGAAGCTGCGCTTCGAGCCCGAGGCCGAGCGCCTGTTCACGTTACTCACCGGCGGGGACGCACTGCAAATCGAGAATGAGCTCGAGAAGGTCGATCTCTACCTCGGGCCGGACCGTCGCGCGGTCACACTCGACGACGTGCGCCAGCTCGTATCGCGCTCGCGCGACGGCGTAGTCTTCGAGCTGAGCGAGGCCATTCTGCGCCGCAAACTCGACGACGCCCTTGAGCTGCTCGGTCAGTTGCTGCAGCAAAAGGGAATGACGGTCATGGGCATCCTGCTCGTCGCGATCGTGCCGACCGTTCGAAATCTGCTGCTTGTGAAAGATCTGCAGGAAAACCATCGCGTGCGTCGCCCGGAAAACGCGTTTCAATTCGGCGACGCGCTCGCGCGCCTGCCGTCGGAAGCGACCGCGCATCTGCCGCGCAAGAAGGATGGCACGGTGAACGCCTTCGGATTGGGCTTCGCGGCGCAGGCGAGCGGCCGCTTCACGCTGGCCGAATTGCAGGCGGGCCTGCGGGCCTGCCTGGACGCGAACCTCGCGCTTGTCACCACCGGCACGGAACCACGCATCGTACTTGAGCAGTTGTTGGTTCGACTGCTTTCCAGCGAGGTCGCCCCGGCCCCGGCCTTATCACGATAGGCAGGAAAAACGCCGGCGCGATGAGGCTTCCGTGCGCAAAACGCGGAACCACGGACAATTAGCCCAGCTTCATGAAGCGCGAGATGGCGGTTTTGTCACTTTGCATTAACAAAACTAATAATTCGTGCTTGCCCGGTCGCTTCCGGGCACTACGATTCGGGCAGATTTGAAAGATTGTTCTGGGGGGAACAGACGCCCTCTGCGCCCAAGCGGGTGCGGGGGGCGTTACTTTCTCGGGAGGCCTGCAGCGACCCGAGGTCTGACTTCGCCGGGATCCTGCGTATCGTCCGCGATGATGCAGGATCCCGAGCCAACGCCGACCGCCCCCGTCCGGACGCGACTGGGATTTCCCGCCGCGTTTCTGGGCTCAATCGTCGCTCTCGTTCTGTTCGCGGTCTTCGCGCTCTGGCGGTGCGAGCGGGTGGCGACGAAAGTCGCGTCGCAACCGATGGAAATCGTCGATCGCGCGGCTCAGGCTTTCAAGGACATCCTGCAGGTCCAGCCGCGCGTGACGATTAACGAGCGCGTGGTCCTCAACCAATCGTCGCCGGTGCTCGAGCTGGCGGTCCTGAGCCGCGAGGTCGAGGTGGAGCGCGAATTCGAGCACACCTGGCTTGGGAGCACGAAACGCGTTCGCCTGCGCGGCGTGTACGTGATTAAGACCGGTTTCGATTTGACCCTGCCATTTTCGATCGAGCTGAGCGACGCGCCCGGCGCCGCGGCAAAAATCAGTCTACCGGCGCCGAAGATTCTTAGCGCTGACACGCGCCGCGTCGAGGTGCTCGCGCTGGAGAACGGGCTTTGGAACCGCGTGCAGGCGGAGAATCTGGAGACGGAAATCGCGGCGCTGCCCGAGGAGGCAAAGCGCAAGGCCCATCGCATCGGGGTGGTGCGCGAGGCGGAGGAATCAATCGTGAAACAGCTATCCGCACGCTTTCCCCAACCGCCGGGTGTAACGGTCACGATCGTTCCCGCGGCGCCCGTCGATTTCCGGAAGTAGATCAGCGCGGGAAGACGCCGAGAAAATTCCGCACGGTCCCAAACTCGGGGGTGTAACGCGGCGCGGCGCCGCCCTCGCCTTTGACCCAAAGCCCGGTCGACGAGCCACCATCAAGATTCAGCGCGCGCTGGATTTGAATTCCATCCCCGAGAATACCCGGCGTGGCCAGCAGTGAGGCCGCTTCGGCGAGCGTCGCCCGGTTGATTGTTAGAATCGCCCAGCGCCCCGCCCCGTCGGTGGCGAGCACGCTGCGGCGCGCGGCGCGCTTGTTCTCGAGGCCGGTGACGGGCCGGCCGGCATCGACGAGAAATGGCCCGGCCTGCAGGGCCTCGCGTACGTCCGGTTTTGTGCGCGGTTCATTCACGCGTTGCAACTTCATCGAGCCATTGGCGAAGACCAACAGTACGCCGCTCAACAGCCGCGCGCGCTCCTCGGGGTGAATCGTCACGCCGCCGCTCATCACGAGCCCAAGCGGCTGGCGGTCCGGATGGAAATAGCCGCCGTTGATTCCCGCGATTGCCCCCGCGGCCATCATCGCGCCCGCGAGACGTTGTTCGCCGTCCGTGCCCTGGTCCACCACCCGCAGCCCGGCGTCCGCGGCGTCAAAGTGAACGAGGTCGACCACGGCCTCGGTGTCGCCGGATTCGGTTGTCCAGGTCTGTTGCTCAAACACCACGCGGGAGGCAGAGGGCAGGCGCTCGACGGCCAAACGCTTCCAGCCGGAACCCTGGGCGTTGGCGCGGGTTGGCGATCCCAGCAGCATCACGCCGAGCAGCAGCGGGGCGGAAAAAAATCGCATGCGGCGAACCAACACCAGAATCCGCCAGAACCCAACGCGAATCCCCGCCCCGCGCCGGGGAATGCCACGGTCCCGTACCCGAAAAATTCTTGTCTCACCGGACCGCGTTGTTATTCTCCGCGCGCTCGGTGGCTCTCGCCCTCAAGTTCCCCGGCGACTCCCGTCGTTCCCCAGTTCCCATCCCTCCCCGCCATGTCCGCCAAGAACAAGAAAAAGTCGACCCCGCCCGCGGCCGCCCCCGCGATCGCCGCAAACATCGAATCGCACATGGTCGAGAACCGCGTGTTCAAGCCGGCGAAGGAGTTCGCGAAGAAGGCGCACGTGTCGAGCATGGACGAGTACCGGTCGCTCTGGAAAAAATCGGTGCGTAATCCGGAAAAATTCTGGGGTGGTCTCGCCCGCGAACTCGACTGGCGCAAGAAGTGGAAGCAAGTGCTCGAGTGGAAGGCGCCGTTCGCGAAGTGGTTCATCGGCGGAAAGCTCAACGTCGCGGAAAACTGCCTCGACCGTCACCTGCACGGCCCGAAGAAGAACAAGGCGGCGATCATCTGGGAGGGCGAGCCGGGCGAGTCGCGCACTTTGACGTACGCGCAATTGCACCGGGAGGTCTGCCGTTTCGCGAACGTGCTGAAGCGCAACAAGGTGAAGAAGGGCGACCGCGTCCTGATTTACATGCCGATGATCCCCGAGGCGGCCATCGCGATGCTCGCGTGCGCCCGGATCGGCGCGATTCATTCCGTGGTCTTCGGCGGCTTCAGCGCGGAGAGCATCAAGGATCGCGCCAACGATTCCGGCGCGACGTGCATCGTCACAGCCGACGGCGGCTATCGCCGCGGCGCGATCGTTCCGCTCAAGCACAACGTTGACGCCGCACTGAAAGACGGTTCGACGAAGGTGAAGCACGTGATTGTCTTCCGCCGCGCGCACAATGAGGTGCACATCGAGGAAGGCCGCGACGTCTGGTGGCACCGCGAGCTGGAGTACGTGAGCGCGGTTTGCCCGGCGGTGGAAATGGACTCGGAGGATCCGCTTTTCATTCTCTACACGAGCGGCTCGACCGGAAAACCGAAAGGCATTCTCCACACGACCGCCGGCTATCTGCTCGGCGCCTACGTGACGACGAAATACGTTTTCGATCTGCGCCCGGACGACATCTATTGGTGCACGGCCGACGTCGGTTGGATCACCGGGCACAGTTATCTGGTCTATGGACCGCTCGCGAACGGCGCCACATCCATCATGTACGAGGGCGCGCCAAACTGGCCGGAGTCGGATCGATTCTGGAAAATCATCGCGGATCACGGGGTGACGATTCTTTACACGGCGCCGACGGCGATTCGTGCGTTTATCAAGTGGGGCGACCAATGGCCGGCCCGGCACGATCTGACGTCGCTGCGCCTGCTCGGCACGGTCGGTGAGCCGATCAATCCCGAGGCGTGGATGTGGTACCACCAGAAGATTGGCGGCGGGCGTTGTCCGATCGTCGACACGTGGTGGCAGACCGAGACGGGCGCGATCATGATTACGCCGCTGCCCGGCGCAACGCCGACCAAGCCGGGTACGGCAACGCTGCCGTTCTTTGGAATCGACGCCGCGATCGTGGATGACGCCGGCAACGAAGTAGGCCCGAACGAGGGTGGTAAGCTCGTCGTGCGCAAGCCATGGCCCTCGATGCTGCGCGCCGTCTGGGGCGACAAGGCCCGCTACAAGGAGGCGTACTGGAGCGAATTCAAGAAGCAGGGTTTCTACTTCACGGGCGATGGCGCGCGGCGCGACAAGGACGGTTATTTCTGGATTGTGGGCCGCATCGACGACGTGCTCAACGTCGCCGGCCACCGACTCGGCACCGCGGAAATTGAAAGCGCGCTGGTCTCGCACGAATCCGTGGCGGAGGCCGCGGTGGTGGGATGTCCGGACGAGATCAAGGGTCAGGGCGTGGCCGCATTCGTGACGTTGAAAACGGGCCAAACCCCGACCGACAAACTCAAGGAAGAGCTGCGCAAGCACGTGGCGAACGCGATCGGCCCCATCGCCAAGCCCGATCAGATCCGCTTCGCCGACGCGCTGCCCAAGACGCGTTCCGGAAAGATCATGCGACGTCTGCTCAAGCAAATCGCGAGTGGCCAGACGGTTACGGGCGACACGACCACGCTGGAGGACTTCAGCATTCTCGCGCGCCTGCAGAGCACGGAGGAGTGACGGGCGGGAAATTCGAAATTCGAAACTCGAATGTCCCCCCGCCTCCCTTGACCTGTCGCCAAGCCTCCAGTCTCGAACAGAGTTTTGAAAATGATTGAAGCGGGGAAAATTTAGAGAACGACCGGTTGGTTCTTCTTTGCTTTTCCGCTTTACGCTTTGTTCGAGTTTCTCGTGTAGCCGGTCTCGCTGAGGCCGGGGCGGATGGGCCGTGTAATCCGCGGATGAGATCGCAGGACAGAACCGTGTTGCGGTTCGATCAACGGAGGGCTTGAAACCCAGGGTTGCGGCAACCCTTGGCTGGCAGACGCGACGCCGTTGGCGTCGAGACGCAACAGAATTTCATCACGCGGCGAGGCTGGTGGAACGCGAGCGCCGGGCGCGTTGACAAGTGGGTAGGGCCAACCGTGCGCGGTCGTCCCAAACTTTCGCTTGCGACATGGCTGACGCGGAAAGTCACGCGCTGCACCGTTAGATTTTGCCATCGCGTCGGGGCAACGCGAATTACCTGGCCCGTGCCGCGACCAAACAACGGTCCCGACGGCGGCGCGACTGGACATCACGCAACGACCCGCCGATGAAGTCCACATGACGCTTCCGCGAGCAAACGGCACGCTCGTCCTGCGCGGCGGGGCGATCGGCGATTTCATCGTAACGCTTCCGTTGCTCGAGTCGTTGCGGCGCGCGTTTCCGGATGAACCGCTCGAACTGGGAGCCCACCCCGCGATCGCCTCGCTTGCCGTCGCTGGCGGCCTGGCCGACGCCGTCCATCCCATCGAATCGGCCGGCCTGGCGCCGTTCTTTGCGCCCGAAGCTGAACTCCCGGCCGAGTGGAGCGAGCGATTCCACGGCGCAGCGAGATTGATCAGCTTTCTGCACGATCCCGGGGACGTACTTCAGACGAACATCCGGCGAACGGGCGCGACATCGTGGATTCAGGGGCCGCACCGGCCGGTCGACTGCGGTGGTCCTGCCGCGCGGCAACTTGCGGCATCGATCGAACGCGCGCTCGGACTCGCCCCGGGAAATCCGGCGGATTTTCGGCTGCGATTGGACTGCGCTGCACACGACGAAGCCGAGTCGTTCCTCGTCCGCGCCCCGTGGATTGCGATGCATCCCGGCAGCGGCAGCCCGCGCAAGAACTGGCCGGTGGAACGCTGGATCGAAACCGCCCAGACGCTCCTCGCGCAGCGCACGAATCTCCGCCTCTTGATCCTCGCGGGCGAGGCCGACCGTGCCGCCCTCCGCGCCATGGAAGCGACGTTGCCCCATGAGCGCATTTGGATCGTCGATCACGCACCGTTGCCCCACGTCGCCGCGCTGCTTGCGGCGTGCGAGAGTTTTCTGGGGCACGACAGCGGCATCGCCCATCTCGCCGCGAGCGCCGGAATCCCATGCGTCCTGCTCTTCGGTCCGAGTGACGCGTCAGTCTGGTCGCCGCCGCAGCCGCGCGTGCGGACGATCCAATCGCCGGACGGGATTCTGGACCGCCTTCCGGTGGAGCGGGTGCTCGACGAAATCGCGGCTCTGGCCTAGCCGCGCGGGTCCGCCGCGGAAATGAGGCGCGGAATTTCGCCTTTTTTTGTCGAAACCGACCAGCGAGGTGGCTAGTTTTCGGCTGCCATGCATTCCGTCGACTCCGCCGCGGTCGTGACTGCCGACCCCCAACCGACCCCCAAAGTGGACGCACGCACCCGCCCCATCTATCGAACGTTGCTGATCTTTGGAGCGCCCGGCAGCGGTAAGGGCACGCAGGGCTCGGCGCTCGGCATGGTCCCGCGCTTCGTGCATTTTGCGTGCGGCGAAGTCTTCCGCAGCCTCGACACCCGCACGAAACTCGGCCAGGCATTTCTCCATTACTCCAGCCGCGGCGAACTCGTGCCGAATGAGCTCACCGTCGAGCTTTGGCATGAACACATCGATCGGATGGTCGATGCGGGACGTTTCAAGCCGGACATTGATGTGCTCGTCCTCGACGGCATCCCGCGGAACATGGAGCAGGCGACGCTCATGGAACAGCACATCGTCGTGGAAAAGGTCTTTCATCTCACGTGCCCCGATCGGAATAAACTCATCACCCGCCTCAAGAAGCGCGCGTTGAAGGACAACCGGCTCGACGACGCCAACGAAGAGGTCATCCGGACGCGATTGCAAACCTATGAAAACGAATCGCGCCCGCTGCTCGAGTACTATGCGCCGCGCGGCGTGATTCAAACCATCGACGCGACGCAGCCCCCGGTCGTCGTGCTCTCGGACATCCTGCACGGCATCATCAAACTCAGCAATCTGCCAGAGGCGTAGGAGACCTGTTGGCGGCCCCGGTGACGCGGCACTTGTCATCCGCGCCTTCGGCCCTTATGGCTGCCCTCGATATGGCTCACCCCGGCAGCGATCGATCCCGCGTGCTCGTCGCCGACGACCAGCCGGACGTTCGCGAGGCACTGCGTCTCCTCCTCAAGAGCGAAGGCTACGCCGCGGATTTGGTCGAGTCGCCCGCGCAGGTTCTAACGGCGGTTCGCGCGCGGCCATACGCCGCGCTGCTTTTCGACTTGAATTACACGCGCGACACCACCTCAGGCAGCGAGGGTCTGGCCGCGCTGCCGGAAATTCTCGCGGCGGATCGAGACCTGCCGGTCATCGTAATGACCGCTTGGGGCACGATCGATCTCGCGGTCGATGCGATGCGCCGGGGCGCCCGCGACTTCATCGAGAAGCCCTGGGACAACGACCGACTGCTGGCCACGCTCAAGACGCAGGTGCAATTCCGGGAAGTCTTGAAGCAGGCCAATCCCGCCCCGCCGCCGGCGTTGGCACCCGCGGACAATTCCGCGGCGCCGAAAACGCCCCTGGTTCCGCGCGTGTCGAACGAGAGCCAGCTTCGGATCGAACTGGAAGGCGCAGCGAGCTACATCCGGGCGATGCTGCCCGAGCCCCTGACGGAGCCGTTCCGGGTGGACTGGCGTTTCGTGCCGTTCTCGGCGGTGGGCGGCGATGCGTTCGGGTATCATTGGATCGACGAGGACAATTTTGCGATCTACATCCTCGACGTGTCGGGGCATGGCGTGCCGGCGGCGCTGCTTTCGGCCACCGCGCTGAAGGTGCTGCGCGCGGGCGCGCTTCCGGCGGTGGACTTCCGCGACCCAGGCGCGGTGCTGACCTCGATGAACAACGCGTTCCTGATGCGCGACCAGAACAATCTGTATTTCACGATCTGGTATGGCGTATGGCACCGCGGCTCGCGCGAACTGCGTTACGCCTCGGCCGGTCATCCCCCGGCAATCCTGATCGATTCGAATGCGGAGGACGGCGTCGTTCATCTCGGCGCCAAGGGGCTGGTGCTGGGCGCCCGGGCCGGCAAGGTCTATCACACCCACGTGCACCGGACCGCGCCGGGCGGACAGCTCTACCTCGTGACGGACGGCATTTATGAGGTGCGTCGCCCGGATGGCACGATGTGGCCGTACGAGGAATTTATCCGGTGTCTGTGCGAGCTCGACCCGACGGGACCCCAGGCGTTGGATCGGTTTCTCATGCGACTCAGCGAGGTTCACGGTAGCGAATCCCAGGACGATGATGTTTCCATCGTCCAATTCAGCTGGTAAACCCTTGCGCCTCGAATGCCCTCTTCCGCCCAGGTGCCTCACCGACTCAGCCTCGAATCCGGAAACACGATCCGCGAGATCACCGTGATCATCGAGCGGGCCGTGGAATTCTTGCAAAAACACGGGGCGTCCCGTCACGTTCTGTTTGTCTCCGAACTCGCCCTCGAGGAGTTGCTGACCAACATCGTGAAGTACGGCTACAAAGATACGGCGTACCATGCCATTGCCGTGGAGCTGGAGGCGCTCGGCGACGAGGTGAGAGTCCGCCTGACCGACGACGGGACCGCCTTCAACCCGTGGGATGATGCCCCCGAGCCCGTGCGCGGTCGCCCGGCCGGCGCGCGTCCGCTCGGAGGCCAGGGCGTCATGCTCGTGAAGAAGTTCGCGAGCGCGTTGGAATACGAACGTAACGACCAGAAAAACGTCGTCATCGTCAATCTGCCCCATCAGCGTGACGCCTGACCCGCGCTTTTTCGGCTCGCGATCCGCCAATTGCACAACTTCTGTTCTTTTTCGTAGAAGCCGCCTTTGATTATGCTACAACTCAGCCACCAAACCGCACATATACTATGATACTGCACGAGCTAGGTTCCAAAGAAGGCGTCACAGTCGTCGAACTCAGTGGACACATGGGCCTTACGGCCGTTCAGGAGATCGAACGGGACTTCAAAAAGGCCACTGCTTCCAAAAGCCAGTCGGTCGTCGTCGACATGCATGGTGTCGATTACATCTCCTCGTTCGGTGTTCGGCTGTTCCTCGATGTCATCCAGGAACTGGAGAAGAAGGGCAAGAAGCTCGTCTTTGTCGCCCCTTCGCCCGATGTGGAAAAGGTGTTGCTCGCGTGCGAAATGGACACGCTCGCCGGAATTGAGCCGACCATTGAGGCCGCCGTGGCCAAGCTGAAGGCTTAAGCGCCGCAAATCGTCGCACGGGCATCCTGCCCGTCGCGGGTGGGACGAGTAAGCGATGGAACCGTGTCTCACGGACGGCAGATGAACCGCGCCCCCGGGCCAAGCGGATCGAGTGCTCCGCCTGACATTCTTCGCCGTTCGGCCCGCCGTGATGAAACCTCACGGGCGAAGATGCCCCTGCCACAAACAAAACGCGCGGAACCGCTTTCGCCGTTCCGCGCGTTGTGAAATGAACTCGGTCGGACTTAGTTCGCGTCGGCGAACACTTCGCTCGGACGCTCCTTTTTGTTCAGCGCGCGACGCAACTTCGTCAGCGCTATGTTCTGGAGCTGACGGATCCGCTCGCGCGTCACGCCGAACTTCTTGCCGACTTCCTCAAGCGTCTTCGGCTTGCCGCCGTCGAGCCCGAAGCGGGAGAAGATGATCTTCTTCTCGCGCTCGTCGAGCACTTCAAGCAGGCCATCGACCTCATCGCGGAGGTTCTTGTCGCGAAGCAACTCGAACGGCGTCTGCGCGTCCTCGTCACCCACGATCTCGCCGAACTCCGTAGAGTCGTCGTCGCTGATCGGCGCGTCCAGGCTCGCGGGGCGGATGGAAACGGTCTTGAGCTGCGACACCTTGCCGCTCGCCAGGCCGATTTCTTCCGCGAGCTCGTCGTCGGTCGGTTCGCGACCGAGTTCTTCGCTCATCTGGAGCGCCACGCGGCGCATTTTCGAGATTTTGTCGACGAGGTGCACCGGCAGACGGATCGTCTTGCTCTGGTTGGCCAGTGCACGCTTGATCGACTGCTTGATCCACCACGCGGCATAGGTCGAGAGCTTGCCGCCCTTGGCCGGATCGAAACGCTCCACGGCCTTCATCAAGCCGATGTTGCCTTCCGAGATCAGGTCAAGCAGGGGCAGGCCGAGATTCGCGTAGTCATGCGCAATCTTCACGACCAGTCGAAGATTCGACTTGATCATGATGGCCCGCGCTTCCTTGTCGCCCTTCTTGATCCGCGCCGCGAGGACGATTTCGTCCTGCGGGGTCAAGAGCGGGATCTGTCCGATCTCGCGCAGGTAAATTTTGATTCCGCTATCGCTGTCTTCAGCACCCATGGTATTGTTCTATTTGGTGGTTTGTGTCGGTGAAACTCGCTCTGAATTAGTTCTTCTTATGAAGCAGGTTTTATACTAACGCCCCTTGACTTCGTGAAAGTTTTCACAATGTTCACTATCCCCCTGAAGGTTACACTGGAAAACAGGGCTGGAGCACAGACGCTCGGGGCGGGGTTGATGTTCAACTTTCGGGGAAAATTTGTGCCAAATTGACAAGGTGAGTCATGTTTGCCCGGGTCTTTTCGGCAGCCGTCTATGGCATTGACGCCTTTTCTGTGGAGATCGAGGTCAACACGGGGTCTGCCGTAAAGAACGTAATTGTGGTCGTTGGGTTGCCGGATATTGCCGTAAAAGAGAGTCAGGAGCGGGTCACGACCGCGATCGTCAACAGCAGCTTCCGCTGGCCCAAAGGGCGAACGGTCATCAATCTGGCCCCGGCCGATGTGCGCAAGGAAGGCCCCAGTTTCGACCTGCCAATCGCGCTTGCGATGCTGGCGATCACGATGGAGGTCGAGCCGGAGCGGCTCGAACCCTATTGCGTGGTCGGTGAGCTGGCGCTGACCGGCGCGGTGCGGCCCGTCAAAGGCATTCTGCCGATCGCGCTCGAAGCGAGGAAGGCCGGCCGCCAGAAGCTTATCGTCCCCCGGGAGAACGCGAAGGAGGCAGCCATCGTGGAGGGGTTGGACGTGTATGGGGTCGCGAGCCTGCGCGAGGCCCACGAATTGATGACCGGCGAACGCGAAGTCTCGCCGACGCGCGTGAATCTTCGAAAATTATTCGAGCAGCACCAGCGCTACGACACCGACTTCTCCGAGGTGAAGGGAAACCAGCACGTGAAGCGCGCCATCGAGGTTGCCGTGGCTGGCGGGCACAACCTCCTGATGATCGGCCCTCCCGGATCCGGCAAGTCGATGCTCGCCAAGCGGGTGCCGACCATCATGCCGACGATGTCGCTCGCGGAGGCGATTGAGGTCACCAAGATTCACAGCGTCTGCGGACTGCTCGACGCGAAGTCGGCGCTGGTGTCGACGCGCGTCTTTCGCTCGCCGCATTCCACGGTGTCCGACGCCGGACTGCTGGGCGGTTCGCACCAGCCATCACCGGGCGAGATCAGCCTGGCGCATCACGGCGTGTTGTTTCTCGATGAGCTGCCGGAGTTCAAGCGCTCGGCATTGGAGACGCTGCGCCAGCCGCTCGAGGATGGGCGGGTGACGATTTCACGGGCGGCGGGGACAATGACCTTTCCCGCCGAGTTCATGTTCATCGCGGCGATGAATCCCTGCCCGTGCGGGCACTACGGTGATCTGAAGAAAGCGTGCCGATGCAGCTCGGCGCAAATTCAGCGTTATCGCGCCCGCATCTCCGGGCCGCTGCTCGATCGGATTGATCTCCACGTCGAGGTACCGGCGATCGAGTACAAGGAATTGTCGTCCGAAGCGGCGGGCGAAGGATCGGAGGCGATCCGCGCGCGCGTCGAGGCCTGCCGCAAGGTGCAACTGGATCGCACCGGCGCGGCGAACGCGCGCATGAAGCCGAAACAGATTCGCGCGCTGTGCAAACTCGACGAGGCCGGCTCCGGGTTGCTCAAGCTGGCCATGGCGGAGATGAATTTGAGCGCGCGCGCTTACGATCGGATTCTCAAGGTGGCGCGAACCATCGCGGATCTCGCTGGGGACGAAGCGATCGCGCCGGCGCACTTGGGCGAGGCGATTCAGTATCGCGCGCTCGACCGGGGCATGTAACATGCGGGCGATATGGAGTGAGTGCCGAAACTTCCAGCTTTACAAACCGGACGGCTAAAACACGTTGCATTTTCCAATGGGCTTCATTCAAGAATTCAAAACGTTCATCCGCAAAGGCAACGTGATGGACCTCGCAATCGGTGTCATCATCGGCGCGGCCTTCGGCAAGATCGTCACCTCGCTGGTCGAAGACCTGATCATGCCAATCGTTGGCAAGATCGTTGGCGGGATCGATTTTACGTCGCTTAAATACGTCATCAGCGGCACGGGCAAGGATGAAGTCGCCGTGCGCTACGGGAATTTTATCCAGACCTCCTTCAACTTCCTGATCATCGCGTTTTGCGTCTTCCTGATGGTCAAGGCGCTAAATGCCATGAAGCGCCGAAGCGAGGCCCCCGCTCCCGAAATCCCCGCCGAGGTGAAACTCCTCACCGAGATTCGCGATCTGCTGGCGAGGCGATAAGCGGCAAATCGGCGGAGGGTGGAACACGACCTCCGGGCGCGTTGGCGGCGACGATTCGACGAAACGTCCCGAGCTCTGCGGACAGAATGCGCCAAGCGGCAAACGAGGTGACGTTGTGGTGGTGTCCGGTGAATTGGTCAATCACTCCGCACGGGTTTGCGAACGCGTCCGAAAGTTGCGATCCGCCTGATCCCTTGACGCCGCCCCCTCCTTCCTTTATATGATGATTGTCATACCATCATGCGTTATCCACCTGGACACAAGAAACGCACCCGCCACCGCATCGTGCGGGCCGCCAGCCGAACGTTTCGCCGGGAGGGCATGGGCCGGACCGCGGTCGCGAAGGTGATGAAACGTGCGGGCCTGACCCACGGCGGATTCTACGCGCATTTCCGCGGCAAGGACGCCCTCGCGGCGGAGGTCTTCGCGGAGGGATTTCAGGCGCTCGAGCAGCTCAGGAAAGTGGTGGATGAATGGCACGGGGCCGGGCGCGAACATCCGCTGATTCGCGTGTACCTGAGCGCCTGGCATCGCGACCACCCCGGCGAGGGCTGCCTGCTTCCGCCGCTGGCCGGCGAGATTGCCCGCGAGCCCAAGAACATCCGGCACGCTTTTACCCAAGCGTTCGAGCGGTACGTCGGCGAACTCGGCCGGATGGCGTTCGGCCCGGACGCCGCGCCGGATGATCCCCGCACGCTTGCGCTCGTGGCGGGGATGGTCGGCGCGCTGTCGCTCGCCCGCGCGGTCGATGACCCGAAGCTCAGCGACCGCATCCTGCGTGATTGCCGGCGTTCGTTCATCGCCGCTTTTACCACCCCACACTCCGTTCAGAAATGAATCCACCAGACAACGCCTCCCTGCCGGACTTGGCCACGATTCGCCGCTTCGGCTCGGCCAATGCCTCCGCTCATCTCGAGATCGAGATCACCCGCTACGACGCCGAAGGGATGGAGCTGACGATGCCGATCACGGACAAGACCCGCCAGCCGCTCGGCCTGTTTCATGGCGGTATGAGCCTGGTCCTGGCCGAATCCGCTGCCAGCATGCACGCCTGCTGGGGCGTGGACCTCTCAAAGGTCGCGCCGGTGGGCATCGAGATTAATGGCTCACATCTGCGCTCCGCCCGCGACGGCACGGTGCGCGCAACGGCTCGCGTCATCCGGCGCGGGCGCTCCATCATCGTGCACGAGGTCGAAATCCATCACGTCGAGACCGGCAATTTATTGTGCGTCTCCCGCGTGACGAATTTCTATAACACCGTGCGAACTGCCGCCTGAACGCCGCCCGTGAGGTGTCCTCGCGCCCAGCGGATATCGTTTTGGCCCTGACTGACTTTTTGCTCCACTCCGCGTAATCTTCCCGTCATGTCCTCTCCCGACCCCACTCCAACCGTTCACGTCAACACGAGCGACGGCATCCTGACCATCAGCTTGCATCGCCCGGAGAAAAAGAATGCCCTTTCGCTCGCCATGTATGTTGCGATGACCGCCGCGTTGCGCGCCGGACAGGCCGACCCGGCGGTGCGCGCGGTCGTGATGCAAGGCACGGCTGACTGCTTCACGAGTGGTAACGATATCGCCGATTTCGTCAGTGGGCCCACACCCGAGCGCCTCGCGCCGATTTTTGATTTCCTCGGCACAATCTCGACCTGCGAGAAGCCGATCGTCGCGGCGGTGAACGGTCTCGCCGTTGGCATCGGCACGACGATGCTGCTGCACTGCGACCTCGTTTGCGCCGGCGAGAGCGCGCGCTTCCAATTGCCGTTCGTGAATCTCGGTCTGGTTCCGGAGGCAGCCTCGAGCCTGTTACTACCACGGCTCGCCGGGTCGCATCGCGCGGCGGAGCTGCTCATGCTCGGCGAAATGTTCAGCGCCGCGACCGCGCGGGAAATCGGTTTGGTGAATCGGGTCACGCCCGACGCCGACTGTCAGGCCGCCGCGCGCGAATGGGCGGGGAAACTGGTCGCCAAGCCGGCGGCCGCATTGCGCCTGACGAAATCGCTGTTGAAGAAGGGATCCACCGCGTTGGTTCGCGAAGTCATGACCGAGGAAGGCAAACTTTTCGCTGCTCGCTTGCAGTCGCCCGAGACCGCCGAGGCGTTCACCGCGTTTCTCGAACGTCGGAAGCCGGATTTTTCAAGATTCGAATGACGACCGGGGAATAAATCCCGGGCGATCCGGCTCTTAGGTGCCACGCGGTGCATGCCGCACCGCGACACCAACTCCAGGCCCACTACCCAAATAAAATTAGTCAAGACAGCCGCGCTCGCTTGTGCGCTTTCCATCAGCCTGCTCAGCGCGACCCCGGTATTCGCGTCGGACAAGGCCCTGACGATGGTCTCGATGGCGAAGAGTAAGAACGATGCCGCCACCGCCCAGATGGTCCTTCACACGCTGATGACCGATCCGAAAAGATGATGATCAAAGAAATGTTGTCCGACAAAAGCTTCATGAGCGACCTTGACCAGGAGCGCGCGTCGCAGGGCGCGGCGGTTGATTCCCGATCGGGTTAGCTTGATCCAGGCGGCATCGCTCAAGAGGCCGGCACCGCTTTTTTTATGGGTGTTGAGTCCGCGCACATCGGCCGGCACGCAGTGTGTCCGATCGATTTCGACGCAAGGGACAAAACCGCGTTGCGGTTCGATCCAATTCAACACGTGAGCACCCAGGGTTGCGGCAACCCTTGCTGGGCTGGCAGACACGACATCGTTGGCGTCGAAGAACGCCGGACGTTCGATTGGGCACCATCGTTTCCGTAAGCGGCGTAATTATCCCGATTGAGGAACCATGCGCCGGACACAATTTCGTCCCACGTGCGGTTCGTCCAGCCCCGAAGCGGGCTGTGCCTGCCAGCCCAAGGTTCCGCGTCGACCGACCGCAACGCGGTTGTGTCCTGTCGCGGCGCAACCAAAGCTCCACCCGCAGTCACATTCTTAATGCTTCGCCGCGTGCTCGCGCATTTGCACGGGCGACGCCATGAGCTTGTCGAGCAGCGGCGTGCCGCTCGCATCATACCGCCCAAAGCTCAGCACGCCCGTCGGGCACTGCTGCACGCAGGCCGAGCACCGCACGCATTCCGGATCCTCCATCGGCAGGCCCTTGTTCGCGAAGCTCATGATGTCGATGCCCTGGTGGCACACGCTGGTGCAGACGTTGCACGAGATGCATTTCTTCTTCTCGGCGAAGATGCGGAATTTCCCGAAGCGCGCATAAATGTGCATCAACGCCGCGAGCGGGCAGGCGAAGCGGCACCAGACGCGACCGCTGAACCAGAAATACATACCGACGCCCAGGATCCCCGCCCAGAAAAGATCGACGAACCAGACGTAGTTGAAGAAGGGTAAATCGTGAAACAGGTAGCTGAAGCTGCGCGACGCCCACGACTCCGGGCCAGTCACCCAACCGATCGAGCGAAAGACCATCAGGAGAAGCGCAAACGCGAGAAATACCTGACCGATCATGTTCATGCGATTCCAGAATGGTCCGTGCGGCATCTTGGATCGCTGCGTGTCGCCGAGCGTTTCCGCGAGCGCTCCGCACGAACAGAGCCAGCCGCAATACGCACCCTTGCCCCAGCGCATCACGATGAACGGGATGATGACAAACGTCTGGAATACCGAGATGCCGAGCCAGAGCCACATCGGCTGGTCAGTGAAGCAATTCCAAAAGAAGAGCGGCCAGGCGAGAATGAAGCCGAACGCGCGCCAGTATTCGCGGCCCAGCTCCGTGTAAGTCACGGCCGGGAAAAGCTGATCGGCGAGCCATTTCAGCGCGCCGTGATCAAACCAGCCGTTGAGGCCCGCCCATGGGAGCAGGAGGTAGGGCATGAGGAAAAGCGGGATGATTTGCACCGCGGCAAGCGTGATGGTCTGCAGCTTCACGTAGGGCGTGCGCCGGCGCTGGTAGCGCTTCCAGCCGAAAAGCGCGACACACAGGCAATAGGCCAGTGAGTAATAAAATCCAGGCTCGCCCAACGCGACCTTCATCACGCCGAGAAGGTTCGTCTTGCGGCTGAACGCGGCGCCGAGCGAACCCCACCAATCAGGCACCTTGTACGGAAACCAACCGTTGTTCGCCCACACGTCGCCAATCGACGAGATCTGCTTGAGCACGGGCACATCGGCGATGACCACGCCCTGCTTCTTCCATTGGTACAGGAAGACCGCGAAGGCGAAGAAAAGGATGAAGCTGATCCACGTCCACGCGCGCCATTCGCCGCGGATCGGGATGCCGCTGCGCCGGAAGAAATCGAGCGGCGCTTCTCGGCCGATCATGGAAAACACCGTGTCGTTCGGAATCGTCTCCTCGCCGTCCGCGGTCTTTAGCTTCACGGCCTCGCCCGCGATTTCCTGCACCTCCGATCCCAGCAACACGCGTAGCTTGCCGTGCGGCGAGCTCTCGCGCATCGCGTGGCTGGCGGCAGCGTTCACTCGCTCTGATTTCGGATTTTCCACGGCCACGGCCGCGGTCGGATCCTTTTCCAGCTCACGGAGCTTCTCGACATTTTCCGACTTCGCGCGGCCAAACTCCTTCGCCCGATAGCTCAAGGTCACGTCGGCCCCGCAAATCGCGCAGGCAATCGCGGTCTCGAGCGCCGAGTCGCCGCCGCCCACCACAAGGACCCGCTTGCCGGTGAAGTCCTTGGGGTCGTAGAGCCGGTTCGAAACCTTGTCGAGTTCTTCGCCCGGCACGCCGAGCTTGCGGTAGTTTCCGCTGCGACCAATGGCAACGACGCACCGGCGCGCCTTGGTGACCCGTTTGTCGGCGTGATGCACGACGATGTTACCACCCGTGCGCTCAACGCGGTCGATCCGGTCCTTCGTAAATTCGATGCCGGCGGCGGCGCGCTGCGCCTCGAGTTCGGCCAGGAGTGCCTCCTTGACGTTCGTGGTGAACTTCACCTCACCGGCCTGGACCATCTCCGTGGGATACGTGTAGATCGGCTTCGCCTTGGGAAAATTGACGATGGTCGAGAACGGCTCGGCCGCCTCGTAGATCTTGAACGAGAGGCCGGCCTTCTTTGCCTCGAGCGCCGCGGACAAGCCGGAGACACCGCCGCCGATGATGACAATATCGAGCACCTCCGCGTCACCGCGTTGCCCCGCGAAGTCCGGTTCCTTCAAGATGGCCTGAACCGCGCGCGCACCCGTGTCGGCCGAAAACTTCAGCAGCGGGATCCCGCTCAAATCGCCCACGATGCGCACGCCCTTGACGACCGTCGCGCCGTCCTCGCCAACTTCGGGAAGTCGCTCGACCGTGCCGGCGGGCCAGCGCGTATGCAGCCAGCGGGTATATCCGGTGATGGGGGAGAACAGCGTTTGGGCGATGCTCATGGTTCACAAGCCGACTTGGGATTCGGTAGCAGGGATGGACGGGCCGAAAGGGCTGCACGGGCAAAACCCGGCAGCGGCCGGACGCGCGCGCGCCACGCGGCGGCCAGGATCTGCGCGCCCACCGAAATCGTCCGCCGGATGCCGACGCCCGAAACCTTTTGCTCGCCGGCGAGTCGCGCGCGCTCGCGCACGGAAACTTCGATCATCGGCACGCGACGCCGCGCCGCCAGGATCTGCGGTTCGATCGTCCAGCCGTAGGTCCATTCGCCCATCTCCAGCTCGTCAAACAATTGGCGCTCGATCAGGCGGAATGGTCCGAGATCGAAAAAGAACCGGCCGGTCAGCAGTCCACACCACGCGCCGAGCACGAGGTTGGCGACCCAGTGCGTGAACGTCATCGCCCCGTGCACATTTCGGAATCCGTCCGTGCGGCAACCCAGTACGAAAGGATAGCCATCTGCATGCGCCCCCAGCAGCCGGGGCAAATCCAACGGGTCGTTCGCGCCATCGGCCGCCATGAAAATATAGGCGTCCGGCGAAACGCCCTCGTGCTGGAGGTGGTCGATCGCCGCCTGGCAGCCGTGGCCGTACCCGCGGCGCGGCGTCACGGCGACTTCCACGCCGTGCTCGCGGGCGACGTCCGCGGTGCCGTCGGTCGAGCCGTTCACGCCGACGCAAATCGTAAAGTCGTGTCGCTGGCCCAAAGCGGCGAGCTTTCGGCGCAGCTCGTCGAGCATCACACCGAGACAGGCTTCCTCGTTGCAAGCCGGGATGATCAAGGCGTAGTGGCGACGGTCGGAATTCATCGGCAGGGAGGAAGGTATGACAGGTACGGCTTCGCGGGCAACTTGGGATGCGGGAACTTCTTGGGGAAGAAAACGGCTCGTGGCGACTCCTAACGAAGATGAAAGCGCCGCCGCCCCGAAATATTCCGGGAATTTGCTCCCCGTGGATCGTTGCTTGCCACGCCGCGGTGGGCTGGGTACCTAGCAGCAGGGGCCGCGGCTCCGAAACCCATGTCCGCGGAATTCTCATCGCTCGTCGAGGCTCATTACGGGGGACTTTTTCGCTTTGCGGTAAGTTTGGCGCGGGACGAGGCGGCGGCCGCCGACCTGACGCAGCAGACGTTTCTGAAGTGGGCGCGTCATGGCGACCAATTGCGCGACCGGACCAAGGCGAAGACGTGGCTGTTCACGACATTACACCGCGAATTCCTGGCGACGCGGCGCAAGGTGCGCGAGCAGGCCGACGAGTCAGAATTGGATTCGATTCCCGCCCCGCAGATCGAAGTGGGAAACAAGATCGACGCCAAGGCGGCCGTCGCGGCGCTTTCGGACCTCGACGAGACGTATCGCGCGCCGGTCGCGATGTTTTACCTCGAGGATCTGAGTTACGCCGAAATCGCCGAATCCCTCGACATTCCCATTGGCACCGTGATGTCCCGTCTTTCACGCGGACGCGAGCGCTTGCGGAAAATCTTGTCGCCCGCCTCCGAACTCCATGAGTAACCCTGAGCCCAACCTGTCCGACGGCCGACCTCCGCTTGACGAGCTGGATCTTTTGATTCGCCAGGCGGTGCGCGCCATCGAGCCGCCGCCGAATCTTTACGGTAAGATTCTCGCCGCCGCCGCAGAGTCCGGCTCGGCTGCGGCGGTGGAGGCTGAAGGCAAGCTGTCGTGGTGGAGCTCGCTCGCGGCCGCCGGCGCGCGACTTTTCGGGACAGCACGCGGCGCGTTTGACGATTTTCGAGTCGAGGTCGCCACGGTCAGGACGCCGCAGCTCGTCGCCGCGCGCCTCAAACTGGATCTTCGTTCCGCGGAGCTCTCGCAACTTGTCGACTGGCTGGACCAGGCCCGCGCCCCGCGTCCGGACGGCAGCGGATTCCGGCCGGAGGGGAATTTCGGCCCGGTGGGGTGCAAGACCTTTCAATGGCACGGTCAGCGCTTCAGCGTGATCTGTTTTTACGATCACGGGAAACGTGGAGTGCACCTGTTCTCGATCAACGGGCGTTCGCTGCACCATCCGCCTCCCGAGGGCACGCCGCAGTGGCTCACGCTTGGTGGTCTGCCAACCGCCAGCTGGAGTCACGGCGGAACCAGCTTTGTGCTCGTCGCCGGCGGCCCGGGGATGAATTTGGGCGAATATTTCTAACGGCGGAGCGGCGGCGCCGGACCGAATTCCCCGACCCGTTGTGCCGGCGGGATTTTGGCGGACACGCGTGCTAGATTCAAATTCTGTGGACGGACGCGGCCTGAAATTCACTCTCGTGTTTGTGCCCGTGCTCTACGTGGTGCACGCACTGGAATTGCTCTCGCCGGGAAGTTCCTGGGCGTGGCTGGGGATTCTGCCGCGGACGCTGCGCGGACTATCCGGCCTGATCTTCACGCCCGTCCTGCATGCGAGTTGGCAGCACCTGCTCGTCAACACCGGTCCGCTTCTCGTGCTGCTCGCGCTGCTCTTTATGAACATGAGCTACCGGCCGTGGCGAAGCCTCGTTTGGCTCTGGATTTTGAGCGGATTCGGCACGTGGTTAATCGGACGCGGCGGCACGATCCATATCGGCGCCAGCGGCCTCATCTGCGCGCTCGCGGCCTTCCTTGTCGTCGCGGCTTGGCGGCTTCGGCATTGGTCCGCACTGTTGATCGCCGGCGTCGTGGTCGCGCTTTACGGCGGACTTTTCCTCGCCGCGCTGCCTTGGACCGTGGGACCCAACGTTTCCTGGGAATCGCACCTCAGCGGCCTGTTTGTCGGCGCGTTGGTCGCGGCCCGGCTCCGGCCGCCGCGGCCCGACCCGGCCGAGGCCGCCGCGCGCGCGGCGCTTGCCGAGGCCGACCGCCTCGAGCAGCTCGCGGTGCAACTTTCCGATCGACATCCCCGAACCCGACCCTGAACATCGCCGCGTATGCAAATCGCCACCCAACTCGCGCTGTTTCTCGAGAATAAACCCGGCACGCTCGCCGCCGTCTGCGCGGCGCTGGCCGAGGCGAAAATCAACATCTACGCCCTGACCGTTTCGGACACGGTGGACCATGCGGTGGTGCGGATGGTCGTCAGCGACACGGTAAAAGCCCTGCATCTTTTCGGCGAACGCGGCGTGCTGGTGGTGGAAAACGAAGTCCTCCTGATCGTGGCCGACAACCGTCCCGGAGTGCTGGTCGAGATCGCAACCAAGCTCGCCAAAGCCCGCACGAACATCGAGTACCTTTATCTCGGCGGGGCGCCGAAAGCGAAGAAATCGCTCATCGTGATCCGCGCGAGCCACGCGCAAAGGGCATTCAAGGCGCTCGGCGGCAAAGCGTGACGCGCGAAGTCGTTCCGCCGCCGCACCGCTCGACGAGGGCACGTCCGCGATGAAGCTGCAGACCTGGCCCGGTTCGCCGTATCCGCTCGGCGCCACGTCGACCGGCGAGGGCGTCAATTTCGCGCTTTTTTCCGAGAACGCGTCGGGGGTGGATCTCTGCCTGTTCGACTCGTCGCACCAGCCGCAGGAAACGTTACGCATCCGGCTCACCGAGCACACGGATCAGATCTGGCATTCGTTCATTCCCGGACTGCGGCCCGGCCAGATTTACGGCTACCGCGTCTACGGCCCGTATGCGCCGGAACGCGGTCATCGCTTCAATGCGAGCAAGCTCCTCGTCGATCCGTACGCGAAGGCCATCACGGGCGAGGTCCGCTGGGGACCCGAGATGTTTGGCTTCGAGCTGGGCTCGCCGCTGGGCGATCTTTCACGCGATTACCGCGACAGCGCGCCGGGCATGCCCCGATGTGTTGTGGTGGATGATCGCGCGTTCGACTGGGCTAGTGACGCCCCGCCGCGCACGCCGTTGCATCAATCGATCATCTATGAGCTGCACGTCCGCGGATTTACCAAGCTCAGTCCGGACATTCCTGAAGAGCAGCGCGGCACCTACGCGGGGCTCGGACATCCCGCCACCATCGAATATCTCAAGACGCTCGGCGTGACCGCCGTGGAGTTGTTGCCAGTACATCATCACTCCGACGAGCCGCATCTCGTCGGGCGCGAACGCTCGAATTATTGGGGCTACAGCACCCTTGGGTATTTCGCCCCGCATGCCGCGTACGCCGCCTGCGGCGGCACCCAGGGCGAACAGGTCGCGGAGTTCAAACAGATGGTGAAGGCGCTCCACGCCGCCGGAATCGAGGTCATCCTCGACGTCGTCTACAACCACACGGCCGAGGGTGGCGAGGGCGGTCCGACGCTGTGCTTTCGCGGGATCGACAACGCGTCGTACTACCGCCTGCAGCCCGACAATCCCCGCTTTCATCTCGACTTCACCGGTTGCGGGAATTCCCTGAACGTCCTCCACGAAAACGCGCTGCGGCTCGTGCTCGACAGCCTGCGCTACTGGGCAACGGAGATGCATGTGGACGGCTTCCGCTTCGACCTCGCAACAACCCTGCTGCGCGGCGAGAATACGGGCGTCGAGGAAATGTCGCCCTTTCTCGCCATCGTCCACCAGGACCCGGTCATCTCGCGCGTGAAGCTCATCGCGGAGCCATGGGACGTTGGGCACGACGGCTACCACGTCGGCAATTTTCCCGTGCTTTGGGCCGAATGGAACGGGCGGTATCGCGACACGGTGCGGCGGTACTGGAAGGGCGATGACGCGCAGGCCGCCGACCTCGCCTTCCGGCTGTGCGGCAGCTCCGATCTCTACCGCCACAACGGCAAACGGCCCTACGCGAGCATCAATTTTGTCACGTCGCACGACGGATTCACGCTGCACGACCTCGTGAGCTACAGCGAGAAGCACAACGAGGACAACGGCGAGGAGAACCGCGACGGCGACAATCACAACAACTCGTGGAATTGCGGCGTAGAGGGCGAGACCGACGATGGGGAAATCAACGCGCTGCGCCAGCGCCAGCAGCGCAATCTGCTCGCGACGCTGCTGCTTTCCCAAGGCGTGCCGATGATCTGCGCCGGCGACGAGTGCGGTCGCACCCAACGGGGCAACAACAACGCTTACTGCCAGGACAACGGGATCAGCTGGTTTGATTGGTCGCGGCTGGCGGACCCGAAATCAAAGCTCCTGCTCGAATTCACGCGGCGATTGATCCGGCTCCGGCATGACCATCCGATTTTCCGGCGTCCGAAGTTTTTTCAGGGCCGCAGGATTCGTGGTTCCGACGTGAAGGACGTCATGTGGTTCAGTCCGGCCGGCACCGAAATCACCGACGAAGAGTGGAACATGCATTACGTGCGCAGCATCGGGCTCTTCTTGAGCGGACGAACGATGGACGTGCGTGACGAGCAGGGCCGCCTGATCGAGGACGATTCGTTTCTGCTCCTGCTCAATGCGAATCACGCGCCGATGGCGTTCGTCCTGCCGGGCCGGCGGGATGCGCGCTGGGAACTGGAGCTCGACACCGCTCTCGACGACGGGGAAATCTCCGCCGATCGGCGCGAGCATCAGGGCAGTTCGACGCTGCTGCTCCGCGAACGCTCGCTGTGCGTGCTCAAGCTGAGTGGCCGGACGTCCGTCGAGTCGATGCTGCTCCTGAGCTAGGGCGGGCGCCGTTCAATCGAGGAATTTCCCGGGGTTCAGGATGCCGTGCGGATCGAGCGCGGCCTTGACCCGGCGATGCAGGGCGAAATTCTCCGCGCTAACCGCCTCCGGCCACCACCGTTTCTTGGCCAGCCCAATCCCGTGCTCGCCGGTAATGGCCCCGCCCCACGCGATCACCTGCCGGAATAACTCGTCGAGCGCACGGTCCACGCGAGCCCGCACCTCGGGCGCCTCGTAGTCCGCCGCCATGATGTTCACATGGATGTTGCCGTCGCCGGCATGGCCAAAGCACGCGACCGCGTCGCCGTATTTCGCCTGCAAACCGGCCGCGAAGTCCATCAGGTCGACCAGCCGGCCGCGCGGCACCGTCACGTCCTCGTTCAACTTCGTCAGCCCGCTCGCCTTGAGCGATTCCGAAAATCCGCGCCGCAGTGCCCACAGCGCCTCGACGTCCGCATCGCCGAACGCGGTTTTCACGTCCGTCGATCCGCTACGCTCGATCAGCGCCGCCAAATCCGCCAGTTCCGCGCGAATCGCGCCGGCGTGACCGTCGAGCTCGAGCAGGAGATGCCCGTCGCCCGCGGGCACCATTTCGCCGAGATGCGCGCGCGCCGCCGCCAGCGTGAACTTGTCCGCGATCTCGAGCGCCGCCGGAAGGTGGCCCGCGGAAAAAATCGACTGCACCGCCGCGGCTGCGTCCCGAATCGTCGGCATCGCCGCCGAGATCGCGGCCCGCGCCGGCGGATGCGGCAGCAGGCGGAGCGTCGCGCGCGTCACCACGCCGAGCATGCCTTCCGAGCCAACGAACATACCGATCAGGTCGAACCCGGTCTTGTTCTTGTGCGCGCGACCGCCCACCTCAACCACGCGGCCGTCGGCGAGCACGACCTCGAGGCCGAGCACGTAGTGGCGCGTGACCCCGTACTTCAGGCAGCGCGGGCCGCCGGCGTTGGTCGCGATGTTCCCACCGAGCGTGCAATGCTTGAGGCTGGCCGGGTCCGGCGGATAAAACATGCCGCGCGCCCGCACGGCCGACTGGAGATCGCCGGTGATGACGCCCGGTTCCACCACGGCGATAAAATCACGGTCATGGATCTCGAGGATCCGGTTCAGGCGCGCGACGGACAGCGCGATGCCGCCCCGTTCCGGCACGACTCCGCCCACGTAGCCGTAGCCCGCACCGCGAGCGGTCACGGGAAAGCGATGCTCATTCGCGAAACGGAGCGTCGCGCTAACCTCGGCCGTCGATCCCGCCCACACCACCACGTCGGGCAAGCGGTGCGCGAACCATTTATCCCCGTCGTGCGCCTGCAAAACCGCCGGCGCATCACCGACCGAGTCCGCCGGCAGAAATTCACGCAGCGAGGCGGCGAGATTCATCATGATCGATGTGGCGCCAGCAACGCTGACGATCAGCTCTGCTTCCTTTTCGCGGGCACCGCCTTGCGCGGTGCGGGCGTCGGCGCGGGCGCCGCGGTGTCGGCGGGATAATCCTTCGTCGTGGGGTAAATGATGCGCCACGGCTGGCGCTTCAACGTGTCGGTCAGCTGCTCGGCATTGGTCGCAGTTTGGTTGAGCTTCGGCTGCAGGCCCGTGAGGAGGCGCTCCAAGCGTTCGCTGGCCGTCCGGATGTTCGCGAGTGTTTTTTGCAGCGCGTTGTCCTTGCTGAGCTGATCCATCGCGTCGCGCGCCTTCTTCAACGCCTGGGTCAGCGGACCATCCTCAGACGCGAGTCGCTCGGTCAGGACGCGGACATTTTCCAGGGCCACGCCCAGCGAGCCTTCCTTGCTGCTGATCGAGGCCATGTTTTCACCGACCCGCCGGATGTTCGAAATGCTCGCCTGCAGGTCCGAGCCCTGCCCGAAAAATCCATTGAGCGTGCCGATGGTGACCTTCAAATCCTTGAGGGTGGCTTCGGCGGCGGCCGCCACCGGCTCGAGCGTCTTGATGGCCTTCGCGGCCACCGAACTGACATCGAGCTGCCGCTCGCCAATGAACGTGCTGCCACGCTCGGCGAGACCGGATTCCTCGTTGCCCTGCACGAAATCGATCATCATTTCCGCGAGCAATCCGTTGGCGCCCATGCGAGCCACGGCGTCGCGGTAGACCTTGGCGCTCCGGTCCACGCGGATCTTCACGAGCACCTCGAAGTCGGGATGTTGCGTCGGCCGAATCGCCTTCGGCACGGGCGACTCGATCGCCAGCACCTGGCCAATCTTCCGACCGCCCAGGTTCACCGACGCACCCGGCTTCAACCCACCGGCATTGTCAAAGAATACCTCGAATTCCTTCAGCGAACGGAACAGGCCCGGCGCGGTGAGAAAGAGCACCACGCCCAGCAGCAGGCCAAACGTGGCGACAAAAAAGACGCCGGTGCGGATTTCGGAGCGCTCGAATTTCATGGAAAACGATGGAGGCGGCTAAGTTCGTTCGTGGGCGGCTTCGCCGATCGGACCTTGCGTGCTGCCGGAGACAAACTGGGCGACGACTTCGTTGTCGGAATTCCGGAATTTCTCGGGCGTATCGTCGGCGATGATCTTGCCTTGATACAGCATTACCATGCGCGTGGCGATGCGGAAGGCGCTTTCCATTTCGTGGGTGACGATGATCGCCGAGGACTTCGTCCGCGCACTGGTGTCGATGATCAATTCGTCAATCACGGAACTTGTCACCGGATCGAGGCCCGCGCTGGGCTCATCGTAAAGGATCAGCTCGGGTTCAAGCATCAGCGCGCGGGCCAGACCGATCCGTTTCCGCATGCCGCCACTCAGCTCGGAGGGCATCTTGTCCTCCGACCCGCTCATGTCCACGGCGGCGAGGCGCGCGCGGATCAATTCGTCGATTTCCGCGGTCGATTTTTCAGTCAGCTCCTCCAGCGGCAACGCGAGGTTGTCGCGCACGTTGAGCGAACTGATGAGGGCGGAATATTGATACACCATGCCGAGCCGCGCACGCATCGCGTTCAATTGCCGGCGACTGAGCCGCGCAATATCGGTGCCGGCAAAGAGCACGCGGCCCGAGGTCGGCTTCAGGATTCCAATGACCAGGCGCAGCAGCGTGCTCTTGCCGCCACCCGATTGCCCCATCACGACGAGGCGGTCGCCTCGGTCGACGGTAAAACTGATGCCGTCGAGCACCGTCTTCGAGCCGAAGCGTAGCACCACCTCCTCAATCTGCACGAGCGGTCGATCGTCGTCCGGCGCTGCGTCGCGTCGCGTCGCGCTGGGGGAAGGGGAAGCGGCGGCCATCGGACGTCAATTATTCAGCACATTGACCTGCAGCATATTCAAGAACGTATCGACGCCGATGACCGTCGTGATGGTCAGCACGACGCTCCGGGTCGTCGCATTACCCACGCCGGCCGCACCGCCCTTGACCGTGAGCCCGCTGTAGCACGCGATCAGGCCGATGATGACGCCAAAGAGGAGACTCTTCGCCATGCCGAGCACCACATCCTTGAGGATGAGCGCGTCCATGACGAGGTCGAGAAAGTTCTCGCCGCTGATGTTAAACGAGATCTGGCAAATCATGTAGGTGCCGAAGAGGGCCGCGAGATTCGACATCACCACCAGAGCCGGCATGAGGAGAACGAGAGCGGTGAGGCGAGGCGCGACCAGGAACCGGAGGGGGCCGAGACCCATCGCCTCAATGGCCTCGACCTCCTCGGAGACGGTCATCGTGCCAAGCTCCGCCGTGAAGGCCGCGCCGATCCGCGCGGCGAGAATGATGCCCGTCATCAATGGTCCGAGTTCGCGCCAGAACGCAATCGTGATCAAGCCCGGCACCAGTCGCTCGGTGCCAAAGGTGCGGAGTTGATACCCGGTGAGAAGCGCCATCGTCAGACCCAGAAAAAACGACACCATGCAAACGAGCGGAACCGACCCCAGCCCGGCCCGCTCACCCTGTTCGAAAAATACGCTGCGCCGGAACGGCAGCCGCCCGCGCGAAATGTGGTCGCCCATTTCCGCGACCATGTCGATCAGCAACCAAATCAGGCTGCTGACGGTCTGCAGGAACGTGCGTACGTAATGCCCGATCGCGCCGATCACCACGCGTCCTCCCGATCAAAAGTTAGCCAGTGTCGATTCACGATTCGCCAAGTGCGTGCGCAAAGTGGGACAAGATGCGCATGTTCTGCCCGTCCGACAAGGCGACACTTCGACCGAAAACCGCCTGATGACGTGGAACCCGGCCCACTTGAGCGAGTGTGGCATGACCGGTGCTAAACGTCCCACCGTGCGAATTGCGGCGACGCGGGTCGGTCGGTTTCCAGGGGATATTCGATGGCTCCGCGTCGCCCATGGATCCATCGCATCTTATTGGATTTGATTATCGTGAAAAAACTTGAGGCCATCATCAAGCCATTCAAGCTGGAGGAGGTGAAGGAAGCATTGCGGGAGCTTGGCATCGAGGGCATCACGGTGGGCGAGGTGAAAGGATACCAGCCGACGGACGGCACCCGAAGCGGCACCGGGCATCTGTCGGACCTCCACCCCAAATTCAAGATCGAGGTCGTGATTCCCGAAAGCATGCTGGATCGCGCCGTGCGCTCGGTGTCGGCCGCGGCGCGCACCGGCTTGGCTGGCGACGGCAAGGTGTTCGTCAGCTCGATCGAACAGGTGATCCGGATCCGGACGGAGGAAACGGGCTACGCGGCGATTTGAGGACCGCGGTCGGGCGCATTGCCAAGCCGCGCGGAGCAGGCTAGGAAACGGGCATGAAACTCACCGTCGCTTCGACCCCCGCGAAACCTCAACTGCCCACGGTTCATTTTTTCACGAAGGAAGAGCGCAAGCAGCTTCCTCATCCCCTAACGGAGGCGGAATTTTCGCTGATCCCAAGTTCCCTGCTCCCGCTCCATGAGTCGAACGCGCTTTGCGTCGGCTTGGGGACGGCGGCAAAGGTGACCGGCAATACCGTCCGACAGGCCGCAGCTGCCGCCGCAAAATTCCTCCGTAAGAACGGCCACGCGGACTATTCGCTCCATCTCGGTAAACACGCCGGGTTCGCGGGCGAGGCCACCGAGGGCGTGGTCGTCGGCAGTTATCAATTTGAGCAGTACAAGACCGCGGACAAGCGGACGCCCGCACCGGAACGCGTGACGCTCGTCGTCCCGGCGGATCAAATCCCGGGCGCGGCTGCGCGCGCGCGGCGCGGCCTGGTCATCGGCGAAGCTTGCAACCGCGCCCGGGAGATCGCCAACCAACCGCCCAACGTTTTCTATCCGCAAATCCTCGCGGAGACCGCGGCGGCCATCGCCAAGGAACACAAACTCGGGCTCACCGTGCTCGACGAAAAGGCGTTGCGTAAAGGCGGCTTCGGCGGACTGCTCGCGGTCGGCGGCGCCAGCGCGCATCCCCCCCGGCTCGTCGTGCTGCGCTACCAGGGTGGCCGCAAAGGTGACGCCCCCATCGCACTCGTTGGCAAGGCCGTCACGTTCGACAGCGGCGGCATTTCGATCAAGCCGTCGCTCGGCATGGAGGAAATGGTTTTCGACAAGTGCGGGGGCTGCGCCGTGTTGGGCGCGATGGCGGGCCTCGCCACGCTCAAGCTCAAACTCAACGTCGTCGGCATCATCGCGAGCGCCGAGAATCTCTTGAGCGGCGAATCGTACCGGCCCGGCGACATCGTCACGGTTTATGACGGCAAGCACATCGAGATCAACAACACCGACGCCGAGGGTCGCGTCATCCTCGCCGACGCGCTGGGCTACGCCGTGAAGGATGTGAAGGCCTCGCAAATCATCGACCTCGCCACGCTGACCGGCGCGGTGGTAGTCGCGCTCGGCGACCACGTGGCCGGCTTGTGGACCGCGTCGAAGAACATGCGCACCGGCCTGCTCGACGCCGCCGAAAAGGCGGGCGAAAAATTCTGGCACATGCCGCTCTTCCCGGAATACGAGGAACAAATCCGCAGCCAGATCGCGCTCGTAAAGAACAGCAGCGGACGGCCGGGCGGCGCGAACACCGCGGCCGCGTTCCTCAAGACCTTTGTCGGCGACACGCCGTGGGCTCACCTCGACATCGCGGGCACGGCAGCCACCGACAAGGACAGCGCGACACTCGCGCGCGGTGCCACCGGCTTCGGCGTGCGCACGCTGCTCGAGTATCTGAGCGCAATCTGATTGCAGACCGCGGGGGCAACCACGAATTTTGCACGACTGAACACCAATTTATCTGGACCGGGTGACTCCGACCCTCGCAGTCGCTTTCCCAAATTGATTCGGGTAAATTCGTGTCTCATTCGTGGTTGCTCCCCCTTCCCGTCCGACCTTCACCGAGGCGCTGCGCTTCTGGTTGAAGCTTGGATTCATCAGCTTTGGCGGACCGACCGGCCAAATCGCGTTGATGCATTCCGAGCTCGTCGAGCGACGGAAATGGATCGATGAGGGTCGCTTCCTGCACGCGCTGAATTACTGCATGCTGCTGCCCGGCCCCGAGGCGACCCAACTCGCGACGTACATTGGCTGGCTCATGCACCGCACGGCGGGCGGGATCGCGGCAGGAACGCTGTTTGTGCTTCCGTCCGTCTTCATCCTTTGGGGTCTGAGCTGGGTCTATTTGAGCCTGGGCACCGTGCCTTGGATCGCCGCGGCCTTTTACGGTCTGCAGATCGCGGTAATGGCGGTGGTCGCGCAGGCCGTGATCCGAATCGGCCAGAAGGTGCTGAAAAATGCGGCGATGTGGATCCTGGCCGCCGCCGCGTTCGTTGCCTTGTTCGTCGTGCACGCGCCGTTTCCGATCATCGTGCTCAGTGCGGGTGTCATCGGCTTCGCTGGCGGAAAACTCCAACCCGATCTCTTCGCGATCATCCAGGGACATGGAGGAAAGACGGACGTCGACTCGAGCACGGACTTCCATTTCGTCACGCCGTTGCCAGGTTGGGCCCGCTCGTTGAGGGTGCTGCTCCTCGGCCTCGCCGTCTGGTTCGCCCCGGTGATCGGCGTAGGTTGGTGGCTGGGACGCGATCACGCCGCGTTCCAGATGGGCATCTTTTTCAGCAAGGCCGCCTGCGTGACGTTTGGAGGCGCGTACGCCGTCCTGCCGTATGTCGCGCAGCAGGCGGTGGAACGCTTTGAATGGCTTTCCGCCGACCAGATGCTGGTGGGTCTCGGACTCGCCGAGTCGACGCCCGGGCCGCTGATCATGGTGCTTCAGTTCGTCGGTTTTGCCGGGGGCTGGCAACACCCGGGCGGATTGAGCGCCCTCGGCGCAGCGACCCTGGGCGCGGCGATCACGACGTGGTGCACGTTTGTCCCGTGCTTCATCTGGATTTTTCTCGGCGGCCCGTCCGTCGAACGATTGCGCGGCAACGTGCAGCTTTCCGCCGCGCTCTCGGCAATCACCGCCGCGGTGGTCGGGGTAATTCTCAATCTCGCAATCTGGTTTGGCTGGCACATTTTGCATCCGGCTCCGGATCGCTGGGACGGTTTCGCCCTGGTCATCGGCCTGCTGGCCTTTGCCGGTTTGCAGTGGCAAAAGTGGAACGTCATTTACACGATCCTCGCGTGCGCCGCCCTGGGCATGGCCTGGCGTCAGTGGGGGTAACCCGACTTCGCACCCCGCGGCTGGTCGCCATGAAAGATGCGTTGGCACACGGCGCGTGACTTTGGCATTCTGCGGCCATGAGTGACGGCCTCCCCCCGCGTCGGCTTCCCCTCAGCGGTTTGCGCGTGATCGAAATGGGCCAGTTGATCGCTGGTCCCTTCGCGGGCAAAACGTTCGGCGAATTCGGCGCGGAGATCATCAAGATCGAACCGCCGGGCGTTGGCGATCCGCTCCGGCGCTGGCGCGAAATGGACGGTGACACCTCGCTTTGGTGGCACGTCCAGTCCCGTAACAAGAAGTCCGTCACGCTCGATCTCAAGCAGCCGGAGGGACAGGAAATCGTCCGGCGGCTCGTGCGCGACGCGGATATTCTGATCGAGAACTTCCGCCCGGGTACGCTCGAGAAATGGAATCTTGGCTACGAAGCGCTGTCCGCCATCAATCCCGGACTCATCCTGGTGCGCATCTCCGGCTTCGGCCAAACGGGGCCATACCGCGATCGGCCAGGCTTTGGCGTCATCGGTGAATCCATGGGCGGTCTTCGCTATCTCACCGCCGAGCCCGGCCGCCCGCCCGTGCGGGTCGGCGTCAGCCTCGGGGATTCGCTCGGCGCCTTGTACGCCGTGATCGGGGCGTTGGTTGCGCTGCGGGATCGCGCCCAAAACGGCGGGCGCGGCCAAGTCGTTGACGTCGCGCTCTACGAGTCAGTCTTCGCGATCATGGAAAGCCTGTTGCCGGAATACGACGTGCGCGGGCTCGTTCGGCAGCCCGGCGGTGGCGCGCTGCCCGGCATCACGCCCTCGAACAGCTACCCCTGCCGCGAAGGTCGCTACGTCCTCATCGCCGGAAATGGCGACAGCATTTTCAAGCGATTGATGCGGGCCATTGGGCGGGCTGATCTCGCCGATGATCCGCGGTTCGAGCATAACGACGGGCGGACCGCCCATGCGACCTTCCTCGATGAGGCCATCGGCGCGTGGACCCGCGAACGCCCACTGGAAGAGGTCCTGGCCATGCTCGAGCGCGCCGAGGTGCCCGCGGGAAAGGTTTTTACCGTGGCCGACATCGCGAGCGATCCGCATTACGCGGCCCGCGGCATGATCGAGGCCATCACCCTGCCCGGCGGAGGATCGCTCCGGGTCCCGGGCATCGTCCCAAAGTTGAGCGACACCCCCGGCCGCGTCGGCGGGCCGGGACCGGCACTTGGACAGCACACGGACGAAATTCTCGCCCGGCTTGGTTTCGACGAGTCGGCCCGCGCCGATCTCCAATCGCGAAATGTCATCTAACCCCTCCGCTCCCCTCACCTCATGAAAAAATATCTCCTCCTTGTCTCTTTCCTGGCTCTCGCGCCGGGCCGACCGCTTGGCGCGCAAGCGCAAAGCATACCTCTCGAATCCCCAAAGGTGCGGCTCGCCGTGGGCGGCAAAAACAGTCTTTTTTACCTGCCGCTCACCGTCACGGAAAAGCTCGGATACTTTAAGGACGAGGGACTGGACGTCGAGTTCTTCGACCTGGGCGGCGGCTCGAAGGCCCTGCAGGCACTGGTCGGTGGCAGCGCCGACGTGACCTCGGGCGGCTACGAACACACCATCCAAATGCGCGCCAAGGGCGTGCCGATCACCGCGTTCGTTGTGCAAGGCGCGCACACGGATATCGCCATCGGCATCATCAAGGGAAAGATTCCGGACTACCGGTCACCCAAGGACCTGAAGGGCAAAAAGATCGGGGTGTCGTCACCCGGCTCGAGCACGCATCTGACCCTCAATACCCTGCTCGCCCGCGACGGCTTGAAACCGGAGGACGTGTCGGTGATTGGCGTGGGTCTGACCGGCGCCGCGGTGGCGGCGGTCCGCTCCGGTGATCTCGATGCGATTTCGAACGTCGATCCCGTGATGACCATTCTCGAGACCGCCGGCGATGTAAAAATCATTGCCGATGCGCGCACGACGGAGGGATCCAAGGCCATCTTCGGCGGGGATTATGTCGCCGCGTCGCTCTACACGACCGAAGACTACATCCGCAAGAATCCGCGGACCGTGCAGGCGCTGACAAACGCGATGGTGCGCGGCCTGAAGTGGATCCAAACCGCGACGAACGCCGAAGTCGCAAAGCTGGTGCCCGAACTTTCGGGCGGTGAAGCGGCGATTTTCGAGACCGCAATCGCCAAGGTAAGACCCACGTTGTCGCCCGACGGGCGCCTCCCGGCCGGCGCAGCGGAAATCGGCTTCGCCACGCTCGCGCTCTTCGATCCGCAGGTGAAGGAAATGAAAATCGACCTCGCGAAAACGTTCGACGATCGATTCGTGAACGAAGCGAACAAGCGCTCGAAATGAGGACATGCCGATTGCCCAAGCCGCCGAAATTCGACATTCTCGTCCCCAACGTCCCCTCCGCTGATCCAGCATCCGCCACGCTTGAACCCGCCGCCCATCCCCCAAAATACCGTGCCCAAACACGTCCTTCTCCTCGCGGTCGCCGCCGCCACATTCTTCCTGCCGCCCGCCCTGCGCGCGCAGGCCGACCGTCCCGAACAAGCCAAGGTGCGACTCGCCGTCGGCGGCAAGGTGGGGCTTTTCTATCTCCCGGTCACGATCGCGGAGCGACTCGGTTACTTCAAGGAGGAGGGGCTCGACGTCGAGATGATCGACCTCGCGTCGGGAACGAAAGCACTCCAGGCGCTGGTGGGCGGCAGCGCGGACGTGACGTCCGGTTCCTACGAACACACGATTCAAATGCAGGCCAAGGGGATGGCCCTAACCGCCTTCGTGCTGCAAGGGCGCCTCATTGATTACTCGCTCGGTATCGTCAAGAAGAAGGTGCCCTCCTACCAATCACCAAAGGATCTCAAGGGCCTCAAGGTGGCGGTTTCATCGCCGGGCGCAGGCACCCACATGTTTCTCAACGCCGTGCTGGCGAAAGCCGGATTGAAACCCGACGACGTTTCCGTGATCGGCGTTGGGCAGACCGCGGGCGCGGTCGCCGCCATGCGCAACGGGGAAATCGACGCGATTGCGAATACCGATCCTGTCATGACAATTCTCGAGTCGGCCGGCGACGTGCGCATCGTCGCCGATGCGCGAACCAGTGACGGCTCCAAACTTGTTTACGGCGGCGATTACCCCGCCGGATCGTTGTACACGACCGCCGAATATCTGAAGAAAAATCCGCGGACTGTGCAGGCTCTGGCCAACGCGATGGTCCGCGGGCTCGCGTGGCTGCAAAAGGCGACGCCGCAACAGGTGGTGGAGCTCCTGCCGCCGGAATTTTCAGCGGGTGAACCGGAGATCCTGAAAAAGGCGCTCGAGAAACTGCTTCCGACATATTCGCGGGATGGTCTGTTCCCCGAAGGCGGCGGCGAACGCGTGCTGGCCGTGGTGTCGACCTATGATCCCGAAGTACGAGCCGCGAAAATCGACGTCCAAAAAACTTACGACAATCGATTTGCAACCGAAGCGGCGAAGAAGCTCAGGTAAGCGGCCGATGTCGATTGGTACTTCACCCCAGATTTCCCGATGATGATCGCCCCGGCTGTCGCACTTCGTGACGTCACGTGCCGGTTTCACACGACCCGGGCGCTGAAGGAGGGGATCCCCGCGTACGTCGCGGTCGACCAGACCAGCCTCAAGATCGCAAATGGTGAATTCGTTTCGGTCATCGGCCCCACCGGCTGCGGAAAATCGACGCTGCTCAACGTCACGGCCGGCCTGCTCAAACCCAGCGAAGGCTCGGTCGAAATCTTCGGCGACATTCTGCGGGGACTGAACGCCAAGGCCGGCTACATGTTCCAGGCGGACTCGCTGTTGCCGTGGCGCACCGCGTTGGAAAACGTCACGCTCGGGCTGGAGTACCGGCGCGTGCCGGCCCCGGAGGCGACGGCTCACGCGATGGAGTGGCTCGATCGCGTGGGCCTTGGGGGCTTCGGCGATCGCTACCCGCATCAACTTTCCGGCGGCATGCGCAAGCGCGTCTCGCTCGCGCAGATGCTCATCCTCGATCCGAAAATCCTGCTCATGGACGAACCCTTCAGCGCGCTCGACGTACAGACCCGCGTGCTGATGGAAAATGAGCTGCTCGAGTTGTGGTCGGCGGATCGAAAGTCGGTGCTGTTTATCACGCACGATCTCGAAGAGGCCATCGCTTTGTCCGACCGCGTGATCGCGCTTTCCGCGGGACCGGGCACTCATCCGATCGGCGAATGGGCGATCGATTTGCCGCGGCCGCGCGACATCGCGGAGATCCGGCTCGCGCCGCGTTTCGTCGAGCTGCATCGGCTCATTTGGGAAACCATGAAAGAAGAGGTGCTCAAAGGTTATGTCCAAAGCCAGCGGAAATAAGAGCGGCCTGCGCGGTCCAATGCTTCGCTTCTGGCAGGCGCTGCTGCTGCTGGTCGTGTTTGCCGTCTGGCAGGCGCTCGTCGTCACCAACGTCCTGCCGAAATTCTTTTTCGGTGAACCGATCAAGGTACTCACCCGCGCCGTCACGTGGTTCACCACCGGGACCATCTGGCCGCATCTCGCCACCACGTTGCTGGAAACCGTGCTCGCCTTTGTGATCGGGGCGACTTCCGCGCTGGTGATCGGACTGTGGCTGGCGCTGAATCCGACCGCTTCCGCGCTCACGGAGCCTTACATCAAAGCCATGAATTCGATGCCACGCGTCATTCTCGCGCCCATCTTCGCCGTGTGGTTCGGCCTCGGCATCTGGTCCAAGGTCGCGCTGGGCATCACGCTGGTTTTCTTCGTCGTTTTTTTCAACGTCTACCAAGGCATCAGGGAGGTCAGCCCCGTCGTCCTGGCTAACACCCGCATGCTGGGCGCCTCGCGCTCGCAGCTCCTGCGCACGGTGTATCTGCCGTCTGCGACCAGCTGGGTGTTGTCCAGTCTGCACACGGCGGTCGGCATGGCGTTCGTCGGCGCCGTCGTAGGCGAATATCTTGGCTCCTCCAAGGGCGTCGGCTATCTGATTCTCCAGGCGGAGGGTGTATTTGACGTGAATACCGTCTTTGCGGGAATTCTCGTGCTCACCATTTTTGCCTTGCTGCTCGACGGGTTGGTTGGCCTTGTCGAAAAGCGTTTGCTCGTGTGGCGGCCGGCCCCGGCCGGCTCCGAAGCCCATTGATCGATATGCCCGAATTGATTCATCACCTGGATCACTTTGTCCTGACGACGAGTGATGCGGTGCGGTGCGTCGACTTCTACACGCGGGTGCTCGGGATGACCTTGGAGCATTTCGGCACCGACCGCATCGCGCTGAAGTTCGGCGAACAGAAGATCAATGTGCACGAACCGGGCCGGCTGTTCCGCCCGCGGGCCGATGTCCCCACGCCGGGTTCGCTCGATCTGTGTTTCATCTCGGCGATTCCCTTGGACGCGGTCATCCTGCATTTGAAGGAATCCGGCGCGATCATCGAGGAGGGACCGGTCCCGCGCACGGGGGCGATGTCTTCGCTGCGTTCGATCTATCTGCGCGATCCAGACGGTAATTTGATCGAGATTTCCGAACGCACCGAAGAGGAAGCGACGGATTAGACCTCCGCCCGCCAGCTCGGCAGCGGCTGCACGACCGGACTGGTCAGCGGGGCGACGCGATCAAAGATGCCGGGCGCGAGTTCCGGCGCGCTCGCATAGGCGCCCGAGAGCATCTCGAGCCGCGCGTCGAGATTGTCGATGTAATGCAGCAACATCGCCTCGGGCGTTTTTGGCACCACGGGCGATCCGAATTGCATCTCGCCGTGATGCGACGCGATCAGGTGGAGCAAATGTTGACGGACGAGATCGGATTTCGGCGTCAACGCCTGCCACGGCGTGAACGTTCCGTTCTCGCGCAGGTCGCTCCAGAGCCGGTTTACGAGCTCGAAACCGATGTTGATGTGACCGAGCAACTCGCCGCTTTCCGTGCGCTCAATCGCGAACGCCTGCTCCGACGGGCAGCATTCCCACAGCTTGCCGCAATCGTGAAACAGCACGCCGGAGATCACCAAATCGCGATTGAGCTGGGCGTACACCACGCAGAGCACGTCAGCGGCACGCATCATCTGCGCCACGTGCTCGACCAGCCCACCGCGCCGCGCGTGGTGATAGCTCCGGGCCGCCGCCGCGCGCCGGAACCGGTCCTCAAAACGCTCCAGAAAAAGTCCGCCAACCGCGCGCAGTCGCGGGTCCGCAATCGATTCCATCAGGCGGACAATATCCGCGAAGTCGTGGTCCAGCCGAACGCGGCGCTCGGGCGAACCGAGCAGGAGTTCCTCCCGTTCGTCGTCGGTCAACTCGCGGCACCGCAACGAGCGGATCTCGGGCCCGTACGTACCGTGCCCCGCGAATTCGCCTTCGCCCTCGATAAATTTGCCCGGTTCCAGACTCGCGCAGGCGGAATAAAACGGGTGATTGCTCCAGATCTTGAATCGGAGATGCGCGCCGCCGTCGCCCAGCTCAAGATCGAAATAAGGCTTCTGCTCGCGCGTGGCGCGGGCGGTGCGCGCCAGAACCTGCGCGTGAAGGATGGCCACGACCGGGGCGCCGCCCGCCGCCGCGACCTGCGTCTTCAGTTCCGCCAGGCTCAGCCGCGGCTCACTCATGCACCTTGAGGCGGAAGTGGTAGCTCGCGATGTGCATCCGCTGGCGAAAATAGAACCGGTGCGCGGCTGCGCGCTGGACCGCCGAGTCCAGCTCGAGCGTCCTGCATTCCTGCGCCGTCGCGTAATGCACCAGCCAGTTGAACAGGAACGCGCCGTAACCGCGCGACCGCCGTTCCTCCACGATGACGAGATCATCGACGTACAATACGCGTCCCGTGACGAGCATCTGCATGACGCGGAAGCCGGCGACGCCCATCACTTCATCCTCATCCTCCACGTAGACGAGGCGGTAGCCATCCTGCTCGTCCTGCCGACGCACCGACTTGACGAATTCCCCGCACGAAAGGTGCGGGCGCAGCTCGACCATCGCGAGGTAGCAACGTTCGAGCTCGGCTTCCGTGCCGGCGAACCGGACGGTCCATTTTTTGGCGGCGGTGGCCATGCACCCCGGTTATCGCATGGTTTCATGCTCTCGATCAAGGTTCCCGTGCCCGTGCGCGGCGCCCCTTCCGTCGATTTGCGCAATTTACCGCCGGGATTCGGGCTGGTAATCTCATGGCCGATCCATTTCCCATCCCCATGCAAATCGCAATCAAGCGCTCGATTGAACGCGTCCCCGGCGGCATGATGGTCGTGCCTCTGCTCGTCGGCTGTCTCATCAACACCTTCGCGCCCGAAACGCCGAAGTTCTTCGGCTCCTTCACCGGCGCGCTGTTCTCCGGCGCCCTCACGATCCTGGCCGTCTTCTACGTGTGCATGGGCGCGACGATCGACTTCGCGACGACGCCCTACATCTTGAAAAAGGGTGGTGCCTTGCTCGGCACCAAGATTCTTTGCGGGATCATCGTCGGTCTCGTGCTCGGTCGACTGCTCGGCGAAAAGCCGATCGAAGCCGGCTTCTTCGCCGGACTCTCCACGCTCGCGGTGGTCGTCGCGATTAACGACACCAACGGCGGACTCTACATGGCGCTGATGGGACAATATGGAAAGCCACGCGACGTCGGCGCGTACAGCGTCATGTCGCTCGAAAGCGGTCCGTTCCTGACGATGGTAACGCTGGGTGTCGCGGGCCTCTCGGCGTTTCCATGGCAGACGCTCGTGGGCGCAATTATCCCCCTCGTGCTCGGCATGCTGCTTGGAAACTTGGATCGCGAAATGCGCGAGTTTCTTGGCCGGGCCGTGCCGGTGCTGATTCCCTTTTTCGCCTTTGCGCTCGGCTCGGGCATCAATCTCAAGACCGTGGTCACGACGGGCCTGCTGGGAGTGATTCTTGGTCTCTTCGTGGTGGTTTTTTCCGGAATCCTGCTCTTCACCACTGACAAGCTGACCGGAGGCAATGGCGTGGCGGGACTCTCCGCCGCGTCCACGGCCGGCAACGCCGCTGCCGTCCCCGCCCTCGTGGCCGCCGCCAACCCTGCCTACCTCGAGGCGTCGAAGTATGCCACGCTGCTGGTCGCGGCCAGCGTCGTCGTCACGTCGCTCCTCGTCCCCGTCATCACCGCGTGGTGGGCCGGACGCGTTGGACCGTTACCAGACGACGACGCCCAACCGCCCGCGGCGACGGCACCATGAGCTTCCAGGCGCACACGATCATCCTCGCGGATGATCTCTCAGGCGCGGCCGACTGCGCAGCGCCCTTTGCGCGGGTCGGCCAGGAAGTGCGCGTCGCCTTCGACGCCGAATTCGCCGGTCACGCCCAGGTCGTGGCCATCGATTTGGACACGCGTCGGATGACCGAGGCCGAAGCGCGCGACACCGCGGCCCGCGCCGCGCGCCGCGTCGCCGACGCAGACGGCGCCATCGTTTACAAGAAAATCGATTCCACGCTGCGCGGTCATGTCGCGGCGGAATTGGGCGCGACCATTCACGAACTCACGCCGCGTCCGCTGACGTTGTTTGCCCCGGCCTTCCCATCGATGGGCCGAACCACCAGCAACGGACGGGTATTGGTCAATGGTACGCCGCTCGAAGAAACCGAAACGTGGCGGCACTCCGGTATCGGCGGGTCCGCGGATCTCGTGAAATTTTTGAAGCCCTCGGGCCTGCGCGTCGAACGCGTCGCGCTCGAGGAAATCCGGGGGGACCTTTCGACGCTTGCCATGTCGGTGCGCATGCGCTGGGAGGCCGGGGTCGACGTCCTGGTGTGCGACGCCACCGAGGAAGCCGATTTGCGGGCGCTGGCGCGGATAAGCCCGCGCTTGAAGGATGTGCGAATTCTGTTTGTTGGTTCCGCGGGGCTTGCGTCACATCTCGCCGCCACACTCACCCCCGTGCGGGGGCGTCCGCCGCTGCGCGTGCAACGGAACGGACCCGTCGTGTTCCTGGTGGGGAGCGTCTCGACCGTGTCCCGAACGCAGCTCGAAACGCTGACCAAGCTCAGCGGGATCGAACCGCTCATGATTGCCCCGTTAACCCTGCTGGGCGGAGACGATCAACCCGCCTGGCGCGCGTTGCGCGATGAGATGGAGCGAAGCCTGACCGCGGGCGCGGATGCGGCCGTCAGCACCACGTCCGATTCGAACGTCGATCCCGGCACCGGCGGACCCCTTGCGCTCGCGCTCGGCCGCTTGATAAAGGAATTCCGAGATCGCATCGGCGCGCTTGTGATCACGGGCGGCGAAACCGCGCGTGCGGTGCTCACCGCCATGAACGTTCACGCGCTCGACTTGCGCGGGGAAGTCGAGCCGGGGGTGCCCTTGGGTGTCGCGTGCGGCGAGCATCAGATTCCCATCGCGACCAAGGCCGGGGCGTTTGGGAATCCGGAAACTTTTTTGCGCTGCCGGGAAATTCTGCATCAAGTTCTGGGACGATGAAAACCTCCTCCAACGGCAAGGCGAAGCTGCCGCGCATCGCGATCACAATGGGTGATCCCGCCGGCGTCGGGCCGGAAATCATCATGAAGAGCCTCGCCCACCGCGAGGTCTATCAGATCTGCCGCCCGCTGGTGATCGGTGACGCCGGACGCTTGCAAAAGGCGGGCGTGATCGTCGATTCGCGCCTCGCCATTCGCGACGTCACCGGCGTGGCCGACGCGAAGTTCGAACCGGGCATCGTTGATTGCGTGGACCTGAAATGTGTCCCGGACGACCTTCCCTTCGGCCAGCTTTCACCGATGGGCGGCGAGACCGCGTATCGTTGCATCGTTGAGGCCGTACGGCTCGCGCAGGCCGGCCAGGTGGAAGCGATCTGTACGGCGCCGCTCAACAAGGCTGCGTTGCACGCGGCCGGACATCATTTTCCCGGCCACACCGAGTTGCTTGCGCACCTCACCGGCACGCCCGAGGTCTCCATGATGCTGACGACGCCGAAGCTGCGCGTCATCCACGTCACGACCCATCTCGGACTAATTGACGCGATCGCGAAGATCGAACCCGGCCTCGTCTTCCGGACGATCGAGCGCGCGCAGGCCACGATGGAACGCGCGGGCATCGCCCATCCGCGCATCGGGGTCTGCGCGATCAATCCGCACGCGGGCGAAGGCGGCCTCTTCGGTCACGGCGAGGAGGCAACCAAGATTGAACCAGCGATCGCGCAGGCTCGCGCCCGCGGCTGGAACGTCGAGGGCCCGCTGCCGGCCGACACGCTGTTTTTCCGCGCCGGGCGAGGCGACTTCGACATCGTGCTCGCGATGTATCACGATCAGGGCCACGGCCCGGTGAAGGTGCTCGGTCTCGAGTCCGGCGTAAATATCACCGTGGGCCTGCCGGTCATCCGCACGTCGGTCGATCACGGAACGGCCTTCGACATTGCCGGCACCGGCAAAGCCGATGAACGCAGCCTGCTCGAGGCTTTGCGCCAGGGCGCCGAACTCGCCCCGCGCGCGGCCGACTAGGCATCGTCCAACGAGCGAGACATCACGTACGCATCGACGAACCCGTGTTGCGGATGTCGAAATGCGCCCGGCAGCGTGCCGACAATCCCGAAGCCGAGCTGCTGCCAGAGCCGCACGGCGGCTGCGTTGGTGGAGACGACGAAGTTGAATTGCATCGCGCGGAAACCGAGCCGCCGCGCCTCCGCCAGGCAATGTTCGCCAAGGGCGCGGCCCACGCCCTCGCCCCGCGCCGACGGCGCGACCATGAAGGCCGCATTCGCCACGTGCGCGCCGGGACCGGATTGATTCGCCCTGAGCAGGTAGGTGCCGGCGATGCGTCCCTCGTGCTCCGCGACATAAATATGGGCGTCGGCGCAAAACCAATAGTCCATCGCCTCCTCCCGCGACATGTCCGGGCTCAGCGCATAGGTGTCGCCCGGGGCGATCACGGCACGGAAAATCGTCCAAACCGGCTCGCGGTCCGGCTCGATCGCAGGACGAATCAGCAGCATGAATCGTGGGCCAACAGGCGATCCTAATTTGTGGCGGTTCTTCGTGTCTGACAATGTCCGGCTGCAATGAACCCGAATTCCGAGTCTTCCGGGTTGCGGCCGGCCACTTCCCGACCCGCCTCCCGCGCGCCGAAATGGATCAGCGGCGCGCTCGCGCTCGTCGGCATCGCGGCGCTCGGGGTGGCACTAACGCGTCCTCCGCGCGCCGTGACCGCGACGTCCGCAGCAACGCGCAAATCGGGGGCCACCGCAAAGCGGGACCTGCCGACCCCAGGCACCGTGGCCGCGACCGTCACGTCCGCGTTTCAACCCATGATCGAGAATCAGACCACGGCTCGTGGCTCCGCACCCGAGGGCATGGTGTGGATTCCCGGCGGGGAGCGATTTTCCGGTGCGCGACTCCGGCGCTGACGGATTCGCCGGCATCGCTCCAGTCGCACAATTCCCGCCAAATCGCTACGGCCTCTACGACCTGGCCGGCACCGTCTGGCAATGGATGAGCGACTGGTATCGGCCCGACACCTATGCCCGGCAGAAGCGCGCGGGGGGAATCCCGCGCAATCTCCAAGGCCTCGACACGCCCTATGATCCGGCGGAGCCGAATGAGAAGAAACGCGTTCACCGCGGCGGATCGTATCTCTGCACGGATCAATACTGTACGCGCTACATGGTCGGCACCCGCGGCAAGGGCGAGGCCAGCACGGGGAGCAATCATCTGGGCTTCCGCTGCGTGCAGGGGCCCGCGCCAAACTAACCCGGTGCGGCTGGGCGGAACGGACGTCGCAACCCGCGAGGTCGAACTATCGCTGGCGACTCACATCTTGGGCCCCGTGATGCCCCGTTGTTTCATATACTTGCCCTTGCGATCGGCGTAGCTCACCTCGCAGACCGATTCCGCCTTGAGAAATAGCACCTGCGCGAGTCCTTCGTTGGCGTAAATCTTCGCGGGCAGCGGCGTCGTGTTGCTGATCTCGAGCGTGACATGGCCCTCCCATTCCGGCTCGAATGGCGTCACGTTCACGATGATGCCGCACCGCGCGTAGGTGGACTTCCCGAGACAAATCGTCAGGATGTCGCGCGGGATTCGGAAATATTCGATCGAGCGGGCCAGCGCGAACGAGTTCGGCGGCACGATGCAAATCTCGGTGTCCATGTCCACGAACGAGCGGTCATCGAAGTGCTTCGGATCGACCACCGTGTTGAAGACGTTGGTGAAGACCTTGAACTCGGTCGAGACGCGCAGGTCATACCCGTAACTGCTGATGCCATAACTGATGACCGCGTCCCCGCCGTCGGTCTTGCGCACCTGCGCCTCGGCGAAGGGCTCAATCATGCCGTGTTCGACGGCCATGCGGCGGATCCAGGTATCAGGTTGCACTCCCATGTGGGCGGAGTGTTCCCGCAAAATCCTCCCGTCGGCAAGGGTGAATTACGGCCGCCCGCCGAGGCGGACCGGATCCTGACCCGATGACCGGGCCATTCTCGTCCGATGTTAGATCGAAATAGATCGCGCTTGCGTCCCTCCTGCTTTCCGTCGATATCCGCTTTCTATGATGACATCAGCTGAACCCCTCAAACGTCTTGCTCAGATCCATTCGGAAGTCGCCGCCCTGAAGGCGGAATTCCATGCCATTCTCGACCGACTTCGCGGCACCGTGGAATCGGTCGTTGCGTCCGGTCCGGCCGCTCCGAAGGTTCGCACCCGCCGCGGCCGCAAGCGCCGCGCCCGCGCGGTCGCCCCGGTCGCCGCCAAAGCCCCGCGCGCCGGGCGCCGACGCCGCTCCCCGCTCAAGGGAAAGAAGCGCCCCGCTTCACCGAGTGGACCGCTCGCCCCGGCGGTCGTGGCCGTGCTGAAGTCGAGCGGCAAACCGCAAAGCGTGAATGCCGTGCTCGATGGTCTCAAGAAGGCCAAGTACGTCTTCACCTCGAAGGATCCGAAGAAGAATCTCGCCGCGCGCATCTATAAGTTGAGCGGCGTGAAACAGGTCGGCCCCGGCTTATTTGCCGCGAAGTGATTTCCGCCGCGTCTTCCCGCCGGTCGGTCTCAACCCCGGCGGGAGCGCGTCCTTCAACGCGTTCGTGAGGGACAGCGAACGCGCGTACGACAGCGTGTCGATTTCCGCGGGCGACTTGTCGCGACGGACCGACTTGATGCGCGGAAACCGCATCGCCAGCCCGCTGGCGTGGCGGTCGCTCGGCTGAATCGAGTCGAACGCAATCTCGAGCACCACGCCCGGCTCAACCTCGTGGAATTTGCCGCGCGTTGCGATGGTGCTGCGGAGAAACTCCTCGGTGAGTTCCGCGATCTCCGTGTCCGTCAGCCCGGAGTACGCCTTGCCGATCGGCAACAAGGCGCCGCTCGCGTCGTCGCGCACGGCAAAGGTGTAGTCGCTCAACACGTGATGCCGCTTGCCGTGGCCCCATTCCGCGCCAACGACCACGACATCGAGCGTGGCGAGTTCCATCTTCAGCTTCAGCCAGGCCATCCCCCGGCGGCCCGGCGTGTAGGGACTGTCGGGATCCTTGATGATCAATCCTTCGCGCTGGCGCTCGCGCGAGGCCCGAAACGCCGCGTCGATCGCCGCGCCCCCGGCCGCGCGACGCACTTCCACGAGCCGGAAGACGGGCGGCAATGAAATCGATTCGAGCGCCGCGCGGCGCTCGTGCAACGGACGCCGCAGGAGCGATTCGCCATCGAGCGCGAGCAAATCAAACGCGACAAAGACGACGGGAATCATCTCGCCAAGAAATAGATCCGGCGAACGACGGCCCAGCCGCTTTTGCAGATCGAAAAACGTCAACGGCCGGTCCGCGTCGAAGGCCACGATCTCACCGTCAAAGATCGCCTCCCGCTCAAAGGCGCGCCCGGCCGCGGCGACCTCGTCGAATTGCGCCGTCACCCGCCGCAGGTCGCGCGAGAAAACTTCCGTTCGTCCGCGCCCGACATGAACCTGCGCGCGAATGCCGTCGAACTTGTCCTCGATCCAGACTTCGCCCCCACCGCGGCCCGCCTCCAGATGCCGTTCCCAAATCGCCGCGGCGGTGGACTCGGGGCTGGCCAGCATGACCTTGAGCGGATGAAAGAGGGTGAGACCCGCCTCCGCGAGCGCGTTCCGCCGCGCGAGCACCGCCACTCGGCCCACCTCGCCACTCAACATGTTCGCCTCCCGGACCGCGTCGCTCCCGACGCCCGCGGCCACCGCGATGGCTTCCTCAAGCAGTCCCTCCTTCAAGCCGATGCGGAGATCCCCCGAAAGCACCTTGAGAATCACGGCGCACTCATCCGGGGTGAGCTGCGCAAACCGGCGCTGGAGCAGATCCGCTTTTTCGAGGGGCCCGCGGGCCGCCTCGACGGACTCGAAGAAGCTCAGCGACTCGCGCAGCGTGAACGGCGCCGGCTCCGTCCGGCCGCGGAGCGCCTCGCGAGCGGCCTCCGCCTGATCGCCGCGCGCCGCCGAAACGGCGCGCAGCTCGGACTCACCGAGCTTTGAGACGGCCAGCAAAGCGCGTTTCACGATCGACCAGCCCACCTTCAGCACGCGACTCTGACTGCGCGGAAAAGCCGAACCCGTGAGGTATTGTGCAGCGACGGGCAACGAAGCGTCGTCCAGCGTGCGCAGATATTCGACGAGCAGCGCGATCTTGCGCGACTTCGCCGGCGTGGCCGCGAGCTCGAAGCAAAGCCGCGCCAGGCGCCGAAAGTCGTCCGGCGATTCCGATTCCGCCCCGACGGCGCTCGCCGGACGCGCGGCCGGTCGCGGCCGGCGGATTGGCGTCACAACGCCTGACATCTCGAGCTGATCTTCCTCGCCGAGCGCCCAAGCTTCCACACCGCGCGAACGCAAATCCGCCGCAAACGGCCTGGCGAAACCGTGTAACGTGAACACCCGCCGCGGCTGCACCAATTCGACGTAGCGGACAAGGTCGTCGTAGTCCGCGTGGTCCGACAACGGGAACGCGGCATCGCAACCGTAGCGGTAGGCCGCGCCGGCGTCTATGGCCCATCCCGTCAGCACCGCCGTGCGCCGCGGCTTGATCTGCTGCACCATGCGCGATCCGCTGGCGCTGGGTGGGCAGATTAGAATGTGGCCTGCAACATTAGCCGCGACGTAACGTTCTGCCGCCGGGAAATCGGGTCGCAGTTCGCGGTAAATCTCCGTCATCTTATGAACCGCGCCGTGTAACATGATCGGAAATCCGGCCGCGGCGATGGCGCAGAGAATTTCCTGGCCCTTGCCCAGCGAGTAACCGAACAGCACCGCCACTGCGCCTTCATCGAGCGCGTCCCGACAAAACTCCACCACGTGTGCGATCGTCTCGTCGCGCGGCGGAAATCGGTACTGCGGCAGGCCGAAGGTCGTTTCCATGACGAGCGTATCCGCGGCGCGCCACTCGATCGGCTCGGCCGAAAGGCCCGGGCGCAACTTGAAATCGCCGGTGTAGAGCAGGCTCGCGCCGGTCGCTTCCTCCGTCACGTGCAACTGCGCCGAACCGGCAATGTGGCCCGCCGGCAGTAGCGTCAACCGTGCGCCGCGAAACGCGAACGCCTCGCCAAAGGGGACCACGTATTCGATTCGTTCGCCGGGCAGCCGAGCCTGCATTAATTTGGCGGTCGCGGGCGTGAGGATAATCTCGCGATGCTGCCCGATGTGATCCGAATGCGCATGCGAGACGAACGCCGCGGGTCGCGGGTCGCGCGGATCGAGCCACAGATCGATCGCGGGCAGATGCACCCCGCGCTCAAATCGGATGGCAACGGCGGAATTTGGCATGCGGATCCGGCACGATCGTTCGGCCCGGCCACCGATCAACGGGTTTGACACGGCGGGCCTTCGTCGCGTTTGCTGCCTCCGTGCCCTCGTCCCGCCCGTTTCGCTGCTTCGTGCCGCTCCTCGCGGTGATCGCAATCGGCAGCGCAATGGCGCCGGGCCGGGCCGCCGAGTTGAAATCCAACGGCGCCATCCGGTTCTCGAAGACCAAGTTGCTGTTCCTCGACGCCTCGAAAAAATCGCCGCTGGAGCCCGGCCAGGATCGCTACGTGGAATTCGAGCGGAAGCGCGCCCTCTATGGCGCCATCACCCCGAGCGACCAGCGCGAGCGCTACGGAAATTATTTTACTTTCATGTGGGAGTCCAAGCGTCCTGCCGACGTTGTGGTGCGCCTCGAATACCGCCAGCAAGCGCTCGGGGCGATGGTGCAAACGAAGGACATTTCCTATCGCGCCGCGTCCGGCCATTTGATCACGCGGTTCCAGGTCACAGGCGATGATTACCTGCAATACGGCCGCGTGCTTGCGTGGCGCGCGAGGATTCTCGAGGGCGGCAAGGTGGCCGCCGAGACGCGCTCAAACCTTTGGCGCTAGGGTCCCGACTCCGCGGTAGGCGAAAGGCCGACCCCGGCCAACCGCGTGAGGAAATCGCGCGCCGTGGTGCCGGCAACCACAAAGCGGAACTCCACCTCCGATTCCCGCTGCTCAATGACCGGCGGCTCAAAAAAGGATCCCCCGTCGGCCAGGCCCACCAGGGCGGCGCCTCGCTCGCGCAGCAGGAGCACTAGGCGCACCGCGGCGGCATCCGAATCGGTCCGAAGAAAAAGGACCGCGGTCTGAGGCTCCGCCGCCCGGGCGGCGAACCCGAGGAGCCGTGTCGCGGCCAGCAATTCCGGCGCGAAGAGCGGCGACCCGTGGGCATCGGTCAACGATTCGGGGTGACGCGTCACGAACCGGAACGCACTGCCACGATCGAGACTCTGAAACTTCTCGTAAAATTGTTCGTCGAGCTTGAGGGCCTGCGCGAGGCCAAGACGTACGCGAATCATTTCCTCCACCGCGACGGATCCTCCCACCGCAATTGTCGCGGGGCCGATCTGCGCACACGCCACCTCCGTGCTCCGTTCGTAAATCGGCAAACCGCCGAGCCGTGCGCTGTCGTACCGCTGACCGAAGCCGTGCTGTACAACGAGCGTCGAAACCACCGAGGCCGCCGACGCCTCGGTCTCAACGAGATCATACTCGACGATTTGGCCCGACTGCGAGACGCCAATTGCTCGGACCACGCGGCGCACTTCGGCGACGGGATTCGTGAGGGTTGGCACCGCGAGGAGCGGTTGGGACATGGCCACCCAAATTGGATTCCACAAATTGCCAAGCTGCGGGGCGTTCGCGGAGGAGAGGCGGCCGAGATTGGCGGAGACGACCAGGTGCGTGTTCGCCGGCAACCAATCCCGGCGCGGCGGGGCGCGGAAAATCAGCAGCAGCGCCAGTGCTGCGAAGACCGCAAATGTCGTGAACACGAAAAGGCTGAGACGCAAACTTTGTGGGTCGGCCTGCCGCGATTCATGCACCAGCGCGACGTCGCGCAGTTCCAGCGTGCGCATTTGCCGTCGAGCCTCGCGCACCGTGGCCAGATGCCGGGTCGCCGCGGGCGGAACCGCGTCTTCATGGTCGGCCAGGTATTGTCCCAACCGACGCAGCGGCGTGCGGCGCGATTGCTCCAACTGCGCCTGCGCCGCGCGGAGGGGACGCAGGCGATCCTGCAGGGCTTCGCTCCGGGTCGCGCTGTCGCGTTCCTCATCCCGCCGGCGTTCCCGAATCACCCCTTCCCGCTGCTCAAGCTCCTGCATCTGCTGGAGCAAACGCCGGTGCGGCGAATCCGCTGCCTCGCCGGCAGCATCCGGGCTGGGCGCGGGACTCGCCGTCTTGAGATCGTCGCGCGCCCGACGCAGCGGCGCGCGTTCCGTTTCAAGCCGGGCGAGTTCCTCCGCGAAGGCCCGCCGGGCGGTCGCTTCCTGCTCGCGCTGCGCCGCCGTTTCGCGCTCGGCCTCCGCAAGTTTTGCGCGCGTTTCCGCGCCCTCGGTGTCTAGGCGATGCAGCGGGACGAGCCGTTCCGCCAGCTCCGAAGCGGCGTTCCCGGCGTGGGCGAGTTCGCGCCAGCCTTCGCGTCCCAACTCGATTTCTGCCTGCTCGACGCCGCGCTCCTCGACGCGCAGCGAGCGCCGGAGATGGCGCCGGCGGAGCCGACGCGCGACCTCCTGAATCCCGGTGGAGAGAAAATCCATGGGCGAAAAATGCTACGCGACGAAAGTTAACTGCTCCATTCCCGCCCCGCGGGCAAGCACCGCCTTACCACCACCGCACCGCGCAGGCGAGGACGACGATGCCATAAGCGACCCCGCCCCACACCGCAATCTGCCAGCGCAGGGGCACGCGAAGCACAAACTGAATCTGGTCGCGCAGCAGGTGCGGCGATGAGGTCCAGCAGAGGCCGAGCACGACCCACACATACGCCAACCCGACGACGAGCAGTCGACTGACCGGGGGTTTCATGAAGGCCGCGTCGAGCACCGGCATGGCGGCGAGCAGCATCAGCATACCGAGCGCCCGCGCCGCGAGGTATTCATGCACGAGATAAATCGTCATCGCGTACGCCGCCGGCAACAGCAGGAGAACCGGCACGCGCCAAGAGAGAAATTCACCCCAATCCATCGTCTCCGCGATGTACCATGCCCAGACCAGATCGATGGTCAGCAGGACAAGACCCGCCAGATGCCAGCGCGGAAAACGCGACAGGAACGCTTTCACCGGTTCCGTCCGCAGCGCGGCGAAGAGGTGAGCCACAATGAGCGCGAGGCCCACGAAGAGGCCGATGGCGCGGAGGGAAAATGGATAGTGCATGAAGGTGACCGGGCGACCCGATCATGAGACAACGGGTGCGCGGACTTAGGACCATCCCGGCAGCACGGTCAAAAGTTAATTGGCGAGATCCGGTGTTCCGCCGGGAGCCGGTTGACGGAGGCGACCGTTGACTTGCCCCCCTGCGAACCTAAAGTCTGAGCCATCTTCGCCTGTTGTCCGGAACCCGACGCTGCCGACCGTGAAAAAGCTCCTTTTCGTCTGCACCGGCAACATCTGCCGCAGCCCGATGGCGGAGGGATTGTGGCGGCACCTGACCAAGAACAACCCCGCGTTCGCGGCGATTTCCGTGGGCGTTAGCGCGGTGCAGGGCCAGCGCGCAAGCCAGCACGCCGTCGAGGTGCTCCGAGACGTCGGCGTCGATATTTCGCGCCATCGAAGCCAGCCGGTTTCAGCCGAAACCGTGGGCAACGCCGACATCATTGTCGCCATGACCAGCGGGCACGCGGAAGCGCTGGCTTATCTCTACCCCGAGGCCGCGAAAAAGACCTTTCTCATCCGTGAATTCGATCCCGCCGCGCGCGAGAATGACCTCGACGTGATGGATCCGATCGGGATGGGACGCAACACCTACGCGAATTGCCGCGACGCACTCTGCGCGGCCCTGCCGGGTCTCGCCGCTTTCCTGCAGGGGCGCACGCCCGCGCCCGACACGGGCAAGAGCTTACGCACATATCTCCACGCCATGACCGACTCCTATTCCACCTCTCCCACCCTTGCCGAAGTCGACCCCGAGATCGCCCGCGCGATCGACGCCGAGGTCCAGCGCCAGGACGAAAACATCGAACTGATCGCCTCAGAAAACTTCGCCAGCGCCGCCGTGCGCGAGGCGCAGGGTTCGGTGCTCACCAACAAATACGCGGAGGGCTACCCCGGCCGCCGCTGGTATGGCGGTTGTGAAAACGTCGATGTCGTCGAGCAACTCGCCCTCGATCGCGCACGGCAGCTCTTCGGCGGGGAGCACCTCAACGTCCAGCCGCACAGCGGCGCGCAGGCGAACATGGCGGTCTATTTTTCCGTGCTGCAGCCGGGCGATCGAATCCTCACGATGGACCTTTCGCACGGCGGACATCTCACCCACGGCCACAAAGCGAATTTCTCCGGCCGCTTTTATGAGGTCACGCACTACGGCGTGCGCCAGGGCGATGAATTGATCGATTACGATGCGCTCGCGCGCCAGGCGCTCGAGGTGAAGCCGAAGATGATCACGGTCGGCGCGTCGGCATATGCCCGCATCATTGATTTCGAGCGGATGCGCGCGGTCGCCGACTCCTGCGGCGCCATGCTGTTCGCCGACATGGCGCACATCTCGGGTCTCGTCGCGGCCGGGGTGCACCCGAGCCCCGTGCCGCACGCGGACTTCACCACGAGCACCACGCACAAGAGCCTGCGCGGTCCGCGCGGCGGCCTCGTCATCTGCAGGGCGCAATACGCCAAGGCGATCGACGCGCAGGTGTTTCCCGGCATCCAGGGCGGCCCGCTCATGCACGTCATCGCGGCCAAGGCGGTGTGCTTCCACGAGGCGCTCCAACCCTCGTTCCGCGAGTACCAACAGCAGGTCGTGCGCAACGCCAAGGCCATGGCCGCACGGCTCGCCAAGAACGGCTACCGCATCGTCTCCGGCGGCACGGACAATCATCTCATGCTCGTGGATCTACGCCCGCAAAACATCGACGGCCGCACTGCGCAGGAGTGGCTTGATCGCGCCGGCATTACCGTCAACAAGAACTCGATCCCGTTCGACACGGTCAGCATCATGAAGGGCGGCGGGGTCCGCATCGGCACGCCCGCCATGACGACACGCGGCATGAAGGAAGAGGAGATGATGGAAATCGCCGACTTGATTCACACCGCCTTGGGCAGCGGCGGCGATGAAGCCAAACTGGCGAAAGTGAAGGAAGCGGTGGTCGTGCTGACACGCCAGTTTCCGCTTCCCTGATCGTCGATGTTTTCGCTCATGAAATTTCAGCTTCCGCTGTTCGCCGTTTTGCTGGTCGCGCCGGGCGCGCTTTTTGCCCAGGCTCCCGCCGCGCCCGCGCCGACCGCCCCGCCGGCCGCGGCCGGCAGCAAGCCGGAGCCCGAACTGAACGCCACGTTGCCCGCGGAAATCGATCCGGTGGTGATTGCGGTTTTGCGCCAGGCGTTCGCGGCCCAGCGCACCAAGGGTTCGTTTCGCGCGACGATGGAATCCGCCGGCCTGGGTGGCGGCGCGATTCCGTCGATGGAAATGGAATTTGTTTTCCCGGACCGGATGCGGATGAAGATGTCCGGCATGGAGATTGTCGGGGTGGGCGGCAAGATCATGATGCGCATGGGCGATTCCTGGATGCCGGCGCCGGCCGAGGTGAGCAAGGCCTCGGGGTCGTTTGGCGACCCGAAAAAAGTCGAGGAGATGCTGGGCAACACCACGTACGCCAAAAGTCTGGGCCAGACGAAGATTGACGAAAAATTGCTGGATTCCTACGAGGTGCACGTCAAGACCAAGGGGGCGATATCGAAATCAAAATTTTACATCTCGCCGGGCGACAGCTTGATCCGTCGCGTCGAGACACAGGCCGATTTGTTGGGCAAGCCGACGACCTCCACGCTCAATTATTCGGACTATGGGGTCCCGATCCGGATTGAGCTGCCCAAATAGGACGACGCCCGGCCCAGCCGGGACGAGTGAATTTTCTCTCGCCTCCCGCGCGGCATTCCCTCATAACGATGCGCCCGGGTGCCGACGTCGGCATTCGCGGCTTCGCAACCTTCCCTGCCGCCATGTCCACCGCTCCCAACAGCCCAGCTGACAACCCTCTTCGCGAGGGTCTCACCGCGCGTCCTCAACCGAAGCCCTGCACCGTCGTCATCTTCGGCGCCACCGGCGACCTGACGATGCGCAAGCTTCTCCCCGCGCTTTACAATCTCGCCGCCGACGGCGACCTCCCGCCCAGCACCGCCATCGTCGGCTTTGCCCGTCGCGAAAAGACCGACGAGGCCTTCCGCACGGAAATGGAAACTGCCGTGCGCAAGTTTTCGCGCCAGACGGTCCGCGATGAATTGTGGAACACGTTCGGCAAATCAATCTCGTATAACCAAAGTGAGTTTCACGATGACGAGGGCTACAAGCGTCTCGCCGAAAAGCTCGATCAGATTGACGCCGAGCGCGGCACCGGCGGCCGGCGGCTTTACTATCTTTCGGTCGCGCCCGATCAGTTCGGCTTGATCATCGAGCGCTTGAAAAAGTTCGGTCTCGACAAGGGCAAGGACGGGGGCTGGGCCCGTGTCATCGTGGAAAAACCGTTCGGCACAAACTTGGAATCGGCGCTCAAGCTGAATTCCGTTGTGGCCCACGCCTTTGAGGAGTCGGCCATCTACCGCATCGACCACTTCCTCGGCAAGGAGACCGCGCAGAACATCATGGTCCTGCGCTTCGCCAACGCGATCTTCGAACCAATTTGGAATAACCGTTATATCGACCACGTCCAGCTGCTCGCCGGCGAAACGCTCGGCGTGGAAAATCGCGCGGGCTATTACGAAACTTCCGGCGCGTTGCGCGACATGATCCAGAATCACTTGATTCAGCTCCTGACCCTCACCGCGATGGAACCGCCGACGAGTCTGGAGGCCGATGCCGTGCGCGATGAAAAAGTGAAGGTGCTGCGCTCGCTTCGCCGGATGAACAGCAACCAGGAGGTCGCCGCGAACGTCATCCGCGGCCAGTACATCGACGGCGCCATCCTCGGCAAGGCGGTCCCCGCCTACCGCGCGGAGCCGAACGTCAATCCGAAATCGGAGACCGCGACCTACGTGGCGATGCGGATCTTCGTCGACAACTGGCGTTGGGCCGGCGTGCCGTTCTACGTGCGCTCGGGCAAGCGCCTGCCCAAGTCGGGCGCGGAAATCGCCGTGCACTTCAAGCCGGCGCCAAGCGTGCTCTTCAATCAGTCAGGCGACTCCAGCAACGTGCTTCTCATCCGCATCCAACCGGACGAGGGCATCTCGCTGCGCATGCAGGCCAAGCTCCCCGGCGGGGCGCTGCGGATCGAGCCGGTGAAGATGGATTTCCAATATGGTGCGAGTTTCGGCCGACCGAGCCCGGAGGCGTACGAGCGCCTGATCCTCGATGCGATGCAGGGCGATGCGACGCTTTTCGCGCGCAACGACGAGGTCGAGGAAGCGTGGAAGTTCGTCGATTCGATTCTCAACGCCTGGGAGAAACCCGCCAAGGACCAACCGCCGCTCACCACGTATCCCGCCGGCTCCCCCGGACCCGTGGAAGCCGATGAAATGCTCGCCCGCGATGGTCGCGCGTGGCGGCGAATCTAAGGATTTTGAAATTTCGTCCCCTCTTTTCATCCTATGACCCCCGACGCAGCAACTCCCCCGGTCGCGCCCGCGTTTTTCGGCGACGGCGTCCCGGCCGAAATCGGCAAGATTGAAAAGGAGCTGAAAAAGCTCTGGCAGGAACAGCAGACCGTGGCCACGCGGGCCTCGCGCCTGAACCTTGTGGTCTATTCCGCGGCCGATTCCTCGCTCCGCGCGAACACGGCCGTTGTCCGCGAGGTCACCAAGGATCACGCCTGCCGCGCCCTGCTGATCGCCGCGCGCGCGAAGTCGCCCAAGAACGGCCTGCGCGCCTGGGTGAACGCGCATTGCCATCTCACCAAGACCGGCGCCAAACAGACCTGCTCGGAACAAATCGCGTTCCTGATGGAGGGGACCAGCGCCGACCCGCGGCTCATTTCGAGCCTGGTGTTCTCGCATCTCGATTCGGACCTTCCGCTCTACCTGTGGTGGCAGGGCGAGATGCCGGGCGTCTTCGACGCGCGATTGCTTTGCGCGACCGAGCGGCTCATTTTTGACAGCTCGAGCTGGGCGAAGCCCGGTCCGCAATTTGCCATTGTGCGCAGCTTCCTTGGCCGGCCCGGCTGCCGTGCCGCGACCGGCGATCTCAACTGGGCCCGCACCTCGGCCCTACGCCTGGCGATCGCCCAGTTCTTTGATGCACCCGCCGCGCGGGCCGCCCTCGGCAAGGTGGATCGGCTCGACATCGAACACTCGGGCTCGGGCCACACCACTGGATTGCTGTTGCTGGGCTGGCTGGCGGATGCGCTGGGCTGGCATGCGCCACAAAAGAATGGCGCCGAGTTTACCTGCGCGCGCGAAGGCGCCGCGCCGGTGCGGGTCGTGTTCGCCCGTAAGAATGGCGCCACGGTCAGCCGGGTGACCCTGCGCGGCGCGGACGGCTCCGTCTTCACCGTGACCCGGGCGGCGGACTCGGACCTTTACACGACTCAATCGTTTGCGTCGGGGAGCGATTCCTTCGAACAATCCTTCGCCGCCGACCCGGAAAATGTGGCCGGACTCGTCAGCGAGGAGCTTTTGCGCGGCGGGCAGCGCAAGACCTACCTGCGCGCGCTCGACAAGATTAGTGCGGCGCTCGACGCGTAACCGCGCGCCGGGTCTACTCCTCCGCGTCGTACACCTCGACGAGCGCCACGCCGGTCGTGTTGCCCACGCCCCGCACGATGGCCGTGTACGCACCCGGCGCGAGGGTGATAATCAGCGCCGACTCGCGGTCGTCGCCCGGCGCGCGGCCCAGCGTCTGCAGTTCCGCCATCGACGGGCCGGTTTTCCAGTCGTCGTTTTGCGCGATCACGGTCCCGCTGCTGTTGAAAACCTGGAATGACGGATTCGCCAGCACGCCGGGCACGCCAGCCGCCGTCAACGAGGGCCCGAGCGCGCGAATCACCACGCGACGCGAACGGTTCCCTTGGATGACGAAGCCACCGATCATCACCGCGTCGCCAGTCAGAACTCTTCCGCGGGTCGAAACGTTGATCGCTCGCGCGCCCGTCGTGCCGAGACTTGCATCGTAAACCTCGATCAGCGCCACCCCCATCTCGCCGCTCACCCCCCTCACGATGCCGGTGTATGCGCCGGGCATCAGGGTCAACAACACCGCCGACTCACGCGGATCGCTGGGCGGAAAACCAGTCGCCGTGATGTCTGCCGCGGTCCGCAACGGAAACTGCGGCCCCGTCTGCATCTGCCAATCGTCATTCTGCGCGATCGCCATTCCGCTGCTGTCAAAAACTTGCAACGTCGGGTTCGACATCGCCCCGCTCACGCCGGCGGCGGTCAATGAAGGACCAATGGCGCGCACAAGAATTTGCTTCGGCACGCTTCCCGTGACCACGAATCCGCCAATGCCAACGTTGCCGCCCGTCTCGACGCGCAGCCGCGTGGCCAGGTTGATCAATCGGGTCGAGGTGCTGGCCTGGATGATGACGTCGGCCTTGAGGTTTCTGGTTCCGTTGAGTGGGATGTTTCGCACCACCTGGCGCGTCCCGAGCGCGGGGCCCGAAAACGTGATGGTAATCGACGTCGTGCCCGGCGGCAGGTACTGCAGCGGGATGGCGTAACCGCCAGAGGTCGAGGTAATCGCGAAATTGAGTCCCACGTCCGGCATCACCGTGATGCCGCCCGCCCCTTCGCCGGCGGTATAGAAGCCGTCCGCGTCGAGGTCGGTGTAGACGACACCGACGAGAAACGGAATGTTCGCCGGGCCAAACGGGCTTGTCGAATAGGCCTCGCCGAAATCGTGGGTGACGAACCATTCGTTCGCGTGCTGCGGCGCGTTGGGCGGCGCCTGCACGAGACCGATCCCGACTTCACGCCAAGTGGCCTGCGAGGAAAGCGCCGGCGATACGGGAGCCGGAAATCCCATGATCGCCTCGCGGTGTTCAAGACCCGGAACGCCCCAGTCAATGTTGAAGCCGGCGTGCGCGAACAGCGTCCCGCCGGCCGCGGGGACAAACGAGTAAATATTTTCGCCAAGGCTCCCAAAATATCCCGCCTGTTGGATTCGCGTACTAAACGAGCGTCCATCCTGGCTGGTGTGGTCTTGGTAATTGAAGGTCTGCATGTCCTGCGACTGCGCGCGCGCGGTCGCGAGCAGGATCGGATTCATCGCCAGCGGCGATGCGGGCGTGATGACCGCGAACGCTGACTGAACCTGACTCGCGTTGACGTTGAAAAACGCATACGCCTGTTGGATCGTCGGATTCGTTTGCGTGGTCAGAAAGACCCCCTCCTGTGGCGGCCCCATGCGGGCGCGATTGATCAGTTCCAGCGTGTACTGCTCGATGCCGCTCGGATCGCCATGACTGTACTGAACCGTCGGCGCCGCGGACGCCGGAAGCGCAAAAAGCCACGCCCCAAAGAACACACCCAGCTGGGCGGTTCGAGCGGAGCAACGAGCTGGCGACAGGGTGGGCATGGAAAGTCGGAAAACAGGGTCGTCCATCCTAATGCAATCCGTGTTCCCAAAGCCAGTTGGATGCACGGACCCATGGGACAGCGACCGACCGTTGACGCTCCTGCGCACCCCCGGCCGGGCGGCGTCTCTCTGAAGATGAGACATTTTGATGCGGTGACACGGCCCCCAAGTCACGGCGTTTGGCTGAAAATGTTGCGACGACCGGCCACAAGTTCTCAGTCCTTCTCTCGTTCTTGCGACTCTCTTTCGATTTGAAAGACGTTTAAACGCTGTCTCAATCCGCGTCGTACACCTCGACCAGCGCGATCCCCGTCGTGCTGCCGACGCCGCTGACAATCGCGGTGTACGCGCCGGGGGGAAGCACCTTGTAAATGGCCGACTCGCGCGCATCCGTCGGAATGAGATTTTTCGCGGCGATCGCGGCCAGGTCGGTCGCGTTGTTCTGCCCGTAGTCGTCGTTTACCCCGATGGATTGACTGGCAGAATTGTAGAGCGTGAGCGTCGGATTCTGCAGCGCTCCGGTCACGCCGGCCGCGGTGAGCGACGGTCCGATCGCGCGCACAATCACCTTCTTGGTGCCTGGACCTTGGATCACGAATCCCGCGATCATAACGTTTCCACCCGTGCCCACCTGGCCGCGTGTCGCGACATTGATCAGCGACGCCGCGCTGCCGATTTCCAAATCATACACTTCGAGAATGCCAACGCCGGTGCCATTCCGGTTGTTGTTCGCGTCAAGCCCGCCCACGACCGCGGTGTACCCGCCGTTGTTGAAGCGATTCAGCAGAACGGTCTCGGTGCGCGCCGGCGGCTCGAGGCCCAACTGGACCACGGGAGCCTGGGAAGGGATCGCGAGCCCGAACGCCCAGTCATCGTTGCTCGCGATGATGGTCGAGCCAGTCGAGCCAGAATAAAGATCGGCGATAGGATCCGCCAGGACACCGGTGACGCCGCGCGGCGCGAGGGCGGGACCAAGGACACGGACGAGGGCTTGTTTTCCGACCGCTGACGGATCGCTGAAGACCACGCCCGCGATCGCCTGCGCTGCGCCGGTGCCGACGTTCACGCGCGTCGAGAGATTCACGATCCGCGCCGGGGGAAGCGGGATCCCTGTGTTGCCGTAGCGAAGCTGGCCGGCAAGGAATTTCGGGGCGCCACTCGTTGACGATTGCGTGATCATGAAATCAGCCGCGATGCTGACGATTTGATTGCTAATGTCGTACACCACTCCCCGGAGAATCAGCTGCGCGGTTGGAGCGACGATGGAGTATCCGCTCTCGAGACTGATCGTGATGAAGGGTTTCGTCGCATTCGCCTGGTCCGCCGACACGATGTTGTAGGTCGTTGTCGTGGTCGGCAGATTCTGCCCCGCTGGCGTGGCAAAACTGAAGACCCACTCGCCGGTTCCTGCTGCGGCATTTTGAGCGAAGATGAATCGATGCAGCGTGCGGCCGATGCTGTCCGTGTCGCGCCGGTAGACCGCGTTCGCGTAACCGGTCGAGGAATCGATCATCGCTTCCGCGCCGCGACCGACCGGGTCACCGGGACTGCTGTAAATGTGCCCAACCGCGCCCGAGAGAGGTTGTCCACCAAGGGGAATCGGCGTCGGCGTCGGCGTCGGGGTTGGCGCATTGTAAACGCCATAAATGGACTGCACACCGTTGATGTCGTCCGTCTGCATGATGTCGACAAAGCTATCCACGCGGGAATTCATGATTGCCGTCACCGATTGCGGCGGCGTGGCTTTATCGGGATGATCCAGCCCGAGCACGTGACCGAATTCGTGGATCGCGACGCGGCGAAAATCGTAGGTGTTGTTTGACCCTTGCACGGGCGCCGAGCCCCGGAAGGAGTCCCAGTCGTAGAAACTGTTAAACACCACATCAACATCCGCGAAGGTCTGGTCGGTGTAATACGAGTAAACCGTGATGGCGAGGGTGCCGCTGCCGAACGCCGTCCCGAAGTAGCTGCTGTCGAAAAACACGCTGGTCATATTATCCGAGTTTCCAGTCGGACCGACGCCGTTCGTGATCGTAATAAACCGCACATTGCTGCCCAGAAAATTGTTCCAGAGGCTGGCCGCCTGCTGGGCCACGACATCGAAGCTGGCGCTGCCATCTCTAATCGTTGCCACGCCGTTCTTGCCCAGCTGGAGCGACAGCACCACGGCTGCTCCAGGCGGCCAATGCTGACCTTCCAGCGTAAAGGCGGACGCCCTCGGGCCGCGGCTGAAAATTAACACGCCGAACAACGCCAGCAAGATCCCGGGCGCGGCGAAGCGCGCCGCCCACGAGAGCATCGAGCCTCGGGCCGGATAAACGTTTTCGACGTTCTTCATGGTTCGTTCGGTGTGATCCCGCGGCGCCTCAGTCCGGCCTTGATCTGCTCCGCAAATTCCTTCGACGACATCGGCCGGGTCGACGCTCCCGACGCGTCCGTCATCGGCGCTTTGGCCCGCGCCGCGGGTTCCTTGCCAATGAGCGAAAGGCTCGTCAGCGGCGTCCCGTCGTGCAGAAACATCTGTTCCTGTCCGTCCACCGCGTTCTTCACCACGCGCAGCCGCCCGTAGTAGACCCCCACCAAGGGACTGAGCGTGCGATGATTATCGCGCACAAAAAGAATTTCCACGTCGCCCGCCTGGAACTCGGGCATGCCGACGATGCGTTGCGTCCGATCTCCGATGGTGCCGCCGAAAAATTCCAGTGTCTGCTCGCCCTGCACCGCGCCGCGATAGGACTCCAGCACCCGCATGCGCACGAACGTCGCGATGTGACGGTTGGCCCCCTCCCCCGACCAATCACACGAAATCGAGACCACCTGCGCCTGGTAGATTTCTTGCGCCTGGTTGAGGAGGGCGTCGAAATCCGTGGGCTCGACGGTCATCGCCCGGCCGTCCCGAACGGCGACCAGGCTCAGGCAAACGAGCAGGAGGCCAATCAACTTGGCCATGCGAATCCGACCGAAGACGCGGCAGGATGCGAGGTAAGGGTTTTCCGCTGGCATACGTTTGCGCTTCTAGTCGGCATCGTACACCTCAACAAGCGCGATGCCCGTGGTGTTGCCCGCGCCGCTGACGATCACGGTGTACGCGCCCGGGGTGAGCACCTTGTAAATCGCCGATTCACGCGCGTCAGTTGGAGTAAGATTTTTCGCGACGATCGCGGCCAGGTCGCTCGCATTGTTCTGCGTGTAGTCGTCGTTAACCCCGATGGGTTGACTGGCAGAATTGTAAAGGGTGAGCGTCGGATTCTGCAGCGAGCCGGTGACCCCCGCCGCGGCGAGCGACGGTCCGATCGCCCGCACGATCACCTTCTTGGTGCCCGGACCCTGGATGACGAAGCCCGCAATCATAACGTTGGCCCCGGTCCCCACCTGGCCACGAGTCGCGACGTTAATCAGCGACGCCGCGCTGCCAATTTCCAGATCGTATGCCTCGATGAGCGCGACCCCGGTGCCAGGCACGCCGCCATTGGGATATCCACTCACGACCGCCGTGTAGCCGCCGTTGCTAAAGCGGTTCAGGAGCACGCTCTCCAGTCCGGACGTCGGCGCGAGCCCCAGCTGGGTGACCGGTGCCTGCGACGGATCGGCGTAGCCCGTCCCCCAGTCGTCATTGCTCAGGATGAGGGTCGCACCCGAATACAGGTTGACCACGGGGTCGTCGAGCGCCCCCGCCACTCCGCTGTTGACCAGTGATGGTCCCAGCACCCGGACCAACGCCTCTTTGCCCACGCTCGACGGATCGCTGAAAACAAAGCCGGCGATGGCTTGCGCGACCCCGGTGCCAACGTTCACCCGGGTCGAAAGATTCACGATCCGCGCGGCCGGCAACGCCACGCCCGGCGTGTTGAATCGAAGCTGCCCCGCGATGAACTTCGGCGCCGACGCCACGGCCGTCTGGGTGATAAGAAAGTCCGCCGCAATGCTGAAGATATTGCTGCCCGAATAAGAGACGCCCCGCAACACCAACTGCCCCGAAATCGCCGTCGAAAACCTTCCCTCCAGGTTCGCGGTTTGGTCGGTGCCGGAGATCGCATAAGTGCCGCTGGCCAGAGGCTGGCCCGACGCCGTGGGAAAAGTGAAGACCCACTCACCGGTGCCAGCGACGCCGTTCTTCGCGAAAATAAACCGATGCAGCGTGCGGCCGGTGACGCTCTCTACGTCCCGCCGATAATAAACCGAGGTCGGCGTCGCGTAGCCGGTCGACGAATCGAGCATCGCTTCCACGCCGAGGCCCACCGGATCGCCCGGGCTGCTGTAAACGTGCCCAACCGCTCCCGCGAGCGTCTGTCCGCCCAAGGGAATCGGAGTCGGCGTGGGGGTCGGGGTCGGCGTGGCAACGGCCCCGTAGATTGCCATCATTCCGTTGATGTCGTCCTGAATCATCGTGTCTGTGTTCGTCACGTACGAATTCATGATCGGCCGCGGATTCGGAGTTTGCGGCGGAGTGGCCTGATCCGGATGATCGAGACCGAGGACATGCCCAAATTCATGGATGGCCACGCGGCGCAAATCATACGGACTGTTTGAAATGGGACCAGTATAGGAGCTCCACGAAAAGGCGGTATTGAAGACCACATCCACCTCGCTCGTGACGCCATTCGGGAGATTTCCGAAATACGTGAGATTCGTGATGGCAAGCGCGCCGCCAAAGGTCTGGCCGAAAAAATTGTTCGCAAAAAACACGCCGTTGATCCCGTCGGACTGTCCGCTCGCGCCCGTGCTGATCGATGTGACCATGCGGACATTGCTGCCGAGGTAATTATTCCAGAGGCTCGCCGCCTGCGCGGCCGCCGTGTCAAAATTCGTGGTGCCGTTTGAACCAAGCCGGAGCGACATCTGGATGGACGTGTTGCTCGGCCAGCGCTCTCCCTCGAGAGCATATCCCGAAACGTTGGCGCTCCGTCCCAAGATCAGCACTCCGAACAACACGAGCAAAACCGCCGGTGCCCCGAAGCGAGCCGTTCTCGCGAGGATCGAGTCTCGGGCGCCCTCACCATCCGCTACGGGTTCGACGGTCTTCATGGCTCGTCCGGCGCGATTCCGCGCCGCTTCAACCCGTCCTGAATCTTCCCCGCAAATTCCTTCACCGTCAGCGCCCGCATCGGCGCTCCACCGGCGTCCACCGCCGCGGCCGCCCTGGCCTGCGCACCCGGCTCCTTGCCAATGAGCGAGACGTCCGTCAGCGCCGCGCCGCCGTGCAGATAAATCTGCTCGCGACCGTCCGCCGCGTTCTTCACCACGCGCAGCCGACCAGCGTAGATCCCGACGAGCGGACAAAGGTCTGTGTGGTTTCCCCGCACAAAGACAATTTCCACGTCGCCCGCCTGGAATTCCGGCATGCCGACGATGCGCTGCGCGCGTTCACCCATCCTGCCGCCGAAAAACTCGAGCGTCTGCTCGCCCTTGACCGCGCCGCGGTAGGACTCCAGCACCCGCATTCGCACAAATGTCGCGATGTGGCGATTTTCCCCTTCGCCGGACCAATTGCAGGTCACCGAAATGACCTGCGCCTTGTAGATTTCCTGCGCCTGGCCAAGCAGCCGCTCAAAGTCCGTGGGCTCAACGGTCATCGCTGGCATCGGCGCGACCCGCAGCAACGCGGCGGCTGCCAAAGCGGTAAAAAGCACGGTCGAGCGACGCATCAGAGGAGTGGTAGAAGCAAGGGCCATGCGAGTCGGACGCTACTGACAGCATTGTCTCACAAAGCGTTCGAGGACTCCGGCGTCAGACCGCAAAGAGTACAATGAACCCACCGCGAAGCATCCGGTTACGGAAAAATCGCCAGCGCGACACAGCATCCACAGAGGGGGACAAACGACAACATCTCGCCACCCGCTCAGGCCGTTGACTCGGAATACCGTCCTCTGACCTCTGTGTCCTCCGTGCCTCGGGGCGAGGCCTCAGACAAGTCGCAGATTCGGATTGATGTCCTCGCCGAGTGGCGTGGCCAGGCCGGCCCGCAGGGCGTGCAGCCCGACGAACCCGATCATCGCGGCGTTGTCCGTGCAGAGCGCCCCCGAGGCGAGCCGGACCTCGAGGCCGCGCGTCTCGCACTCGCGTTGGAACGTCGCCCGCAATTCCGAATTCATGCTCACCCCTCCGCTCACCGCCACGCAGCGCTGCCCGTGCGCCGCGACCGCCGCCAGCGTCTTGGTGACCAGCACGTCGACCACCGCGCGCTGAAACGACGCGCACACGTCGGCCACCGTTTGCTCCTTCGTCAGATCGATTTTCGGCAGGAGGTAGCGGACCGCGGTTTTCAGGCCACTGAAGCTGAAATCGAAATTGTCGCGCGGCGGCAGGCTGCGTGGAAAATCGAACGCCCCCGGATTGCCGTCCTTCGCCCGGCGATCGACTTCCGGCCCCCCTGGATACGGCAGGCCCAGCAGCTTCGCGACCTTGTCGAATGCCTCTCCCGCGGCGTCATCCAGCGTGCCGCCAAGCCGGCGATACACGCGGAATCCCGTCAACTCGAAGAGCAAGGTGTGGCCGCCGCTGACCACCAGACCGATGGCGGGGCGAATCCCGGCCGCATCGTCGAAAAACGGGGAAAGCAAATGGCCTTCGAGATGGTTGATTCCGAGGTAGGGCTTGCGGAAGCCGATGGCCAGGCCCTTCGCGGCTGCCGCCCCGATCATCAGCGCCCCGGAAAGCCCCGGACCGGCGGTCGCGGCAAAGCCGTCCATCCCGGCCAAC
>JANXRG010000094.1 GCA_025353105.1 Verrucomicrobiota bacterium
CCGTACCGGGTGAAAATGGTCGCTGATGTTTTGCACACCGTGCTGAAGTCGGCCGGGAAGACTTGATCGGGCATCTCGGGATCCGGATCTACGAGTCTCAGCGGGCCTTCACTTTCGCGCCCTTGCGTCTGTTTGACTTCAGCGTTGCGAAATCAATCCGTGGACGAAGTGTCCGGGTCGGTTCACGGCTCACCTCCCCACCGCGAGTCCAACCACCTCTGGAAGCTGACGCAAATCCGGTGCGACGACAATCGGCGTCGGTGCGCCCGCCGGAACCGCCGCGCCCGCACGATTGGCCCAATAGACCGGCATCCCGACCGCGCCCGCTCCAGGCACATCGTGCGGCGAACCCGCGACGAAAAGCACGCGGCTCGGTGGCAACCCCAGCGCGTCCGAAGCGGCCCGATAGGCTTCCGGCGCAGTCTTGTAGTGACCAGATCGTTCCGCGCTCATGATTAATTCAAAGTTGCCGGTCGTTGTCGCCGCCGCGATCTCAGCGAGACGCTGGGAGCAATTCGTGACGATCGCGAGGCGCCGTCCGTGCAGGCACTGCAGTATTCCGGCTGCGTCCGGCCATGGTCGCAGATCAGACCAGCGCCCCAGCAATTCGTCCGCCTTTTGACGGGCAATTCCAACATCGACGGCGGACTCGTGCACGATGTCGTCGTAGGGACGGTATGCGCCGGCGCTAGTGACCCGGGTCAGCGACGCCATTCGCCACGCGCGTCCCCGATCTGCGTCACCCGCGACCGCGATCCAAAGCGACCAGCTATCGATCAGCGCGGTCAAGAGATCGAACGCAATCGCATCGAATGGGGACGTTTTCATCTTTCATTCCGAGGCTTCGACGTTGACGGGCTTCCGGTGAAAACGTCCCGTGCGCGAAACCTATTAGCAAGACAATCCGCCGGGCGAGGGACTCGCCGCGGGCGGTTCTGTGCGAAAGGCATGCTACGACGGACCTGCTGCAAATGACCCATGCCTTTGTGAATTTGTCCTCCCAAAATGGATTCGTTTTGTCCGTAGGGCGGTCGTTAGTCGTCTCGCTCAATGGTGACTTTCCGGGAAATGTCCTGGAGCCAGGCTGGCCGCTATGTCCGAGATCGAAATCAAAGCCCTGAGCGCCTCGCCGAAGATCTGCGAGATGCTGTGCGAGATCCTTCCGGGTTGGATGAGAAGCGGGGGTTCATCCGAGGCTAAGCCAGCATTTTTGGCGTAGCGATGACCGCGTGATAAACGGCGGACTCGATCCTGGTTCGGCATTGCGAATCCCGCGCGCGATCGCGAAGATTGCCCCATGATTCGCGCGTTTCCAACGCGGACTCACCCAACCCACGACCTCCGCCGGTGATTCTCGCCCTCCTGTCTGACATCCACGGAAACCTTGAGGCCCTCAACGCCTGCCTCAAGCATGCGCGTAATGCGGGGGCGAAGCGATTCGCCTTTCTCGGCGATTTGGTGGGCTACGGCGCGGACCCGGCGGCCGTCGTGGAAATCATGATGCACCAGGCGGCGGAGGGAGCAATCGTGCTGCGCGGCAATCATGACGACGCCGTCGCCAACCCCGCCTCGTACATGAACGACTCCGCCAAGGACGCGATCGACTGGGCGCGGCAGGCGTTGTCGGAAAAGGAAAGAGTCTTCCTGGCCCGACTCCCACTGATCGCAAAGGAGGATTCAGCTTTCTTCGTGCACGCATCGGCGAACGCGCCGGAACGGTGGAACTATGTCGACTCCCCGGCCGCCGCACGGACTTGCGCCGAGGCGTCCGGCTGCCCGTACACGTTCTGCGGCCACGTGCACCACCAGATGCTTTACTTCCAGAGGCGCGAAGGCGCGATGTCGGCTTTTCGACCCGTGCCCGGGAGCGCCATCCCGATGCGGGGCCACCGGCGCTGGGTCGCCGTCGTGGGCTCGGTGGGACAACCACGCGACCGAACACCCGCTGCCGCCTACGCGCTTTTCGATCTCTCCCGCGGCGAGATCACCTTTCACCGCGTACCCTACGATCAGCTGGCCGCAGCACAGAAGATTCGGGCGGCCGGTCTTCCGGCCTCGCTGGCGCGCCGGGTTGAGCTTGGAATCTAGGTGCGGCCGATCCGGCAAACGACATGACCGAACGAATCGTCCCCGGGGCCAACATTGATGGGTTTGCGATCGGCGAGCGCGTTCACTCGGGCGCGATGGGCGATTTGTATCGCGTCACGCATCCGGAGCACGCGCAGCCGCTCGTGATGAAGGCGCCCCGCTTTCGGACGGGAGATTCGATCGAGAACCTGCTCGGCTTCGAGACCGAAAGTGTGATTCTGCCGCAACTGTCGGGCCCGCATGTGCCGCGGCTGATCGCGGCGGGCGACCTCACGCGCACGCCGTATCTCGTCCTGGAACTCATCGCCGGAGAAAACCTCGAGACCCGCATGCGGCGCGGGCAGCTTCCCGCGCCGGAGGTGGCGGGAATCGGTGCCTCGATCGCCGACGCGTTGCACGGCATTCATGGGCAGGGCGTCATTCACCTCGACCTCAAGCCCGACAACATCATGGATCGGCCGGACGGGTCGGTCACCCTGATCGACTTCGGTCTGGCGCATCACGCGCGTTTCCCGGATCTGCTTGCCGAGGAAAAACGCTACGCCGCCGGCTCAGCGCCGTACGTGTCGCCCGAGCAGGTCGAAGGCACCCGCCATGATCCGCGCAGCGACCTGTTCACGCTGGGCGTGGTGCTTTACGAAATGGCCACCGCCGAATTACCCTTTGGCATTCCGACGACGATGGCCGGCCTGCGCGACCGCTTGTGGGTCGACCCGAAGCCGCCGCGCGCGCGGGTGCCGGCGATCCCGCCCTGGCTGCAGGAAATCATCCTGCGCTGCCTCGAAATCAATGTCGACGCGCGCTACCAAACCGCTGCGCACGTCGCCTTCGACTTGCGGCATCCAGACCAGGTCGCGCTCACGAGCCGGGCCCAAAAATCGCAACAGGCGGGAGTCTTCGCCCAAGTCGGCCGCTGGTGGCGCGCCCGGGAGCGCGACCCCGGCCGGGGCGCGCGGGTCGCGCCCGCGCTGAGCGCGACACCCGTTATCGTCGTCGCCATCGACACCGTGCATCCGGACGACGAACGCCATGCCGCAATCCGGCGCGCGACGGAGCAGGTGCTTTCTGTCTCCGCAGAATTTAGATTGGTCTGCGTTTCCGTCCTTGGGGTGTTTGGAAAATCAGCCGACGCCGCTCCGGCGAACGCGGATTCGGATCTGCATCTTGAGCATTTGGTCCGTCTGCGGCACTGGGCGGATCCGCTCAAGCTCCCGACGCATCGTCTGTCCCTGCATGTGCTGGAATCGCTGAGCCCGTCTGCCGCGCTGCTCGAATTCGCGCGTCGCAATCACGCCGACCTCATCGTCCTCGGGGCGCCCGGTGCCGCCCAGCGCGGGATGGCCTGGTGGCGATCCGTCGCGTCGACCGTGGCGGCGCACGCGCCCTGCAGCGTGCACCTCGTGCGCGTCCCCGAGCGACGCACCCCCGGCCCAACGGATGACGCATTTATTTCCCTCGACGATCTCCCGCAGTAGCCTTCCGGTCCGCTTCGCTGCCCAGACAAATCGAATTCACCCCATGCAAACCATCGACTTTTTGCTTCGCCGTCTTTTCGTTTCGTTTTGCGCCGTTGTGTTGCCCGTTGTCGCTGTCCCTTCGCACGCCGCCGAGGGGCAGGAGACGGTGGCCGAGGGATTTCAATTTGAAATGCGCGACCTCGCGGTGGCGCACCAAGGCGGCAACAGCTTGAACCTGAAGGTCAGCTATCAATACAAACTCAGGTTGAAGGCTGACGAGTATCCGGACTTCACATTACTCAACCGGGCGTGCGAGGAGTTCTTCGCGGGCTATCCGAACCAGACGGATTTTTGGGAAATTCTGAATCTGAAACTCACCGGCGCGCTGCTGGAAAAATTCCCTGCCCTCGCGTCGATCACGATCGAAATCCGCGTTGCGCCCACGCCTCGCATTCCGTTCCCGCGTGCGAGCACCGTCACGCGAACGCGTGGCCAGGACGCAGAGCGATAACGGGCCTTGGGTCTGCCGAAGAGGATCCGATGCCCTGGCGCCAGGCGAAGGCGATACCGTCGGCTCCGTCGCGGCCGGGCGAGAATCTTCCGGCGGAAGCCCGGACGGGCCGCGCGAATGTGTCATCCGTTTTACAGAACCGGCCAGCCGCCTAGCGTTCCCGTCGATGAGTGATCCAGCCATGCCCAATCCCGACGAATTGCAGCGCAAGCTTTCCGAGTTCATGCGCACGCAATTCGGCGAACGCGTGAACGTTCAGACCGCCTTTGTGCCCACCGCGCCGGCCGATGCCGGTAGCGACGAGCCGCCGGCGGCAGATCCGGCGGAACCCGACGGATTCGAATTCCATTATCGACCGCGCGATATCAAGGCGCATCTCGACCGCTTCGTGATCCGGCAGGACGAGGCAAAGAAGGTGCTCTCGGTCGCGATCTGCGATCATTACAATCACGTGAACCACGTTCGCTCGCTCGCGAAGGAGGATGAAAAGAAGGCCGCGACGCTCGATTACTCCAAACAGAACGTGATCCTCCTCGGCCCAACTGGGGTCGGCAAAACCTACCTCGTGAAGCATGTGGCGGACCTGATCGGCGTGCCCTTCGTGAAGGCGGACGCGACAAAGTTCAGCGAGACCGGTTACGTCGGTGGGGACGTGGAAGATCTGGTGCGTGACCTCGTCAAGCGAGCCGACGGCGACGCGGAAATCGCGCAGTACGGCATCGTGTACATTGATGAAATCGACAAGATCGCGTCCGTGACAAATCTGGCGGGCGGTCGTGACGTCTCGGGTCGCGGCGTGCAGACTACGCTGCTCAAATTGATGGAGGAGACCGACGTGCCGGTGCGCAGTCCAATGGACATCCAGGCGCAGATTCAGGCGGCGATGGAAATGCAGCGTGGGGGCAGCGGCAAGCCGAAGCGCGAGACGATCAACACCCGCCACATCCTTTTCATCGTCAGCGGCGCGTTTGGCGGACTGAAGGAACGCGTCGCGCGCCGGCTGCGGCAGAGCGCGATGGGCTTCGGGGCGGCGCAACAAACGCGCGAATACACCGACGCCGAAATTTTCGACGAGGTCACGACGAAAGATTTCATCGATTACGGCTTCGAGCCGGAATTCATCGGGCGCCTGCCGGTGCGCGTCTTTTGCGAGCCGCTCACGGCAGACGATTTGTTCGAGATTTTACAGCGTTCGGAGGGCAGCATCCTGCGTCAGTACGAGCGCGCGTTTGCGGCGTATGGGATCGCGGCGTCCTTTCCGGAGGACGGGATGCGGGTGCTCGCGGATCGCGCAGGGACAGAGGGCACGGGCGCACGCGGGCTATTTACAGTCTGCGAGCGACTGCTGCGTGATTTCCAGTTCGAGCTTCCGGGCTCGGGGGCAGACGGACTCGTGGTCGACGCCGCACTCATTTTGAATCCCGCGGTCGCGCTGACGAAGCTCCTCGCCGGGGGCCAGACAAAGCTCGACGAGCAGCTGGCGAAAGAGGCGGATCATTTTGCCGCGGATTTCACCGAGCAACACGGGGTGGTGTTTCGTTTCGAGCCGGAAGCGAGGGTGGCGCTGGTGGCGAGGGCCCGGAGCGAGAACGCCAGCATGCGCGTGCTCTGCGAACGAATCTTCAAGGATTACCAATTCGGGCTCACGTTGATTCAAAAGAACACGAACCGCGCCGAATTCGTTCTGCCCGCCTCGGCGGTCGAGAACCCCGATAAATTCCTCAGCGATCTCGTCGTGGAGTCGTATCGGACCTAGGCGCTGTCGAAGCGGGTGAAGTTCGGGCTGGTGCGGAACGGAGTCTTGAGCTTTTCTGCGGATTTCCCCCGCGCACCCATGAGCCTTGCCCACTTCAATTCCATCATTCGCCAGCATCTTGCCTCGATCGAAATGGCCGGGGTCCTGATGCGCATCTTCAGCTTCAGCTTAGTGAGTTGGCTTGGGCCGGCGAGCCCGTTTCTCTTCGTCTGGATCTTCAACACGATCGATGCCGTGATGCTGTCGTGGTGCGCCGCGTTGAAAAGAGATCGCGCCTACACTGTGCTAAATGTTTTCTGGATCCTGGTCGGTCTGGTCGGGATTTTACGGGCGGGTCGCTTTGTGCACTAACTCCATCGCAGCCGACTCGAGGTAACACGACACTGCGCTTCGGATGCCGGTGCCCTTTTGCATGGTCTCGTCGAATTCGCGGGCTGGATCAGAATCCGCCGTGATGCCGGAGCCGACATGGTAATGCAGTTCGCGGCCGTCGCGCACCAGCGTGCGAATCGCGATGCTGAACGCCGCGTCGCCGTTGAATGCGAAGTAGCCGATCGCGCCGGTGTAGAGGCCGCGCGGGCATGGTTCCAAGCGCTCGATTGTTTCCATCGCCGTTTTCTTCGGCGCGCCGGTGATCGACCCGCCGGGAAAGCACGCGCGCAGTGCCTGCAGCGGCGTGACCTCGCGGCGCAGCCGGCCGCTCACCGTCGACACCAGATGATGAACCTGTGCGAATTTCTCCGGGCGCAGCAAATCGGGTACGGTCACACTTCCGAATTCGCAAACGCGCCCGAGATCGTTTCGCTCGAGATCGGTGATCATGATCAGTTCGGCGATCTCCTTTGGGTCCGTGATCAGCTCGTAAGCGAGCCGGCCGTCGCGTTGCGGATCCCGGTCGCGCGGCCGCGTGCCTTTGATCGGCCTCGTGAGGATCTCGCGTCCCTCGATCCGCAGGAATAGTTCCGGGGATGCGGACAGGATTTGCCGCGTTCCCGTGTCGAGGAAGGCGCCGCCGGGCGCCGGGCTGCGAGCGAGCAGATGCTCGAAGAGCGCGTACGGATTGCCCTCGAAATCAGCGGCGAAACGCTGCGTGATGTTCACCTGGTAAACCTCTCCGGCCGCGATGCCATCATGGACGGCGCGGACGGCCAATTCGTAATCATCGCGCGTCATTCCTGCGCGCCACGCGCCGATGCGGGTGGGCGCTTCGTGCTCGTGCGAGCGGCGGGTCCAGCGCGCGGTCGGGATGCCCATGGGTTCGGCGTGCAGCTCGGGAAAGATGCCAAACCAGAATGAACCGTCGTATTCGAAGTAGCCGACGGCCGCGCCGCACGGGTGGGGTGACGCGTCGGCGCGCTCCGCCCGATGGCGATCCAAGCCGCGCTCAAGCCGGTCCCAATCGTCGGGCCCACCTTCGATGACTTCGATCGGCTCTTCGCCCTGGTACATCCAGCCGGGAGCGACCCAGGAGTTGAGGGAGACAAACGGCGAGGGCATGGCAGGGAGCCGGGAGATTCACGCAAAGCCCGAGTAAAGGCAAAGGTGGAACGCGATTGCCGAGTGCGTCGGCAGCTGGGTGGGGGCGACCATTCTCGGTTGTCCCAAACTTTGCGGCTTGAGCGCGAGGGGCGGACGTCAGCTTCCATCGCCAGCGACGCGCCACTCGCGAAGCTTGGGTCCTTTCAGTGAAACATCCCTCCTCCCCTACTCAGTCGGACCAATCCACCTTTGCGCCGGCCGCAATCCGTGTTACCGAAACCCTCCCGCTCATGAATACATCGGCCTCCGACGAGAAAAACGTCCTCCACCTCGGCTTGCCCACTGGCAGTCTGCACGAGGCGACCCTGGCGCTTTTCGCGAAAGCGGGATTTGTGATCAGTGGCTCGAAACGATCGTACAAACCATCCATCGACGACCCCGAGCTCCAGGTCCGGCTGCTTCGCGCGCAGGAGATCAGCCGCTATGTCGAGCAGGGCTTTCTCGATTGCGGCCTGACCGGCCGCGATTGGATCGAGGAGAATGGATCCGACGTGGAAGTCCTCTGTGATCTCCATTTCTCCAAGGCCACGTCCGCGCCCACGCGCTGGGTGCTGGCGGTGCCCGATCATTCGACCATCCGGACGCTCGACGATCTCTCGGGCAAGCGCATTGCCACCGAGGCGGTCGGCCTGACGAAGCGCTTTCTCGCTCGGCACGGCGTCGAGGCGCATGTCGAATTCAGCTGGGGTGCGACCGAAGTGAAGGTGCCAGATTTGGTCGATGCCATCGTGGACATCACCGAAACGGGGTCGTCCTTGCGAGCGAACAACCTGCGGATCGTGGCGACGCTGATGGAGAGCTATCCGCAGCTCATCGCGAGCCGGTCTTGCATGTTGGACGCGTGGAAGCGGGACAAGTTGCAGAGGCTGATAATTCTGCTCCAAGGAGCGATCGCGGCACGGGACAAGGTGGGTTTGAAGATGAATCTGGAGGAAAAGCAGTTGCAAAGCCTTCTCGCGACTCTACCGTCGCTCCGCCAACCGACCGTCTCTCCCCTTGCCACTCCGGGCTGGGTGGCCATTGAGACGGTCATTGACGAACGAATCGCCCGCGAAATCATCCCGACGCTGAAGCTCCTCGGAGCCGAAGGCATCATCGAATACCCCCTGAACAAGGTGGTTTATTGATTCGCCGGACACTGCCAGCTGCCGACTAAAGCTATTTATGGGTTCCCTTAAGAAGAGACGCAAAGCGAAAATCTCGAAACACAAGCGCCGCAAGCGGATGAAGGAAAACCGCCACAAGAAGCGTTTGCGCTACAAGTCGTAGGGTCTAGGCTGCCGCATGTTCGGAGCGAGGGGAGCGGCGAAGATGGATCCAATTCACCGCGCGTTGGCCACGGTTTGCCTGCTGACCGCCGCAGCCTGCTGCCCGCGTCTCTCGGCGGCATCCGACAAACCCGCGAAGGCGCCCGCTCCGAACCCGGCGGTGACCCCGGCGCGTCCCGATCGCGCCGACAAGAGCGAGCGCGCCGTCGTCTTCGACGATCGCTATCGGCCGCCCGCAAAGGATCTGCTGCTTAATCCTGGCAACGAACGCAAGGCGCAGGCCTACGCGTTTTTCATGCAGGGCACGATGGCCGAGGAGGCGGGCGAGCCGGACCGTGCGCTCACGCTCTATCTCAAGTCGCTCGCGGCCGATCCGACGAACGTGACGCTGGGCCTGAAGGTGTCGAGCGAGCACGTGCGCCGTGGCGACACGAACGAGGCGGTTGAGCTGCTCAAGAGCCTCGTCAAAGCGGCGCCGCAGGAGTCTCAGCCGATGCTCGCGCTCGCGTACATTTATTTGAAGAGCCTGCGCAAGCCGGACATAGCGCAGAAATACGCGGCGCAGGCGCTCGATCTCGATCCCACCAATTATCTCGCCTACGCGTACCTGGCCGAGTCTTGGCAGCTGCTCAACCAGCCCGCCAAGTCCAACGCCGTGCTGGAACGCGCCATCAAGAGCAACAGCCGCGATCCGAAATTTTGGCTGCGCATCGGGGAAATGTATTACCAGGCGTTCGTGCGCGAGGACGCAAAGAAGATTTCGCCTGAGGCGACGAAGAAGGTCAATCCGCTCTTTGCCAAGGCGGTTGAGCTCGCGGGCGATGACGTGGACGCGTTGAACCAGGCTGCGAATTATTTCGTGCTCTCCGGGCAGATTCCCGAGGCGATTCCGCTTTACCTCAAAGTGCTCGAGCTGAGCCCAAACCAGAACTCGGTCCGCGAAAAGCTGGCGTACAGTTACCTCCAGAGCGAACAGCGGTTGAAGGCCATCGAAGTGCTTGAGGCGATGATCAAGCAGAACCCGGCGCAGACGTACGCCTACGAGATGCTCGGCAAGATTTACGAGGACGAGAAACAGTTTGACCGTGCCATCGTGAACTATGAGCAGGCGCTCCTGCTCAACCCGAACCAGCCGGCGGCGTACGAGCGCATGGCGGAGATTTTTGCCGTCCAGTTGAAAAAGCCGGACAAGGCCATCGAGGTGCTCGCCGACGCGCGCCGCCGCTTTCCGGATCTGCCCGGATTCTCGTACCTATTGGCGCGCACGCTTTCGATGGCGAAGCGGAACACCGAGGCGCTCGCCGTGTTTGACCAGACGCGCCTCGAAGCCGAGCAATCGCAGGAGTCGTTGCTGAACGGATTGTTTTATTTTGACTGGGGGGCTAGCGCCGAGCAGGCGGGTCAATACGAGAAAGCCGCGGACCTGTTTCGGAAATGCCTGAAAATCGAGGATCGACCCGAGGTGATCGCGCAGGCGTCGAATTACCTCGGCTACATGTGGGTGGATCGGAGTGAAAACCTCGAGGAGGCCGGCCAGTTAATCCAGCGCGCGTTATCGCTCTCTCCGAACAACGGCGCGTATCTCGACAGCCTCGGGTGGTACTACTACCGGACCGGCAAATTCGACAAGGCATTGCTGGAGTTGCTGCGCGCCGTGGAGAACACGGAACCGCCGGATGCCACGGTCTTTGATCATCTCGCCGATACCTATTTGAAGCTGAAGAACGAACAGCAGGCCGTCTCATTCTGGCAGAAGGCGCTCCAGCTTGATCCGGGCAACGAAAAGATCACCGCGAAACTGAACGACCTGAAGGCGAAGCAAGCGCCAGGTCCAGCCATTCCCCCGGTTCCGTCGCTCGTGCCGGCAAAGTAGGACGAATGAAGACGCCGAAAATCGTCTTCTCGGAAAATCCGCAGGACGTCGATTGGGCCGCGCTCAAAGACGCGCTTACGGCCGATCGATTCGACAATGGCCGCACCGCCGACGAATTGCGCGAATCGTTCGTGAACAGCCGACACATCTGCCTCGCCTTTGAGCGGGGAAGATTGATCGGCACGGGCCGGTTGATGTCCGATGGCGTCTGCAATGCGTACCTGCTCGACGTCTGGGTGCTCCGCCAACACCGCCGCCGCGGGATCGGCGCACAACTCGTGGTACGCCTGCTTGAGGCCGTGCCCGGCCAGCACGTCTACCTTCAGGCCGACGACCCGCGCCTCTACACGAGCCTTGGATTCCGGCCCCAGCCCGTGGGGATGTCGCTCGTTGCAGGCCTTTCACGAGCGGTTCCCTGAAGCATGCGCGTCCAGACGGTCGGAAAACGTTGCCCGCCCCCCGTGCGGTGGGGATGTTGCTGGTGGTAGGCCCGTGGCTGGCGCGTCCAATCTGAGGGCTCGACGGAAGGCCGGTTGGAGTTCAATCTGGAATGGCACTGAATTAGCTTCCAGACTGACTCTCCACTCCTCGGATTTTCCAAATGGCAAGGATCGATGCGTTTTTTAAACTGATGGCCGAGCAAAAGGCCTCGGATTTGCACCTTTCGACGGGCAATCCGCCGATGCTCCGCATTAATGGCGACCTCGTGCGCGTGGATTACCCGCCGCTGCGCAACGACGACCTCAAGGCGATGGTCTACGAAATCGCCCCGGAAATGAAGACGAAGGTCTTCGAAGAAACCGGCGACGTTGACTTCGGCTACGAGATTCCGGGCGTCGCGCGGTATCGCGCCAATTTCTACAACCAAAAATACGGGATCGGCGCCGCGCTGCGATTGATCCCGAGCAAGGTGCTCACGCTCGACGAACTCGGCCTTCCCCCGGTGCTCAAGCGTTTCCCGCTCCTGAAAAAAGGCCTCGTGCTCGTCACCGGTCCCACCGGCTCGGGCAAATCCACCACCTTGGCGGCGATGATCGATTACTCGAATCTGCACCGGCAGGATCACATCATTACGGTCGAGGATCCGATCGAATTCGTCCACAAGAGCCAGCAAAGCCTGGTGAACCACCGAGAGGTCGGGGTCCACACGCGCTCCTTCGCCTCGGCGCTGCGCGGCGCGCTGCGCGAGGATCCGGACATCATTCTCGTCGGAGAAATGCGCGATTTGGAGACCATCGAACTGGCGCTCACCGCTGCAGCGACGGGGCACTTGGTGTTTGGCACGCTTCACACGTCGAGCGCGGCGAAGACGGTCGATCGCGTCATCGACGTGTTTCCGACCAGCCAGCAGAACCAAATTCGCGCGACGCTGGCAGAGTCGCTCAAGGGCGTCATTTCGCAGAATCTCTTCCGTCGCGTGGATCGACCTGGCCGCGTCGCCGCGCTGGAAATCCTTGTCTTTGACACCGCCATTGCGAATCTCGTTCGCGAGGGCAAGACGCACCAGATTCCCGGCATGATCCAGGTGGGCAAGAAGAAGGGCAATCTGCCCCTGGACGACGCCATCATGGAACATCTTCGTGCGGCGCGTATTTCGCCCGAGGAAGCGTATGAGAAATGCAACGACAAGAAGAAGTTCCGGCCGTTCCTGCAGACGCCGCCGGATGATTTGGACGAATGATTGATCGGACCGACGTACGCCCATGAGAAAGATCGAACTCGACGCTATTTTATCCGCGATGCTGCAAAGCTACGACGGCATCTCAGATTTGAATTTCTCGGTGGGCCGGCCGCTGCAGGTCGAGGCCTTTGGTCAGCTCCGGCCGATTTCGGTCGATCCGCCCATCCACGCGCTCACGCCGTACCAGACGGAGAGCGTCGCCCTGACCATGATCGGCTCGAACCGCCGCCTCATTCAGGAGTATCTGAAGAGCGGCTCCTGCGATTGCAGCTATCAGCTCGGCAACGAGGCGCGCTTTCGCGTGAACATTTTTCGCCAGCAAGGCAACACCGCAATCGTGATGCGGAAGTTGAACTCGATCATCCCGACGCTCGAGGACCTGGAGCTGCCGGCCATCTTTCGCAACATCTGCAAGGAAAAGACCGGCCTCGTCCTCGTCACCGGAGCCACGGGCAGCGGCAAGACGACGACGCTGGCCGCGGTCATCAATGAAATCAACCGCACGCAGGCTGTACACGTGGTCACGCTGGAGGACCCGATCGAATTCCACCATCCGCATCAGTACTCAACGATCAACCAGCGCGAGATGGGCGTGGATTTCGACATCTACCCGATGGGCCTCCGGGCGGCGCTGCGCCAGGCACCGAAAGTCATTCTCATCGGCGAAATGCGCGATCGGGCCACGGTCGACATCGCGTTAACCGCGGCAGAAACGGGCCACCTCGTGCTCAGCACGCTGCACACGATCGACGCCGGACAATCCATCGGCCGTATTCTCGGCATGTTTGAACTCGATGAGGCGAAGCAGATCCGCCAGCGACTCGCGGACACGATGCGTTACGTCGTCAGCCAACGCCTCGTGCCGCGGAGCGACGGGGGACGCCAGCTCATCCTCGAAATTCTCGGGCACAATCTCCGCACCAAGGAGGCCATCCTCCTCGGGGAAGAGGAAGGGCGCACGTTCTACGACATCATCGAGGCCAGCGAGACGTTCGGTTGGACGACCTTTGATCACGCCCTGCTTAACGCCTACAAGGCTGAGCTCATCACCGAGGACACGGCACACCTTTACTCCACCAAGAAGGGTGTCGTCACCCGCGCCATCGACCTGTTGAAGAAGGCGCGCGGCAGTGAACTCGAACAAGCGTCTGGCCTGAAGATCGACTCGCTCGCCGCGAACCGCCGCTAGGAAACCCCCATCCCGTCCCACCATGAGCGAACTCGAATCGCGCTACGATATTTTTGAACCCGGCGACCTGACCGCGCTCGTGTGCGTGGAACAGCCGGATCCGCAGCAAAAAATCGTCCAGCACCTCACCAGCATGGACTACAAGGTCCACACGGGCCTTTTTGCCGAGGACGTGTCGCTCAAGATTCGCTCGCACCCCTACGACGTCGTGTTCATCGATGAAAATTTTGGTGGGTTGCCCGTCTCGCAAAACCCGGTGCTCGCCGAGGTCATCCAGCTCCCGACGAGCCAGCGGCGCAATCAATTCATCATTCTTATCGGCAACACCGTCATGACGAACGACGAGATGAGCGCCTTCATTTTCAGCGTGGATTTGGTCTTCAACGTCGGTGACCTGGCCAACCTTAAGCCCGTGTTGCGCCGCGGTGTCACGCGCCAGCGGGAATTTTACCACGCCTTTAAGGACAATCTGAAGACCCTGGGCGTGGCGTAGAATTCCGCGGGGAATTCACGGCTAAGTGGTTGCCTCCGCCGCACGGTGCAACCACAATGGCGGTCGCATGAAGATTTTTCACTGGTCCAGGTTCTGCTGGAGCGCCGACACGCTCGGCGAACAGACCCCGGGCAAACTGCCGGTGAATTGCGTGGTCCGGACCGCCGCCAAGCGCGATCTCGATGCAGTGCAACTCGTGATCGATGACAGCTTCACGCTGGATACCGACTGGGCCGAGACCTACAAGCGCTTTCGCACTTCGCTTGCCGATCTCGTGACGCGCGCCTTCGCGGAAACCGACGTGGGCTGTCTCGTCCTTGCGCACGGCAGTCGAATCATCGGCGCTTCGGTCTACTCGCTGGATCCGGCCGCGGAGAATCATCTTATTTCCGGTCCCTGCATCCTGCTCGAGTACCGGAATCGAGGACTTGGATCGGACACGCTCTGGCGCACGCTCCAAGCGTTGCGTCAGGCCGGATTGAAGAAAATGTACGGCGTGACGCGCAAGACGGTGCCGGCGGCCAAGTTCGTCTATCCCAAGTTTGGCGGGGTGGCTGAACCCTTCGAGTTACCGGTGGAACACGGTGTACCGTAATCACTTACGTCGGCGAGTGCGGGCAAAGAGGCACATATCCGTCAGACGGCCACGCGGATCCCGGCGATGGTGCCGAAGCACCGCCTCGAGCGCATAGCCGGCGCGCTCGGCGACTTGTCGACTCCGAACGTTTCGGTGGTCGCAGAGAATCTCGACCCGTGCCGCGGCCAGCACCTTGAACGCGAAACGATCAATCGCTTGGACCGCCTCGGTGATGTAGCCGTTTCCCGCGTGGCGCGTGACGACCCAATATCCGATTTCGAGTCGCGGGACGCTCCAGTCGATCCGGTGCAAGCCGCTCGAGCCAACCAGCTCGTCCGTCTCCTTGGCGAAAAGAAGCAGCATCAAATCGGTACCTAGGTGAAATTTTTCCGCCGCTTCACCGCAGAGCTTGTGGGTCTGGGCCAGGGTCGGCGGTTTCTGCGCCCACACCATCCACCGTTTCAACTCCGGAAATGATTCGCGGATGGCGGAGTTGAGCGCCGGGGCATCGCCCGGAACCGGCGCGCGAAGGATCAATCGCTCGCTTTCGAATTGGGGCGGAATCGTTTTTGGGCGCCCCATTTTCGACCGTGCCGCAACCCCGTCATCCCTGCAACCGCCGTCATTCGGTCCGGCGCCGGTGATAGAGCATCCATTCCAGCGCGCTGATGCAGAGGGCGATGACCGTCAGATAAACCCAAGGTGGCCAGGCCCGGAGAAACGAGCCGCGGTACGTGGTCGCGACGCCGTCGCCCCCACCGGCAAAGGTCGCCGACGACGCGGCCTGGGAGAGATTCGCCGTATCGTCGTCGAAGGTGTTCACCGCGATCCACGCCTCGAGGCCCGCGGCGTCGCGGCGAAGATAAAATCCGTTGCGGGACGGTGCAAAGGCCCCGTCGCCGCCCACCGTTTGGGCGTTCGCGATCTCGGTCGTCGGGGTGGTCCGCGGCGTGGTTTCCACCGACTCCCCCGGTCGCAGGCGGAGCGTCTCGCCCGCGCGGATGGCGTTGAGGCTTGTTGTCTCGCCTCCCGCTAACCACTGAACGGCGTTGTGGATGAAGAGCGGAAAGGCGATGCGCAGCGGCAGATCCGAATCGGTCACCCCGAATGCGAGCGCGACAAATCGCTGCCCACCTCGGTCACCTTCCGGCTCGCGTTCACCGGCGAGAATGAGTGCGCTGTCGAGCGAACGCAGCGGCGCACTGACCCGCCACGCCCCCCGTCGTTGCGGACCGCGTCGCGCGTCGAACGGGAGCCTGGCCGCTCTCAGAAAGTTCACCTCGCGCAAATCGGCGAGCTGCAGCAGCGGATGATCGACGTCAGCCTCGGTGACCAGCGGTCGGTCCAGTTCACCCTCGTTTAAGCCCACCGGCGACTGCCGGATGAAGAGGAAGTTACCCGCGGGAAAATTCGCGAGGATGTCGCCCCCGGGTTTTTCCGGCTGGTCGAGAATCACGGCGTCGAAATTTACGGCCATAGCGGGTTCAAACACCGCAGGCGCGAGCAAATCGAAGCGGATCGAATCGTCCGCGGCGAGACTCCGCTCGAGGAACAGGTTTCCGGCGGTGACCAGCAGAACCCGGCGGGGTCGAGGCAAGGGCGCGACCGCGTAGGCCACGTCATCGAGGGCGAGCGCGTCGGCCCGGCCGTCGCTGGGCAGCCAGCGCGCGGTGATCCAGCCCCGGGCGTTGCCGGGCAGGCGGTTGAGCGGCGGCGACGCCAGCACTTCGGTCCGCCGCTGGCCAGGTGCGAGATCCAATGAACGCACGTCGAACACCCGCCCATCAAAAGCGAACTCAACGTTACCCGTTCGCGGACTCGATCCGTGATTCACGATCTCGAAAAGAATCTCCGCGTCCGCGGAACTCGTCGCGAGCCGTCGGACGGCCAGGCGCGTGAGGCCCACGTTGTCGCGCGGCGTGCCGACCGCGATCCATTCAATCGTTCCGGCGGCGGAATCCGGACGGGGCGGCGCGGCCTGATCGGTAATCACGACCACGCGCCGTGGCGCGGAGCGCGACGCAAGCAACTCGTTGGCGAGCACGAGCGCGTCGTCGAGGGAACCAGCGGCATCGTCCGCGGCGAGATTCTGAAGCGCGGAAAGCAGCGGGGCATCATCGGTCGAGAGAGGTACCAGGACACGTGGCCGCGCCCCGGCGGCCAGCAACGCGACCTGATGGCCGGTCGACGCGCGGCGGAGGAAGCCGGCGGCAATCGTCCGCGCCACATCGAAGCGGGTGCCGCCGCTTTCCTCCCGTCCTTGCATCCGGGCGCGCACGTCGAACACCACCACGGTGGACGCGCCTCCGCCAAAAGAAAATGCGCCGAGCTCGGGACGCGCCAACGCGAAAAGGACGAGCGCCAGCAGGAACAGTTGCAGGAGCAGCGAGAGAGCGCGCCGCAGTTTTTGCCAGAAGGTGCGCCGGCGGTTATCGGTCGCGAGTTGCTGCCAGAACCGCAGCGTGGAAACCACGGCATCGCGCCGGCGGATCTTCAACAAATAGAGCAGCACCACGATCGGGACGAGTGCGGCGAAAATGAAGGCAGCGGGATTAAGCAGCGTCATTTTAACATCCCCGCAAGTCGTAATGCCCGCAGCGCAAAATCCTCGAACGGCACGTCCGTCAGCCCGCGGATGTACGCGACCTGCCGCTGCCGTGCAAAACGCTCAACCGACGCAAGGAAAACCTCGAAGGAGCGTTCGTATTCGCGCAACAACGACTCGTCCGCCGTCACGTCGATGATCCCCTGACCTTCCACCTCGGCGAGCCGCAAATCGCCGAGCAGAGATGGGCGCAACTCCGCCGGATCGAGCACGTGGAGAAGTTGGACCTCGAATCCGTTGTAGAGCAAAAACTCGATGCCCTCGGTGTACTGGCCGGTCGGCTCGAGGAGATCGCTCACCAGCAGGACCAAACCGCGGCGCCGAACGGTGCCGCCAAACCGCCGGAGCGCGCGCGTCAAATCGACCGATGCCGGACCGTTGAATTCATCGGCCCGCGTCAGGAACTCCAACGCGCGATGGAACTGCGCCTTGCCGCGTCCGAGGTCCAGCGCGCGGCCCGCGCTTCCGTCGGTGCTGAGCCAGTGCAAATGCACGTGGTCGAGATGCGCGAGCCCGATGTACGCAAGGGCGGCGGCGAGCCGGCGTGCGAGGTCAAACTTCCCCGGTCGCGACGCGATTGGTCGGCCGCGCTCATCGGTCGGCCGCCAGCGCATCGAGGCGCTGTCGTCGATCAGGATGTGAATCGGCAGCTCCTCCTCCTCCTCGAAAAGCTTTACGTAAAATCGATCCAGCCGTCCGTAAAGATTCCAGTCGAGCCGCCGCAGGTCGTCGCCGGGAGCGTAATCGCGGTAGTCGGCAAATTCGAGGCTCGACCCCCGCCGCCGCGAGCGGCGCTCGGCCCGTTGCTGCCCGCCGAAGGATCGGCGCGAAAGCAGCGAGAGCTGCTCGAGCCGGGCCAGAAACGCGGAGTCAAAGAAGCCGGTCATGGTGGTCACGTCCCGGCCGGGCGCGAGATCTTCGCGCGCGGCGCCTCACATTTGGTGGCTTTCGGGCTGTATCACGATCTCGTTTAACACGAGGTGCGACGGCAGGTCGACGGCCGAAATCACCGCATCGGCCGCGACTTCGACGGGAATCATCCGGTCGCGCTGTACCGTCATCTGGAGGTTGTCCCAGAATGGCGTGTCGACGCCGCCGAGATGGAGCAGGCAGATGCGCACGCCGCTACGCTGAAATTCCAGCGCCATGGATTTGAGCATGCCGGTGACGGCGAACTTGCTCGCGGCATAAGCGGCCGCGTTGCGCATCCCGACGCGGCCGAGAATTCCGGGCAGTGTGATGAAAAGACCCTGCTTCTGGGCGGAAAAGAACCGGCACGCCTCGCGCGCCACCAGAAACGTCGCGCGCGCATTGACGTTCATCACGCGCGAAAATTCCGCATCGGTGGTCTCAAGCGTGGGCTTAATTAGCCCGACGCCCGCGCAATGAATGACGGCATCGAGTCCGCCGAGCTGGTCCTGCGCCGCTTTGAAGAGTCCCTCGACCACACCGGGCGTGGTGAGATCGGCCGCGTGCACGACGCCGGTCCCGCCCGCGGCGATGCACTCGCCACCGACGGGACCAAGTCGCTCCGCCGACCGGCTGTTCAGGAGCAGCATCGCGCCGCGGGCCGCGAGCTTTTTTGCGACTGCTTTGCCAATGCCCGAGGAGGCGCCGGTGATCAGGAATTTCGTCATGGGACTCGCGTTGGGGGGCTGCGGTCGACGATGGATGCGATCGCGCCGCGGAACAAGCGGCGGCGCACGGGGCTCAACGTCATTTCGGGCGTGGCGTGGGAGTGGCCGGTGGAACCTCGCGCAGGGTGCGCTTCATCATCGCGTCCACCTCGTCGGCTTGTGCGACTGAATCGGTGAGCGCACCGACTGAAATCCACCGCCCGCCCGCCGTGCGCACGACGTATTGCGTGAGGTAGTTGAGGATGCGGGCCGGGTCCGGTGCGGTGTGCCGGGTGTAGCGGAACAGTTTGCCGCGCGTGCCGGAGTCCGCCTGGAACTCGCGTTGCGTCAGCGTCTCCTTCATCGCGAGCTCGTCACCATCCATCGCCTTGAGGATTTGCCCAATCGCCTCCTTCTCGGCGATGCGGTCGCCGAGTTGCACGACTTGAATCGTGCCGCCCCTCGTGGTCAGCGCCGGCTGGCAGATCACCTGAACCAGACCCTGGTTGAGTTTGCGCGTGTTGATGCGGATCCAACCGGGGCCGGGTTCGAGCGAGAAGCCTGAGCCGGCAAAGCGGACCACGTCAGACTCCTGGGTCTCGGCGGGATTCGGCTTGCAGCCAGCGAGCGTCAGCAAAACCGCGAGCAAGAAGGAAAAGTTGCGCATGGTCGGCCGGTTCACGCCTCCACCGGTCCGGCGGGAGTGGCGGCTTCGACGGAGGCGTCGACCGCGCGCCGCGCGAAGGTCCGGCGCCAAGCCTCGCACGCGAGCAACATCCCGAGGCCCATCGCCACGGCCATGGACGCGGCGGCGAGATAGAAATGTCGCACGGGATCGATGACGACGAGCTTCGACATGAAGGACTCCACCGCAAACATCCCCACGAACATCCCCACCAGCATGACCAAAAAATGTCCGAACGCGCGCCAATCGCCGCCGCGCGGCCACATGGACAGCGACCCGACCAGCATGCCGAAATTCATCCAGTTCGCTAAGTGAAGCAGCCCCGCGCCCAGCGCCAATCGCGGGCAGGGGCAGAGGCAAACGCCGTCGCGAATGATGGGGCCGAAATCCGCGTCCGCCCACCACCCGACCAGCATCGCGAGGTTTCCAAACGCGAACATCTCCGTCAGGCCGCGCCAGCGGTAGGCTTCGGCAAAGCGGTCGGATGTGCGCACGCCCGCGACCGGCGAAGCCAGCCACCGTGCGAGCAAGTATCCGCCAACGGTGAAGCTGGTCATCAAAACGATCCATGCCGTCGCGCGGGCGGTCCCGTGCCAGGCGAGCAGCGCGCCCAGCGCCACGCAGGCCGCGCCCGCGGCGGTTGCGCGCGCATCGCGCAAAAAGCCGAAGTGCCGGCCGAAATTCTTCCCCATACCCTCGCTAGCCGGCGGTAAAAGATCCGTGAGCACCGCCTTGCGATTCGTGGCCGACAGCGCGCGAGTGGTCACGGTCACGCTCGACGCGAGCATGAGCAACGCCGCCACGACGGGATGAAGCACGCCAGAGACGGCGAGCGTGATACCGATCAAATTGTAACCGGCGGCAAAAAGCAGGTTGGTCCGCACGGCGCGCATCGTGGCGCGGCACGTCGCAATCGCATCCGGCACGGCGGCGAGATCACCGCCCATCAATTGCCCAGGGGCAGCTACGCGGCTCAGGCTTGCGCCGGAGGCCAGGGCGAGGCCGGCATGCGCCCGCGCCAGCGCGGCGGAATCGTTGAGACCATCACCCACGAAAAGGACCTTCCGGCCCGCGGCTTGCATGCGTCCGACGAGCTCCGCCTTTTCCGTCGGCAACATCGACACGTGAAGATGGTCCGCGGGTAGCGCGGAAAGTGCGAGCGCGGCGACATGCTCCGCGCGATCGCCCGTCATCACATGCAACTCAATGTGCGCCGCGCGCAATTGTTCGAGCGCCCCCGACGCGGAGTCACGCAGACGCTCGCGCAGCGCCGCGACGCCCACCACGCGGCCGTCGACCAAAACAAACAGAAGCAGCGCGGCGTTCGCCGCTGCATCGGGCGCGACTTGCGCTTCCAGCTTCGTGGCGAGCGCCTGATTGGACTCATTCTGGATAAGGCCGCGGTTGCCGATCGCAACCCGATGAGGCCGCCCGTCTTCATTCGCCAGCTCCGCGGCGAGGCCAATGCCCGGCAGTGTCTCAATGCGCGGGGCGTCGACAACGTCGCTCGGATGCCAGGCGCGGAACGCCCGCGCGACCGGGTGCGCGGTCGCGCCCTCGATGCGGGCGATCCACTGCTTCAGGGTTTCGCGTTCGATGCCGCAGGATTCGTCCGTGACGAAATCGACGAGCGCCATGTCGTCATCGCTCAGCGTGCCCGTCTTGTCGAACACCACCGTGTCAACGCGGGCCAGCCGCTCGATGAGATCGCCCGATGAGGCGAGGATGCCGCGTTGGGCCAGATGGCCGAGGGCTCCCCAGAGCCCGATCGGCGTTGCCAATCCCAGCGCGCACGGGCACGCCACGAGCAACACGGAGAGCGCGTTGAAGACGCCCGTGATCCAGCCGGAGCCGATCGTCCAGCCGATCCCCGTGACGATCGCGATGCCCAATACCGCCGGCAGGAACCAAGCGACCATCCGGTCGGCCTCGCGCTGCAACTCAGACGGATGCATCTGCGCGGCGCGCACCGCGTCGAGGAGGCGATCGAGTTCCCGCGCCGAACCGGGCGAAGTCGCCTCGATGGTCAACGCCTGATCGAGGACATGCCCGCCGGCAAGAATCTGGTCGCCCGGGCGTTTGACCACGGGAAAGGGTTCGCCGGTGATGGACGCCTCGCGCACGAAGGCCAGGCCGGTGACCACGCGGCCGTCGATCGGCACGCCTTCACCGGGACGGACGAGGACGCGGTCCCCGACCTCGATGGCTCGCACGGCGACGCGGCTTTCCCCGCCGTCGCAGGCGATCTTTATGCATTGATCGAATTGCTCACGCAGTCCGTCGGCGGCGCGGCGGACGAGGTCACGCCGCTGGTCGCCGATGATGCGACCGAAGTTGTAAATCGCAAGGAGGATGGCGACGATTTCGTAATAGATGGCGCCGTGGCCGGTGAGCGAGCAATGCACCGAAGCGCCGAACGCGCCGAGAATACCCAACAGAAACAATTGTTCGACCGCAACGCGGCCGGCCTTCAATTCCTCCCACGCCCGTCGGCAAAGCGGACCGCCCACCAGGAAAAATACGACGAGGGCAGACAGGGCGAGAATGCCGTGAAGCCAGGGCCGCGCCTCGGGGCCGGGCGGAGAGATATTGACCGCGAGGCTGAAGGTCATGCTCAGCATCGCCACGATCGCCGCAATGCCGATGCGCAGCCAATCTCCCGCGAGTCTTGCCGCATCGTTGCTCTCCGAATCCGGCGACGAATCGCGCGGCTCGTTCAAGTCGGGCGGGATGGTGCAGCAGGCGGACATGGCGGGGTAGTCGAAGGTCGAGGGTCGAGAGCCAAAGCCCGCCGGTGGATCAACCCGGCTGATTTTCCCGCCGTTTCGTATCGAGTGCAAGACTTGTCAGTGCCGCGACAGACCTGCGAATTTCGCCCTCGTCGTTGATTCGATGGCGCGGACAGGAGCGGGAGGGGTGAAAGTTCAACGCGTCGAGGGCTTCCCCCGTCTGCTCCAAAAACGCGTGGAAAGCGAAGGAGCAAAGGGGCGACCTTTCCTGGCGTTAGCCTAGTTGCCGCGGCCCCGCCCCGCAGTCGACTGAGCGTATGAGGAAGTCGAGCGGACGGCTGGCATGGAGCGGCAAGCGACAAGGGAGCAGCGGAAGCGAGGCACGAGCTTAAGCAGCGCACCGCTGCCAGGAAGAGGACGCGAGCGACCGGCCCGGGGCGGAACTCAAGGGAGCGGCGCGGCGAGTGCGTAAGCAGCTCGCCGTGACCAGCGACCGCCTTCGCACGGCACAGCGCGAGCGACGGCAGGACGGCTGCCTCTCTGCAGCCGGCGTGCCGGAGCGGCTCAGGCGGTTACGACCGGGGCTGGCGTTGCGCCGCCTCCCGCGCCAGCGGCCGCAACATCTGCGTGAAATAGAGGCCTACTTTTCCCACAGAAGGTCTGTCCCTTGGTACTTTCGACAGGGGGCTGGCGCACGCCGCCTCGCGCGCCAGCGGCTTGACCGCAAAGTATGATTAATGATGTCCCCTATTCGACCGCTATTTCCATGATCTCTCAAGCCACTCCCTGAAGCTTCGAACCTGCTCTTCAACCCTACGATACGCAGCTAAACGTGCGGTAGTGTTCCGACTCGTATTTTCCACTAGTTCAACGATGATCCGATTCAATCGCATATACGCTTCATGTTCGACAAATTGCGGCGGTGCCTCACCGCGCAACGTGCGACCACCCTTGTCTTTGGCAGCGAAATACAGGAACAAGCCATGAAGTTGAATCACGTTTGGCTCAGCCGCTTCTTTTCCCACCTTGGAAAGCAGTGTTAACCACAGTTGCCTAATTTCTTCAGCCGTCACGTCAGGCATGCTCTCGTCATTAGTACGTATATTAACGCGCCGAAGAGCACGCGTCGGACTCTGACGCTTATGTTTTGCGGCTGCAGCTACCCCTGTCATTTCCGGTTCTGCTATTGATACCCGCACACGTGATTCCCCTCGCTTACTTCTATACATCGAGATCGCAACATCTTTGTCGTTGCTAATCTCCAAATATCGCACAAACCAATCTGTAGTACCGAATAGCTTATTGTGAATACTTATACTTACCGCTTTTCCTAGGGGCGGTACGGTATCAATATACTGAGGTGTTACAACGAGGTGCGGCGGGGCATCCTGACCGAGCGTTGTGATTGCAATTACTGCGGTGCCTACTGCAATGCATATACTTTTGGTGAGTGGATAGCGCATATTAGGGATAACGCCTGTACTCTCTGCGGGGTTCCAGCCCTTTTTCCTTTTGTGGAATTAGAACCAACACTCTTTTCTCTTCCGATAACTTTGGGCCGCTGAATGCCATTGGAGCCTTTGACGACATGACACCTGCGATGTCGCCTTGTTTTCCGGTGGACGGTTCGTCATATCGCGAATCACCGTGCACGTGAGAAGTCGCTGCGGGCGTGTTTCCCTTGCCGAGGTCGACCGTCTCGTTTCTCATCTTGCCTCCATCTGCAGTTGGGACGATTTTTCCGAAATCCTGCTTAGTGTGATCAAGGTTTCCGGCCGAGTCCCGAAAATATACTATTGTCCGCGATAACCCGTCGCCCCGCGTCTGCTTTTCAGAATCGCCGTTTGCAAGCTGCGTTAAGGTGATGGTCATCCTAACAGCGAGGTTGAGTGCTTCTTTGTCATAAACCACATCTGTGAGCCCGAGTGGATCTTGACGGTTAACTGCATCATTGTGGCAGTAGCGATAGAGATTGTAATCTCTGGCTGCGAAATGCTTCGGGTCTGGCTGGAGGAAGCGGCCGAGCTCGGGGTTGTAGTGGCGGTGGCGGTAGTCGTACACGCCCAAGTCCCAAAGCCATTCTCGGCCGGTAAAGAGGAAGCGGTTGCCATAGGGTGAACCGGGACGCCCGCCGACCGTCAGTGCGGCGCCGGCCGTGTTGTACGCATAGACGCGCCCAAAGGCATCGTAGTCGTATTGTTCGATAATGTTCTGTCCCGTGCCGGTGAGCATCATGCAATGCGTCCTGGCATCGTAGTGATGGTAGGCCACCACGCCACTCGTCACGACCTTGCTCCACACAATTTCATCGACGCGCGCGCCGTGGATGTACTGGCGGATCGGCTGATCGAAGCGGCTGCCTTCAGTGATGAGATTCCAACCGTCGTAATACAGGTAGGTCGACCCGAGGCTGTCCCAGCGTTTGACACAGCGACCGAGGGGGTCGTACCCAAAGTTCAGACTGTTACCGCTGGCGCGGGCGTTGCCATACATCCAGTTGGGCTGGTTGAGCGCGTTGTAATTCGCGCTCATGTACCCGTCGGTCACGAGGTTCCCGTTGTTATGTCCGGGAGACTGCGGCGCGTAGCTGTCCTCGTGCGTAACCCACCCGGCCCACGGCGGCGTGTCCTTGATTTGATTGAGCCCGTTGTCGCGCCCGGTCCACTGCTGCCAGCTGTTCCCATAGCGTGCCACCTGCTTGCGGTTGCCAAGCTGGTCGTATTGGAAATGGTCTTCGCGCTGATAACCGCTCGGTGCAGTAAGCGGATTCAACGCTTGGTACCCCGCGTCCGTGAGCTGGCCTTCCGCGTCGTACCAGAAATAGTCACCCCGGCCATTTTCCATCGGGTTGATGGACGCGTCGCTGCCCTTGGCAAAGGCGTAAATCCGGTCGCGGGCGTCGCGCACGTAAGTGCGGGCTGTATAGGTGCGGGAGCCCGGGGGCACCGTCGGGCCACCCGGGTTTGCGATGGTCTGATACTGTGGATTCGGATCCGTGGCGCCGGTAAGAAAGAGGGCGAAGGTGTTCAGAACCTGATGCAGAGAGGGCCGGTGGTTTTGGCCAAAGGCACCTAGTGATACAGTTCAAAGGGCGGGGCGACCGCATGGAGCGCCCGCTATTAGCAATACGCGAAATTTGCTCCAGCCTTACAGCGACACGGACATAATCCGTTTCCCATCGTGGAATTACGCGATCATCGCCCGATGGGAATAATCGGTTTGCTGCCCGGCGGCCCCAAGTCGCAGGTAAAAGTGCTGAAACGACTACCACGGTCATAAAACCGCAGTATCTTTCAACGCCGCGCCGTAGGCGTGGTCTCATCTCGCACTCCCCATGAAGAAACTTCTCGCCCTGACCGCCTTGTTGGCCCTCTCCCTCGCGCCCGCGCTCCGGGCCGCCGACGGCAACTGGCAAACCGACCCTGAAAAGGCCCTCGCCAGCGCGAAGGGAACCAAAAAACTGGTCCTGATGGACTTCACCGGGTCCGACTGGTGCAGCTGGTGCATGAAGCTGGACAAAGAGGTCTTTTCCCAACCGGAATTTCAACAGTTCGCGAAGGATAACCTGGTGCTCGTCCAGCTTGACTTCCCGCGCGGGAAGTCGCAGAGCGCCGAGGAAAAAAGCCGCAATGACGCCCTCGCCAAGAAATTCAAGGTGCAGGGATTTCCAACCGTGGTGGTCCTGAACGCCGACGGCAAACAGGTCGGCGAACTGGGCTACATGAAGGGTGGACCGCAGGCCTTCATCGACGCGCTGAAGAAGATTCCGAACTCCTAGCGCCGTTACGGCCGCGCGCCCGTTTCCGGCATGTCGAGAACCTCCTCGACCTTCCGAATCAGCTGATTCAAATCGTACGGCTTCGGCAGGAAGCCGGCGACCTGGCCCTCGAGTTGCGGGTCCGCCGTCACATCCGGCCCGTATCCGCTTGAAATCAGGATTTTCAACGTCGGCTTCATCGTGCGCATGAGGTACGCGCATTCGGGGCCCGCCATCTTCGGCATCGTCAGATCGAGCACGACGAGATCGATGTCGAAATCCGCCCGCTGGAAAACCTCAAGAGCTTCCAGTCCATTGCTCGCGGTCAACACTTCCGTCGCAATATCCCCCAGGGCCGCCGCGCAGAATTCGCGGAGGTCGGGCTCGTCATCGACGACCATGATTTTCACCGGACGCCGGGCGCTGGGCGCACGGGGCGCCACGACCACCTCCTCGGTGTGCTCGACCTCGCGGGCGGGGATGAAGACGGAAAACTTCGTGCCGATTTTCTCGGCGCTGTTCACCTCGATGAAGCCGTTGTGCTTCTTGATGATGCCGTAGACCATCGCAAGACCGAGGCCGGTGCCCTTGCCGACGTCCTTCGTCGTGAAGAACGGCTCGAAGATGCGGTGCAACGATTCCTTGGGGATGCCGATGCCGTTGTCCTCGACCTCCAGGACCGCAAACGGCCGCACGGCGTTTTCCGCGGTGGCCTGCGCATCCACGCCGCGCCGCGTCGTGATCGTGATCTGGCCGCCGCCCTTCTTGCTCGAAAGCGCGTCGCGCGCGTTGAGGACGAGGTTGATGATCACCTGCTGAATCTGCGTCTCGTCGGCCTCGACGTACGGTAGTCCGCCTTGCGGCGTGAAGCGCATTTCAATCGTCGCCGGAACGGTCGACCGCAGCATGCCGTGCGTCTCTTCGATTAACTTGTTGAGGTCGAACAGCCGCAGGTTGGTGGGATTGCGGCGCGAGAACGCGAGCAACTGTCCAGTAAGTTCCGCGGCGCGATTCGCACTGCGTTCGATCTGCAACAATTTCTGACTCGACGGGTCGTCGGGCGATGTCGCCCGCTTGAGCAGCTCGGTGTAGCCGAGAATGGTCGTAAGCAGATTGTTGAAATCATGCGCCACCCCGCCGGCGAGCGTGCCGATGGAATCCATTTTTTGGGAGTGGATGATCTGGCGCTCCATCTCCTTGTCGTAGGTGATGTCGCGGAAGAAAAACATCCGGCCGAAAATGTGTCCGGTGCTGTCGCGGGCGGGCGCGGTGTAGCGATGCAGGATGCGGACGCCGGCGGTGGCTTCCGAGAGAATCATCTCATCGATGCGTTCGGAGGCGGGTTCGGCGAGGAGTCCCTCGAGAATCTTCATCTGCGCATCCCAATCGCGCAGGCTGGCGCGGATCAGATCCATCATCTCGCGCGGGCTGCCGCCGGCGAGCTTCGCCTTGGAGATGCCGAACAGTTCGCGGAAGCGCTGGTTGACCAGCGTGATGACCGGTTTGCCGGGGGTTGTCTGCTCGATCACCATCACGGCGATGTCCGAGGAATTGAGCAGATTGTTGAGATAGGTACCGCGCTCGATCGATTGCTTGGCGAGTAAGCGGCCCTCGAGCGCGAGGCTCAACGTGGTCGCCAGATCCTCCAGCAGCATGGCATCCGACTCGCGCCACGGCGGTCCGCTCCGCTCGAACATCATTGCCCAGCGGTAGCCGGGATGCCCGGTCAGCGCGATCGCGAGGTAGTTGGATCGCGCGTTCGGATTGCCACCGGGCTGGAAAGGCGGCGGGACGTTGAAAACGGTCGCTCCGGTCGCGCGCAGGATCGGATCGAGATATTGAATCGCCCATTCGCGTGGCGGCGGGGTGTGCGTGAACGGGTTCTGGTTGTGGCTCTGCGCGGCCGCTTCCGCGATGATTGTCTTGCGGCCCCAGTCCCAGATCGTGCCGAGATCCGGCGGCACCAGCCACAGGCACGCGTGTTCCGCGCGCAACGACTCACAGAGCTGGCAGATCACTTCATTCTCGAAATGGATGCTTTCCGGAAGCACCCGCAGCAGCGTGCTTTCGATCGTCCGCCGCCGCATCGTGTAGTCCTCCGTCCCCGGCACTTCATTCTCGGGGCGGGGCGCCGACGGTGACAGGACAGTCGAAACGATGGGATTCGGAAGCTGCGGTTCGGCCTTCTCCGGTTCGGGCGCGCGGATGGCCCCGATTTCCTGCTCGGTGAACAGCTCCGGTTCGACCACCGTGGTGACGGCAGAAATGGATGACCCGGGTGCCGCGGGCGCCGGCAGCGGAGCGGGCCCGATCGTTGCCGGGGTGACCGGCACGGGGGCCGATTCTTGCACGCGTGCGGACGACGACGACCCCGGCAAATCGATCGACACCGCTTCGGATTCGCCCGGTTTTCGCTTCATCCACGGCTCAACGGCGGGCGGTGGGGTGTGGCTGCCGCGCAGGGAAACCACCCGGCCATTCGGCGCGCCGCCGGTCAGGTCGGCGGGCGGATCCGCGCTCGGGGACTCAACCGTCTCCACCTCAGCACCACCACCGAAGAGCGCGCTCAATCTCCGGAAATACGACGGGCGCTCCAGGCCGATGGACGGCGGGGAGGATTCCGAATCGAATTTTTTGGCGGGGGTGCCCATGTGCAGCCGGGAGCTGGAAAGTCTGTTCGACTAAGCCGAAGATTTGGAAAGAAAATATCCGCGATCGCGCTCGGAAATCGCATGGCCAAGACGCTCCTTCACCTGGAGCATGTCTTCCCACGCTTTCCGTTTTTCGGAGAGCGCCTGATTTCGCAGGAGGTAGGCGGGATGGTAGGTCACCATCAGGGGAATGCCGCGAAAATCGTGCCACGCGCCCCGCAGTTCTCCCAGTGGTCGGGTCTGGCCCAGCAGGCCCTTCGCCGCGGTCGCGCCCAAGCCCACGATGACGCGCGGCTGGATGATTCCGACCTGCTCGGTTAGGTAAGGAAAACAAGTGCCCATCTCCTCCGGCGTGGGGGGCCGATTGCCGGCCGTCTGCCCGGGCGTGTCCGGCCGGCATTTGAGGATGTTGGCGATGTACACGTCTTCACGACGGTAGCCCATCGTCTGGATGATCTTGGTGAGCAATTGACCGGCGCGTCCGACAAAAGGCTCCCCCTGCGCGTCCTCTTCGGCACCGGGTGCCTCGCCCACAAACATGATTTCCGCCTCCGGATTCCCGACCCCAAAGACCACGGTCTTCCGGCTCGCGGCGAGGTGTGGACACTTCGTGCAAGCCGAGGCGATCGCGTGCAGGCGGGCGAGACGTTGGGCCTTGGATTCCGGGTCGTCCGCCCGCGAGACTGGGGTTGGGGCTGGGGTGACCTCCGGAGTTTCGCGCAAACGTACGAGGGCCGACTGGCTTGCGCCGCGGGTGTACCCGGTCTCCCGCGCGCGCTCGAGGTGACCGATGACCGCACGCAACGCTTCGGGAAATGCACTCATGAGGTCGGCGCGGGGACGTGGTCGAGGTACGCAAGAAAATCGGCGGGCAAAGGCGCGACAAACCGCAGGGCTTCACCCGTGCGGGGGTGCGTAAAGGCGAGGATCCACGCGTGCAGCATCTGCCGACGGGGCCGCGGAGTCACGTCCGAAACAGGCCCGCCGTACAGCGTGTCCCCCAGAATCGGATGACCGAGGTGCTTGAGGTGCACGCGAATCTGGTGCGTCCGGCCGCTGTGCAACCGGCATTCCAGCAGCGAAGCGGCGAGGCCGATGTCACTGGGCTTGAGCCGCTGCAACAGCCGGTACGTCGTCAGCGCCGCCCGTCCGTGCCCGTCGGCTGCCACCGCCATTTTCTTGCGTTCGTGCCGGTGGCGGGCAATGGGCGCGTCGATCGATCCCGATTCCACGCGGGGCCAACCACGGGCGAGCGCGAGGTACCGCTTTTCCATCGTCCGTTCGACGAATTGGGCGGCTAGCGCGGCATGCGCGGCGTCGTTTTTGGCGATGACGATGAGCCCGCTGGTGTCCTTGTCGAGCCGATGCACGATGCCGGGGCGCTCGGCGCCGGTGCCGCCAGAGAGAGCGGCGCTGTGGTGCAGCAGCGCATTCACCAGCGTGCCCTCCGCGTGACCGACCGCCGGATGGGTGACCAGTCCGGCCGGCTTGTTCACCACGATGATGTCCGCGTCTTCGAAAATGATTTCCAAGGCAATGTCTTCGGGCTCGGCTCGCAGCGGCGGCCGCGGCGGTTCGCGGAGTGAAATGCGATCGTGGACGCGCACCGTCTCGCCGGGCTTCGCTGCGGGACGCGCGTTGAGCAGGACATCACCCGAGCGAATCAGCGATTGGATGCGCGAGCGCGAGAGGTGCGGCGCGGATTCACAAAGGAAATGATCCAGCCGCCCGCCGGCGCGATCGGCGGAAACTTCAAATTCGAGCGTCTCCATGGGTGGTCCCTTCACGCCGCCTGCGCCGCCGCCTTTTGATGCGGCGGAAGCAGGTGCTCAAACGACCGGGCGTAATACTGCAGGACGAGAAGATCCTTCGCGCGGGCGCGGTATCGGCCGTTGTCCTCCTCGAGCAAGTGGCGGAGCGTCAGCATGCGGAGGCCCGATTCGAGCGTGTACGAGCGGCTCTGACGCGGGATGTAGAGATGCGCGCCTTGCGCCTTCAGCTGCGCCATGAGCGCGTTGGCGCGCGACTTCCATTCGAGGTCGTCAAGCCAGCGATCGCCGGCCTCGACAAACACCGCCGCGACGAGCGCAGCCGGAACCACGGGCACGATCGCCGCCACGGCGGTCATGAGGTCGCGCGCGAGCGTCCCGACCTTTTCGATTCGGTCCTCGCGCGACATATGCTGAAGGTGAAGGTTTCGCGCCGAGGAGTAATTCCGCAGGGAAATCGGCGCGCCGAAGTTCACGACCGCGTAGCCGAAGCGATACCAGCCGCCCCGCAGGCGCAGCCAGACGTTGCGAGCGACAAAACGGATGAAGCCCCGCAGCGCTTGACCGCGCGAGAGGCGCGGTGCATCGGGATTCAGTTCCGAAAGGAGATTTCGATCCTCCAGGACGCGATCATAATTGACTGCCACCGGAATGAAGATCAGGTCGCGCGGGCCCTCGGAATCAAACCCACGCACCATGTAATCAAGGAGGCCAAGCTTGGGCGGACGGAGGCGGCCGTCGCGGCTGAGTCCGCCCTCGGGATAGACAACTTGCACGATGCCGCCCTCGGTCGCCATCTGGACGTAGCGCTCGAGCACGCGGCGATAGAGGGTGTTGCCCGAGCCGCGGCGCACGAAGAACGCGCCCATCGCGCGGACGAGCTGGCTGACGGGCCACACCTGCGCCCATTCGCCCACCGCGTAGCTCAGTGCGACCTGGTCCGCCGCGAGGTACGCGAGGAGAATGTAATCCATATTGCTCCGGTGATTCATCACGAAGACGACGCTCGCCTTGGGGTCGATCTTCGAGAGTTCGCCCACGTCGCTCCCACCCAGGCGCACGCGATAGAACGATCGCGCGATGAACTGTGCGAGCCAAGCGCCGACCCGGAAATAGATATACGGCCGGAACGCAGGCACGGTCTCTCTCGCGTACCTTTCCACGCGCTTCGAGACGACGGCCTGCGACTCGCCGGTCAAGCGGCGCTCCTCCTCGATCGCGTCGAGCACGCGCGGATCCGACACAAGTCGCCCGATCAGTGAGTCGCGCCGCGCCATCTTGTACGTCGGGATGCGGAAGCTGAGCTTCTCGTTGAGCCGCTCGATTAGCCGCTGGGCGCGATTGCGCCAGTACCGGCGCCAGATGGGCCAGAGCGTGAGCGAAAGGACCGCCCAACTCGCGAGAATCCCGCCCGACCACACGAGCCAGAGCGGAAGCTGGACGGTCTCATTCATCGGAATTTGCGAGCTTGATGGCGTCCTCGCGGTCGAAGCGCCCGTGCTTGAGAAAGTGCACGACCTGATCCTGCACCAACGTCTTGTCCATGATGAACGTGTGGGTGTACGGCAGCGCGAGGAAGTCCGACATGCCGACAAGTTTTGTCCTTTCGACGGGCACGACGCCGTCGCTGGGCATGGTGGAGATGACAGGGCCGAACACCGGGTTGCGGTTCACGGTCCCGGCGATAATTCCGAGCTCGAACTGCGCCGGCCCGAGCCTCGCCGGCAGCGCGCCGGCGTCGGTCCGCATTTGCCCGGACGCCGGCCCGAGGATCGCGCGCAGCATCCGGCCGAGCAGGGGCGCGCGCAGGTTGTAGAAATCAACGACTTCGGTTCCCTGGTTTGGTGGCGCCAGCATCACGACGCGCCCGAGTCGATCGACCTTGTGCTGCTGAAGGTAGGCGCGCACGAGCATGCCGCCCATCGAGTGGGTCACGAAATGGACGGGCAGATCGGTCTTGGGGGCCCGGGCAAGCGCGCGCCCGATCACGCCGAATGCGAGTGGCTCGATCCGTTCCGTCCGGGACGGATAGTCCGTGTTGTCGACGGTGAATCCTTCCGCGTTCAGGCGGTGGGCGAGACGGCGCATGGAAAGCGATGTCCGCGCGAGGCCGTGAAGCAATATGATGTGGGACATGAGGCCGCCGCCAGGCGGCGGAATGACGAAGAACGAAACCAGAATGACGAACGAATGACGAAACGGAAGTCCGATGAGGCGGGTGAAGTCGGTTAGCTTTCCGAACGATGCAGTATTGCCGCGAAAATGAGATTGAGCTCCCGCGCCTCACGCCAGAGAAGCCGAGCTTCCATTTCGATCAACGGATGCGCGCGTACGATCAACCGGAGAAAGTGCTTTGATTCTCGGGACTCCTTTCGGCAGGTGCTGATTCGCATCCGAAACTCCTTTTTTGAGCCGGCGACATCCGCCTCGCAATGATTCGCGCCAATACTCGATGAGCAGCCGACCAGTTGCTCAATCAAGCGCGATCTGAGCGGCGACCGCGGAGCCTTTTTGAGCAGGTCAATGACCGCCTCGCCAAATCGCGCCGTTCGCTCTTCCAGATCAAACACCCTCTTGGCGCCGGCTGGTTTCTCACGCACGGACCAAGCCAACGGGTCGTCACTTACCACCCGATGCCGTTTCGTCATTCGTTCGGGCTTCGTCATTCTGGTTTCGTCATTCGGAGCGGAGCGATGGACGCTCCAACCGCCCAATGACTCAACTTTCCGCTCCACCGCCCCCCGCGTACATCGCATCGATTTCCGACTTGTAACGCTCGAGGGCGATCTTCTTTTTTACCTTCAGTGAAGGCGTGAGTAGTCCGCCGTCAATCGTAAATTCCTCCGGGCAAATGAAGAATTTCTTGATCGTCTCAAACTTCGCCAGCTTCGTGTTCACGACATCGAGGTCCGCCTGCACCAACTCGCGGACCTTGGCCGACCGGGCGAGATCGGCGACGGAACAATCGGCGCCAAGCCCAATCAATGGCAGCGCATCGCGGAGCTTTTCCTTGTCCACGCCGATGAGGGCCGTGGCGTAATTGCGCGTGTCGCCCACGACGACGATTTGCGAGACGTATTTTTGCGCCTTCACCATGCCCTCGATGCGCTGCGGCACGATGTACTTGCCGCCGGAGGTCTTGATCAGGTCCTTTTTCCGGTCGGTGATCTTGAGGTAACCCTCGGGGGTGAATTCGCCGATGTCGCCGGTGTAGAACCAACCGTCCTTGATGGCCTCGGCGGTTGCCTCGGGGCGCTTGTAATACTCGGAGAACAGCGCCTCACTGCGGATCAGGATCTCACCGTCCCCGGCGATCTTGATTTCGGTGTGCGGGAATGGCTTGCCCACCGTGCCGGGGATTTGCTTGTCGGCGGGGTTGATGCAGCAGCCCGAGAGTGATTCGGTCAGACCGTAACCCTCCATGATGGTGAGGCCGAGGTTGCGGAGAAAATAGATGATCTCCGGCGCGAGCGGCGCGCTGCCGCTGATGAAGAAGCGGAGGCGTCCACCAAACTTCTGCTGGATCTTCGAGAAGACGAGTTTGTGGGCGAGACCCTGTTTCCAGGTGAGGAAACCGCCCGGGGTTTCGCCGCGATCCCTGGCCGCATTAAACTCGTTCGCGGTCCGCAGCGCCCAATGAAAAATCGCCTGTTTGAGCCCGGAGCTCGCCGCGACCTGCTTGGTGATGCCCGCGTAGATTTTCTCGAGCACCCGGGGCACGGCGGCCATGATGCTGGGGCGGACGAGTCCGATGTTGCCCACCAACTTGTCGAGCGATTCGGCGAAGACCATCCGCCAGCCAAAGACCAGGATAAGAAAGGAATCCTGCCGGCCGTAGACGTGCGACAGCGGGAGATAGGTGAGAATGGTGTCGCTTTCGCCCAGGTGCGTTCCCAGAAACTCGTGCGCACTCTGGAGATTGCGCGACCAGGCGTACTGCGTGATGACCGCGCCTTTCGGTTCGCCGGTCGTGCCGGAGGTGTAGATGATCGTGGAAATGTCCTTCGGCGGCTGTTCGCGAATCATGGTCTCGAACGCGGCCGGTTGCGCGTCCCTTTCGGCTTCACCCTCGCGCAACAGCTCGTCGAACGTGCAAATCTCCGGTCCACCCCTGGCCGCGAGAGCCTTCCGGAGCGACTCCCCGACCGGCGCAAACGTGAGGAACAATTTTTGCCGCGGAATCTGGTCGAGAATCTTCAGCACCTTCGCGAACTGCGCCTCGTCCTCGATCACCGCCATGCAGCTCTCGGAATGGTTGATGATGAATGCGACTTCTTCGGGGAGGTAGCTCGGGTAAACCGGCACGACCACGCCACGCGCGGACTGGATCGCGAGGTCCATGAGATTCCACTCGCGCCGGGTGCTGCTGAGGATGGCGACTTTTTCCTGCGGTTGGAGTCCGCGCGTGCGCAGCGCCAGCGACAGACGTTCGACTGCGCCGCGATAGTCGGCATAGGTCCATTCCCGGACGACACCGTTTTCGATCCAGCCGATCGCCAGGCGGGTTTTGGATTTCTCGGTTCGTTCGAGGAAGAGCTGGGGGATGGTGTTCAGGGAGGACATGGCAATGTTGATGACGCCACGGCGTGCACCGGGCGGCGGGAACAAGAAAAGGGGGGAACCCAGCCAACGCGGCAGACTAAAGGGCCGGCGCGAGACGCGGCAATCCAAATCCCGGGGCGACGCTCAAACGCGTCCCGCGTAAAACGGATTGTTTTTCTTCTCCAGACCGACCGTCGTGAGCGGCCCATGTCCCGGGCAGAGAATGGTGTCGTCGGGCAGCGAGAAAATCTGCGTGCGATTCGCCTTGAGGGCGGCTGCGTACAACTCGGGTGCAACGCCGCCCATCGATCCCGCGAAGAGGGCGTCGCCCACCACCGCGAAGCGCTCGGGTAGGCCCTCGACAACGTAGGTCATGCCGCCGGGGGAATGGCCGGGGGTCGACCGCGCCCGCACCTGCAAGGGGCCGGCGCCGCTCGAGCTTCCGGGCGCTATGCCGATGGTTTTCGGCTCGGTGAGCCGCTCCTCGATGCCCACAAAAATCGGCGCGCTGGTGTATTCGCGCAGCCGGCGCAAATCCGCGACATGGTCCGGGTGCGTGTGCGTCAGGAAAATCATGCCGATCTTCGCGCCCGCCGCCTTCGCCGCCGCGAGCATTTTTGAGCATGTCGATCCGGTGTCGAACGCAATCGCCGCGCGCGCCTCGCTGCGCCAGAACAGGAAGGCGTTGACCGTCATGCCCCCGCCGTATGGCGTCGTGAACATCGCGAATCCGTCGGTCGGCGGAGTCACTTCCGGCCGGTAGCGATCCTCCGAAAGCGCAATCAAGGAATCCGCATGCAAATCCAGGATCTCCGCGAGGCGGGCCAAGGGCGCGCGCTCCGGATGCCCATTCTTCAGTCTCTGCACGACCCGGAGCGCCAGGCCCGATTTTTCCGCCAGCGTCTGGTCGGACAAACTCAAACCGCGCTGGGCCTTGGCGATGACGTCGGTGTAAAGGTCTTCGAGGGGAATCATGATCCAGAAAATCCAGCCCGGGTGGATCGCGTCGGGTCAACGCGATCGCAAGAACTAACCGGCGGGTCCGCCAATTTCAACCGATCGTGCCGGTCGGGGTTTTCCGGGATGGGGTTACCGCTTGGTCGCCGTCGCCGGCTGGCGCATCGAGACGGTGATCACCTCGCCCGTGCCGTTCACCTTCAGCACGACCTGCGTCGGTCGGATGTCGAGCACCGTGTAGCGATCCGGGTCATTTGGCGCGAGCGAGAACTGTTGCTTTTCTTTCACCTGAACCTCGCGGTCCATGCCCTCCAGCGACAATACCGCCGTCCCTCCGGGCGAATTTGCCTGCATTGACTTGATGAGGACGAGCTTCTCGCCGGATTCCGCGTTGACGAGCGTGAGCTCGGAGACGTCGATCGTTGTGCCGGATTTATCCACGCTCTTGCGCGGGCGAATCGCGGCGATTTTCCATGATTCACCCGGAATGCGCGCGCCGACGGCGAGCACGTAGGGTTCAGACATCTGTCCGTGCTGAATCGAAATTGAAGCCTTCTTACCCTCGACGCCATCAAAGAGGACCGGGAACGGCTGCGCGTCGAGCTTCACCATGCGCAGCTTCGTGTAGAGCGGCGGATGGGAATTCGGATCATGGGGATCGGTGCCGTACGCGATTTCCTCCGCGTCTGTCCACCCGTCTCCGTCGGAATCCTGGCCGGTATCGACCGCCAAAAGCGACTGCGGATCAACTTTCTTCTCACGCAACCACGCCTGTTCCATCCGGGCGGCAGCAGCGTCCTGTTCGTTCGTCGTGGGCGCGGTTTTTGGCGTCGTCGATCCGAGTAATTCGGGAGGCGCCGCCGGAGCGGCCGCGACGGTCAGGGCCGGTGACGTGGACGGGTTGGCAGTCGCCGGTGGGGCGGGCTTCGGCGCGACGGCCGACGCGGAGAGGGCCGCCGCGCGATTTGATGAGGCCGTCGCCGTCGCGGCAGCCGTGTCGATCAACTTGGCGATATCGGTGTGACCCTTTTGCAGCGCGATGATCGAAGCGGTGGAGCCATCCGCATTCACCATCGACGGATCCGCGCCGCGCGCCAGAAGGAGCTGCGTCATGTCCTTCTTGCCGGTCGACGCGGCAAACATGAGCGCGGTCTGCTTTTTCTCGATCGGCTTGTTGACCGGTGCACCCGCATCCAGAAGCGAGCGCGCGATTTCGTTGTGACCGAGCAGGGAAGCGACCATGAGTGCGCGAGCCAGTTGGTCTTCCTTCTGCAACGCGTCGCGGCTCGTCCTCAACATGACATCGGTGGTCTTTTGATGGCCCTGATAGACGGCCTTCATGAGCGCGGTCCAGTTCTTCCCGTTCTTCAAGTTCACGTCGGCATTCGCCTCAATCAGCAGACGGACGCATTCAAATTGATCGTTCCCGGCCGCGGCGATGACCGCCGTGTTGCCGTCGGTGGTCTGCAGGTCCGTCTTCACGCCCTCCTGCAACAAAGCACGCACGACCTCCTTGCGACCGTTTTCCGAAGCCTGGATCAACGCCGTGTAGCTGCGGGCATCCTGCGCGTTTCGGTCCATGCCGGCCTGCAGAAACAGGCCGACCAGTTCGACGTCACCCTGACCAGCCGCCTTGACGAAATCATCGGGCGTGAGCGACTGCCCGGCGCGGGTCAATCGTTTCAGGGCGTCCTCGGCGGGTTTGGTGCAGGCCGGCAACGTCAACACGGCCAGCGTCACGATAAAATAGATGAGAAGGGAACGCAGGGACAATTTCATGGACACCTCAGGTTAAGGTCAAAAAATCGAATAACAGTGCGAGTAATTACACCCAAGTTATTCACAGGTATTCACAATTAGGCTTGGTGTTAGCGAATTGGCGGCGTGTTGTAAAGCGGAAACTAGCATTGTTTTAGAACAGTGTTTTTAGAGATTGAGCAACAGGATAGGACGTTGGCTGTTCTTGCTCTCCGGTTCAGCCGTAGTAAATGGAGGAGCGCGTCCCATGCCCGAAAAAACGAAACAATCCGTGGAGGCCGAGAAGGACGTCCCAGCGAAGGAAGTCGAGGCGAAGGTGCCGGTGAACAAGGAGACGCTCCGGCAGGCGGCCCGCGTTTTCCTTTATCTCCTGCCGTACAAGCGAAAGTTTTTCACGTCGCTCGCGTTTTTGCTAATTTCAAGCACGCTCAGCCTCGCGTTCCCCTTCCTGATCGGGAAGCTCCTCGACGGGACGCAGCCCGGCACCGGCGCGGGGAGTATTGCCATCAATGGCATCGCGCTGACCCTGATGGCGGTGCTTGCCGCGCAGGCGCTGTTTTCGTTCTTTTCGTCGCTGTGGTTTGCGCAATGCGGTCAACGCGGGCTCTTCGACGTGCGTTGCGAGGTGTATGCACGCTTGATTTCGCTGCCGATGAGTTTCTTTGCGCGCCGGCGGGTCGGCGAACTTTCCTCGCGGCTGTCCGCCGACCTCACGCAAGTGGAGGAGGCGCTGGTTTTCTCGGTCCCGCAGTTTCTGCGGCAGTTCATCCTCATGAGCGGCGCCTGCGTGCTGCTTGGCATCACGTCGTGGCGTCTGACCCTGGTGATGCTGGCGTCGTTTCCGGTCGCCATCCTCGTCGCGATCTTCATCGGCCGGAAGATTCGCGGCTTCTCGCGCAAGGCGCAGGACCAGCTCGCGGAGAGCGGCACGGTGGTGGAGGAAACGCTGCAGGGGATCGCGAACGTGAAGGCTTTCGTGAACGAAGCCTACGAAACGAAGCGCTATTCGACCGCCCTCGGTGGCTTTCTCGCGATGACGCTCAAGGGCGCGGGTTACCGTGCGGCGCTGGTGGCGTTCATCATTTTTGCAATCTTCGGCGCGGTTGTGCTCGTGATGTGGGCGGGCGCGAAATTCCTGCAGGCCGGCGTGATCACGTTCGGCGATCTGGCGCGCTTCGTCCTCTACACGGTTTATGTCGGCGGTGCGGTGGCGTCGTTCGCAGATCTTTACAGCCAGATTCAAAAAACCGTCGGGGCGACCGCGCGCGTGCGCGAGCTGCTTGACGAGGTGCCGGAGAACGTGCTGCCGCCCGATCAGGCGAAGCCGCCGAAACTCTCCGAGACCGCGCCGCAGCCCCCGGCCGAAGCGGGCGGCGCGGGCGCGCGCTTGCGCGGCGACGTCGCCTTCGAGTCGGTCCATTTCAAATATCCCAGTCGGCCCGAAGTGCCCGTGCTGCGCGGCCTCTCGCTTAGCGGCGCGGCCGGCGAACGCATCGCCTTGGTGGGGCCCAGCGGCGCGGGCAAGTCGACGGTTGTGTCGCTCCTCCTGCGGTTCTACGAACCGGACGCGGGGCGGATTTTGATCGACGGGAAACCGAGCACCGATTACCCGCTGCGCGATCTGCGCGGTCAGATGGCGGTGGTGCCGCAGGAGGTGATTCTCTTTGGCGGCTCGGTGTTGGAGAACATCGCTTACGGCAAACCCGGCGCGACGCGCGCGGAGATCATCGAGGCGGCCAGAAAGGCCAACGCCCACGAGTTCATCGATCGATTCCCCGAGGGCTACGACACGATTGTCGGCGAGCGAGGCATGCGACTTTCGGGCGGACAAAAACAGCGTGTCGCCATTGCCCGCGCGATTCTGCGTGACCCGGTCATCCTCATTTTGGATGAGGCGACGAGCGCCCTCGACAGCGAGAGCGAGCAACTCGTGCAGGAAGCGTTGGAGGGGTTGATGCAGAACCGCACGAGCTTCATCATCGCGCACCGGCTCGCGACGATTCGGGAGGCGGACCGCATCTACGTGCTGAAGGACGGCTTCATCGCCGAAAGCGGCACGCACGATGAATTGCTGCTGAACGGCAGCGGGCTTTATCGCCGCCTGTCGGAACTCCAGTTCGATCTCGCCACCGCTTAGGAGCCTGTTGAAATACTGGCATGGCCCGCGTTGCAGTCGATTTTTGGCTTGGGCAAGGAGCGCTCGAAGCGGCTGGATCCAGGGCGATCCTGCCCGAGCGCGGCGACACCGCCCAAGCGAAAAAGCGGCGCAACCCGGAGGGCGAGCGTGGCTTGAGTCGTCTGCCGGCGTTGCTCGTCGGTCACGGGGTTGATGGAACCCGCTCCCTCCTGGCGCCACCGCCCGCCAGCCCAAGCGACGCTTGTGCGGGCCATGCTGGTATCTCAACCGGCTTCAAGTGAACGCATCACGCCGGCTGCTCCCCGTGCTGGGTCTCGCCATCGCGCTGGCGGCCATGGCGACCTCGAGCGATCTGAGCTTCCCGGGTCGCGCGGTTCGTTTCACCGGCGCCGCGCTGGTGGCGGGATTCTTGTTCTGGCTCGCGGCGGCCCGTTTCGATGGCTCGCGGCGCGTGCTCTGGATCGGAGCGATTTTCTTTCGGGTGGTCATGTTGTTCGCCGAGCCGTCCGACGACTCGTCGCGTTACGTGTGGGAGGGGCGCGTGCAAATCGCGGGATTCAATCCGTATGTCGATGGTCCGCTCAGTCCGAGCCTCGAACCCCTGCGCAACGCCGCGTGGGAGATGGTCAATCACAAGGAATTTGCCGCCGCGTACCCGCCTGGGGCGCAGCTTTTCTTTCGCGCGCTGGCGGCCGCCGGCGTCACGAGCCTGCTCGCGTGGAAGATCTTCTTTGCGCTTGCGGACCTGGCCGTGGTCGGACTGCTCGTCGCGTGGGCCGACGCGTCGCGCGCGGTCTGGTATGCCTGGAATCCGCTGCCGATTTTCACCTTCGCCGGCGCCGCGCATTTCGATGTGCTGATGGTGCTGCCGTTGGTGGGGGCCGCGTGGCTGCTGGACCGCGGATTGCGCGCGAACTCCGCGAGGTTGCTCGCGCTGTCGTCGTTGCTGCTCGGCGTTTCGATCGCGATCAAGCTCGCGCCGATCGTCCTCGTGCCGGTGTGGTTCTTTTCGTTCGGCTGGCGTCGAGTCGTCCTGCTCACGCCGGCCTTGTTGCCCCTGCCGCTGCTCGCGCTGCAGTACGGCTGGCCGGCCGTTGACATCTTTGCGTCGGCCCGTGAATTCGCCCGCGTCGCGCGCACCAACGATGCCGTGTGGTGGCTGAGCGAGCGCTTGGTCTGGCCGAATATCGCGCAAAAAAACGACGTGTATCAACTCATTGCGGCGGGCGCCTGCGTCCTTTTAGCCGCCGCTTTCCGGCACGACTGGAAGCGCGGCGCGCTTTGGGTGCTGGGCGCGGTGCTGCTCCTGAGTCCGGCTTTGCATCCGTGGTATCTCACCTGGATTCTTCCCTTTGCCGCCGCGGGCGGCGCGCGGGCGCGCGGCTGGGTCGTGCTTTCGGTGAGCATTTTTCTCTACTTCCTGCTGTGGACGCAGCCGTTGCCCTGGCGGGAACCGATCTGGCTGCGGCTCGCGATCTTCCTTCCGCCGCTGCTCTATGGCATGGCAACGCTGGTGGCCGATTCGAACGGACCGCCAAGAACGACCGCGGTCAGCGACCCCGGCGACAATGACCCATGAGCCTGCGCCTTTCCGATTACGCGTATGACCTACCGGACGAATTGATCGCGCGGTATCCGCCGCCGCATCGCGACGACTCCCGCATGCTCGTCCTCCGCCGGGACACGGGCGCCACCGAGCACCGGCGCTTCACGGATTTCCCGGGTTATCTGGCTCCAGGTGATCTCTGCGTCATGAACGATGCGCGAGTGATTCCCGCGCGCGTCATCGCGCAGGAGCCGAAACTCGAGCTACTGGTCGTGCAGCGACCGACGCCGATGCAATGGATCTGCTGGGTCAAGCCAGGTCGCCGCGCGCGATTGCACCGCGAGATCCAGGTCGGCGGGATCCGCGGACGGGTCAGCCACATCCTGCCGGAGGGCGAGCGCGTGATCGATTTTCCCACCGCGCCGGATCTCGACGCGATCGGACATCCGCCGCTGCCGCCCTACCTGGGCCGCGAGGCTGAGCCGGGCGATCGCGAGCGCTACCAGACGGTGTACGCGCGGGACGAAGCCGGCGCGATCGCCGCGCCGACCGCCGGGCTGCATTTCACGCCGGAAATCCTGGGCCGGATTTCCCATGCGTGCCTGACGCTGCAGGTCGGCGCGGGCACATTTCTGCCGGTGAAGACGGAGGACATCACGCAGCACCACATGCACCGGGAGAACTACGAGATTTCCGCCGGGGCGGCCGCCGCGATCAACGCCGCCCAGCGGATTGTGGCGATCGGAACCACGACCCTGCGCGTGCTCGAATCGTGCGGGCGCGACGGCAACGGGCACATGATGGCGCAAACCGGCTGGACCGATGTTTTCCTCCATCCGCCGGCGCAGATTCGCCGGGCGCACGCGCTGCTGACGAATTTTCACCTGCCGAAATCAACGTTGATGATGCTGATCAGCGCGATGGCGGGCCGCGAGCGGGTGCTGGCGGCGTATGCCGAGGCGGTGCGCGAGCGCTACCGTTTTTTCAGCTACGGCGATTGCATGCTGATTTTGTAGGGGACACCGCCAACGGGTCGTTTTTTGGTATTGTTAATGCTGCATTAACTTGCTGTCGACGATGATGGGGATGGCTCCGCGTCTCGCCGGCCAACCAACCATCCCACGGTCCTAATGCGAAATCGTTCGAGGCAAGGGTTTACGCTTATTGAAATCATGGTCGTGGTGGCCATTATCGCACTGCTGGCGGCGATTGGGCTGCCGGGTTATTTGCGGGCGCGCAAACGGTCGCAGGGCACCAGCATCAAGAACGACCTGCGCCTGATCGACGGCGCCATCGATCAGTATGCACTCGAATACAATCTCGCGGTCGGCCCCGTGGCCTGGTCCGCCCTCGCGCGATATTTTAAACCGGGCACGCAGCTGTCGCAGGGAAATGGCATCCTCACCGGGGTGAATTACTCGGCGGCGGCTTATGCCATCGATTCCGCTTTGATCGTGCCGAACGTCGCCTACACCGCCCTCAGCGACGTGCTGGAGGACTCGTTCTGGTCGCCCTATCCGACGAGCTGATTGGGCTCGGCGAATTTGGGGTTCACTCGACCTCGGTCGCATCCTTGCCGCCGCGGCGCTCGCGAAAAAACCGCCGCAGCCGCTCCGCGCATTCCTCGCTGCGCACGTCCGCGGTGATTTCGCAGCGGTGATTGAGCGACGGATTCTGCAGCAGATTCAGCAACCCGCCCGCGGCTCCGCCCTGCGGATCGGGGCAGCCAAAGATCACGCGTTTCAACCGCGCATGCACGGCCGCGCCGGCGCACATGGGGCATGGTTCCTTGGTCACGTAGAGCTCGCAGTCGGTGAGCCGCCAGTCGCCCACGGCGCTCTCGGCCTGCGTGATCGCAAGCATTTCAGCGTGCGCGGTGGCATCCTTCAGCGTCTCCACCTGGTTGAACGCGCGCGCAATGATGAGCCCCCCGCGCACGACGACCGCCCCGCACGGCACCTCGCCGGCCGCTTCCGCGCGCGACGCCTGCCGCAACGCCTCGCCCATGAAATGCGCGTCGCTGTGGAGGTCGATCACCGGTTCGGGGTCCGCGGCCATGTCCCCTTTCATAGCACGAACCCGTCAGGAGCGGAACGCCCGCGCGTTTGCGCTCGCCCGAAACTGCAACGGGGAATCAGACAGCGGTCAGCCGGCGGTTCCGTCCTTGCGGGAATGGAGGCAGAGGCGGTTGCCGGCGGGGTCCGCAATCCACGCCATCCAGCAGACGCGGGTTTCAATCGGCTCAATCAGGATTTTGACTCTGCGCTTGCGGCACGCGGCGATTGCCCTGGGCACGTCATCGACGGCGAGTGCGACGCAGGCCGCGCCCTGCCAGTTCCGTTTCGGCTTGTCGCTCGGTCCGTTCAGGCAAAGCGTGAGGGGCTCCGTCTGAAATTCGGACCAGAAATTATTCCACTCGGCGCCCTTCCTGAGTCCGAATAGGCGTTGGTAAAAACCGCGCGTCTTTCTCATGTCCTTCGTGCAGTACATCACGAAGTCGACGGCGCGGACCGTGATGGGGGACTTGCGGGTGGGGGATTTTCTCCGGGCTTTCGGCATGGCAACGTTTAGGAGGCTGTTGAAATACTGGCATGGCCCGCGTTGCTGTCGATTTTTGGCTTGGGCCGTCTGCCGGCGTGGCTCGTCGGTCGCGGGGTTGATGGAACCCGCTCCCTCCTCACGCCACCGCCAGCCAGCCCAAGCGACGCTCGCGCGGGCCATGCCAGTATTTCAACGGGCTCCTATCGAATCAGAACGCACACCGTCGCGGCAATCCCCTATTTCATCTTCCGAGATTCGAATCGAGCGAGCACTTGGTCGCCCTGGCGCAGCTCGAGCTTCTCGCCGTCGATGCGGTAGCTCGTCGACGCGTTGAGGGCCTCGATGAATTTCCTTTCCTGCGTCATCAACGATTCCTCGCACGCCATCATTGTCACGCCTCCCACTTTCAGCCGTAGCCCCGGGTCGGTCCCACTCTCACAGGTGCCAATCAGCCGGTTGCAGTCGGTCGAGCCGGCGATGCGGGTGCCCTCCGCCGTCAGGATGAAGTGCGCCTCGCGATTGTCTGGCAACAACGTTGCGGGCGCACCGCCTGGCTCCGTGAGCTTCCAGTAGGTATTCACCAGTGTGGCTGTGCCGCCGGCGGTTGGCTTTGCCGCGGCTCCGGTCGCGCCGGTCCCACCCCTCCGCCAATTTGCTGCAACACGATGTCCAGCTTCGTCCCTGTGCCGTGCGTCAGGATGCGATTCGACATGTTCGAGGCAAACCGCAGCCGGCCGTCGCTCGAAATTGTCGCACGCAGCACGTACGTCCGCGCCGGATCGATGTCCGCGACCTGGTAGGCCAGGTTGAACGGAATCGGCACCTGCTTGCCCGCGGTCGGAAATTTCTGCTCGGCAATGACCTTGACCCGCCCGTCCGCAAGCGAGATCTCCTGCAGGGCGACCATGACGATCGCATCGGGCGGCAGGGCGACGTGCTGAAGGTAGGTGACGGTGCCGGTAATCACCGCTTCGGGGCCTTCGCCCTCGGCACGGGCCCCACCGTCGGGGGCAAAAAGCGCGAGCAACGCGGCGAGAGAACAGGCAGTCAGCGGGCGGCTAACTCGGGCGGAGGGGATGGGGGACTTCATGAATCGGGTGCTGTCCTGGAGTTGAGCGGGCGGGGACACCGATCTCAGGGGTGAATTTCTTCGATCGTTCTCCGGGCTGAAAGATTAGCGGACCCGCACGTCAATCGTCACCGAGCGCTCGGGTGTCAGTTCCTTTTCAAATGGGCGGCGGTATTCGAATTGCAAGCGTTGTTCGCCAGGCGACGCCGCGCGGAAGCGCCAGGTCACGATCCCGCCGACGCCCACCGCGCCGGTCGAGGCGGGATCCGTGACGTAAATGGGTTCGCCCACGACCGCGAGCGGACCGGACATCGCGCCGGCCAAGGTCCACGAGAAGCCGGTGGTGCGGTTCGACTCGAGTGAGACCAGCAGGTCCGCGCCGCGGGTTATTTCGACGGTGCGGCGATTATCGGCGGCCGTCAGAACAACGGGTTTTGGCGCCGAACATCCCGCCAGGACCAGGAAGATCAGCGGAAGAATCGTTCGTGTGGGGGAGGACAAGGGAGACATGACCACTTTTTACTTGAGGCCCGTCCTGATCGCGACGGAGAAATTGGCGGAATTGTCGCGCCTTTTTGCTGACGGCGGCCCCACCTCTGCGCTAAGTTCGCCTCCATGCTTCCGACCCTGATTGCCCCTTCGATTCTGGCCTGTGATTTTGCACGCTTCGGCGAGGAGGCGGCCGCGGCGGAGCAGGCCGGTGGAGACTGGCTGCATGTCGACGTCATGGACGGGCATTTCGTGGACAATATTTCGTTTGGTCCTGACGTCGTCGCCGCGCTGCGCAAGCACACGAAATTCCCGCTCGATGTGCATCTCATGATCTCGCGCCCGGATCATTATTTTCCGCGGTTTGTCGATGCCGGCGCGGACCGGATCACAGTCCACGTCGAGGCGCAGCATGACGTGAGCAAGACGCTCGCCGGGATTCGCGCGGCTGGTTGCGGCGCGGGGCTGTGCCTGAATCCGCCCACGCCTTTTTCGGCGGCGGAGCCCTTTCTGGATCAAATCGATTTGCTCCTCGTCATGACCGTGAACCCCGGTTTTGGTGGCCAGAAATTCATGCGCGAATGCCTGTCGAAGGTGTCGGCCGGCGCGGACCGCCGCATGCACGAGGGGTTTTCGTTTCATCTCGAGGTCGACGGTGGCATCAACGTCGAGACGGCGGCCGAGGCGCGGCAGGCCGGCGCAAACGTGTTTGTCGCGGGCACGTCGTTTTTCGGGAAAGCGGATTACGCCGCGGCCGTTCGCGCGCTGCGCGGCGATTCGATCGGATGAAGCGGTCTCGCTGGTGGTGGTTGTTGCCGTTTGCGGTGGCAGGCTTGGTCTTACTGATCGCGCCACCCGTGTCGCTCGACGACGCGGAGCGGCGACCGCTCAAAATCGACATCCGCACCGCGCGGCCGGAATCGATCGATTTGCCGGGATATGCCCCGCGTCCGGAATCGCCGATTCCGGCGGACGGCGACGCGACAAAGCCGGCCGCGCCGCGGACGCGCGCGGAGGTTTTGCAGGTGCGCGCCGCGTTGAAGGAGCGCGAGAAGAGATTGCTCGATCGTCGAAAGGGCCTGGATCCGAATGACCGGGCGGCGGCACAGGCGCTCATCGATGAGATCGTCCGTTACAACGAGGACGTGCGCGCGTTCGAGGTGTCGTCGGCGAAGATCGAATAGGTGGAACGCGACCGGCGCGTTGCCAAATTTGATGGAGATGAGCGTTCCCGCTCGTCCCAAACATCGCGGATGGGATTACGTCGCCGGGCATCGCAATTATCCAAGTTCAGGATCTGTCCCGCATGAATTTGGTATGACTGGGGGCGGTCGTCCCTACCTGTTGCCAACGCGCCCAGAGGTCGCGTTCCACCTCCCTACCGCGCGGCGGTCTGCTTTGGCACCCCGTCATCAGGGCCGGCGTAGGCGAGCGATTTTTGGAAGGCGCGAAGCTGGTCCGCGAACTTTGCGGCGTCAAAATCCGCCCGCGCATCCATGGTCATGAACAGCTTTTGCATTTCCTCCGACGGCTTCGCCCAGCGGCCCTTGTCCCGCGCCTGGAATGGGGCCATCAGCCGCGAGAGCGCCAACGTCAGGCGCACGGCCTTGTTCTGCAATGCCAGCGGGGCCTCCTTGCCGGGGGCAAAATCACCGTCACTCGCCGCGAGCGTGTCCAGCACGCGGCGGGTCGTGGTCGCATCCCACGGCCGCGCGGATGCGGTGCGAGCGAGCTCGTCCGCGGTGCCCTGCGCCCGGGCGAGATTGCCTGGCGACATCTCGATGTCCGTCAGGTATTCAAATTTCGGAAAGTCAGCCAGCGTATTGGTCGTCTTGCGCAACAGCCACAGCAGCGAGCGCCACTGCTCGCGTTCCAGATCGCCCGATGAGTCGCGCTTGTTCAGCGCCCAGCTGGTCTCGCGCAGCGCGGCCGCCTGGCCGACGAGCCAGGCCTGCGGTCCGCGCCAGTCGCCACTTTCCTTCCAATGCTTCGGTTCGGCGACGGATTGTGCGTCCAGCTCGAAAACGAGCGGCGGATGGCCGGCCTTCTGCAGATCCGGCGGCAGGACCTGATGGCACGCGATGCATGTGTTGGCGCGGACGTAAAGGCTCCCGAGGTCGCGCAGGCCGGTGGTGACATTCTGCGCATGGGTGAGGTCGCGCCGGGTGTGCGAGCGAATCCAGGATTTGGCGGGGCCGTGGCAGGATTCACACGAGATGCCGTCCTCGACGCGCGAAAGGGGGCCGATGCGCGAGGCGTTGACGGCCTGCATTGGCGCGTGGCATTCGGTGCACCGCGCGGTCTCCTGGGGCTTGCCGGCGCCGATCGCGGCGGCCATGCGCGCGGAACGCTCGGTCGCCAGAGTGGCCCAGGATTTCGCGTGGGCGTCCCGCGTTTTCCAGATCGTGAAGGCGTTGCGGTCACCCACCACGACCGTGCTCGCCGTGATCGGGCTCGGGCCACCGCCGTGGCAAATCGATGAGCTGCAGCCCACCGCGCCGATGAAATCCGCGCTGTCGAAGTTGCGGAAGGTCCGCGCGGTGACGATCGCGGGCGTGGGCTCAGGCAGCGGGGCCGGCACTTGGGCTAGGACGCTGCCCGGCAGCGCGACGGTCAGGATCAGCCCGAGGGGCACGCCGATCCTTCCCAGCAAATAGCGCAAAGGTAGCGAGCGTGGAACTTTCACGTTGCAGAAAATACCCGTTTTGTTCAAAACGAGTAAAGAGGATTTGTCGCCGACCTTTCTCCGCCCCCCCGCGCGACACCTCTCACCCATCACCACGGACGTATCATGAGCGAGGAGTTCGAAATACTCGAGGGCGGGGTCCCGGCGACGGCGCAGCACGTCGATCGCCTTGACGATCCCCAGGATATTATACCGTCCAAGGACTCGAAAACCCAACCTGCCTTCGGGCCCGTTTCGGTCCTTCGCCTCACGCCCTAGCCGCAAGAAGCCATGCTCGTCAACGACTCCCACCGCAGTTGGGCTTGGGCCACCGCCCTCGCCACGCTGGTGTCGATTGCGCTCTACGTGTTGTGTTTCCACCCGGAGTTGGTCCCATTCAAGTATCGACTCCCGGGTTGGTTCGCGATCAATCCGCGGCCGCTGCATTTCAGCATCGGCAACAGCCCGCTCGGCCTGACGTACGGCATCGCTTCGTTCGTCATCTTTCTTTTTGCCGTGCTGTTGTCGGTCCGCCGCAAATTCCCCATCTGGCCGATCGGCCGCGTCCAGCACTGGCTGCGGGCGCACATCTGGCTGACGATCCTGACCATTCCGCTCGTGCTCATGCACGCCGCCTTCCGCTTTGGCGGCCCGCAGACGTCGATCGTGATGTGGCTCTACATTGCGGTGATGGTGAGCGGGTTCTACGGACTCATCCTGCAAAATTTACTGCCGCGCATCATGAAGGATCGGGTGCCCCTGGAGACTGTCTTCGAGCAGATTCCATATCTCACGGAGCAGCTTCTCGGCAACGCCACGCGACTGCGCGATGACGTCAAGCTGGCCCACAACGCGCCGCTCGCGGCGGGTGGCGCGGCGCACGCGGCCGTGGAGGAGCCGGATCCATCAGCCCTGACGCTATCCGAGTCCCTCGAGCGCGAAATTCTGCCGTATCTCGGCGCTTCCGGCGTCGGGAAGGGCCGCCTCGCACAACCGCGCTCGGCGGAGGAATTTTTCAATGTGTTGCGCCTGACGGTGAAGCCGGAGTTCCACGAGCGCGTGAATGCCCTCGAGGGTTGGTGCGAGGAGCGCCGGCAAATGGATGTGCAAGCGAAGTACCAGCACTGGCTGCACGGTTGGATCCTTTTTCATGCGCCCGCCAGCTTCCTGCTGGTGATTGTCACGGCCTGGCACGCGGTCGCCTGCCTCGTGTTTTATTGATTTGCCGCCATGCCGTTCTTCAAACGCACCCAAAAATCGGTCGCCGCGCGGCTGCAGGGCAACCTGGAGTATTACTCGCACCCGTCGCTGCTGCGGCGGATGCGCGGCTGGCTTTATTTCCTGAGCATCCTCGTCGGATTTGGCGTGGTTTACGGCTATTACAAGTTCAAGGGCCCGGAAAAAATCTTCAATCCCGGCCCAATTTCGCGCGCCCACTCGCCCATCGCCAACGATTGCAACGCCTGCCACCCGCAGCTCGCGCAGATCCGGGCGCAGCGGAACGAGGTCGGCCGCATCATCAAGGAACCCTACTGGGAACGCATCGACCAGTCGTGCCAGACCTGCCACCTGGGCTTCAACCTGCATGTCCCGAACACGATCAACACCGACTCGGCCACGCTGAAGGGCGCGGCCGAGACCAGCTCATGCACCTCGTGCCACCGCGAGCACCTGACGGCAAACAAGATGGTCGAGCCGACCGAGACCAATTGCGCGGCGTGCCATAACCGCGCCGATCTGATGAAGGCGTCGTCCGATTTTGGACGCACGATTGCTTCGGCCAAATTCCCGGGGCGGAAACCGGATGGACTCGTGTATTTCCAAAAGAAGCGTCCGGCGCAGGGGTACACGCAGGTGTTTGCGAAGTTCGACCAGGGGCACCCGACGTTCCAGATTCACGAGGAGAAGCTCAAGGATCCGAATCCGCTGCGCTACAACCACTGGCGCCATGAGCAGGTCGATATCCCGCCCATCCTTGACGAAAAGACGAACGCGCAGATCAAGCTTCAGGGGAACTGCAACTACTGCCACAAGCCCGACGGCCGCGGGAATTTCCAAAAGCTGACCTTCGACAGCAACTGTCGCGCGTGCCATGCCATCAAGTTTGACCCGAACACGCCTGGGATCGAGGTCCCGCATGGTCGGCCCGGTGAGGTGCGCGAATTTCTGCGTGCGCTCGACATCAAGTACCTCGAGTATTTCACCAAGCGCGAGGGCCCGGTGAAGGCGCGCGAGTACGCCGCGAACGCCCTCCGGTCGCTCATCCAGACCTACGGTGTCGCTTCCGGTGACGGCAGCTTCGGCAAGCTGGAGTCGCAGGTTTTCTACAACGGCGTGGCGCCGAGCGGCGGCAACAACCCGTTCAACCGTAATCTGAACATCAACGAGCGCGCGCAGTTCACCGGCTGTGCGTATTGCCACACGGTTTCGCCGCCGCAGACCAATGCCACGCCCGTCCTCGCCAAGACCGTCATTCCCGACCGCTGGCTCTTCAACGGTGAATTCAATCACGCCAAGCACGGGATGCAGGGCTGCGCGGAATGCCACCAATCCATTCCCAAGAGCCGCGACACCGGCGACATCAACATTCCCACGCAACAGAGCTGCACCGACTGCCACAACTCCGGGCCCAAGGGCGTGAAGAACGACTGCAACTCGTGCCATCATTATCACGCGCCCGGATTTAAGACCGTGATCGCGCCCAAGCTGACCGACGGTTCCAACGCGACCGAGGGGCCCACCTTTATCCAGTCGACCAAGCGAATGATGCTGGGCACACGGTAGGCGGTCGGGAAATGCCGAGGAGCGAAGTCCGAATGCCGAACGCAGAATTGCGAATTGCGGAGTGGGTGGGTGAGGTCGATGGGATGGCATGATTGTCGGGATTGATCTTGGCACCACGAACTCGCTCATCGGCGTGATGGAGGCAGGTTTTCCCGTGCTGCTCGCGGACGCGGAAGGCCGGCGCCTCACGCCGTCTGTGGTGTATTTTCCCGCCGACGGATCCGCGCCACTCGTCGGTGCGCCCGCGGCGCGGATGCGCCTGCTCGAACCGGCGCGCACCGTGCATTCGGTCAAACGATTCATCGGGGCGCGGAGCGGCGAGGATTCGACCACGACGGATGCCGCGCGGGTGCCTTATGAAGTGGACGACGCGACGCCCGGCGCACCGGTGAGCATGCGGATGGACGGGCGCATCCACACCCCGGAAGAAATTAGTTCACACATCCTCGCGAAGCTCAAGACCGACGCTGAACGTGCGCTCGGGCAGATGATTTCACGCGCGGTCATTACGGTACCGGCCTATTTCAATGAGGCGCAGCGCGCCGCCACGCGACGGGCCGGCGAGCTCGCCGGGTTCAAGGTCGAGCGCATTCTCAACGAGCCCACCGCAGCGGCTTTGACCTACGGGCTCGAGCGGCTCGGCGAAAAATCGAGGGTCGCGGTTTTCGATTTCGGGGGCGGAACATTCGACCTTAGCATCCTCGAGCTGAGCGATGGTCTCTTCCAAGTGCTCGCCACGAACGGTAACACGCATCTCGGCGGCGATGACATCGATCGGGTGCTCGCGGCGCAGCTGCTCGAGCGGTTTCAAGAACAGTTTCCAGCGGCGGACGTGACGTCTCCGATCCTGCTTTCGACGCTGCGCGATGCGGCGGAACGCGCGAAGATGCTGTTGTCCACTGCGATGGAAACCCGGGTGGAAATTCCGTTCGCCGCGGGCGCGGAATCGCTCGTCGCGACCATCACGCGCGACGAGCTCGAGTGGCTGGCGCGACCGACCGTCGAGCGCTGCCGCTTTCATTGCCTGCGCGCGTTGGAAGACGCGAAGTTGAAGCCGTCCGATTTGCAGGCGGTTGTGCTGGTGGGCGGATCGACGCGCATGCCGATGGTCCGCGCCCTGGCGGGCGAGATCTTCGAGCGCGAGCCGGACACGACGCAGCATCCGGATGAGGCGGTTGCGATGGGCGCGGTGATCCAGGCCGGGATCCTTTCCGGCGCGGTGCAGAACGTGACGCTGCTCGATGTCACGCCGCTTTCGCTCGGGCTCGAGACTTTCGGAGGATTGATGAACGTGCTCATCCCGCGCAACTCGACCATTCCCACGAAGGCGGGCGAGATGTTCACGAACGCGGCCGCGAACCAGCGCGCGATGCGCATCCATGTGGTGCAGGGCGAGCGGGAAATGGTGCGCGACAATTTTTCACTGGGCCAGTTCGAGATCGAGTTTGAGCCTGCGCCGCGCTACCAGGCGCGGGTTGGCGTGCAATTCGAGATCGACGCGAACGGCTTGCTGAAGGTGCTGGCGCGCGACACGAAGACCGGGCTCGAGCGCGTCGTCGAATTGAAGAGCGCGGTCGACGTGGCGGACGAGCGCGTGGGGAAAATGATCGCCGATTCCGTCGAGCACGCTTTTGACGATTTCCACGAGCGGCGTCTGATCGAGGCGAGGCTGAAGGCGAACGAGATGAAGCCCGCCGTGCGCCACGCGCTTGACGCGGCCGGATCCGAATTGTCCGCGGAGGAGCGGGCGGACATCGAGCGGCGGCTTGCGGACCTGAATCGCGCCCTGGGCGGCGAATCGCTGCCGGCGCTGCAGGAAGCCACGTCCGCGCTGGATGACGCAACGCAAACGCTGGCGACGATCTTGATGGAGCGCGCGATGGAGGATGCGTTGCGGAAAAAGGGCGTGATCTGAGGAAAACTGGAAGCTCGAAATTCGAAACTCGAAGAAAGCGTCGAAAATAATTAAAATGGGAAAACTCTCTGGGTTGGCCTTGTGAGCTTTCTTCGCCTTTCCGACTTAAACTTTCTTCGAGTTTCGAGTTTGAATCTTCGAGTTTTCCAATCGTCCATCGGTGCAATCGGAGCATGGTTTCGTACGCGGCCCGTGGGATTCTTCTTCCAATCTATCCCGCTATTGGGATAGGCTCAGTCCCCCGTCAGCTCATAGAACCCCCATTCTATGCGTGCCTTCATTCCTGCCATCGTCAGTCTTGCCCTGGGCGGCTTGCTCTACCCAGTCCACCCCATTTGGGCCCAGACGGCCCCCTCCGGCACCGTCATTACCATCGTCGGAAACGGAATCGCCGGCTTCTCCGGCGACGGCGGGCCGGCCCTCAACGCGAGCCTAGCTAACCCAGAGGGCGTAACCATCGGTCCGGACGGCACTCTTTATTTCTCCGACGCCAGCAATTTTCGCATTCGCGCCCTCTCCCCGGTCACCGGATTCATCACCACCGTCGCCGGCAACGGCACGAGCGGCAACACCGGCAATGGCGGACCGGCGGTCGATTCGGCGCTTTCGGGGGTGCCGTCTATCGCCGTGGATCGCGCTCGCCATGCCCTCTACATAGTTGACCTCAGCAACAGCTGGATCCGCAAAGTGAACCTCACTACCGGCCTGCTCACCCTCTATGCCGGCTCGGGCGAATTCGGCTTCAGCGGAGACGGCGGACCGGCCACGGCGGCCACTTTGAGCTTCCCCTTTGGCGCCGGCACCGATGGCGCGGGCAAGCTTTCCATCGCCGACACCTTCAACGATCGGGTTCGGCAAGTCGATCCAGTCACCGGCATCATTACGACGATCGCCGGCAACGGCGTGACGGGCTACTCGGGCGACGGTGGACCGGCCACGGCAGCTTCTTTGAATACCCCGGAGCAGGCGGGGGCCGATTCCGCCGGCAATGTGTTCGTCTTTCACTACGGCAATGCGAACGGCTACCTCCGTCGCATCGATGCCACCAGCGGCATCATCAACACGGTGGCCGGCGGGGGCAACCAGCTCCCTGGCAACGGGCCCGCCACGAGCATGAACCTGCAAAACAGCTACACGCTGGCCGTGGATCCGTCGGGCACGAAAGTGTACCTCAACGGCGGTGACAGGGTGGGCTTCACGGGCCATCAAGTATTCGTCCTGGACGTCACCACCGGGCAGCTCTCGTTGTTCGCCGGCACCGCCGTAAACGGGTTCTCCGGCGATGGCGACCCGGCGCTCGCCGCAGAGTTCAGACCCATCGAGGGCCTGGCGCTGGTGCCCGGCGGAGGGTTGGTCATCGCCGATACGGACAATCAACGCATCCGCTATGTCGCGCCGGATTCCGTCAACCTTTCGGGCGACAGCCAGCAAACGGCATTCTATCTGCCATGGGTGAGTTCGTTGACTGGGGATTTCATCGTCGCGAATAACCCGAACTTGACGATCGTTAGCGCAGCATCTCTCACGAGTGTGGGTGGCACCGTGAACGCTTCAGCAAATGCGCTCGTGACGACGGTGAACCTCGGCTCGCTCACGATGGCCGGAGGCAGCGTCAATGTCGACTCCAATTCGGCCGCGACGACAGTGAACATCGGCTCGCTCACAATGGCCGGAGGCAGCGTCAACGTCGACTTCAATTCGGCCGCGACGACGGTGAACCTCGGCTCGCTCATGACTGCCGGCGGCGCCGTGAACGTCAGCGGCAACACAAGCACAACCACGGTTGATCTCGGAAATCTCACAAGTGCGGGCGGCGCCGTGAACGTCAGCGGCAACACAAGTACGACTACCGTCGGTCTGGGAAGTCTGACGACGGCCAGCGGGAGCGTAAACGTGAGTGGCAACACGTCGGCGACTACAGTCGACCTCAGCTCTTTGACGACTGTCGGTGGCGGGTCCGGCGCCAAAGCCAATGAGGTGGCCAAAACCGTGGTCGGCAACAGCGGCCCGATGAGTGCCGGTGGCAGCCTGGATGTCAGCGGCAACACCGCGGCAATGCTTATCAATTTGAGATCCCTGACCACGGTGGTCGGCAATGTCACGATCGCGTCAAACGCCCCGAACGTTTCGGTGAATCTCAACCGCCTAACGAGCGTGGGCGACGGCATCAACCCGGCGACGATCAGCTTGCAGCGCGGGACGTTTACCTTCGCGGGTGGTCTGAGTGTGGGCCCGCTCGTCTCGCTCACGGGCGTGGGGACGCTCGCGGGCAATGTTACGAATGCCGGCAAGATTTCCCCCGGTTCGTCGCCCGGGCGCTTTGACATCACGGGCAGCCTCGCCCTCGCGAACACCTCCGAGCTGCGCATGGAGATTGGCGGTTTCTCTCCCGCGCAAATCGATTTTCTCAATGTCGCGGGCAACGTCACCCTGGGAGGCGCCCTCATGGTCAGCCTGATCAATAATTTTCAGGCTCTGATGACAGCTGGCGCGAGTTTTACGCTGCTGGCCAGCGCGAATCCGCTGAGCGGCGCCTTCGCGAATGTGGCTAGCGGCGGGTCGCTGACCACGACCGATGGCTATGCCCGATTCATGGTGGTCTACGCGGGCGCGAACACCGTGCAACTGACCGGTCTGTTGATCCTGGACACCGACGGCGACGGCATGCCCGACTGGTGGGAGGATCAGTTCGGCTTCAACAAGGCAAGCGGCGGAGATGCCGCGCTTGATTCTGATGGCGACGGCATGTCCAATCTCGCGGAATTCCGCGCGGGCACGGACCCGCGCAATCCCGCCTCGAGTTTTCGGGTCACCTCGCTTGCGCCGGCCGGTCCGGGGGCGATGATGATCGCGTGGCAGAGCGTGGCGGGGAAGAATTACACCGTGGAGCGCTCGGTGGATCTGCAGTCATTCGCGACGGTAAGCGGAAGCGTGCCGGCGGCCGGAGCGCAAACGAGTTTTACGGATAGCGCGATGCCGGCCGGCGCGCCGAAGATTTTCTATCGCGTTCGGCTGGCTCCGTAGGTGGAACGCGACCTCCGGGCGCGTTGGCGAAATTGGTAGGGACGTTTCGCCGAAACGTCCCAAATTGACCGGAACAACGTCACAACGGATGAGGCCGTCCGATCCTCGAAGCGCATCCAACGGATAAGTTTGGGACGACCGAGGACGGTCGTCCCTACCTTTGTCAACGCGCCCGGAGGTCACGTTCCACCTACCTACGCCTGCACGTGCGCCTCGAGGAACCAGAGGGCCTGATCGAGCGTACGCGAGACCGCCGTGAAAAGATCAGCCGTGTCGGCGTCGCCGGCCTTGTCGGCTTTGTCGATCGCTGCACGCGTCGACTTCGCGGCCAGGGCATAGCGTTGGATCAACGCGCTGACGTGCGCAAAACCATCGTCCGTGCCGATCGGATACTCCGGCAACGAACTCGCGCCGCCGGCGGCGCGAACCGTGCCGACCGCGGTGCCGCCGAGCGATTGCGCGCGTTCAGCGATGACGTCGATGTGTTCCTCGACCATGTCGGCGAGCTTGTCGAAAAGCTCATGCAGCATGATGAAGTGCCGGCCCTTCACATTCCAATGCGCCTGTTTGGTCTGGCTGTAGAGATCGAAGGTATCCGCAAGCTGCTGGTTCAGGAGCGCGATCACCTTGGTGCGCGTGGCGGCGGAGAGATCATTTTTTGTCGCGTGGAGGGTTGTGTGTTTCCGGACGGCGGCTTTGCGTTTGGGTGCGGAGGATTTCATACGTAATTGGTAGACAGGATTTGCAGTATCCGGCCGCCGCGGACGTAGGCAAATGAAGATCGTGTCACCCGCAGGAATGACGACAAGAGGAATGACGGCAAGACTTTGAACCACAGATTAACGCAGATTTTCGCAGATTTTTTTGAGAGAGGTGGTTACGCGGCCAGTTTTCGAATCCCTGTCTTTCCGAATCTGCGTTAATCTGCGGTTTAACCTCGTGGCCTTCCTTTTAAGATGAACGATCCCTACCAGAAACTCATCCGCCGCAGTCGTGAAATTGCCCTGCTCGAAGGCACTGCCAGCCTGCTGCATTGGGATCAGGAAACCGGCTTGCCCAAGAACGGCATTCCGTGGCGCGCGGAGGAACTCAGCCACCTCAGCGGCATGACGCACCGCCTGTTCACGGCGCCGGAAGTCGGCGGGTGGATCAGCGAATGCGAGGCGAAAACCTACGCGCCGGAATCCAGCGAGGCGGCGAATGTCCGCGGCTGGCGGCGCAATTACGATCGTGCGACAAAGATCCCGGTCGAATTGGTCGAGGAACACACGCGCACAACTTCCCTGGCCAATTCGATCTGGATTGAGGCGCGGAAGCGGTCGGACTTCTCCCATTTCGCGCCCATTCTCGCGAAAATTTTCGATCAGGTCCGCCGGATGGCCGATTGCTGGGGCTATGAGGACTCGCGGTACGATGCGTTGCTCGAGGGCTACGAGCCGGGCGCCCGGTCGAAGGACCTGACCACGCTCTTCGCGGCGTTTCGGCCCCGGTTGGTCGACGTGCTTGGTCTCGCACTTGAAAAATCGAAATTCGCGCCCGTCCTCGAGGGCGACTTCCCCATCGCGGCCCAGGTGGCCTTCAACGAGGAGGTCGCGCGCGCCATCGGATTTGATTTCGATGCGGGTCGGATCGACGAGACCACGCATCCGTTCTGTACGCGGCCGGGTCCGGGAGACACGCGGCTAACCACGCGGTACGACCCGGGCAACTTCCTCTCGTCGTTGTTTAGCGTGATGCACGAGGCCGGTCACGGCATGTACGAGCAGGGCGTGGATCAGGACGCGTTCGGCACGCCGATGGGCTCGGCCATTTCTCTCGGCATCCACGAATCGCAATCGCGGTTGTGGGAGAATCTGGTCGGTCGTACGCCGGACTTCTGGAACTTCTGGTACCCGCGCGCGGCGGAGCATTTCCCCGCGCTGCGAAAATACGCGCCGGACCAGGTGTGCGCGGCGGTGAACCGGGTGTCGCCCTCGTTCATCCGGGTGGAGGCCGACCAGGTGACGTACGATTTACACATCATGCTGCGCTTCGATTTGGAGCGGCGGATGCTTGAGGGCGACGTCGCATTGGCGGACGTGCCCGCGGTGTGGAACGAGGAATTTGAGAAATCGTTCGGGCTCAAGGTGCCGGACGACTCGCATGGCTGCCTGCAGGACATTCACTGGAGTGCGGGATTGATCGGTTATTTCGCGACCTACAGCCTTGGCAATCTCAATGGCGCGCAGTTGTACTCGACCGCGCTCCGCGAAAAGCCGGGAATCGCCGGTGAACTGAAGTCGGGCCACTACACCACGCTGTTCCAGTGGATGCGCGACAAGGTGCATCGAAAGGCCAGCGCACTTCTCCCGCAGGAACTGATGGCGTCCGTCACGGGCCGGCCGACCGGAACCGAGGATCATCTCGCGATGCTGCGAGCGAAATACTCGTAAGGGTCGCGGCGCGAATGATCTTGCGCCCCCTTGAAAGAATGACTTCAACAGGCTCCTTGCGCCGCTTATTTGTCTCATCCCACATATGCTGAAGTTACGTCTTTCCCTCGCCGTCCTGGTGGTCATGGCCCTCGCGCATTCGGTTCGAGCGGCGGATTTGGGCAAGGTCGAGGACTTCCAGGCAGAAACGGCGAAGTTCAATTCCGTCCTTACGATTCCGACGTTCGAAACGACGCCCGAGGCGGTGGCCGCGGCGGCCGATGCGGTGCTGAAGGAAGCCGACGCGGCGCTCGACGAAATCGGAAAGCTGCCCCCCAAGGCGGTGACGTTTGCCAACACGATTGGCGCTCTCGATGCCATCGGTTACAAGGTTGGCACGGTGGCCAACCGGCTTTCACTCACGAAGGAGACCAGCCGCGACGCCATGGTGCGCGAGGCGGCGGAGAAAGCCGTGACCAAGATTGAGAAATGGTCGGTCGGACTCGACTACCGCGAGGATGTTTACAAGTCGGTGCAGGCGTTTGTCCGGACGAAGGCCAAGCTGGCGGGCGAATCGGTGCGGCTGCTTGAGCACACGCTGCGCGACTACCGTCGGGCGGGCTTGAGCCTGCCGCCGGAGAAGCGCCGCGAGGTCGAGAAGCGCCGCAAGGAACTCGCGGACCTGACGAACACCTTTCAAACCAATGTCACCAACGCGACCGCGCCGGTGGAGTTCACGCGCGCGGAACTGGACGGCGTGCCGGACGATTTTCTCACCTCGCCCCAGATCAAAAAATCCGACGACGGCCAGACGATCACCATCATGGCGAACGAGGCCTACCAGGCGCAGGCGGTGCTCGACAACGCGCGCAACGAGGTCACGCGGCGCAAGGTCTATGTCGCGCGGGATTCGCTTGCCTCCAACGTCAACGGCCCGCTGCTGAACGAGGTCATCACGCTGCGCTTCGACATCGCACGCCGGCTCGGTTATGCGTCGTGGGCCGATTACCAGACGGAAACGAAGATGGTGAAGAACGGCGCCGCGGCGGTGAAATTCCTCGATGAATTGATCAAGGGCATCCAGCCCAAGTTCGCGGCGGAGGTGGAGGAGATGCGAAAGTTGAAGGTCGCCGACACGAGCGACGAGAAGGCGAAGATTTATGTCTGGGACTGGCGTTACTACAACAACCAGCTCAAGAAGCGCAAATACACGGTGGATGCCGAGGCTCTCCGGGTTTTCTTCCCGATGGAGAAGACGATGGCGGGCATGTTCCGGATCTACGAAGGGATCTTCGGCCTCAAATTCACGCAACTCGAGGCGCCGTACAAATGGGTCGACGATCTCCAGCTCTGGCTCGCGACCGACGCGCAGACGGGCGAGCCGATGGGGCTGTTCTATCTCGATCTGTATCCGCGCGAGGGGAAGTACAATCACTTCGCGCAATTCGGCATTATCGAGGGCAAGCTGCTGGCCGGCGGAAAATACCAGCGGCCGACGGTCGCGCTGGTTTGCAACTTCCCGCCGCCCGGGGTCGACGAGCCTTCACTGCTCAGTCATCGCGACGTCGAGACGCTCTTCCACGAGTTCGGCCACGCCATGCATTCGATCCTGACCCGCGCGACCTTCTCGCGCTTTGCCGGGACCAGCGTGCCGCGGGATTTTGTCGAGGCGCCGTCGCAGATGCTCGAGAACTGGGTGTGGGACCAGAAGGTGCTCGATTCCTTCGCCGCGGATTATCGCGATCCGACGAAGAAGATCCCGGCTGATTTGATCGATAAAATGAAGGCCGCGAAGCTCGCGACGATCGCGGTGACCTACCGGCGCCAGTTTGCGTTTGGGGCGCTCGACCTCGCCATCCACGGGCCGATCAAGCTCGACAAGGAAGGCCACATCGACGCCCGCCTGATCGCGAACGCCACGCTCGAGCGCGTGTTCCTGCCGATCGATCCGAAGACCGATTTCGCCGCCGGGTTCGGCCACCTGATGGGTTACGACGCGGGCTATTATGGCTACGCGTGGGCGGACGCGATTGCGGCGGACATGGCGACCGTGTTCAAAAAGGCGCCGGATGGATTCTTCGACAAGGATGCGGGCGCGCGTCTGCGCACGGAGATTTATCAGCCCGGTAACTCGCGCGAGATCGACGCCTCGATCGAGAAATTCCTGGGGCGCAAACAATCCAACGGCCCGTTCCTCGAGAGTCTCGGGCTCGAGGCGAAGCCGGCCAAGACGCCCGTCGCGAAAAAACGCAAGCCCGCGCCGCCCGCGCCCACGCCACCGTAGGTCGTGAGATCACTCGACGGACGAAACGTCTGCCTCCCCGACCCACCGATCGAATGAAGAGGTATCACCTCATCCTACCGGCCATCGCAATCCTGATAACGGCGGCATTTGGCGCGACCGGATGCAGCAAGCGAGCCACCCGCGTGGCGCAGGGAAACAAGGAGCAGATCCTCCATTTGGGAAATTACGCGGAACCGGCCGACCTCGATCCGCAATCGGTCAGTGGCGTCCCCGAGTTTCGCATTCTGAAGGTGCTTTTCGAGGGTCTGGTGATGGCCGATCCGAAGGACCTGCATCCGGTCCCCGGCGTGGCCGAGCGCTGGGAGATGTCATCGGACGGACTGGTTTACACGTTTTATCTGCGGGCGAACGCAAACTGGTCGGACGGCGAGCCGGTCACCGCCGAAGACTTCGTGCAATCCTTTGAGCGCATCCTCAACCCGGCACTGGCGGCGCCGTATGCCGACATGTTGTACGTGCTCGCGGGCGCCGAGGATTACAACACGGGCAAGTTAAAGGATTTTTCCATGGTCGGGGCCGTGGCCCTGGCGCCGAAGACGCTGAAACTTACGCTGCGGACACCCACGCCGTATTTTCCCTTGATGCTAAACCATCACGCGTGGTTCCCGTCCCCGATGCGGACGATCGACAAGTTCGGCAGCCGCTACCGCAAAGGCAATCGGTGGACGCGTCCCGGCAACATCGTGAGCAACGGGCCATTTCTGCTGAAGCATTGGAAAGTGCATGACGAGATCGTCGTCGTGAAGAACGAAAAATACTGGGATGCCGCCAAGGTGCGGCTCAAGGAGATTCACTTTTATCCAATCGAATCGAGCGACGTCGAGGAGCGGGCCTTTCGCGCGGGCCAGTTGCACGTTTCCTACCTCATCCCGTCGAGCAAACTTGACTCCTATCGGGCGGCCCAACCTTCGAACCTTCGCCTCGAGCCGTATTACGCGAACGCCTATTATGCCATCAACGTCGATCCCAAGAAGCAGACGAATCCGGCGCTGCTGGACGTCCGGGTGCGACGCGCGTTGGCGATGACGATTGATCGCGAGTCGATCGTCAAGAATGTGATCCGCGCGGGCCAGATTCCGGCCTACTCCTTTGTTCCGCCTGGACCGGCAGGCTACGAGGCGCGGAACCGCGTGATTTACGACCCGGAAGGCGCGAGGCGTCTGCTGGCCGAAGCGGGCTTTGCCGGTGGCAGCAGCGTGCCGAAGATCACGATCTTGATCAACACCCTCGAACTGCACCGGTCCGTGGCCGAGGCGGTCCAGCAGATGTGGAAGAAGGAGCTGGGGATCGACGTCGAAATCGTGAACCAGGAATGGAAGGTCTATCTCGCGGCGCAAAATAATCTGGATTATCAAATCAGCCGGGCGGCTTGGACGGCCGACTACGTGGACCCGAGCACATTCTTCGACCTCATGCGGGCCCGGACGGGGAACAACAACACGGGTTACTCGAATCCCGCATTCGAAAAGCGGGTCAGCGATTCGCTTTCGGCGCCCGATGCCCCTGCGCGCGCCGGGATGCTCCAGGAAGCCGAAGACATGCTGATGGCCGACCTCCCCGTCATCCCGGTGTACTTCAATACCCGGTCGTATCTCATCCAACCCAGCGTGAAGGGCTGGTATTCAAATTTCCTCGACGACCATTCCTTGAAGGAAGTGTATCTCGATGATGATTCCGCCCCGGCCGACACTCCGCCGCCGAGCAACGCGTATTAACCGCGGCGCGAGGCCGGAACGAGTGGAGGTTCGCTTTCGCATGAAACTTCGCGTGTCCCACCTTGCCGCGGTCTTGATTCTTTTGGGGCTGGCGCTGGGCGTGACCAGTTGCGGCAAACGGTCGACCCGCGTGGCGCACGGAAACAAGGAGCAGATTTTCCATCTCGGCAATTACGCAGAACCGGCGGATCTCGATCCGCAGATTGTCATCGGCGATTCCGAAAGCCACATTCTCAAGGCACTCTTTGAGGGATTGGTCATTGCTGGCCCAAAAGATCTGCGCCCGCTTCCGGGAGTCGCCGAGCGCTGGGAAGTGTCGGCGGATGGAAGAGTCTACACCTTTTTCTTGCGCGCGAATGCCGTCTGGTCGGATGGCGAACCCGTCGTCGCCGACGATTTCGTGAAATCCTACGAGAGAATTCTCAATCCGAAATTGGCCGCGCAGAACGCGGACATGCTATTCGTTTTGAAAGGCGGGGAGGACTACTACGCGGGAAGGCTGCAGGATTTCTCGAAGGTTGGCGTCAAGGCGCTGGATCCAAAGAGGCTGCAGATCAATCTCCGGACGCCGGTGCCGTATTTTCTGGCGCTACTCAACCATCATTCATGGTCACCGGTGCCGGTGAAAATTGTCGATCAGCATGGGAACCGGTACGACAAAGGCAACCGTTGGACGCGCCCGGAAAATCTCGTGAGCAATGGTCCCTTCCGGCTCAAGGACTGGAAGACGCAGCAGGAAGTCGTGGTGCAAAAGAACGACAAGTATTGGGATGCGAAACAGGTCCGCTTGAGGGAGATCCATTTCTATCCGATCGAATCGCGCGACACCGAGGACCGCGCGTTCCGCGCCGGGCAGCTTCACGCGACCTACGAAATCACCGCGTCGAAATTTGACGCCTACAAGGCTTCGGCCGGATCGAGTCTGCGCGTCGACCCTTACTACGGAGTGTATTATTTGCGGGTCAATATCGACCCGGCGAAGCAGACGAACCCCGCGTTGAAGGACGTGCGAGTCCGGCGCGCGTTGTCGATGGCGATCGACCGGGAATCGCTGGTTCGCAACATCACGCGCGCGGGCGAGCGGCCAGCCTTTTCGTTTGTGCCGCCCGGGCCGGCCGGCTACGAACCGAGAGAAAAATTGACTTTCGACCCGGAGGAGGCCCGGCGGTTACTGGCAGAAGCGGGCTATCCCGGTGGCAAGGGAATGCCGAGGGTGACCCTGCTGCTTAACACCGATGAGCTTCACAAATCGATCACCGAGGCGTTGCAGCAGATGTGGAAAAAGGAGCTCGGGATTGAGGTCGAGATCATCAACCAGGAATGGAAGGTCTATCTCGCGACGGAAAACAACCTCGACTACCAAGTCGCACGCGCGGGCTACACCGCGGACTATGGCGATCCGAATTCGTTCTTCGACGCCATGCGAACGCTGAGCGGCAATAACAACACGGGCTTCGCGAGCCCAGAGTACGACCGTTTCCTTACCGAATCGCTCTCGGCCCCGAACCCGGCGGCCCGGGTGGAGCTTCTGCAGCAGGCCGAGGCCGTACTCTTACGCGAGGTCCCGGTCATCCCGCTTTATTTCTACGCCCGGACCTATCTGCTTCAGCCCAGCGTGAAGGGATGGGACGCAAACCTGATCGACCATCATCCGTGGAAGTACGTGTACTTGGATGAAAGCGGCATCCCGGAAAAGTTGCCCACGCTTGGCACGGCCCCCTGACCGCCCGGCCACGCCGGAGTTGACCTCACGACCGTAAATCGCGACAACATTGCCCAATCGATCCCCCAGATTCGTTCCGAACCCGACTATGAAGATTCGCCACTTTGCCCATGCCGCGACCGCGGTCCTTCTCGGTAGCACCCTCTTGACCACCGGATGCGTGAAAAGAGCCTCGAAGGTCGCCTTGGGAAACAAGGCCCAGATCATTCACTTCGGCAACGGTGGCGAGCCCGCGGATTTGGATCCGCAGGTGGTTCAGGGTGTGCCGGAGCACAACATCATCAAGGCGATCTTTGAGGGATTGGCGAGCGTGCACCCAAGGGATCTTTCGCCGCAGCCGGCCGTGGCGGAGCGATGGGAAGTGTCGCCAGACAGGAAAACCTATACGTTCTTTCTCCGGCCGAATGCCGCTTGGTCGAATGGCGACCCGGTCACGGCCGACGATTTTGTGAAGGCCTACGAGCGCATCCTCAACCCGAAGCTCGCGGCACCGTATGCCGACATGTTGCACATCATGGACGGCGCGGAGGAGTACAACACCGGGAAGCTGACGGACTTCTCCAAAGTCGGGGTCAAGTCGCTGGGTCCAAAGAAACTGCAGATCACGCTCAAGGCCCCGGCGTCCTATTTCCTGGCGATGCTGAATCATTATGCCTGGTTCCCGGTGCACATGCCGACGGTCGACAAATTTGGGAAGCGCTACGACAAGGGCAACCGCTGGACGCGACCGGAGAACATTGTGAGCAATGGACCGTTCCTCCTCAAGGATTGGAAGACGCAGCAGGAAATTGTGGTGACGAAGAACCCGAAATATTGGGACGCGAACCAAGTCCGGCTCAAGGAAATCCACTTTTATCCGATTGAGTCCAACGACGCCGAGGAGCGCGCTTTCCGCGGTGGCCAACTCCACACGACGAGCACGGTTCCGACGGAAAAGGTTGATTCCTACAAGGCGTCTGGGTCGAGCCTGCGCATTGAGCCCTACTACGGCGCATACTACTACCGGGTGAATGTCGACAAGACGAAGGAGAAGAATCCCGCGTTGCTGGATGCGCGGGTGCGCCGCGCGCTGGCCATGTCGATTGATCGTGAATCCATCACGAAAAATGTCCTCCGAGCCGGACAGTTTCCGGCTTACTCCCTGACCCCGCCCGGGCCGGGGGGTTATCGTCCGAAGGAACAGTCCAAGTACGATCCCGATGGCGCGCGCCGCCTGTTGTCGGAGGCCGGCTTTCCCGGGGGAAAGGGAATCCCGAAAATCACCGTTCTGATTAACACCGCCGAGGACCACAAGAAGGTCGCGGAAGCGATCCAACAAATGTGGAAGAAGGAACTCGGAGTCGAAGTCGAGATCATCAATCAGGAGTGGAAGGTCTATCTCGCCACCCAGCACGACCTCGATTACCAGATTTCGCGTTCCGCCTGGATTGGCGACTTTCCCGATCCAAACGCGTTTCTGGACATCATGAGGACCGGCAACGGCAACAACGAAACCGGCTTCGCCAGTCCGGAATACGACAAGTTGATTATCGATTCCTGGTCGGCCTCGGGGTCGGCGCGCATCGAATTGCTGCAGAAAGCCGAGGCCATCCTGATGCAGGAGATGCCGGTCATCCCGATCTACTTCTACACGCGGAACTACCTGATCGTCTCGAGCGTGAAGGGCTGGTTCGCGAATCTGCTCGATGACCATCCCTGGAAGTTCATCTACCTCGACGAGTCCGCCGCTCCCGATAAGATGCCGGTGCTCGGGATCGCACGGTAGACGCGTGACTGGCGTCACCTTCCGCTGAGGTGGCGCGACTGGATCCTCCCCTCATGTTCAAGTTCATCGCCAGTCGCACTCTGCAGATGCTCGCGGTCCTGGCGGTAACGGGAACGATCACATTTTTTCTCGTCCGCCTCGCGCCGGGCTCTCCCTTTGATCAGGAGCGAAACGTCTCGCCGGAAATTCGCCGGAACCTCGACGCTTACTACGGCCTCGATCAGCCGATCATGGTTCAGTACTGGAGGTACTTCAGCAAGCTCGTCACAACCGGCGACTTTGGCCCGTCGTTCAAATATTCCAACCGCACCGTCACGGAAATCATCAGCGAGTCGCTCCCGGTTTCCTTCGAGCTCGGGATCTACGCCATGATCATTGCGGTCGTGATCGGTGTGACCGCGGGAGTACTGGCGTCGCTCCGGCCGAACACGATGACCGACTACCTGCCCATGTCGCTCTCCATGATCGGAATCAGCATGCCGACGTTTGTGATGGGTCCGTTGCTGCTGCTGCTCTTTGGCCTGCAGCTGGGCTGGTTCAACGTTTCGGGCTGGAGCTCGTTTGGGGACAAGGTCCTGCCCGCCCTGACCCTCGGATTTTATTATGCCGCCTACTTCGCCCGGCTCACCCGCGGTGGCATGCTCGAGATACTCTCGCAGGATTACATTCGCACCGCCCGGGCGAAGGGCGCCTCCGAGTTGCGCGTGGTCCTGCGGCACGCGCTGCGCGGCGGTCTGCTGCCGGCGGTGTCTTTTATGGGTCCAGCACTCGCGGGCATCGTCACCGGGTCCTTCACCGTCGAGACGATTTTCCAGATTCCCGGACTCGGCCGCTACTTCGTGACCGCAGCCCTCAATCGCGACTACACCCTCGTCATGGGCACGGTCATTCTCTTCGCCGCGTTGATCAGCGTCTTCAATCTCGTCGTCGACGTCGTCATGGTCTGGCTGAACCCGCGCCTCAAATTCGATTAGGAGTCTGTTGAAATACTGACATGACCTGCGTTGCTGTCGATTTTTGGCTTGGGCAAGGACCGCGCGAAGCGGCTGGATCCAAGGTGATCCTGCCCAAACTCGGCGACGCCGCCCAAGCCAAAAAGCGGCGCCACCCGGAGGGCGGACGTGATTTGGGCCGTCTGCCGGCGTTGCTCATCGGTCGCGGGGTTGATCGAATCCGCTCCCCCTTCGCGCCACCGCCAGCCAGCCCAAGCGACCCCCGCGCGGGTCATGCCAATATTCCAACAGACTCCTAGCCATGGCTGTCACCCTCGCTGAACCACCACCACCCGCGACACCGGCGATCCTCGCCGAAGTCGAGGTCGGCCATTCGCTCTGGCAGGACGCGTGGGCGCGCCTGCGCAAGAACCGTCTCGCCGTGATCAGCGGCATCGTCCTGATCACGGTTTCCGTGCTCTGCCTGATCGGTCCGTTCTTCACCCCAGCGCCCGACGTCCAGGATCTGGCGCTGTATGCGACGCCCCCGACCGCAAAGCACTGGCTCGGCACCGATACGCTCGGCCGTGACCTGCTGGCACGCGTCCTCACCGGTGGTCGCCTGTCCTTCGCGGTCGGCCTTTGCGCGACGTTTGTATCGCTCGTCATCGGCGTCATCTACGGCACCATTTCCGGCTTTTACGGCGGCAAGGTGGACAACCTGATGATGCGCCTTGTGGACATCATCTACGCGTTTCCGTTTACCATCTTCGTGATCCTTCTGATGGTGGTCTTCAATCGCAGCCTGCTGCTCTTGTTTGCCGCGATTGGCGCGGTCGAATGGCTGAACATGGCGCGAATCGTCCGCGGCCAGGTGATCTCGCTGCGCAAGATGGAATTCATCGAGGCCGCCGAGGCGCTCGGCCTTCCGAAGTCGCGCATCATCTTCCGGCATCTCATTCCGAACGTCCTCGGGCCGGTCATCGTTTACACCACGCTCACCATTCCCGCGGTCATGTTGCTCGAAGCCTTCCTGAGCTTCCTGGGTCTTGGCGTGCAGCCCCCGGATGCTTCGTGGGGCGTGCTCATCAACGAGGGGTCAAAGAGCATGGAGGAATTCTGGTGGATGCTCGTCTTCCCCGGACTCGCCCTCTCCGTCACCCTGTTCTCGCTCAACTTCCTCGGCGACGGCCTGCGCGATGCGCTCGACCCCAAGACCTCGAAAGACTGACGGGGGGAGATTTCAGATTTATGATTTCAGATTTATGAACGTGGACGCGATGAGCGTGGCCTTTGCGGATAGTTCGACGCGACAGTTTCGCGAAACTGATGTGGCGTTAGAATTCCGGACGCGCCAAATCTGAAATCTAGAATCTGAAATCTTAAATTAGACGATGCCTCTGCTCGAAGTCGAAGATCTCCGCGTCAGCTTTCACACGCGCAACGGTATCGTTCGCGCGGTCAACGGCGTGTCATTCTCGGTCGAAAAAGGCGAGACCCTGGGCGTGGTGGGCGAGTCCGGCAGCGGGAAATCAGTCACCGCGTATTCGATGCTCGGATTGATCCCGCAGCCGCCGGGGCGCATCGAGGGCGGACGGGCAATGTTTGGTGGCATCGACCTCCTCAAGGCCTCGCGCAAGCAGCTCGCCGGCCTGCGCGGGAAGCGCGTGGCCATGATCTTCCAGGATCCGATGACGTCGCTGAATCCGTATCTGCGAGTCGGCGACCAAATCATCGAGCCGCTGATGATTCACGATCGGATTTCGAAGGAAGATGCGATGAAGCGCGCTTTGGCTGCGCTGCGCGAGGTGGGGGTGCAGGATCCGGAATCGCGCCTCGGGGCGTATCCGCACCAGTTCAGTGGCGGCATGCGCCAGCGCGTGATGATCGCGATGGCCCTCATCACCAAGCCTGAGCTGTTGATCGCCGATGAACCGACGACCGCGCTCGACGTCACCGTGCAGGCGCAGATTCTAGAGTTGATTAAGAGGATGCAGGAGAACACGGGCACCGCGGTCATCTTTATCACGCACGATCTGGGCGTGGTAAGTGGGTTCTGCGACCACGTGCAGGTGATGTATGCCGGCCAGATCGTCGAGACGGCGTCGGTGGGCGACATCTTCAAGCGTCCGTTGCACCCGTATAACCGCGCGCTGCAGAAATCGATCCCGGCGTTTCAGCCGAAGGGCAAGGAGCTTTACACGATCCCGGGTCTGCCACCGGATCTCAGCAAGCCGATCACGGGCTGCGCGTTCGCGCCGCGGTGCGAATTCGTGCAGGACATCTGCCGCAAGGACGTCATCCGGCTCGACACGATTGTCGCGGACCACGAATCCTCCTGCGTCCGCGTGCAGAGGGGTGAGCTGTCGCTGGACTAGCCCGGGTCGCCGTTTAGCCGCCCGTGGGCTGGTCGTCAGCAGCCGGGCGAAGATTCTCTGCTGTGATAGTAGACCGCGGAATGGCCCCGGTCTGAATTCCGCGAAGCGCCGCGATGTCGGCCTCGTCCGTAAGGCGGCCGGTGCCCGTTTTCATCTCAATCAGTTGCTCGGCCGAGGCGAATTGAATCGTCAGGCCATTTTCCAATGAGTGGTGCCGTGCGTCATTGGCGAGGGTCGCATAGTCAAGCGTTCGGTTAGGACCCGAGCGCATCAACGTGAAAACGTCGAGGACAAAGTCTTCACCGATGCGCACCGCACCAACTTCCGCGGGGTAGAAATCGACGACTGACAAATCGCGCGCGGCACCGCCGCCCCATTGCGAAAGCACATCGATGAGACGGCGTGCATTTTCCGGCGTGGCTTCGATGATTACATCAAGATCGCGCGTGGCGCGGAGGTACCCATGAAGGCAAACGGCGACCCCGCCAACCACGAGGTGGCGCACGCCACCCTCAGTTAACTTTGCCAACAGACTTGCGAACGTGGTCGCCATCGTGCGGAGGGATTTGCTGGCCTACTAACTCCCGCAGACTTGCGTTGAGCTGCTCCAGCTGCGTAAGAATGTCCCCGCGTGGTGGGTGGCCGACGAGCTTGCGGATCGGTTCGCCGTTTGGCTCGAGAAAGTGCTCGCCCCACTTTCGCAGTTTCCCGCGCAATTGTTGTGGTTGTTCGCTCATCAGGAATTTTCGGTCCAGTGGATCATGACATCGAATAGGGGCACACGAAACAGCAACGATCAACCGATGAAAGGCATGGCAGCAAGCTACACGGCAGCCCCCGATAGCACCGCGGTCGCCGCGGCGCTCATGGTCCAGACGATATGCTCCGCGGCAATGTCGTCGAGCTGCGCGAGTGACTCCACCGCGGCGAATTCTCCGCGCAGGTTCCGCCCGCCCGGCAGGCCGCGGCTGTAGGCCATCAGGCGAGCCCGCAATGAATGCATCGTGCCACGCTCGGAGCTTCGACCCGAGGCCTCGGGTCGGCTGGTCCTGGCCGCCACCGCCAGCCGCGCGTGCCGCACGATGAAGGCCCAGACTTCGGCCAGCGGCAGCGCCGGCTGAAGCTCTCCGCTCGCGAGGTAGTGTTTGATCTCGCGAAAGATCCACGGCGTCGTCATCGCGGCACGACCGATCATCACGCCCGCGATGCGCGTGGTGGCGCGGCGGAGCGCGACATCCGGAGGGCCAGCGATGTCGCCGTTGCCGACGACCGGAATGCGCACCGCGTCCGCCACCGCGGCGATGACATCCCAATCCGCGAGTCCGGTGTAGCCCTGCGCCTTGGTGCGGCCGTGCACCGCGACCCGGGCGATGCCGCATTCCTCGAGCAGCTTCGCCACGCGCGGCGCGTTGATCGTCTGATCATCCCAGCCGATGCGAATTTTGGCCGTGACGGGAACGCCGAGCGGTTCGCACGCGCGCACGACGGCGCGCGCGACCGACTCAAGGAGCGGGCAATCCTTTAAGAGTGCCGAGCCACCATTCTTGGAAACGACTTTGTTCACGGGGCAGCCGAAATTGAGGTCGATGAAATCGGGCTGGACCCAATCGATCACCGCGCGGGCGGCGTCGGCGAGCCGCGCCGGTTCCGCGCCAAAAAGTTGCACGCCGATGGGGCGCTCGACCGCGGCGTCAAAGTCCACCATCTGTCGCGTTCGCTCGTTCCGATGGAGGAGGCCCTCGGCCGACACAAACTCTGTGGTGAGCACGTCCGCGCCCTGCTCCTTGCAGAGCCGACGAAAAATGGAGTCCGTCACGCCGGCCATCGGGGCGAGAAAGAGCGGAAAATCGGGAATGGCAGGGGTCGCGGACACGGAACTGGGACTTTACCACTGAAAAGGGCCCTCAGAAAGGCGCCAGCGAGTCATTCTTGCGCACCGGGGAAAGCTGGCTACATTCCCCGCCCCACTGAAACGCGGGCTTTCCCCGCGTTTTTTCATCTGGTCAACCAAACAACCCAACTCCAACCATGAGCTCAGCCTCGCAACCCCAACTCCACCTCCTATGACTTCGATGCAAGAACTGCTCGCGAAGTCCATGCGCGACTACAAAGAGGGGACCATTATCAAAGGCCGCATTCTCGAAGTGCGCCCACGCGAAGTCCTCGTCGACATCGGCTATAAGTCCGAGGGCGTCATCAACATCCACGAATTCGACGACGCCGATACGCTTGAGGTCGGCGACGAAATCGAAGTGCTCCTCGAGCGCCTCGAGAATGACGAAGGCATGGTCATTCTTTCCCGCGAAAAGGCGATGCATCGCCAGAACTGGGAGAAGATTGTCAAAGTTTTCCACGGCAGCGGCCTCATCAAGGGCAAGGTCAAGGCGGCCGTCAAAGGCGGCCTGCTCGTCAACATCGGCGTCGAGGCGTTTTTGCCGAGCTCGCAGGTGGACATCGTTCAGCCGAAGGATCTCAACGCCTACGTCGGCAACACGTACGATTTCAAAATCGTCAAACTCAACGACGACCGCAAAAACGTGGTGCTCAGCCGCCGCGAACTCATCGAGCAGGAACGCGCCGAAAAGCGCAAGGCCTTCCTCGAGACGGTCAAGCCCGGCGAAACGATCAAGGGCACGGTCAAGAACCTCACCGACTTCGGTGCGTTCATCGACCTCAACGGCATCGACGGTTTGCTGCACATCACGGACATGACGTGGGGCCGCCTGAACCACCCCAGCGAAATGCTGAAGGTCGGTCAGGATGTCACCGTCCTCATCCTCGACATCAACCGCGAGAAAGAGCGCGTGTCGCTCGGCCTCAAACAGATGTCCGGCAATCCGTGGGACAAAATCGAGGAGCGCTTTCCCGTCGGCCAGCGCGTCAAGGGCAAGGTCACAAACCTCGTTCCCTACGGCGCGTTTGTGCAGATCGAAGAGGGCGTCGAAGGCCTCATCCACGTTTCCGAACTCTCCTGGACCAAGCGCATCGTGCGCCCCGCCGATATTCTATCCGTCGGCCAGGAAGTCGAAGCCGTGGTGCTTGGCGTCAATAAGGACGAGCAGAAGATTTCGCTCGGCCTGCGCCAGCTCGAACAGAATCCCTGGGACGAAATCGAACAGCGCTACCCGGCCGGCAAGCAGATCAAGGGTCAGGTGCGCAACATGACGGCCTACGGCGCGTTCGTCGAAATCGAAGAAGGCATCGACGGCATGATCCACGTGTCCGACATGAGTTGGACGCGCAAGGTCAACCACCCGAGCGAAGTCCTGAAGAAGGGTGACGTCGTCGAGGCGGTGGTCATCGACATCGACAAGACCAACCAGCGCATCAGCCTCGGCATGAAGCAGCTCGAGAACGATCCGTGGAAGGACATCGACTCCAAGTACAAGATCGGCGACCTCGTCAAGGGCACCGTCACGAAGCTCGCCAGCTACGGCGCGTTCGTGCAGCTCGCCGACGAAATCGACGGCCTCGTGCACATCTCGCAGCTCAGCGAAGATCGGGTCGACAAGGTCAAGGACATCCTCAAGGCCGGACAGGAAGTCGAAGCGCGCGTCATCAAGGTCGACAAGGCCGAGCGCCGCATCGGTCTCTCGATCAAGGCCG
>JANXRG010000007.1 GCA_025353105.1 Verrucomicrobiota bacterium
TGCGCATGTACACGCGCTGGATCGAAGGTCGCGGTTTCAAGTCGAGCGTCATGGACATTCAGCCCGGCGATGAAGCCGGCATCAAGTCCGTCACGCTCAAGGTGACCGGTGAATACGCGTTCGGTTACCTCAACTGCGAACGCGGCGTGCATCGACTCGTCCGGATTTCGCCGTTCGATTCCAACGCACGCCGTCACACGTCCTTCGCCAGCGTCGACGTTGTTCCCGAGCTCGATGACGACATCGTGATCACGATCGACGAAAAGGATCTCGAAACCGATACCTTCCGCTCAGGCGGCAAGGGTGGACAGAACGTCAACAAGGTGGAAACCGCCGTGCGCATCGTGCACAAGCCGAGCGGCATCGTGGTCGCGTGCCAGGCCGAGCGCAGCCAGAGCGCCAACCGCGCCACCGCGATGCGGCTGCTGCAGGCCAAGTTGATGCAGGTCGAGGTCGACAAGAAAAAAGCGGAGCTCGATCGCCAGTACGGCGAGAAGAGCGACGTCGCGTGGGGCAGCCAGATCCGCAGCTACGTTTTCCAACCGTACCAAAAGGTGATCGATCTGCGCACCGGCGTGGAAACAAGCGACATTCAGGGCATGATGAACGGCGAAATCGACGCCTTCATCGAGGGCAAGCTGCGCGGTCTCAAGCGCCAGAAGGGCGCGGGGGACGACGAGTAGTCCGCCTTCAATACTTCAGAATCTTCGCCAGAAAGCGTTTCGTCACTTCGTTCTGCGGATTCTCAAAGACCTGCGCCGCGGGGGCAGACTCGACGATTCGGCCATCGGCGAGCAATGCCACCTCGCCGGCGACGCGTCGCGCGAAGCCCATCTCGTGCGTGACGAGCACAAAATCTCGCCCCTCGTCCTTCAACTCTTCGATCACTTCGAGCACCTCCCCCGTCATCTCCGGATCCAGCGCGGACGTGGGCTCATCGAAAAACAGCAGGCTCGGTTTGATCGCAATGGCGCGCGCGATGGCCACCCGCTGGCGCTGGCCGCCCGAAAGCTCCGCCGGTTTCTTGCGCGCGTGCGCTTCCAGTTGAAACCGCTGCAGCGACTCCATCGCGATCACGTCCGCGTCGGCCGGCGAATGCCCATGCACCTGCACGAGCGGCAGCGTTACATTTTGCAGCGCGGTGAAATGGGGAAACAGATTGTACGCCTGGAAGACGGTGCCGACCCGCCGGCGATGCGCCACCAGCGCGTCCTCGTGCTCAAAATCGATTTGCTTGCCATTGAAGACCACCCCGCCGCAGCCGGCATCCGGATATTCGAGTCCCGCGAGGATGCGCAGCAGCGTCGATTTTCCCCCGCCGGACGGCCCAATCAAGACAAGCCCCTGCACCTTTGGCAGATCGATCGAAATGTCCTGCAGGACGCGATGCGCGCCAAAGGATTTCGAGAGGCTCTTGACGGAAAGTTGCATGAAAACTGGCGGCGAAGACGGCGGGTTATTGGTTGCAAAAAACGGACAACTTCTTCCCCATCTCAGGTGTCGAATTTGTTCCGGCTCTCAAGCCAGCGGGTCAGCAGCGAGATCGGTAACGTGAGGAAAAGGTATCCCACCGCGAGGAAGAGGTAGCACTCGAGCGTGCTGTAGGTGATGGAATTCACCTGCTGCGCGTTCTTGGTGAACTCATTCACGGAAATGACGGAGAGCAGGGACGAGTCCTTGATCAGGGACACGAACTGCCCCGCCAGCGGAGGCAGGACCTGCTTGAACGCCTGGGGGAAAATCACAAAGCGGTAGGTCTGCGCGGTCGTGAGCCCGATCGCGCGCGCGGATTCGATCTGCGATTTCGCGATGCCCTCGATGCCGGAGCGGATGATCTCGCTGATGTACGCACCCGAAAAAAACGAGAGGGTCATCACGCCGACGAGGTACCGGTTCTCCACGTTCATGGCCGGAGCCACGACATAGAAAAAGATGAGGATCTGCGACAACAGCGGCGTCCCGCGCACGGCCTCCACGTAAATTTTCGTGATGTAGCGGAGCGGAAGAAAAGACGAGCGACCGGCGAGCGCAAAGACGAGCCCAATGAGGGTGCTGGCCAGGAGCGATGCGATCGAAATGAGAATCGTCACCCCGAAGCCCGTCAGGAACAACGTGCGGTAATTCCAAAGCACGTTCCAGTTCCATTGCCCCACGTCGAGCCGCCAGAACGTAAAAGTGAAGAAGAGCGCGAGCAGCCCAAAAGCCGCGATCCAGTTGATCGCCTGCACCCACCCCGGCAGGGTTTCGATTGAACCCTCGCGCGGCCGGAAGAGCAGCTTGCGCCAAAGCGGGACGTCCGGTGCGCTGCTGTCCATGCGGCAGGGTTCTACGGGAGCACGCCGGAAATGTCCATCCCGCGCCGTCACGCCGCCTGCGCGGCCGAGAGACATTGCAGCAGGTACGGCAGCAATTGCTTCTTGCGCGACACCACCCCGTCCATTTCCCACAGATCGGGTCCGGCGGAGGGATAATCGATCTGCCGGCGGAATTTCTCGTCGCCGGTCACGAGCAGGAGCGAGTTCTGCGTGTTGATGTCCGTGACGAGCAAGGCCGAGTAATGGAGCCGGTTCGCCGCGCGATACGACTCGAGCGCCTGCGCGATCGACACGCGCTTCGCGTGGAACAGCTCAAAGCCCAACTCCTCGATCTGCGCGACGCTGAAGCGCACGCCTCGCTCGAAAAATTCCTTGCAGTCGGCCGTCACGACCTCGTCCGGTGTGAGTGTCATCAGCGGCGAGCCGACGGCGAAAATTTCCTGCGCCAGTTGATCGGCCGTCACGCCCGCGAGGCCGGCAAGATGCTCCAGAATCCGCCGGTCGGTCGGCGTGCTCGTGGGCGAGGTCAGGTTCAGCGTGTCCGAAATCAAACCCGCCATCAGCAATCCCGCGATGGGCGGCGGGACCGGCACGCCGGCCGTTTCGTAGCAGAGTGCGACGATGGTGCTCGTGCTGCCAACCGGATTGTTCCAAAAGAGCACGGGTGCGTCTGAGCTGAAACCGCCGATGCGGTGGTGATCGAGCACCTCGATGATCGGCAGTTCCTCCGCGCCGGCGACCATTTGCGTGGCCTCATTGTGGTCGACGAGGATCAACTGTCGCCGGCTGGGCTGGAGAAAATCGCCCTTCGTCATGACGCCCACGATCCGCCGCTCGGCGTCGAGCACGGGAAAGATGGTCGACGAGCTGCCCATGGCACGCGCCTTCGCGGATTCGAGTGACGTGTCGGGAGAAAAGCTGACAAACTCGCGATCGACCATTTCGCCAATGCGCGAGGCCCCGCGCGCGAGCAGCACGGTCGTGGCGGCATCGTAGCGCGAGCGAGCGACGATCACCCCGGCCTCGGCCGCCTTGGTCAGGACATCGGCGGCGATCATTAATCCGCCCACGATCACGATGGCGCGCGCGCGGCCCTCGATCGCCGCATGCTGCACATCTTCGCGGTCCCCGACGAACACGACTTGCCGATCCGCCGCGCGGGTCCCCAGCCGCTGCACGAAACTCTCCACCCGCATCGTGGAAAGCGTCAGGTGATATTCGCGCGGTTCCTCGTCGCGGCGGACCTCGCCGACGAGCACCTCGCCGTCGAAGGTCTGCAGCACGTCGGCCAGATTTGCCATCACGCGGCGAGCGCGCTCGGCATCGCCGCGCGAGGGAAAAATGCGATGGCTGATCTTATGGGTGCTGAGCAGGCCGAGGCAGCGGTTCGATTCATCCACCACGGGCAGGCCGCGCAACTGGTGCTCGTCGATCGATCCCACCGCCTGGGTCACGGTCGCATCCGCCCGGGCCGAGATAACCTCGCGCACCATCACGTCCCGCACGAGCGGCGTGACGTCGGTGAAGTGCACGGGATCGGCAACCCCAAACCGTTTCAGGACGAATTCGATGCGCGCGTTCAGGTTGCCGGCCCGGCCGGCCACGACGCGCTCCATGCCCTGAAGACGCTTGAGTTCCGCGTACGCAATGGCCGAACAGATAGAATCCATGTCTGGATTCTTGTGGCCGATGACGATGGTTTCCATGGGGTTCCAACCGACGCGTGGCTACGTTCCGCGGACAATTGATGGACGCAAGCGGGGCGTGACAATCGATTCTGAATAAATCCCCGGTCTCCCGGTCTATTACCGCTGGCGACCTCGCCCTCCTCCTACATGAAACTTAAATTCCTGCTCCTCCCACTCGCTCTGCTCGCGACCTCGCTCATTCACAGCGAAGTCCGCGCGCAGCAAGTTGATGTCAACTTTTTCTACACCTCGCTCCAGGACAAGGGCGATTGGTTTCACACCGATAACTACGGTTACGTCTTCCAACCGCGGCGCGCGGCGACCTCCAACTGGCGGCCGTATGCCGATGGACATTGGAGTTACACCGACCAAGGCTGGACCTGGATTTCGAATGAGGATTTCGGCTGGGCCACGTATCATTATGGCCGCTGGGCAAAGCTGCAGCGCACTGGGTGGGTCTGGATTCCAGGGGATCAATGGGCCCCCGCCTGGGTCTCCTGGCGGACCCAAGCTCGATACGGCCACCGCCGTTCGACGACCACCGTCACCACCCGGGTCGACGACTCGGATTCGGATTACATCGGCTGGGCTCCGTTGCCCCCCGAGGCCAGATTCGAGGTGTCGGTTGGCTTCACCAGCCGGGTGGACGCGGAATACAACATCGGTCCCGACAACTATTGCTTCGTGCCGACGCGTTCGTTCTCAGCCCCCGTGTTGACGACCGTGATTGTCGAGTCGACGCGCAACGTGTACTTCATCGGCCGCACCGTAAACGTCACGAATACTTCCTACAGTGAGCGCGGTGGTACGACCCTGATCTTCAACGGCGGACCCGACTACACCGTCGTCGAAACGGTCGTGGAGCGACCCATTCCACGCCTCGTCATTGAGCGGCAGACGAACATTGTCTATACCCCAGGCACGACGGGCACCCAGGTTCAGTACGCCAATCAAGTTCGCGGAAACAGCTTTCAGGTGATCGCGCCCCAGGTCGCCGCCACGGCGATCTTTACTCCCGGCACACCGCCGCCAGCCCTCGCCGCCGCCGGCCCGAAGCCGGCGCAGGTCAAGGCCGAGCTGAAGCAGGTCGAGCGCGCACCAGGTTGGGATGCCGCCGGTGCCCAACCCCAGGTCGTGCAAGCCGCTCGCGAGCAAGTCAAACGCGACGCCACGGAAGCGCCGAAAAAGGCCGAAGCGCCCCCGGCCGTTTCCCCGGACGCAGGCAGCAAGCCCGGCGCCGGTACAACGCCAACGGCCGGCACTACGCCAACGGCCGGAACCACGCCGACGGTCAGAACCACGCCTACTGCCGGTGCGACGCCAACGGCCGGCACCACGCCCGCAACTGGCATGACGCCCACGCCCCCCGCGGCCACTCCGAGTCGGTCCCCCGCGACGTCGCCCGCCCCAACGACCGTGCCTGCGCCGACGGCCCAGCCGAGCCGGCCACCTGCCGCTTCCCCGGCGCCGACGGCGACGCCGCCCCAGCCTACCGCCCAGCCTAGCCGCCCGCCGGTTGCGTCCCCTGTGCCTACGAGCACACCGGCGAAACCCACCGCGCTGCCGACCCGTCCAGCGACCGTGACTACGGCGCCGACAACTGCGCCCAGCGTAACGACTCCGCCCACCCGCCCGCCCACAACCTCGGTGGCGCCAAAAACGGAGGCGCCGCAAGCTACCCCGATCGCCCCCACGCGCCCGGCGCCGGTGACCAAGGTGCCCGCCCCGACTGTCGCCCCTACGGCAGTCCCGCGGGAGCCCGTGAAATCTGTGGACACCTCACGGGAGCGCGAGCTCGCGGATCAGCAGAAGCGTGAAGCGATGCGCCAGCAGCAACAGAAGGCGGTCGAGGAGCAGCGCAAGGCTCAGGCTCCGAAAGCGGAAGCGCCGCGTCCGGAGCAGCCGCGTCCGGATCAGGCCCAGAAACAGCAGCAGATGGAGCAAGAGCGCAAGGTTCAGGCCGAGCGCGCCCGCCCGACCCCCCCACCGCCCGCCGCCCCTGACGCGAAGAAGCAGGCCGAAGCGCCCCGGAAGCCGGAGCCCCCCAAGAAGGGTGAGCCCTCTCCCACTCCCGCTCCCTAAACAATCCATGACGGCC
>JANXRG010000011.1 GCA_025353105.1 Verrucomicrobiota bacterium
TTTGGAACATGTTCATTTTTCTGCTCAACGGGCTCATTTTTATTCTCATCGGCCTGCAACTGCGGGGCGTTCTGTTCGGCGTGATGAGCGATCGATCGTGACGAAGCTAAACAAGCCGCCGAGGAACGCCAGTTGCATCCACGATCGATCGCTCATCACGCCGAACAGAACGCCCCGCAGTTGCAGGCCGATGAGAATAAAAATGAGCCCGTTGAGCAGAAAAATGAACATGTTCCAAACCGCAACGCCCTGGATGCGGGTCTCGGCGGAAAGGCGCTCGGGTCCGATCCACCCCCCGTAGAGGCCGGCGGTCACCGCCGCCAGCACGCCGGAAACGTGAATCGCTTCGGCGGCGAGATAGACGGCATACGCGGTGAGAAGCGTGAAGAGAATTTCCACCGCCGGCACATGCCGGAGCCGGATTTGCGCCTGCCCGGCCAGCCAGCCGAGGCCGAGTCCAACCGCCACGCCGCCCAGCCCCGCGTAGAAGAATTCGCCCACCGCCGCGGGCAATGAGAAGGCGCCCGTGACGACGGCGGCGACGGCGAACTTGTAAAGGACCAGGCCCATCGCGTCGTTCACGAGACTTTCGCCTTCGAGGATCGTAACAATCCGCCGCGGTAAACCGAGTCGTTGGGCGATGGAAGTGGCCGCCGCGGCATCGGGCGGAGACACAATCGCGCCCAGCACGAATCCGCCGGCGAGCGTGAGCCCCGGGATGAGGGCGTGCGCGGCGAGGGCGACGACGACGGTGGTAAAAAAGGTCAGGCCGCAGGCGAGCAGGACAATCGGGCGCAGGTTCCGGCGAAAGTCGCGCCAGGAGGTGCTCCAAGCCGCGCCGTAAAGAACCGGCGGGAGAAACAGAATGAAAACGAGCTCGGGATTCAAGCGCGCCTCGGGCAGGCCGGGGATCAGCGCGAGGCCGAGGCCGCCGAGCACCAGGGCAATCGGATACGGCACCGCAAACTTTTCCGCGAGGGCGGTCAACGCGACGATCGCGACGAGGAGTCCGAGGACGAGTTCAAAAGCGTGAACGGAGTCCATGTTTAGTCGTTGGGCACATCCCCGGGCGCGAGGACGATCCGAAAACCGAGGCCGGAATTACGATTGTGCGGTTCGCGTGCGCCGCGAGTATTGAGTTCCAGCAAGCCGGGAAAGTAATCGTTCCAACATCCCCCGCGAATGACTTTTGAAGGCTTCCCCGTCGCATCCACGTCAGAATCGAGGAACGGATATTTCGCGCGGAGTTCGACAGAATTCAGCTCCTTGTGGAACGGCGTGCTGGTCCATTGCCAGACGTTTCCGGAGAGATCGGCAACACCGGCTTTTCCCGACGAGACGGAAACGGGTGCAGTTCCCACGAAGCCGTCACGGAATCCCGCGATGCATTCCCAACCCTCGGGCCAGTCGGGTGATGTGCGCATTTCTTCGCCGGCAAAGTTGCCGGCCTTTGGCGGCGGTGGCCAGGTGTCGCCCCACGCGTATTTCCGGTTCGGAAATTTCCAGACGATGAGCGCCTGCCATTCATCGTCGGTCGGGAGGCGGTAGCACTCTTGTGGATCGATCCCCCCCAAGCGCCGTTCCCGGCGCGTCAACCAACGACAGAACTCGAGGGCATCATGATAACTAACTCCGACCACTGGGTGATTGGGTCCTTGCCGAAACCCGGGATTGCGCCACGTGTGGCCGCGTGCTTTCCATCCGTCGCGTCCGAGCGAGAGCATGTCTGCCGTGGCGCGATATCCGGTGGCCGCGACAAATTTGGAGAATTCGCGCACCGTGGTGGACCAAGCGCAGAACATAACCGTCGGGGGCGAACCTTCACGACGGCTCGACGCGAAGCGGGTCTCCTGCGGGAACGACATTCCGAGGTGGTTGACGTGCCCGGGTTCCCGGTTCGCACTCGCGGGCGTGGCAAGTCCGAGTGTGACGACGACAATGGCGATCGGCCGGAGTGGCATGCGGATTACATTGCCCGGAACTCGCCGACTCGCCAAGGACGCGGCGGGGCCGAAAGCCCGCAATCCGCGTTTCGCAACTTCTCCGACCTGCCAAAGCTTCCTCATCCGAGCGCCTGGCACCCCGAGCGGAATTTCGTTCGACAGCTCAGGCGTCATCGCTATTGCATCGATATGACTAGACTCCCTGTTTTCCCCCTCGGTCTCGCCGTCGCAGCGTCCATCCTGGTGACGGCGGCAGCGCTCGCCGCGGACGCTCCGCCGGCGTTCGATGTCGCCAACATGGACTCGAAGACCAAGCCATCCGAGAATTTCTTCCGCTACGCTAACGGCACGTGGATCGACAAGAACCCGATCCCGCCGGAATTCACCCGCTGGGGCTCGTTCACGGAACTGCAGGAGCGTAACCTCGCCACGCTCAAAGAAGTGGCCGAGGCGGCTGCGAAGAAGGGCGACGCCCTCAAGGGCAGTGCGTTGCAAAAGATCGGCGACTTCTACTCCAGCGGAATGGATGAGGCGCAGATTGAAAAGGAGGGCGCGAGTCCCCTCAAAGACGAGTTGGCACGGATCGCGGCGATCAAGGATCGGCCCGAACTCGCCTCGGCGATGGGCCGGCTGCGCGCGCTTGGCGTGGACGTTGGCTTCGACTTCTCCGCAAACCAGGATGCCAAGGACAGCACGAAAATCATCGCGCAAATCGAGCAGGGTGGCCTCGGACTGCCGGATCGGGACTACTACGTGAAAGACGACGCGGATTCGAAAAAAGTGCGCGAGGGCTATGTGGCGCACGTGACGAAGATTTTCACGCTCCTCGGCGACGCCCCCGAGGTGGCCGCCGCGAATGCCAAGGTGGTGATGGAACTCGAGACCGATCTCGCAAAGGCTTCCATGACGCGGGTGGAGCGACGTGATCCGCAGGCGACCTACCACAAACTCACGCTCGACGAAACTCAGGCGCTCTTGCCGGATTTCGCGATCAACAAATTCCTGCAGTCCATCGATTGTCCGACTCCGGGCCCGATCAACGTCGCGCAGCCGGAGTATCTCAAGGTGCTCGCCCGGCTGGTGAAGACAGTGCCGCTCGACGATTGGAAAACCTACCTGCGCTGGCATCTCGTGCATTACAGCGCGCCGCTCTTGAGCAATGCGTTTGTGAACGAGGACTTCGAATTCTTCGGCAAGGCCCTGACCGGCGCGAAGGAGCTGAAGCCACGGTGGAAGCGGGTGATCGGTGTGATTAACGCCGGGATCAATGGAGGCACGTTCGCCAGCGGCGGGCTTGGTGAGCTGCTCGGGCAGCTGTATGTCGAAAAGGCGTTTCCTCCCGAGGCGAAGCAGCGCGCTCTGGAACTGGTCGATAATCTGCGGGCAGCGCTAAAAGATCGAATCAACCGCCTCGAGTGGATGACGCCTGAGACCAAGGTTCAGGCGCAGAAGAAGCTGGCGGCATTCACGGTGAAGATCGGCTACCCGGACAAGTGGCGTGACTATTCGGCGCTGGACATCAACGGGCAATCCTACGCCAGGAATGCCATGGCTGCCGAGGCTTTCGAATTCCGGCGCACCCTGGCAAAAATCGGCAAGCCGGTCGATCGGGCCGAGTGGGGGATGACCC
>JANXRG010000021.1 GCA_025353105.1 Verrucomicrobiota bacterium
CTTGCTCCCGATTTTGCCAAGTGTGTCTAGATCGCCTTCGGTTAGTTTGATCCACATTCGAAGGGATTTGGCCAGAAACATTGTGCCCTGAGGGGATAGGTGCCCGGACGATTCGTTAATCACGAGCGTGACGGTCATAAAAGTTTGACTTCGCTCGGTCAGCGCGCGACCGGCATCAAACGCGCGAAAGCCCAGGTCATCCGGTTTGGATTCGAGACGGCGGAACAGCTTCTCGCCCGCTTGGGCGAGTTCAAGCTGCTCCTTCAAGTAATCGTCAGTCTCCTCCGCCTTTGTCGTCCCCGCCGTTGCGAGGAGAAAGCCCACGGCTAAAATCGCAAAGGCATTCTTCACGGTCGCATTCTCTCGATTCTGCGACCGAGATTCAAGCGCGACCTTGAAATGACAAGGGCTCTGTTCCTTCGGGCGCGATTCACGAGGAATTTCTCCGCGGACCAACCGGGCAAAGACCACGGAAGACGCTCGCTCGAGGAGCCAGATTCCGTTTGAACGCTGGCCGATGAGAGAGGATGTCGATTGCAGAGCCGCGTAATCCTTGTTTTATTCTTGGTGCATTTCTGGGGAGCGCGCGGCGCGCATTTATGTCATGATCCTCCCGTCGTGACCGTCCCGTCGGCATCCCAGGCGAGCGCAGAGAATTCGAGCATCGTCTACCTTTTTGCGATGACCGACGGCCGTTGCTTTCGGTTCGAAGTGCGGCCCGACCGGCCTTCGGCTTCGCATCCCGCCGGTCCGGCCGAGGCGGAGTGGACGCACTTGTCATTTCACCGCTGCCCCGGGTGCCCGCTCGACATCGCGCAGCATCGCCATTGTCCCGCGGCCCTCGACCTTCAAGCGATTGCCGGGGCCTTTCGTGATCTCGTCTCGTACGAGCAAACCCGCGTGGAAGTGACCACGCCCGAGCGCACGTTCGTGAAGCAATGTGATGTCCAGACCGGACTGCGCGCGCTGATGGGACTGGTCATGGCCACGAGTGGGTGCCCGGTGCTGTCCAAGCTGAAAGGGCTGGCCCATTACCATCTGCCCTTCGCCACCGTAGAGGAGACCACGTTCCGGACCGTTTCGCTTTATCTCCTGCGGCAATATTTCGTGCATCGAGATGGCGGCATCCCGGATCTCGTGTTGCGCGGCTTGCTGGACTTCTACGATCAGCTTCAGGAGCTCAACCAGGCCTTTGGAAATCGTTTGCGCGCCGCCAGCGAGCGCGATGCGAACCTAAACGCAATCAACTCGCTCTTTTTCCTCGCCGCCGCTGTCGCGCTTTCCCTGGAAGAGCAGCTTGAGACGCTCCGCACTACGCTCCTGCCGCATCGGAGCCAGTTGTAATTCCGCCATCGCCAGAAGACATTCCGCGGGCCGGCCGAACTAGAATGGGAGCAACATGTCCTCAACGCAGGTCGGTGACTCTGCTCGCCCTCACGCGAAGTCGAACCACCCAACGAAGCCGCGACTGGGAATTTTTGAAAGACGAAAATAATCCCTTTCACGGCATCCGCGAACTCTAACGCCGCTCCTGGTCAGATCGGTTGTTGGCGCGGGCCGGGCCGGGCCGGGGCATATTGAGCGGGTGGCTCCGGGGGTGCTGGCCACTCGGTTGGATGGGAGGCGTCAACCAAGTGCATCATGAATAGCCATTGGTAGAGAAGGAGATACATGGTGAGGGAATGAGGCTGGATCGTTTCGGTGATGGAGTCCAGCGCCCCGTCTACATCGCAGTCATTTACATGTAATCAGTTTGATGCGGCCGCAGCTTCCGCGGCATCATCGTGCCGAAGAGTCCGGCTGGCCGTGCAAAACGTCGTCCGATACCAGGCGAGCGACGAGAATTCGAACAGCGGGAACGCAGGATGTGTCACGGAAGCTCGCTTGGCTTGGGTCGTTGAGGGAACGCAAGGTGTAAACCTCCGGAACGATTCTGCGCGGACGATCCTAAATCCAGAGCGGCCCTTTCTCCGTGGCGTCACCGCGCGGGGTGTCGAGTTAGATACGCTTGGACGAGTGGTGCCAGCCGCCGCGATGCAAGGTTGGCTTCGTAGAGATGGCCGCGGTGCGTTTCGATGAAGCCCATGAAGAACAAGCCGGGCTGCGCGGTCGGCTGCCCGTGGGGACACAATGGGGACCCATTCGCATCCAGCACGGCACTCACCTCGAGCAACTGATCCAGCCCAGTCGTGAAGCCAGTGGCCGTGACCACCGTGTCAAAGGCTTCCTCCTGTCCATCCTCAAACACCACTCCCGTGCTCGTGAAACGCGAAACGTTTGGCCGCACCTTCACCCGTCCGCTCTTAACTTCCTTGATGAAGCCCACGTCAATGATCGGAACACGCTTGGCCGTGAAGGGGCGCCACGCAGGTGAGCTGAGTCCATGGCGGGTCAAATCACCGAGGGCGATTCGGGCCAGCTTGGCTCCAATCCAATCAGCCAGGCGTGGCGGTAACCGGGACATCATGATGCCAAAGACCTGGACGGGAGTGCCGAGAAAGTCGCGCGGCACGATCGGCGGCGGTGTCCGAATGCTGATCGCGACCGACGCCGCGCCTTGCTCTGCCAGGTCAGTCGCAATCTCCGCCCCGCTGTTACCAACCCCAATCACGAGCACGCGTTTGCCGGCGAATGCGTGCCCGCTTTTGTAGCGCACCGAGTGGAAGACTTGCCCTTGATACTCCGGCAGCCCCGGCCATTTCGGAATGATCGGCACGCCAAATTGCCCGGTCGCAATCACGACCACGCGACTGCGCCAGTTTTCTCCCTCCGTCTCAACGACCAGGTTGTGCGCTTGCCCATCAGCGGCCACTCGCACCTTGCGCACCGGGCTGTTCAAGATGCATTTCAAATCGAAATGGCGGGCATACTCTTGCAGGTATTGCGCGTATTGGTCCTTGGAAATGTATTTGGGCAAATGTCGGGGGATCGGAAAGTGTGCCAGATCGGAGAATGTCCGCACCGTATGCAGATGAAGCCTCTCATATCGCCGCAACCAGGAGCCTCCGATCCGGTCGTCCTTTTCGAGAATAACTGCCTCCCGTCCGATCGATTTCAGCGCACCAGCCGTTGAAAGCCCGGCCGGCCCACCGCCGACGATCATAATTTCCACATCGGGCATCTCTTTATCCTCTGAATTTCAAAATCTTCCTGGCCCGAGTGGATCAAGCCCCGGTGTGATAGGCGCAGGTTCCCGGCGGACGTTCGAATCCCATCGCGTGACCTGAAACTTGAAGGATCGCCTGAGCATGTAACAAACGGGCTAACGACGAAAATGGAGCGACCGGCGCGGCGAAAAGTAAAGCACGAATGCAGCTGACGGCCCGGAGATGCGGCCAATCACAGATAAAAGCGCGCTCGCCGCGACGGACGAATGGACGCTCGTGCCACGGCGCGAGGGTCAATCATTTGTGCTCATACTTATGGCCACGCAAAATACGTCTCCCTTTGATACTTCCCCAGCAATTTCTCACACGAATGCAGTCTCACAAACCAAGTCTGATATTTGGTGTCCTACTCGACTCCCGCTTGTTGACCCGCAACCCACCCGAGCGGGGACTTCCGACCCCAGAACCTCGCCTCACGTCCGCTGGGCGGTTGCTGATGGGAGCGGACTCTCGTAGTCTTGTCGACGATCCCTCCCGCCAAGGTGGCGAAATTGGCAGACGCGCCAGACTTAGGATCTGGTTCCGAAAGGAGTAAGGGTTCAAGTCCCTTCCTTGGCAGACGGCCGGAGGCTGTCGGATATGGGTTACTTGTCACGGGTTATGGGGCGGAAAAGACGGCTGAGCCACAGAGGCGCGGAGGGCAGAAAATCGAGGAGAGGGGACAAAAAAGAAAGGGAAGAAGGAACAAGGAGGAATGGAGAACGTCGACGGCTGGCGGACCGGATGCAGAGCCAACCGGCGGAATTTCAAGAAACTCAAATTCTGCCTTCCCCCTGTTCCTTTTCCTCAGTGCTCTCGCTGCCTCGGTGGCAAGTCTTCTCCTATGCGTTTCCAGCTTCGCGCAGGGACCGCGACTCGAGCCAGAGATAGGTCAGGCTCGCGAAGAGCAGCGCAAAGAACCAGCCGCGCCATGGTTCGATGGGTGCTGCGCCGGAGGCCGCGCTGCGAACCGGCGCTTTGATCGTTGTCGCGGAGAAGGACGCGATGCGTTCGGTCGCGGCGGTGCGACCGGATGCACGAGCCGACGCCCAAGCGGAGGATTCAGAGACAAAGAAGTTCAACGGACGACCGCCGCCGGGCGATGAAACCGAGTGCCATCCAGCGTGACGTGGCCAGAAGGTTGACTGCCATCGAGTCGGTACGGTCGCGTCCTGGGCGAGCGGTAATCGCGAGGTGTCGGATGCGCCATCCCACGCCACGTGCGCGGGCATCGGGGCCCGATCGGGTGAGCCGGACCATCGCAGTGCGACCGGCTGATCCACGAAAAGCGGACCGTCGCCATCGCTGGCGACGTCCCAATGGCCTCCAGGTTCAGCGTCGCGGCGGGCCAGCTCGGTCATCAGAAACGACCAGAAACTCGCGAACGCGCCGCCGTCATCGGCCAGCGGCCAGCGCCAGGTCTCGCGTACCAGCGTGAGGGCGATTTGTCCGCGACCTCGACCCGCCGCGACGACCAGTGCGCGGCCCTGACCGTCGCGCACGAG
>JANXRG010000012.1 GCA_025353105.1 Verrucomicrobiota bacterium
TCTGAAGCGACTGAGGGGCGTCACGGACCCGGAGCGGAAACGCAAAATCATCGGCGTCGAGTTCGTGAAAGTATTTGAAGCCGCGGCGAAGTCGCTCACGCGCAGCGCGAAGTCAGGCGCCCGGCACCGTTTTCTCGCGCAGGGCACGCTTTATCCCGACGTGATCGAGAGCGTCAGCATCTCCGGCAATCCGGCCGCACTGATCAAGAGCCATCATAACGTCGGCGGGCTGCCGAAGCGCATGCGTTTCGAGCTGCTCGAACCGCTGCGTCAGCTCTTCAAGGACGAGGTTCGTCTCGTCGGCGCCCAGCTGGGGCTCTCCAAGGAAATCGTGCATCGCCAGCCGTTTCCCGGTCCCGGTCTGGCGGTGCGAATCCTCGGCGCAGTTACACCCGAGCGCCTGCGCATCCTACGCGAGGCCGACTCGATTGTGATCGACGAAATGAAGGCGAGCGACTGGTATTACCGCGTCTGGCAATCGTTCGCCGTGCTGCTGCCGGTGCGGAGCGTCGGTGTGATGGGCGACGAGCGTACGTACGAGAACACCTGTGCGTTGCGCGTGGTCGAGAGCCAGGATGGCATGACCGCCGATTGGGTGAAGCTGCCGTACGATCTCCTGGCCCGGATTTCCTCCCGCATCTGCAACGAGGTCCGCGGCATCAACCGCGTCTGCTTCGACATCTCCAGCAAGCCGCCCAGCACCATTGAATGGGAGTGAGGAGTAACCACGAATTTTACACGAATGATTCAGACGGAAATCTGAGGTTCTCCTGTCCTTGCGCTCAAAATTCGTGTTCATTCGTGTGAAATTCGTGGTTCCTTGTTTTGTACCGTCACGCTGATGAGACGCGCGATTTATCCGGGGAGTTTTGATCCGACCACCAACGGGCACTTGGATGTGATCTCCCGTGCGGTGAAGATGTTTGATGAGGTCGTCGTCGCCGTGGCGCCAAACAGCCAGAAGATCTCGCTCTTCACGGTCGAGGAGCGCATGGCGATGCTCCGGGCGCACACCACGCAATACTCCACGGTGCGCGTGAGCCATCTGGACGGCCTGCTGGTCGATTACGCCCAGAGCCAGGGCGCCGTGGCCATCGTCCGCGGGCTGCGGGCGGTGTCGGACTTCGAATTTGAATTCCAGATGGCCCTGATGAATCGAAAACTCGCCGCTGATGTGGAAACGATTTTTCTCATGCCCAAGGAGGACTACACTTATCTCAGCTCGCGCATCGTGAAGGAAATCGCGAGGCTGGGGGGCGATGTTGCGGCCTTTGTTCCCGGTCCCGTGAAGGAGGCGCTCGTCCGCAAATTCGCCTCCCTAAAATCGGAGGCATGATTCATCCATTCACCCAACCCGCAACATTCACCGCTGATGAAGATTCATTTGCACCAGGTTCCTGAGACGGGCGTGCATCTCGAGGGGGAGGAGCCCGGCTCCATCCTCGAGCTGCCGGAAGACGGCCACGCCCGTGCGACGGGCCCCGTGCACTATGCGCTCGAGGTCGGGCGAAACGACCAGGGCCTGTGGGCCACCGGCACCATGGCAGTCGACCTCGAGCTCCAGTGTGCGCGTTGCGGCGAGAGATTCATCTATCCGTTGGCGTTGAACGACGTCGCGTTGCAGGTCGAGTTGTCCGGTCCGGAGCTGATCGACTTGACGCCGCAGGTCAGGGAGGATATCCTCCTCGCCCTTCCGGCTTACCCACATTGTGAGTGGGTCGAGGGCAACGTCTGTGTGGCTCAGGAGCGAGTGTCCGCGTCGCCGATTATTTCGGCCCCCGTGGATGCGGACAACGGGGCAGCAGCGAGTTCCCCCGCCTGGGGCGAACTCGATCGACTCAACATCACCAAGCCAGTATTCCCCGACTGAGGAGCAGATTTTATGGGAGTTCCCAAACGCAAGACTTCAAAGATGCGCCAGCGCACGCGGCGGGCCGCGAACCGCTGGCACGCCCCGCAGCTTTCCACCTGCAGCCAATGCGGCACTCGCGTGCCCGGCCACACGGCTTGCCCGTCCTGCGGGTATTACCGCGGACGCCAGGTCCTGACCATCGAGGCGTAACCACGCCGGTGCGCCACGCCCGCCGACCCGCGCCGCCGCCATGAAGATTGCCGTGGATGCGATGGGCGGGGATTTCGCGCCCCGAAATATCGTCGAGGGCGCGGCACTCGCGCTCGCCGAGTATGACAAGCTGACCAAGCTGTTTCTCGTGGGCGACACGCCCCGCATCGAGGCCGAGCTCAAGCGCGTCGACTGCCACGACAGCCGGATCGAGATCGTCCATGCCACCCAAGTCGTGGAGATGGGCGACGACGCGATTTCGTCGGTTCGGAAGAAAAAGGATTCGAGCATCAGCGTGGCGGTGGACCTGGTAAAATCGGGCGATGCGGATGCCATCATGAGCGCAGGTCACACCGGCGCGGCCGTCGCGGCGAGCACGATCAAGCTGCGGTTACTGCCCGGCATTGATCGCGCCGGCATTGCCACGCTGTTCCCGACCGAGACGAACCAGTTTGTCTTGATCGACGCGGGTGCGAACCCCGACGCACGGCCCCTGCACCTCTTGCAGTACGCCGTGATGGGCTCGGTCTATTCGCGCTACGTGCTCGGCTATCCGAACCCGAGCGTCGGCTTGCTTTCCATCGGTACGGAGGATTCCAAGGGTAACGAGTTCACGAAAGAAGTTTTTACCCTGCTGAAGGAAAGCGGACTCCCGTTCCGCGGCAACGTTGAGGGCCACGACCTCTTCGAAAAGCCCGTCGAGGTCGTCATCTGCGAAGGTTTTGTCGGCAATGTCATGCTGAAATCGTGCGAGGCGCTCGCCCACGCGATTTTCACCTGGCTGAAGCATGAACTCGTGAAGAATCCATTCCGCTGGGCCGGCGCGGCCCTCGCCAAGGGCGCGTTCAAGACGATTCGCGACAAGGTCAGCGCTGACGAAGCCGGTGGAAGCGTCTTGCTTGGGGTGGACGGAATCGTCATCATCGCCCATGGCTCGAGTTCGGCGCGGGCGGCGAAGAACGCCATCCGCGTCGGCATGGAGTCGGTCGAGCAGCAGGTGAATCCCCACATCGTCGAGGAAATGAAGCGGTTCTATGACCTCTCCCCCGCCCAGTAAATCGTCCGTCCCCGTCGTCATCCTGGGCACCGGCCGCTACAACCCGGCGTATGTGCTGACGAATGCGGAACTCGAGCGACGGGTCGACACCAGCGACGATTGGATTACGACGCGAACCGGGATCAAGGAGCGGCGCATCGCGGCCGCCGGCGAACATAATTCCGACCTGGCCACCAAGGCGGCCGCCGCCGCGATGGAACAGGCCAAGGTGAAGGCGTCCGAGGTGGATTTGATCATCTGCGGTACCGTCACCGGCGACATGCCATTCCCGGCCACGTCGTGCCTCGTGCAGGAAAATCTCGGCGCGCATCACGCCACGGCCTTCGACCTCGGCGCCGCGTGCACCGGCTTCATTTACGGCCTCGAAATCGGCAAGCAGCTCCTTCAGGGCGGCGGCTATAAAACCGCCGTGGTCATCGGGAGCGAACGCATCTCAAGCGTTGTCGACTGGACCGATCGCAACACCTGCGTTCTGTTCGGCGACGGAGCCGGCGCGGCGGTCTTGCGTCAGCGGGAAGGGCGGGGGGGCGGCATCCTCGTCACGGACACGGGAAGCGACGGTCGGTTCGCACACATTCTCAATCAACCTGGCGGTGGCACGCGCACTCCGATCACCGCCGAGAACGTCCACGACAGGCTTGCGACGCTGAAGATGTCCGGCAAAGAAGTCTTCCGGCAGGCGGTCGGGACGATGAGCACCTCGTGTCACAAGGCGATGAAACGGCTGGGCATCACGATCGACGACATCACACTGGTGATCCCGCACCAGGCGAACATTCGCATCATCGAGGCGGTCGGGGAAAAGCTAAAGGCGCCGCCGGAGAAGGTCTTCAAGAACGTGGATCGCTACGGCAACAGCGGCGCCGCGACCGTGCCGATGGCGCTCGACGAGGCCCACCGCGAGGGCCGCTTCAAGCGCGGCGATAAAATCCTTCTCGTGGCGTTCGGCGCCGGGCTGACGTGGGGTTGCACGATCATCGAGTGGTGATGGTGGAACGCGACCCGAGCGCAAAGCTTCGGACGTTTCGGCGAAACGTCCCTACCAATTCACGCATCGCGTCGGGACGACGCGAACCAACCCGTTCAGCCCTTCCCGCCGCCCTTGGGAACGAACTTGAGAATGACGAAAAGCACCGCGCTCCAAACGATGGTCGCGGCCAGCGACGCGCCGAAGACGTGCCCGACCGGGCCGCTGCCGGTGAAATAATTTGAGAATGGCAGTGTGATCGCGGACCACACGGCATGCCAGCCGTCGCCCACGATGGTGTACGGCAGCAGCGTCGCCATGGAGAACGCCGCGGCAAAGCACAGCGTCAGGCGCGAACTCCAAGAGAGCGGTCCCGCCGTCGAGCGGGGCCGGAACATGATGTAAAGCGCGGCCGCTAATCCGGCGATACCGAGACAAGTGACAAGGACGAGCCCAAACATGGCAGGATGAAAGAGATGGGTGGCCGAACGCGCGGATCCTAGCGAGCCAGCCGCGAAGCTGTAAAGCACGAAGAATGAAGCCTCGCCCAGCGGGCAAAGTCGAATCTCGAAGGAGGACCGAATCGGGAATGTCGAACGTCGAAGGTCGCGAGACGACAAGAAGCTCGCAGGCCGGTCGGCGCCCGGACAGGATGTCCGAAAGGTCTCAATCGTTGCCATGTTTCGACACCGCCTTGGCCGCCGCTGGGGCGGCGGCACAAATTCATTTACCATCACAAGAGTCCCCAAACATGAGACCAACCACCGCGATTGCACCACTGGCGGCGACCTTCGCCATCAGTCTGGGTGTCATCTTCAAATTTGACGAATCAGCGTTTGCCCAAGGCAATCTCACCCCAGCCGGGCCCCCCGCTGCGATGATGAAGTCGCTCGATCAAGTCGAGGCTCGGACCGTCGTAAGCACTGCCAACACGCCGGGCGACGCGACCAACACCTTCATTATTAGCACGCCCGGTTCGTATTATCTGACCGGAAACATCACCGGGGATGTCTCGAAAAACGGGATCAGCATTCAGGCCAATGACGTGACCCTGGATCTGAATGGTTTCGCGCTGGTGAGCGGCGGCGGCGGCGCCTCCCGTGGCGTCGATGTCCCGGGCGCGCAAAAGAATTTTTCCATCCGCAACGGAACCGTCCGGGGTTGGACCGACGGCGGTGTGCGGACTGATTTTGCCACCAGCACGTTCGCGGAAAAGCTGAGACTCTCGGACAATCCCGGCGCGATCGGGTTGATGCTGGGAAATGGCGCAGCCCGGGATTGTGTGGCCGCGGGCAATGCGACCGGTTTCATCGTGGGAAACGGCGCGGAGGTTCGGGACTGCGCCGCCACCGGCAATGTCACCGGCTTCTTTGCCAACGACCGCACCATGCTGAGCAACTGCATCTCGACCGTGAACTCGGGTGCCGGGTTTGATTGCACCAGCTACATCACGCTGATCGATTGCACCGCGAGTCGCAATTTTGGCGTCGCCGGCATCGTGGTCCAGGCGACCAGCACCGTCATCCGTTGCAACGCCAGCCGAAACATTCCCTCGGGCAACGGCATTCAGGCGGGAGCCGGCTGTATTATCGCGGACTGCACCGCCGGCGCCAACGGGAACAACGGGATCAGCGTCGATGTCGGCAGCACGGTGCGAAACTGCACCACCCGCGCGAACACTCAGATTGGCATCCTCGCCAGCGCCAGATGCCATCTGACCGGAAACACTTCTGATTCGAATCATATCGGGATTGAGGTGACAGGCGATAACAACCACGTGGACGGGAACAGTTGCACGATGGACCCCGCCCTAAACGCG
>JANXRG010000019.1 GCA_025353105.1 Verrucomicrobiota bacterium
CAAAGCATGTCGCAGATGCAGGTGCTCGCGCCGCAGCTGCAGCAGAGCCTGATTATCCTGCAGGCGCCCCTCCTCGAGCTGCGCAAGCTGATCGCGGAGGAAATGCAGGCCAACCCGACCCTCGAGGAGGAGACCACGGAGCCCGAGCCGGACGAGAAGACCACGGACACGGCAGCCGACGATTTCCAGGAGGAATTTGAGCAATTGGCAAAGCTCGACGACGAATGGCGCGAGTACATGGCGCAGACGGGCAGCTTCTCGTCGCGCGGCGAGGAGGACGAGGAACGGCGGCAGTTTTTCTTCGACTCGATTGCGAATCAGGAAACGCTGCAGCAGCATTTGATGGAGCAGTTGAAGGGCACGGAGTTGACCGAGGGCCAGCGGAAGATCGCAGAGCTGATTATCGGCAACATCGACGACAACGGATTTCTCCAGACCAGCCCGGCCGAGATGGAACAGAACACCGGCATCCCGATGGCCGACTTTGTGCCCGTGCTGGATGTCATCCAGGGCTTCCATCCGCCCGGGGTTGGCGCGCTGGATCTGCGCGACTGCCTGCTCATCCAGTTGCGCCGACGCGATCGGCAGAATTCCCTCGAATACCAGATCATCGACAAGCACATCGAGGCGCTCGGCAAACGGCGGTTCCCGGAAATCGCGCGCAAGCTCGGCGTCGGTGTCCACCAGATCCAGGCCGCTGCCAACCTGATCGCGGGCCTTGACCCGAAGCCGGGCCAGATCTTCGCACCGCCGCCCAACAATTACGTCCTGCCCGACGTGACGGTCGAGAAAATCGACGGGGAGTATTTGATCACGCTCAACGGCGACCAGATTCCACATCTGCGCATCAGCAACACGTACAAAGATCTCATGGCGCAGGAGGGCGGCGGCGACGTGAAGGAATACATCCGGGAAAAGATCCGGAGCGGAAAATTCCTGATCAAGAGCATCCACCAGCGGCAGCAGACGATTCTGAACATTGCGAACCAGATTGTGTCGCGGCAGAAGGAATTTCTCGACCGCGGCAGCGCCCATCTCAAGCCGCTGACGATGGTGCAGATCGCCGACGCGGTGGGCGTGCACGAGACGACGGTGAGCCGCGCAATTTCCGGCAAGTACATCTCCACGCCGCAGGGGGTGTTCGAAATGCGGTACTTCTTCACGCCCGGCTACCAGACTGCGGCGGGCGAATCAATGAGCAACACCAGCGTGAAGGAGGCGATCCTGGATTTGATCAAGGGTGAATCGTCGCAGAATCCGCTGAGCGACAAGGAAGTGGTGGCGATCCTGTCCGAGCGCGGCATCCCGATCGCGCGCCGCACCGTGGCGAAGTACCGCAACGAGCTGAATATTTTGCCGAGCAATTTGCGGAAGGAATATTAGGGGAGTCGAAAGCCGAAGGTCGAAAGCTGAAAGCTTGCGTTTTGGCGCGGACGACGTTCGTTCGCTCATGCCGCGCTTTCGCTTTGAGAAACTCGAAGTTTGGCAAGCAGCGCGCGCCCTAAATCGGGAAATCTACCGATCATCACGAACATTCCTGACGAGCGAGCAATTCGGCCCGACCTCGCAAATACGACGTGCCTCAATTTCGATATCTTCGAACATTGCCGAAGGCGCGGGACGGAACTCGGACCGGGATTTCGCGCATTTTCTGGAGCAGGCCTATTGGTCTGCCAGGGACGTCGCTTCCCAAGTATTCCTCGCCCTCGACGAGTGCTACCTCAATGACGAGGTCGCCGACACCCTGTTGAGTCAAATCCAGAAGCTCTCGGCCCAGATTGGTGCGCTGAATCGCTCTCCGCATGTGGTCAAATCGAAAGTCATCTTGCCGAAACCCGGAACCGATGCGACGCGTCCGACACGGTTGTAAGCTTTCGACCTTCGACTTTCGACGCCCTCTATGAACGAAGACCAAATCCGCGAAGCCCTCAAATCCGTCCGCTATCCGGGCTTCAGCCGCGACATCGTTTCGTTCGGCATCGTCCGCGGCATCCAGGTCGATCCCGACACCAGCGACCTCAGCGTGCAACTCGTCATCGCGACAAACGATCCGAACATCCCGCAGAAAATCAAGGAGGACGCGACCGCTGCCCTGGCCGGCCTCGCCGGCGCCGGTAACGTTGACATCCAAATCGAAATTCAAAATCCCCCCGCCGCCAGCGGAGTCGCGGCCGGTGCCGAGCAGAACACCATCGCCGGCGTCCGGCACATCATCGCCATCGCCAGCGGCAAAGGCGGCGTCGGCAAGTCGACCGTTGCCGCGAATCTCGCGGTCGCCCTCGCCAAATCCGGCGCGAGCGTCGGCCTGTGTGATTGCGACATGTACGGTCCGAGCGTCTCGATCATGTTCGGCAACCGCGAACCCGCCGTCGCGGGCGAGGATGATCGCATCGTGCCCAACGAGGCGCATGGAGTGAAGTTGATGTCGATGGGCTTCCTGCTCACCGGCGACGATTCCCCCGCCATCCTGCGCGGACCGATGGTCTCGCGGCTGACGCAACAATTTCTCCGCCAGGTGAACTGGGGCGACCTTGACTACCTGCTGCTCGATCTCCCGCCCGGCACCGGCGACATCCAACTCACGATCGTGCAGACCGTCGCGTTGTCGGGTGCCATCATCGTCACCACGCCGCAGGAGGTCGCGCTGATCGACGCGCGGAAGGGCGCGGCCATGTTCGCCAAGACGAACGTGCCGTTGCTCGGCATCGTCGAGAACATGAGCTACTTTCTCTGTCCGGATAACGGCAAGCGCTACGACATTTTCGGCAGCGGCGGCGGCGAGCGCGAGGCCGCGCGATTGAAAACTCGTCTGTTCGGCAACGTCCCGATCGACATCGCCACCCGCGAAGGCGGCGACCGCGGCCAGCCCATTGTCCTCGGCGAACCCAACGGCGCCGTGGCCAAGGAGTTCATGAAGATCGCCCACGCCTTGCAGGAGGCCCTCGACGCCTGAGCGAAAAATGTGAACCATCGAGAAAACGTTCCTTCGAATACCGCAACTTCCCGCTCGTCAAAATTGCATCCGATCGTTACAAAGTAGCTTCAGCGCTGATGGCCCCTCCCCCCGCCCCAATGAGTCAAGCGTCCGACGCCCACCGATCGGAGCAGGATCAGAATTCCGGGCTCGTCAAAAATTCGATGCTCTACAAGGAGTTCCTCGCCGAACGCGAGGAGATCCTGAAGCACAAATGGATCGAGAGCGAGAAGGCCGGCTACGACATTGGCTTCGAAAAGGCGCTGCTCGACTGGATCGTCAAACACCGCGCCTACTGGCGCGAAAAGCGCAAGGAAAGCCGGGAGAGCACCCCCGCCGCATGATTTCCTGATTTTCCCCCGCCTTTAATGCGATCCTGCGAGGTCGCAAAGGCCCGCCTCATGAGCCAGATTCCATCCGACGCCCAACTCGCCCTTGACGCCCCCGCGATCGCCCGGGCCTTGCGCCGCGTCGCGCACGAGATCGTCGAGCGCAACGCGCCTCACACCGGCCCGGGCCGCCTCGCGCTGGTCGGCATCCAGACTCGCGGGGTCGAGGTCGCCCGCCGCCTCGTCGAGCACATGGCGCAAATCGCGTCCAACCGGCCCGATTTCGGCACGCTCGACATCTCGATGTACCGCGACGATCTGCGCCAGCGGCCCCGCATGACGTCGATCCAGCCGACCGATCTTCCCTTCGCGCTCGAGGAACGCACCGTGGTGATCGTGGACGATGTCTTCTTCACCGGTCGCACAATTCGCGCGGCCATGGATGCATTGAGCGACTACGGCCGCCCCGCGCGCATTCAACTGGCGGCGTTGGTCGATCGCGGTCATCGCGAGCTGCCCATCCGCCCGGATTTCGTCGGCAAGAATTTGCCGACGTCGCCGGAACAACGCGTGTTTGTCCGCTTTGAGGCGATCGATGGAATCGCCGATTCGGTCTGGCTCGAGAAGACATGAACGCCGTTCGACCACCCGCCCCGCCGATGGACAATCCGCAACCCGAAATCCGCAATCGCAAATCCGAAGACGCGCCCTGGACCCGCAAGGATCTCCTCGGCATCCGCGAACTTTCGGTCGCCGAGCTCACCCACATCCTCGACACCGCATCCGCCTTCAAGGAAGTCGGCCGGCGCACCATCAAAAAAGTCCCCGCGCTCCGCGGTATGACCCTGGTGAATTTCTTCGTCGAGAACAGCACGCGCACACGCACGTCATTCGAACTCGCCGCCAAGCGCCTCAGCCTCGACGTCGTCAATGTCTCCGCGACGGCCTCGAGTCTCGCCAAGGGCGAAACGCTCAAGGACACGGCGCATATCTTCCAAGCCAACGGCGCCGATATCATCGTCATGCGCCACAGCAGCGCCGGTGCGGCGCACTTTCTTTCCACGCGACTCCGCGCCAGCATCATTAACGCGGGCGACGGCGCGCACGAGCATCCCACCCAGGCCCTGCTCGACACTTTTACGATCCGCGAGCGACTCGGCCGCGTCGCCGGCCTCAACGTTCTCATTCTTGGCGACATCCTCTTCAGTCGCGTGGCCCGTTCGAACATCCACGCACTCCTCAAGCTCGGTGCCAGGGTCACGCTCTGCGGCCCCAGCACGCTCGTGCCGCGCGCGTTTGAACAGATGGGTGTAACCGTCACCCACGATCTCGACTCGGTGCTCGCGGAGGCCGATGTCATCAACCTTTTGCGCATCCAGCACGAGCGGCAGCGCAAGGAATATTTCCCCAGCCTCGGTGAATACACGGCGCTCTTCGGGCTGACCAAGGCGCGGGCCGCCCGGCTCAAACCGAGCGCCTTGATCATGCATCCCGGACCGATCAATCGCGGCGTGGAAATCGACAGCGACATCGCCGACGGCGGCCGCAGCGTCATCCTTGAGCAGGTCACCAACGGCCTGGCCGTCCGAATGGCGGTTCTCTACCTCTGTGCCGGTGCGCGCTGAACAAGCCTCTTGGCACGAAAGCTGGTCTTCCATCGCCACTCAGACCATGAATACCGCTGCAACCCGTTTGCCACCCGCCGCCGCTTCCCCTACTCTGCGCTCGGTTTCGACGCTGTCCTGACCTCTCCAAACCGCTCGTGGCCATCCGATTCCAGCATTACGAAGTTCCCCAGCGCCCCGACGGCTCACCGTGGGAACTGGGACGCGGCGCGATGGGCGTCACGTACAAGGCGTTTGACACGAATCTCCGCAGCCCCGCCGCGCTGAAGGTCATCAACTCGGCCTACCTGCAAAACGATAACGCCCGCCAGCGCTTTCTTCGCGAGGCCCGCGCAGCCGCCCAGCTGCGACATCCCAACGTCGCCACCATTTTTCACCTCGGGCACGAGGGCGTGGAAAATTATTTCTACGCGATGGAACTGATCGAGGGCGAGACGTTCGAGGAACTCATCGCCCGCGGCGGCCCGCTGCCCGCGCCCGACGCGCTCGAGTTGACGCTCCAGGTCACACGCGCCCTGATCGCCGCGCATGGCGTCGGATTGATCCATCGCGACATAAAGCCGTCGAACCTGATGCTCACCCGTCAGCATGGTGAGCCCCTCGTCAAGGTGATCGATTTCGGCCTGGCCAAGGCAATCGGGCCGGACGCCGAGGGCGCCACCGGTGATTCCTCGGGCTCCGGCGCAGCGCTCACGCGCACCAGCGGCGGATTCGTCGGCACGCCATTCTTTGCCAGCCCGGAGCAGTTGGAAAATCTGGCCCTCGACACGCGTTCGGACATTTATTCGCTCGGCATCACGCTTTGGTACCTGCTCAGCGGCACGCCGCCATTCAACGCGACTTCACTGGCCCGCGTGATGAGCGAGCACCTGTCGAAACCGCCTCCCTTTGAGCGACTGGCAAATCAGCCGGAGTGCATCGTCCGGTTGCTCCGTCGGATGCTGGAGAAAAATCCGGCCCAGCGTCCGCAGACACCGATGGAGTTACGCGACGA
>JANXRG010000058.1 GCA_025353105.1 Verrucomicrobiota bacterium
TCGACTCCAACTCCAGAGGCAGAAGGCGAGCCAATTCCCCAAACAGATCCCCAACCTCTTTATGATTTCGGCCCTCCTCAAGCTCGTTAGCAGCCAAAGATACCCGCTTAGAAAACACCTTTAGGCCAACCTCTTCGCAAAAGGGAATCATATCGCGGCATCGTCTAGCGAAGTCGTTCAGCATTTCACGATCTACCGGAAGGCCTCCCGTCTCGGGAACTTTGGACGATAGCTGGAATAAACCAACCATTAGCCCAAACATCGAACAGATGTCGCGCAGTCGAAGCCCATCAAACGATTCCATAAGATCGAGCAGCGTAAACAGCTGGTGCCTTAGCAACAACGCTTCTCGATTTCTCTTATCACTCATCTGTTTTCCTCCTAACCAGTTACTGCGTCAAGTATATTATTGCCCTCCGCAGCCACTCGCGCAAGAGGTCGAGGTCCACGGGTTTCACCAGATACTCGTCGAATCCGGCGGTCCGCGCGTGGGCCCGATCCTCGTCGCTGTCGTAGCCGGTCATCGCCACGAGGAACGCGTCGGCCAGCGCGGGCATGGCCCGCAGACGGCGGGCAACTTCGAAACCGTCCATGCCGCGCAGGCCGATGTCGAGTAGCACCACTTCCGGCGCGAAATCAACCGCGGCGACGACCGCATCGGAGCCCGTAAAGGCGGTGCGCGTTTCGTGGCCGCGCAATCGCTGCAGCGCGGCCATGCTGCGCGCGGAGTCAACGTTGTCATCGACGATGAGCATCCGGCGGGGGGTTTCACGGGCCGGGGCCGGGGGCAGCGATGATGGCGCAGCGGCCGGGCCCGAGAGGATCGGAAGGCGCACGATGAACTCACTACCATGCCCGAGCCCTTCGCTGTACACCTCCACGCTCCCGCCGTGCAACTTGACGAGCCGGTGCACGATCGTCAGGCCGATCCCGAGGCCGCCGTGCGCGCGATCCACCGCGCGCGTCGCCTGCACGAAGAGATCAAAAATGCGCGGCAGCAATTCGGGGGTGATGCCGATGCCGTCGTCGCGCACGCGCACGATAACTTCCGGCGGCTCGGCTCCCTGGGCGGTGGCGCGCTCGGCGCTGAGTGAGATGTGGCAGCCGGAGTTGCTGTATTTGCGGGCGTTGGCCAGGAGATTGCCGAGGACCTGCTCGATCCGCGTGGCGTCCACATTCAAGAAAATCGGCTCGGGCGGCAGAGTAACCGTGAGATTCTGGCCACGCGCCGCGATTTCCGGCCGTGCGACGTCCGCCGCCGCGGTGAAGATGGCCTCGAGCGCCACCGCTTGCTTGCGGAGCTCGATCTTTCCCTCGGTGATGCGCGAGACATCGAGCAGGTCGTCGATCATCCGGCTCATGTTTTCGATTTGCCGCGCGAGAACGCGCTGCGCCTGTTCGCGGGTCTTGGCGCGCGCGCCCGCGGTCCGTAAAATCTCGGCCGCATTGCGCAGCGGCGCGAGCGGACTACGCAGCTCGTGGGCGAGCATGGCGAGGAATTCATCCTTGCTGCGATGAGGCCCCGGCGTACCCCAGCAAAGATTCACACTTTATGAAAACGGGACAGACATCTGCCGCCGCGCACCAGCCCCTCTGTCCGCGCAAGCGCATTTCGGAAGCATGTCTCGACCTGGCCGGGCGCGGCCTCTCCGTCACATGCAGCCGGGATCCAGACCGCACTTTCGACTGGTGCGCGGATTCAGAGGAGCTTGTCTGGGGTGATCGGCAGATCGCGCACCCGGCGTCCGGTGGCATGAAAGACGGCGTTCGCGACGGCCGCCGCGGTTCCGGTATTCCCGATTTCTCCCATTCCCCGCGCGCCCATCGCATTGAACTGCAAATCGGGTTCGCCAACAAAGGTCACGTCGATGGCGTTGATGTCCGCGTGGACCGGGACGTGGTAGTCCGCCAGGTTCCGCGTCACCGGAAGTCCGGTGCGCGGGTCGTAATGCGTCTCCTCCTCGAGCGCCATCCCAATTCCCATCACGATTCCACCCAGAATCTGACTGGCGCCGAGCTTGGAATTGATAACCCGCCCGCAATCCATCACGCTGACGAAGCGCGTCACGTGCACGAGAGGTAAATCAGGATCAATTTTCACCTCGCAAAATTGCGCGCCAAAACTCTGGAACGCGGATTTGGCGTTCTTCTCTTCCTTGAGCTCACCCTCGGCGTCGATCGACGGCAGTCCGGCCGCGCTGAGCACGTCGGCATAACTCACGGATTTACCGGGGTTGGAAACGAGCCCAAGCCGGCCGGGCCCCACCACCACCACTTCCCTAGCGTTGGCGCGATAGAGCGTTGACTCGGCGTTTGCAACGGCGAGGTCCGCGAGCTTCTGCTGGAGCGCCCGCGCGGCGAGTACGATGGCGGAACCCACGGTCGCGGTGGAGTTGGATCCCCCGGCGACGGGACCGAACGGATAATCGGAGGAGCCGAGCTCAAATTTGATCTTTGCGGTCGGGAGACCGAGCGCATCCGCGCTGATTTGCGTGAAGGCGGTGGAGGCGCCGGTCCCCAGATCGTGGGTGGCGCAGCGCACGAGGGCGGTGCCATCCGCCGTGAGTTGCATCCAGACCGTTGCGGCCCATTGGTTCGCCGGATAGGTGGCGGTGGCCACGCCCCAGCCGACCAACAAGCGTCCATCCTTCATCGACCGCGGGGCGGCCTGGCGCCTGCCCCAGCCGAATTTTTCCGCGCCCACCTTGTAGCAATCACCCAGGAACTTCGTGGAGAAGGGAATGCCTTTGGTCGGATGATTCGGGGAATTGTTCAGCATCCGCAGCTCGAGTGGATCGAGCGCGAGCGCGGTGGCGAGTTCATCCATCGCGCACTCGACCGCATACGTGCCGGGGCATTCGCCAGGCGCCCGCATGAAGGACGACTGGCCGATGTTCACGGTGTGAATGGTGTGCCCGAATTCGATCGCCGGCGCGTCGTAGAGCACGTGGGTGGATCCGATGCCGCAGGCCTCGACATACTTCCCGACGGGCGAAGTGAACCCCTCGCTCTGGTGCCGAATCGCTTGCAACCTGCCGTCCTTGCTGGCGGCAAGGGCGACGCGCTGCGAGGTGGCCGAGCGATGTCCGGTCCCGCTGAACATTTGGGCGCGCGTCAACTCGATCCGGACCGGCTTCCCGACGGCCCGCGCCGCCATCGCGGCCACGAGGGTGTGCGGCCAGACCGGACCCTTGCAACCAAAGGCGCCCCCGACGAACGGACAAATGACGCGCACGTCCTCCCGCTTTAATCCGAACGCGCGCGCGACAATCGACTGCGCACCTTTGACGTATTGCGTCGCATCGTAAAGGACCAGTTTCTCCGGTGATTCCCATGTTGCGATGGTGGCGGAATTTTCCATCGGATTGTGCGTTTCCGTCGGCGTCGAATAGGTCTGCTCGACGCGCGTGAAGTCCGCGTTCTTCAACGCCGCCTCCACGTCGCCCTTGGAAAACTGAAGTTTCTCGCCGTTGGTTTCCGCGGGCTGCTTTGTTTCCAGCGCGTCCTCCTTTCGTAGAGCCGGAGTTTCCGCGGCGTAGGACACTGTCAGCAAATCCGCCGCGAAGCGCGCCTGTTCGAGCGTGTCGGCCACGACGACTCCGACATACTGTCCCCCGTAGGAAATGCGCGCGTCGGAAAAAGGCACCCGTTGCTCGAGTCGAATCCCCTCCGCTTTCTGCGCATTGGGCGGCTCCGGTAGTTTGGGCGCGTTCAGATGCGTCAGCACGGCGCGCACCCCCGGCGCCTTTTCCGCCGCCGCGCTGTCGATGGCGGTGATGGTTCCCCGGGCAATCCGGCTCGTCACCAGATGGCCGTAAAGCAGCCCCGCCGGATGAAACTCGGCCGGATAGGTCGCGGCCCCAGTCACCTTCAAACGACCATCCACGCGATCGAGGGGTTGACCCATCGATTGCGCTTTCAGGGCGGCGGTGCTCATAAGAATCAGACGCGGGCGTTACGTCGCGGCTTCCACGATGGCGCGAACGATGGTGCGTTTTGCCATTTCAATTTTGAAGGAGTTGTGTTGATAGCCCTTGGCCCCGGCCAGCTCGGCCTCGGCGGCTTCGCGCAAGGCCGTTTCATCGCCCGTTTTGACCCCCTGGAGTCGCGTTTCGGCCTTGGTGGCGCGCCACGGTTTGTGCGCCACGCCGCCCAGCGCCACGCGAGCGGATTGAATGGTGCCGGCCCGCAGCTCCAGCACCACGGCAACGGAGACCAGCGCAAACGCATAGCTCGAGCGGTCGCGCATCTTCACGTAGTGCGTTCGGGCACCCGCGGGCAGCGGAGGGAGATCCACCGCGGTGATGAGTTCGTCCGGTGCCAGATTCGTTTCAATTTCCGGATGATCCCCCGGCAGGCGGTGAAACTCGCCGAAGGAAATGCTGCGGCTGCCTTTCGGTCCGGTGACCTGCACCGACGCGTCGAGCACCGCCAGCGCGACACACATGTCGCTCGGATGCGTCGCGATGCAGTGCTCGCTCTGGCCCAGAATTGCGTGGACCCGGTTGTACCCTTCAAGCGCGCCGCAGCCACTGCCGGGCGCGCGTTTGTTGCACGCCGGAAAATCCGGATCGTAGAAATAATAACAGCGCGTGCGCTGCAGCAGATTGCCGCCCACCGTGGCGAGATTCCGCAGTTGCGGGCTGGCGCCTGAAAGAAACGCCTCCCGAAGAACCGGATAGCGTTCGCGGAGTAGAGGGTTTTCTGCAGCATCGGAGTTACGAGCCAAGGCCCCGATCCGCACGCCCCGGCCGTCGGGTAATTCCTCGATCTTATCGAGGGGCAGCCGATTGATGTCGACCAATTGCGTCGGCGTTTCCACGCCCATCTTCATCAGGTCGATCAGATTCGTCCCGCCGCCGAGGAACTTTGCGCCGGCGTCTCCTCTTCGAAGCGCCACGGCGCTTTCGGCATCCTTCGCCCGCGCATAGGTAAAGGGATTCATACCGGCTTCAAGGTGGTGGATTGACCCTGGACCTCGCGAATGGCGGCCAGAATGTTCGGGTAGGCGCCGCACCGGCAAATATTGCCGCTCATGAACTCCCGGATTTGGTTATCACTCGTGGCGTGTCCCTCCGCGACGCAGGCGACGGCCGAACAAATCTGCCCCGGGGTGCAATAGCCGCATTGAAAACCATCGTGCTTGATGAACGCCGCCTGCATCGGATGCAGCGTCTCCCCCTTGGCCAGACCTTCGATCGTCGTGATTTCGTCGCCCTCGCAGGTCAACGCCAGGACCAGGCACGAATTAATGCGCCGACCATTCTGCAGCACGGTGCAGGCGCCGCACTGTCCGTGGTCGCATCCCTTCTTGGTGCCGGGCAGCTGCAGGCGATCGCGCAGCACATCGAGCAAGGTCGTGCGCGGATCGAGTTTCAACTCATGCACCTGCCCGTTGATTTTCAGGGTTGCGCCGATCATAACGCGGGTCTCCGGGTTGGGCTGGGGAGTGATGGACTCCGCCGCCGCCAGCGTATCCAAACCGTCGGCAATGAAGATAGTCCCCAGCGTAATTCCGGCACCGAGCGAGGCCGAGGTGGCGAGAAACTTGCGGCGCGTCGTGGGATTTCCAAAGAGCAGCGCCTCATCGATCGTTTCGTCTTTTCCCGCCGGTGCGTCTTCGGGAAAATCACGGGCAGACGCCATGGCAATGAATCAACGTCCGCTGTGGCGCCTCCGGACGCATTTGTTTTTCTCGCCGGATGCAAATATCGTCAATCCTAGTTTCCTTTCCTGCCATCGTCCGAAGAGAATCCGCCATGACGACCAGCGCACCGAATCTCCCGAGCCTCTTTCCGAGCCACTTGCGCGCGTTCAAGGCGCCCGGCGCTGATGGGGTCCAGATTCACGGCGAAACCGGTGGCTCTGGCCCGCCGTTGCTCTTGCTCCACGGTTACCCGCAAACGCACGCGATCTGGCATCGCGCCGCGCCGCGACTGGCGGAACGATTCACGATCGTGGCCCCGGATCTGCGCGGGTATGGCGACAGCGACAAGCCCCCGACGGACGCGCAACACGCACCCTATTCCAAGCGCGCGCTGGCCGCAGATCAAGTAGCTGTAATGCGCGGTCTGGGCTTCGATTCGTTCTTCGTCTGCGGTCACGACCGCGGCGGACGCGTCGCGCACCGGATGGCGATGGATCATCCCGCCGCGGTGCGGGCGCTCGCGGTGCTGGACATCGCGCCGACACGGGAAATGTACGCGGCGACCAATTTCGAATTCGCCCGCGCGTACTACTGGTGGTTTTTTCTCGTGCAGCCGGCCGATCTGCCCGAGCGGTTGATCGGCGCTGACCCGAAATTGTGGCTGTCGCGGAAGCTTGCGGGGAAAGCGAGCAACCAGGAAGGGCTCGAGCTTTTTGACCCACGCGCCCTGGCTGAATATGTCCGCTGCTTTGCCGGTGAGACGATTCGCGCCACGTGTGAGGACTACCGCGCCGCCGCGACGATCGACATCGCCCACGACGACGCTGACGGCGATCGTAAACTGACTCAACCGTTGCTCGCGCTGTGGGGCGCGAAGGGCACTGTCGCGCGTTGCTTCGATGTGCTCGACCTCTGGCGGAAACGCGCAACCGATGTCCGCGGCGAGGCGCTGCCGTCCGGGCACTACATCCCGGAAGAATGTCCGGATTTGCTCGTCCAGCGATTGCTCAGTTTTTTTGTCTGAACCTCGCGGCAAAGGCGATCCAATCTGGGAGTACGGAGATTCACCGTCGCTCATCTCCCTGTCTCTCTCGCGCGCTGAAATCAGCCTCGCCGGGATTGAGGCGGACCGTGAGAAGCTGGCGCTCATCGCGGCGGAGGGCAAGACCGTGGCTGGCATAGAGAGCATGCGCGGCGTGGTTGTCTCGCCCCACCTCAACGTGCACGGCAAGCACGCCGCGCCGCTTGCACTCACCGAAGAGCGCGCCCAGAGCCATGTGCCCCACGCCCCGGCGCCGATGAGACGAGCGGACAAACAGATCGTCGATGAAGGCGTCCTGTCCCCCGTGCTCCATGCTGAACCGCACCGTGAGTACGATGTAACCGGCCGGCTCGTTCCCATGGAAGATGATCCAGGCGGCGCCGCGCGCGGGCGCGGCCAGCAGTGCGGAGAACGTCGCGCCCGCCCACGCCCGATCGAGCGGGAAGCCCGACTCCGCGTAGAATTCGTCCATCAGGACAACCAGTGCCGGAATGTCCTCCGCGGTGGCCCTGCGAATCGTCGCGTTCATCTTGGAAAACTAACTGATTGCCGATAACTCGATCGCCGCCGTCGGTGTTCGGATGGTGCATGGGATTACCGCGGCGGTGGGCGGTCGATCGGAATGCGTTTGCCTGCATAGCTCCGCTTCCAGCGAGTGAAGCGCCGAAACATTCCGCCGAAGACGCGGACAGCCGCATAGTAAATCGGTCGGGGCGCAAAGCGATCGCGCGTCAGAATCTCCAGGAACACCCGGTCCGCCTGCCTTCTGGACAAAGGAAGATCGGCATCCAGGAACTGATACAGCGCGTCATGCATCAGGGAGGCATAGTACGTCTTTGGCTTCCTGGTGATCTCACTCGGAATGCCGTCGGGCGTACCAAATACGAGGTCGAGCACCGAATACTTCGGCGTACACCCATCCCACGCGTATCCGGCGAGCACGCGTGCATCCCCGTTGGGAGCGATTTCGAGCCGTGGTTTCCCCGACAGGTCGAGAAACGCACAACCCTGATTCCACCCGGCCGGCAAATTCTGACGAAGGTTGTATACGTAGTCTTCGGTCAGTTCGAAGATCCAGCGGACGGCGAATTCAGACATAGCGGCCTACGGTCAACCATCAGCGCCCGAATGACGCGGAAAGTAAAGCGTGAACAGAATACCGCGGCGGCGGTTTCAGACGGCCAGTCAAGCCGCACCTAAATCGAATTCCAACCACCGCGATCAATCGAGTCGGGCGAGAAGTCCTGGGATGAGTGGGGGATCTGTTCCCCGGGAAACGCCGGGCCAGATCGTCGTCTGCCGTGCGCCTAACGGTTGCGCGTCGAAGTGGGCGCCTCGGATTCGCGCCCACCCCCACCCGGGCCGAAGAGCGCGGAAAAGACCGCGAAGATCTGGATCCGCGGGGAATCAGACGTCACGCCGAAGAGCGGGGAGACATTCAAGCTCGTCCTGCGCGTGATCTTCCAAGCGACCGTCGGGCCGATGACGAAGCGCTGCGCCGGAGCGTGGCGTGTGTCCTTGTCGGAGAAGTTGGAATACTGCATCTCGACGCCCACCTTGAGTTGCTCCCCGGGCAGGAGCACGGGCCGGAGGATGCTCTGCGCAAAGCCCCACTCGCGGCCGCGGTCGCCCCGGATCTCCTGCTCGAAGAACAAGTTCAGCGCCCATTCAAATTGATGGGCGAAATCCTGCGACAGGAGCAAGCGCACCTCCCCGGCATCGGGAATGCGCATCTTGTCGGCCGGAATCGCCGGCTCGCCCTTCTCCGGGCGTTTCGGCGAGCCTTCATCTCGCAATACGAAGCCGATGCCCTTCTTGAACTCGACGAAGATGGTCGGGTTCAGCGGAATCTTATTCCAATCGGCCAGCGCATAACGCACCTCAAAACTGAAAGTCCGCTCCTGCGTGTAGCGGGCGAATGTCTCGACGGAATTTTCAATCGCGACGTTGATTCGATACGGCAGGCCGACCTCGATCTCCTGCGTGAAAAGGTGATCGGGACGGTTGAAGCGAATTACATCACCCTGATAGAAAAGCCCCGCGTAAACCACCCCGGGCGGCAGCACATAGGCATTCGTGAGGCTCGAAAACCGGCTGCCCGAAAACTCCGCCGGCGCCCCGTACGCAGTCGCCACGCCGACGTCCCGCACCATGACCCGGTCTGGCGAAGCGGTCGCCGACACCGGCAAATCCTGGCCGCGGGCCGGACTCGCCAGCGACTGCAAAACGACAGCCAGCAAGAGAATCCGGCAAGCCGCACGTGGGTCCGATAGTTCGAAATGCATGCCACGGAAATACGGAATGCCCGTGCCCGAAACAAGACTAACTTGGCTCTCTCGCTGTCGCAGCGTTCTCACGCCCACCAGCATGAGGTTTACCCCGGCAAACGGCGGCTCCTGCGCATGACGTCTTCCTTCGTGCTTTCCGCCACTTCAACAGGCTCCTAGGGTTCTGCGTCCACGCCATGTTCAAGCTGACGCTGGTACGCGGCGCTGTCGAAATTCCCCTTGGACTCGGCGACCAACCCATCGGCGCCGATCCTCCAGTCCTCAAATCCGCTGATGCGCACGCGGTGGCCCGTTCCGCCCGGACCGGTGTTGGTCCCGACCAATGTCCACTCGTAAATCACCCGCTCTCCTTGGTCGACCACGTCGTCCAGTATGACCATCAAGTCCGGAAACGCAGTCATGAATCCCTGCGCCGCTTCCGTGATCGCGTCGCGTCCCACCGCGGGACTTCCTCCATTGATCGCGAGTGAGCCGTCCGGCGAGAAAAAGTCCGCCACCCTGGCCGCGTCCTGGCCGCACCAAGCCGCCGTGTAGCGCTCCGCGAAGTCGCGCAACCGCTTCGTCTTGTCGGGATTCATCCCGGAGCTTGGTTCCATTCGCGGTCAGCGCGCGGGTTTCTAGTTCTTCGCCCACGACCATCCGGTGATGCGCCAACCGGCCGCGCCTTTCTGCAGGGCAAACGTCCACCTCGATCCGGTTTCCTTCATCCGCTTCCCCTTCATTTTATAGGTGTAGTTCGTTGGAATGACGACATAGGCATGGTCGCCCGTGATATCGATGTGACGGGGCGTACCAAGAGTGACGCGCCCGTCGGTGATTCCATTCTTCCTGGCGTCGACGTCGTAGTCATCCAGCCACTTCTGGAGAGCCCCCGCGCCGTGCCATTCGTGGGGCGGAAATTCGTCGATGATGGACATTTGCTCCGTGCCTGCGGCGGCGAGCATCTTCGTGTCGCTCTTGTTGAAGCCGTCCACGAATTGACGCACGGGCGCCAACACATCAATTTTTTCGGATGCGGCCACCGGTCCCGCGGTCAAGGCGGCCACGGCGAGTGCGATGAATATTTTTTGCATGGGTTTTTGCTCCTTGGTGAGCTGGATTTGGTGAACACTGACCGCTCTACAGGCTACCGCGTTGGTCGCCCGTTACCAGTTGAGCAAGTAAACGGGCGCCAGAGCAGCGAGCGCCGCGACTGCTTGCAGTGACAGGACCGGCAGCGCCAATCTTGGACACCGCGGCAGCCAGCGGATCGCGAAAAACGCCACAATCGGAATCTGCGCCGCCATCAGGAGCTGCCAAAGATGCGCCGCCGTGCCCTCGTCGGCCTGGCGGGCCGCTCCGGACAGTATGAGGTGAACCAGCACAATGGCGAGCGCGGCCATCGACATCGCGATGGGAACAAAGGCGCTCGGCCTCTTCATCATGGTGCGGAGGTTCATCGCGTCTCCAACATACACCCAGAGTCCAACGACCCAAACTGAGCAACCGGCGAAACTTGCGGTCTTTTCTGTGGTCAAAGCTGATGACCCTGGAAATCTTCCAAGTCTCGCCATCTTTCCGCCAAATCATCACAAACTTGAAGGTGCCGCAGTCATCCTTGCCCTTCTCCTGATGGCAAAACTGATGTTCCCCGATCTCGACGGCTCCGTAGCCCTTGATCGCATAGACCTCGAGGCTGCCCTTCACCATTTCTCTCGGGATTTCCGGGGTGCTCGCGAAGAGCTTGGCAAAACCCTCACGAGTTTGCGCATTTTTGGTCAGTCCGCCCGTGTCGTGATAAAACTCCAGATCGTTGGTGAAGAGCGACATCAGCGATGCGCGTGGCTCCCCTCTCCTTCAGTTCGGCGACGGCTGAACGTTAAAGACCTGTCCCTCGGTAAACAGTCCCTTGGTAAACACGCTGTCTCCGCTTTGGGAGACGGAGTTCGCTCCGTTAGCGGCATGCGGAGACGTCGACCCTGTCCGTTGATTCCGCCCGAAACTTTTCAGGTTGTCATCTTGAAGCGGTGTCCGATGTCCAACCGCGGGGCGCCGCGCTGGCGTTGAGTTTCGACGCAATGAGGAACCACCAGAGGGCCACCTAGCCGATCGCAATGACCGCTCCGATCGCCGCCGGAAAACCTCTGGATACGCAGGCGGCCGTTGGCGGCAGGACCAGGAGGGTGGCAACCAGACCGAGCCAGCGCAAAAGTCGCCTGCGGACACGGGGAAGGAGTCCGAAAAGGAAAAGCAACATCGCGATGCTTGGCAGAAGGAGCAGAAGTCCCAACCCCCGCGATGGCAGGTCAGCAGAAGTGTCGGTCGCGTATCCAAAGCCGATCAAAGGGAAATAAAATGTCACCGCCAAAACCGCCAAGGTGAACAAAGCGAATAATCCGCGAGACACCGTGAGGGCGAGGGTTTCCTTCATGTCCCTTATGCTGGCCAGCGGGAATGGGGAGTCGAGGGTCAGAATTCGAAGGGCAATTTCGAAATGGATTTTCCAATCGGTGTGCCTTCTGGCTTATCACGGCAGACCAATCCAGCTTCCGTGCCTTAGAGGCGTTCGGTGCGTGATCTCTGCCTCGGTGGCAGACGAATGTGCTCCGCCGGGTTAAGTTCCGAAGTATCGATCCCCCGCATCTCCCAGACCGGGAACAATGAAGCCGCGCTCGTCGAGCTTTTCGTCCAGCGCCGCGGTGTAGATCGGGACGTCCGGATGCGCGGCCTGCATGACGTTCAGGCCCTGCGGGGCGGAGACCAGACAAAGCAGGCGGATGCGGGTGGCGCCGCGTTCCTTCAACTCGGCCACCGCCGCGGCGGCGCTCTGGCCGGTCGCCAGCATCGGGTCGAGGACGATCACCTCGGCTTCCGCGAGGCCCGGCGGCGTCTTCGCGTAGTAGTGCTGCGGCAAAAGTGTTTCCTCGTCGCGATAAATGCCGATGTGGCCGACCGCCGCGCGCGGGAACAAATGCAGCATCCCCTCGAGTAGCCCCAGGCCCGCGCGCAGAATCGGCACGAGGATGATTTGCCGCGCCATGCGCTTCCCCTCGAACGGTGCGAGCGGCGTCTGCACGGGCCGCGGGGCGCTCTCGAGATCGGCCGTCACGGGGTACGCGAGCAACGCGGCGATCTCACGCAGCAATCGCCGGAAGTCCGCGGTCGACGTCTCCGTCGATCGCAACAGGCTCAACTTCGACTGCACCAGCGGATGATCGACGACGAAGATGTTCGGTGGGGGCAAGGGAGGGTTGTCTTCGGACATGGGGGGTGGCCGGTTCGGGGCGCTGACTTGGTTTACCTGTTGATCCTGAGGAACTCACGACAATTATTTTCTGCGCACCGCGCGCAGTCGCGACGCCCAAGGCCGGCGCTGCGCAGCCGAGAGCGGCGGAACCGTCACCGCAACGCAAGCGGGACGCGGATGCACGATGCTTCGCGCGGCCTGCTGGAACTCGCGCCAGCGTTCCCATGGAAAGTCCGAGGCCGCAGCGATCTGGCGCACCAAGCTTCGCCACTCGGTCACCGCCCGCTCCAAGTCGCCGGGACGAATGAGGTCCGTCACGAAGCGAAAGCCCTGCGCCGGGTCGCGGTGCATTTCGCGCACGAGGTCACTCGCGCCGTCGCCATAGTCGGGCGGCACGCCGTTCTCGAGATAGCCCGCATGTTCCGCTCGCTCGTACGCCCGCCCGCAAAGCCAACCGAGTCGGCCACCGGAAACATTCTCGCCGTCGGCCGAAAATCGGTGCCCGGCGCGGAGGTTGGCAACATCGTAAATCAGATCGTCGACCGGATAGGATTCGTCCTCGAGCGCGGCCGCGATCGGTAAACCCTCGCCGCGGTTGAAAAAGCTGAAAATCACCCCGCGTCGCGTCGGCCTGCCGTCGGCCTCCATCAGGCCCAGCCGCCGCCACGCGAGCGCGGGCGTCATCACGGCGCTGGCGGATTCGCAATGGACGCGACGCTCGCAGGCCAGGCACGCGACCGGATAGTTTTTGCGAGTCGGCGGATCGATCAGCGCACAGCCGGCCGCATCGCGACAGGCTTCCACCGGGATCGCGGACAAATCCACGCGCGCGATAATGGACGAATCGCGCTGGACGATCTCGGCGACCACGCCGGCCGCGATGGAGGCGGCGAGCGACGAGAAGTCGCGATCAAAGATCTCCCGCGCCATCCGACTGCTCGTAAACTTCGGACACCCATCGATCTTCAAGGCCGCGGCGCGAAATGCCGGCGCCAGGCGCAATTCGGTGGGAGACACCACCGAAGCAAGCGTCAGTTCGCGGCCGTAGATTGGCGGCGTTCCGACCGGGCTTCGAATTTTGCAAAGCTGGCCGCGTCCGATCCCGCGCTGCGTCAGGAACGCCGCGCAGGTCAGAGCCGGTCGCCAGTGATCCCCGACCAGGACGTGCGCCTCGCCGAGCGGGACGCGTTCCAGTTCCGGAGCCGCCTGCCATTCCCCCCGCGAATTTTGAATCTCGATGCTGTGCGGCCGGGCATAGCGTGCGCGTTCCGTCTCGAGGCGCAAACCGCACGGTCGCGGAACATCATCGAGATTCTCTTCCACGCCCAGCGCAACGGGTTGGGTGCTGAAGAGGGATCCGGACATCCGCGTCGCGGCCCGCAGCGGATCCTCGCCGCGCGCGGCGGCCTCGTGCATCCCGGCGATGAGTGCGGGCCAATCGACCGTTTCGGGCCGCTTCACGACGCGCGGCCGGCCATCGTGCAAGCGTGGTTTGCCCGGCGCGAGGAGGACGTAGCCGCACTCGTCGAGTCCGCGCCGGCCCGCGCGACCGAACATTTGCAGCAGTTCATCCGGCCGCAGCTCGCGCTCGATCTGGCCCGCGAAGTAGCGCGTATCGGTGATGAGCACGGAACGCAGCGAGAAATTTACGCCGGCAGCGAGCCCGTTGGTCGCCACGACCGCGCGAAGCTGTCCCGCCTTGGCCAGCGGCTCGATCAGGCCGGCGCGCACCGCGTAGCTGAGCCCGCTGTGATGATAGGCGACGCGGCGCCGCAACAACTTCGCGAGTCCCTCCCCCGCGAGGTGCGCCTGCTCCGCCGAAAGCACCAGCGGCTCATCCGGCGGGACGGCGGCCGCAATCTCCCGCGCGAGGTCCTCGCTCGCCTGGCGGCGAGGCGCGAAGAGCAGTACCGGACCCAGATCGGCGCCCAACGCGCGCGCCACGTAACGCGCCCAATAGCCCTTGAGCGGGCGTTCGAAACGCGGCGGCGCCAGATGATCGAGATCGATTTCCTCGAGCGGAACAGGTCGCTCGTCGGTCGTGACGAATTCTGCGCGCCGTCCGATCCGACAAAGCCATTTCACCACCGCGTCGGGGTTCGCCACGCTCCCGCTGAGCAGCAGCAACTGCGTCTCCGGCGGACTCAACGCGAGCGCCAGCTCGTAGTCCGCGCCGCGCTGCGCGTCAGCGAGCATCTGGTACTCGTCGATCACCAGCAGTCGCGGTCCCGTCCCACGCAGGAATCGTCCCTTCTGCGTCTCGAGCGTGGCCACGACGACTTTCGCGTCGAGCCGGTGCGCGGTGTCGCCGGTGGAAATTCCGACGTCCCAGCCGAGCGCGCGCCACTCGGCAAGCTTGTCGTTCGCGAGCGCGCGAGTTGGTACCGTGAAAACCGCCTGGCCCTTAAGCGATGGATAGAACAACTCAAACACGAACGTCTTGCCCGCGCCGGTGGGCGCATGCACAACGACATCCTGGCCCCGGCGCAACGCCGCCACCGCCCGCGCCTGCCAGACGTCGGGGAAAAAGGGCGCGTTCACTGCGACGAAGGGATCACGCCGGCTGCCTGGCGTGGGGGACGACAAACGCCCGCTTATTCCTTCACTCGCGCAATCGCGGGCCGGCGGAGCTGTTCAATGAGGTCGGCGAGAATGTTGAGACTCTCGAACTTCACCGGATCGATCCGGTCGTTGCCGACCGCGTCTTCGTCGAGCAGATCATCGCCGGGCGTGCTGCCGTCGCGCTCGGGACGGGTGGCGGCGCGCAACTTGGCCTTCTCCGCCTCGTCCGTCTTTACGAGCGTGAGCGCGGGCTTGTCCACGTCCTCCAGCGCGAGCTTGTAGGCGAGCGGTTCCGCGCGCTTGACGGCAAGCCGGAAGGCTTTGCGGTCGTCGGTCCGCTTCTTCTCGGCGGCAACCTCCGCCTCGCGCTTCGCCTTGTTCAGCGACATCGTGTTCGCCGCGATGCGCTCCTTCACGCGCTGCGTGTCCTCCAACAGGAACTTGAAATCCATGTCGTCCGCCACGCGAGCCGCCGAGCGGGCGCGCAGGTCCGTGAGATCAAACGGCCGCCCGCTCCATTTCTCAAACTCAGCCGGCTTCACCTCGTCATAGGGTAGCGGCCCCTTCAGCGCGGCCTCGCCCACGTCGAGCGCAGAGAACGGCGACGGCAGGACGATGTCGCTCTCGGCGCCCTTGAGCTGCGTGGAGCCGCCGGAGATCCGGTAGAATTTCTGGATGGTCAGTTTGAGCGAGCCGGCGTCGGCGGTCTTGAAACCGAAGGGTGACATGAACCGGCCGACCTCGAGCATCGTTTGCACGGTGCCCTTGCCGAAGGTGTTGCGGTCGCCCACGAGTACGGCGCGGTTATAATCCTGCAGAGCCGCCGCGAAAATTTCGCTGGCCGAGGCGCTGAGGTGGCTGGTCAGGATGACCAGCGGACCGGCGTAGGAAACAGCGCCGCCGTCGCGATCGCTCATCACCTGCACCTGTTTGTTGGCGTCTTTGGACTGCACGACCGGGCCGCGTTTGATGAACAGGCCGGTGAGGTTGATCGCCTCCTCCAGCGAGCCGCCGCCGTTGCGGCGCAAATCGATGACAAGCCCCGCGATGCCTTCCTTGGTCATGCGCGTGATGAGGGCCTGCACGTCGCGCGTGGTGCTCTTGGCGTTGCGGCCGCGGCCGCGCTCCATGTCCGCGTAAAACGACGGCAGCGTGAGGAAGCCGAGCTTCTGCATCTCACCGTCCGGGGTCTTGACGTCGATGATTTCAGCCTTGGCCTGCTGCTCGGTCAGCTTCACCTCGTCGCGCACGATGTCGATTACCTTGCGCGGCTTGGCGTCGGCCGGGACGACCTGCAGCCGGACGACGGAGCCCTTCTTGCCGCGAATCATTTCCACCACCTTGTCGAGGCGCATGTCGATCGTGTCGACAAACTTGCCGTCCTTGCCCTGGGCGACCGCGGTGATTTTGTCGTTCACCTTGAGCTGGCCGTCCATCTGGGCGGGGCCGCCGGCGATCAACTCGCTGATCTTGGCGTAGCCGTCCTCGGAGCGGAGCAGCGCGCCGATGCCGACGAGCGAGAGGCGCATGTTGATGTTGAAATTCTCCATCTCCGACGGGCTGAGGTATTCGGAGTGCGGGTCATAGGTCAGCGCGAGAGAGTTAAGGAAGAACTTCATCACGTCCTCCTTGGTCTGCTCCTTGAGCGTGCGCAGCAGACGATCGTACCGGCGCGTCACCACCTGCTGCGGCGGCTCGGTCGCCTTGTCGTTGAGCGACTCGGAGAGCAGTTCGCCTTCGATGCGATTGGCCCACAGCTGATCCGCGTCTGCCTCGTCCTTCGGCCAGGCGTCCTTGGAGCGGTTTAGTTCCGTCGTGCGGTTGCTCGTAAAATCGTACTTCTGCTTCTTGAGCATCTCCTTCACCTTCACGACGCGATCCTCGGCGCGCTTCTTGTAGAGATCGTAAATCGCGTATGCCGGCGCGAGGTTGCCGAGCATGACCTCGTCGCTCAGCCCCGTGCCATACTTCTTCTCGAAATCCGCGATGTCCTTCTGGGTGAAGAACAGGTGGTTGTAGTCCAGCTGCTCCGTGTAGGTCTTGAGGAGCTGACCGGAAATCGCGGCGTCAAGGGGATGGCGCGTGTAATGCCCCTGCTCCAACAGCTTCGCCACCGCGATGGCGATTTGGCCGGATTCGGGTTCCGCCCGGGCCAGGGATGAAAGGGCGAGGGACGACGCCGCGATCAGCGAAAGACCGAGGGAGAAGGGCTGGACGAACATTTTCTTCATGACAAGGGAATCGATACCAGTAAATGGGGCGTCTGCATCCGACAACGCTTTTTGCGCGGCGTTCAGAGGGAATTCAAGTCATTCACCTCTCATTTAAGCACGAGACAAGCCATCCTCGTTGCGCGTCATGGGCAAAGTTTCGGCTGAATTCGACCCCGGTTCCACGCATATTTGCCCATGAACCGGATCGAAGTCCACACCGGCGGTGCCTTCCAGACCAATGCCTACGCGTTTCCGACGCCTTCTGGAAAGCAGCTTTTGATCGACGCCCCGGGGGGCGTGGTGGAGTGGGTCAAGCGCCGCGGTTGGGAGGTCGCGGCCCTGATGCTGACGCACGCCCACCTCGACCATGTCGAAGAGGCCGCCGCGGTCTGCCAGGCGTTCGACTGCCCTGTCTATTACCACGTCGATGGCGCGCGCTTTTTGCAAGATCGGGATGCCTTCCGTCGGTACGGCCTCGACGTGGATCTCGAGCCGGTGACCGGGGGTATCCTGATCGATGAGACGGACAGCGTCGAAATCGGCGGCGTGACCTGGCGCAGCTTGCTGGTGCCCGGGCACTGTCCCGGCAGTCTGTGTTTCTTTCGCGACGAGGAGCGCGTCCTCTTCGCCGGCGACACAATTTTCGCGGGATCAATCGGCCGCACGGACATTCCGTTCGGCGATCACGAACTCCTCCTCCGCGGCATCCGTGAGAAATTGTTTCCGCTTGGCGACGACGTGCGCGTGCTGCCCGGACATGGGCCCGCCACCACCATCGGTCGCGAGCGCACGATGAATCCCTTCCTGGTCTAAACGGCCGGTAAACTCGAAATGCGAAATTCGAAACTCGAAACTCGAAGGAAAAGCGCGTCCTCGCTTCGAACCTTCTGCCCATTGATTTCTTAAACTTACTTCGAGTTTCGAATTTCGAGCTTAGAGTTTAACAAAGGTCACCCTCTCAACCCGATTCGATAGCCCACGTATGCAAACCCGCCATCTCGGCCCCCTCCCCGTCTCCGCCCTCGGCCTGGGCTGCATGAGTATGTCTTACGCCTACGGGAAGGCCGACGAGGTAGCAGGACTGCGCGTCCTGCAACGCTACGTCGAACGCGGGGGTAACTTCCTCGATACCGCAGAAGTGTACGGCCCGTACACGAACGAGGAATTGATCGGCCGCTTCCTGCGCGAAGTGCCGCGGGAAAAAATCGTCGTGGCGACGAAATTCGGTTTCCGTATTGGTGACGGCGCCATGCGCGGCGTGGATTCTTCGCCCGAGAATGTCCGTCGCGCGTGCGACGCCAGCTTGCGGCGGCTCGGCATTGAAACGATCGATCTCTTCTACCAGCACCGCGTGGATCCGGCCGTGCCAATCGAGGACACGGTGGGCGCGATGGCAGAACTCGTGCGGGCGGGCAAAGTCCGGGCGCTCGGCCTTTCCGAGGCGGCGCCAGCGACGCTTCGCCGCGCCGCGGCCGTGCATCCGATTGCGGCCTTACAGAACGAATACTCGCTGTGGACCCGCGATGTGGAATCGAATGGCGTGCTCGCGACCTGCCGCGAATTGGGGATCGGCTTCGTGCCGTACAGCCCGCTCGGACGCGGCTTCCTCACGGGCGCGATCCAGAAGATATCCGACCTCGATCCGGACGATTGGCGGCGGAAAAACCTGCCGCGTTTTCAGGCCGACGCCCTGGAGCAAAACCGCGTGCTGGCAGACCACGTGAAGACCCTCGCGGGCCGCAAGGGCTGCACGCCGGCGCAACTCGCGCTCGCGTGGGTGCTGGCGCAGGCCGAAGACATCGTGCCGATTCCCGGCACCAAGCGCGTGAGCTATCTGGAAGACAATCTTGGAGCCGTGGATGTCGTCCTTTCCGCGGACGACCGGGGCGAACTGGATCGGTTGTTTCCGCCGGGCGCCGCGGCGGGCGCGCGCTATCACGCGGATATGATGAGCATGGTCAACGGCTAGGACGGGGTGAAGGCAAATTGCGGATTGTGGATTGAGCCGGTGGAACGCGATCTCCGAGCGCGTTGATGAAAATATATGCCGCTCGCGCCCGCGGGCGGCCAAGCCCTTTGCCATCGTGCCCGGAGGTCACGATCCACCTTCACGCGGCACGCTTTTTGCGATGTCTGGGCGGGTCCAGGCGATTTCCCAACCTAATTTCGACGATGGGCGATCAACCGATTCCTCGCACGACGAGGAAAGGACCCGCGAGGCGCAAAACGGATCAAACGGAGGTCATTGCCCGCCGAGATTACTTCGCCGCACACGCCCCGGACCTACCGGATTGGTTCGTCGTGAACGACCTGCTCGCGAAGCCGACGAAAATCCTTCGCGCCCACGCCGAGGCCGGGAGGATTCAGGACAAGGACTTCATGGTGATCAACCAATGGGCCCGGGGTGAGACCACCCTGCCGGAAGAACTGGAGTGGCTGACGGACGAGCGCCGGCAATATCTCGAACTGCGCGAGTCGTGCGAACGCGACTGCGCCGCGCTGCGTTTTTTCGTCTGACGCTGGCATTACGCCGACCAAATGGTGCATTACGGCAGCCAGCGCGGGGCGGACAATACCTGAGCATCGGGCGACCACCGCTCGCAATCTCGAGGGACTCGCCCGAGAGCCAAAACGACGCGGCGGTCCACTTCGATCCCATCTGTGCCGTGGCTACCCTGCGGAAACACTTTGATCCGCTCGTGTCGGCGAAAGTCCTTTTTCGGATATTCCGTGCCGTTGCCCGGCTTGGAGTCGTCCACCCGGCTGGCCTGCCCCATTTCCAGTTCCTCGCGCGGAACATCGCGAACCAGCACCCAGTATCCCGTCTGGACATCCGGCGCGCCGGCAACGGGAAAGGTTCCCCGCGGGAGAAAACACAATTCGGCGGACTTCATATGGGTCGGTGCCGGCCCACCGCAGGGTTGGTTCAGGATTTTGTGCGCGACCCCGTTGGGCTCGACGTTCCCACCACGTCGCAGGAACGATTCCCGACCGAACACCCTTATCGCAGTCGCGCGGATCGCGACTTGCTATTTCCATCGGTAGATCGCCCGCCGTCGCATGAATCATTCGTTTCAACTCCCCGCGGCCTTGTTGCTCCTCTGTGGCGCGACGCTGGCACCCGTGGTTTTGCTCTCGGAACACAAGGCGGCGACTCCGGCCGAAAAAGCCGCCCACCACGAAAAGCTGTTTGCGGCGGCCGACACAGACGGTGATGGCCGCGTCAGCGAGCAGGAATTCGTGGATTTTGAATTGCGCCGCCGCTTTGAAAAAGCGGACGTGAACAAGGACGGCCGATTGAGCAAGGCCGAGTTCCTTGCCTCCGTCAAGAGCGGTTCCGAACACCGTAATGCAAAAGCGGAATGGAAAATTATCAACGGCGGCAAAGGCTACGTCACGATCGAAGACGAGAGCCACGACGAACCGCTGGTAAAGGAGCTGCACGCCGAGTTCCGCAAGCTGGACAAGAACGGCCAGGGCTACCTCACGACCGCCGAGTGGCCGAATCTTGGGCGGTAATTTCCGGCGTGGCACGCTGCGGAAGGAGTCGGACCCCTAAGGCATCCGGGTCAGTTCCACACCGTCGACCGTCATCTTCCAAACGCCGTTTTGCAGGACCGGAGGTTTCGACACGACGAACCTCGTGTTGAAGAACGCAAACCCAGCGATGAAGTCATTGCCGTCGAATTTCTGAATCGGTGCCTGCACGCTGGTGCTGCCGCCACGGCCTGATGCGCGACGATAATCGACGCGTCCGCCGCTGGTGATGACCAGTCGAATTTCGGCCGCGCGCCAGTCGCCAGCGTAGGTGACCCGATCGGCCGGCAACGGCTGGCCGCACGCGACGAAAAAAAGCAGGATGCCCCCGACCCCGAGAATTCGCCACACCACTTTCATTCCTCGATTCAACAGGATCGGGGTCACCCGGGCAAGGCCGGGATTTGACGCCGCCGAGCCCACCGACACCTCTGCGAAAATTTTTTGTTGTTTGAATCATCAATCTACGCCGTCGCGGGTCGCCGCCCTCGTCCCGTCGCCGGGCGGCGCGAAATACAAGCTGGCTATCGGGAGCCCTGATTGCTGTGCTAAGCGCGTCATGCCCCATCTCCTGCAACATCGCCGCGCCGCGGCAGCGCTCCTTTCCGTCGGTCTCGCGCTGGCCGGGCTGTCGGGCTGTCTCGAAGCCGCGGAGCCCGAGGCGCCCGCCGTCCCAGCCGTGCCGGAATCCGAAGCCGCCAACCGGAGCGTTGTCGAAAACTCGGTCGTAAAGATTTTCTCCACCGCGCGCTATCCCGAACCGTTCAAGCCGTGGATCAAGCAGGCTCCCCGCGACTCGACCGGCAGTGGCGTCATCATTGCGGGTAACCGCATCCTGACCAACGCGCACGTCGTCGCCTATGCCAGCCAGGTGCAAGTTCAAGCCAACCAGGCGGGCGACAAGCTTTCGGCCACCGTGGAGGCGATCGCGCCTGGGATCGATTTGGCGGTGCTCAAGCTTGACGATGAATCGTTCTTCGCCACGCATCCGCCACTGGCCCAGGCCAAAATTCTCCCCGACGTGAAGGAAGCCGTGATGGCCTATGGATATCCCGCGGGCGGCAACAGCCTGTCCATCACCAAGGGCATCGTTTCGCGCATCGAATTCACCCCCTACAACTTTCCCGTTTACGGACTGCGCATCCAGATCGATGCCGCCATTAACCCCGGCAACAGCGGCGGTCCCGCCGTGGTCGGCGACAAGATGATCGGTCTCGCGTTCAGCCATCTAGGCGGCGCCCAAAACATTGGCTACATCATTCCCACCGAGGAGATCGACCTCTTTCTGCAGGACGTGGCCGACGGTCACTACGACGGCAAGCCGAGCCTGTCCGACGATTTCCAAACGCTGGAAAATCCAGCGCTGCGTTCATTCCTAAAGCTGGACAAAGCGGCCGAAGGAATGGTCGTGCACCGACCAGAAAGCACCACGCCAGCTTATCCCTTGAAGGAATGGGATGTCATCACCAAGATCGGTGACATGCCGGTGGACAATCAAGGCATGATCAAGCTTGGGCCCAACCTGCGCGTGCGGTTCCTCTACCAGGTGCAAAAGATCGCGAAGGGCGGCAAAGTCCCTCTGTCCGTCGTGCGTGGCGGGAAGGAAATGCAAGTCCAGGTCCCCGTCACTTCGAAGCATCCCATGGTGATCGGTTCCTTGGACGGCGACTACCCGTCGTATTTCATCTACGGACCCCTCGTGTTTTCCAATGCCAACACGTTCTTCGTCGGTGCGCTGCTTCAGGGCGAGAAGGCGATGAACGCGGTCAACTGGCTGACCATCTCCGGCAATCCGCTTTTGGCCCGCCGGACCGACCGACCGGCCTTCGAGGGCGAGGAACTGGTCGTGGTTTCATCCCCTTTCTTCCCGCATAAAGTGGCCAAAGGTTACTCCAACCCGTCGCCCCTGGTGGTGAAATCAATCAACGGGAAACCGGTCCGGAATCTGGCCCATCTGGTTGTCCTTCTGCGCGACGCCAAAGACGAGTTCATCGCCATTGCCTTCGATCAGCACGGCGGCGAGACGATGGTTTTCCCGCGCGCCGAAATGCTCTCGGCCACCGACGAGATTCTCACTGACAACGGCGTGCGCACCCAAGGCTCGCCTGATACTCTCATCATCTGGAACGCGAAGTCGCAGAAGTGACGTCGCGGCGCCGCACGCCTCTTCGAAATGCCAAAATCAGAATGACGAAGTCGAGGATATCCGTTTGAGAGCCGCGGCCCTAGTGGCCGCGCGTTGGGGCCATTTCGTGCTCGCACGCAACCACGTCGTCCGCCACAAAGGAGGCATGCTTCGGTTGCTCGCCGGTCCTCTTCACCCCTTCCGTCGCGATGTCTTTCGGATCGACTGGAACTGCGTCGCGGTCGCCGGGCGGCACGCGTGCCAGCGCGGGTGTGCCAAGCCGCGCATCGACTGAAGCTGAAACGAGATCCGCACGGCATGCCAAGGCTTTCCCGCTGGGTCATCCCTTCCGCCTTGATCGGACTGGCGGGGCTCTGTGTCCTCGTCGTCCCGTGGTGGATTCCGGTGACGACGCCGACGTACTCCGGCTCGTACACTTACGGATTCAACAACGCCTTCGCGTGGATTTCGCTCGCCGTGATCATCGCGCTGCTCGCGTGGTGGCGGCTCGCCGGGTCATCGGCGGCGGAAAACGCGAAAACCGAGACAACGCTCGCAAACCTGCTTGCGCCCGACCCGCATCCTCCGGTCAGCCGCGACCTCGCGTCCGCGTGCGCCGGGTTTGTCGCGATCGTGCTCGTGCTCATCGCGTGGTGGTTCTGGTTTCTGCCCTACGCTTATTTTGGCGAGTCCCAGTATTTTCTACCGAGGATCGATTTGATGCTGCTCGGGCAGCAGCCCTACCGTGATTTCCAATTCAGCTACGGTCCCACGCTGCTGCTGCTGCCATACGGAATTTACCAGCTGACGTCCGTTTCGGTGGAGTCGTCCTACGAAATTGCCCTGCTGCTGCATTGGCTGCTGGGCAGTTTCTGCCTTTTCTACGTCATCCGGTCGCTCGGCGGAACCTGGGCCCGCTCGCTGATTTTCCTGCTCCTGGCGTTGAGCTTCATCAACTTCACGTTCGGCCTGAACTACACGCCACTGCGGTTCGCCCTGCCGCTCGCCTCGCTCGTTGCATTGCATCGCAGCGCCTCAAGACCTGCCGCTTCGCTACCTCGATTTCTGGGACTCTGCGTCCTGCTGCCGATGCTCAACTTTGCCGTCTCGCCGGAGATGGGGATCGTGACAACGGCCGCGAGCGGCGCCTATGCGCTGCTCCTCTGGCGAACCTCGCGGCGCCAACTCGCGTGGGGCGCACTCGCCGTGGCGCTGGGCCTGCCGCTGACCGTGCTTGTTTTCACCCCGGACTATTTTCACTCCATCCTCACCTACGCCGGCGGCGGAAACAATTTCCCGATCTTCCCGACCATCCACGTGGTCGCGTATCTCGCGGCGTTGCTCTTTTTGCTGCCTTGGCTCGCGGTCGTCGCGTGGCGACACCGTTCGCCCGCCGGGGCGCTGGCGGCGGCGCTCCTCACGTTGTTCGGCCTGCAGATTATTCCGTCGCTCGGCCGCTGCGATCCCCGGCACGTCTTCATGAACGGTCTCGGCGTCTTCCTCATCGCGCTCGCATGCTGGTCGATGCTCAAGCCGCGCGCGTTCACCTGGGCCGCCCTCGTTTACGGCATTGTATTCCTCGGTTCGCTTCAGCTCAGCTCGTGGAACACCTATCAAGATTTTATCTTCCGCGCCTTCGACGCGCGGGAGCGTCTCAACGTCTGGCGCGAAAGGAACGGTGAGCCCGACTGGTCCGCGTTCGGCCGGGCTTCCCCCATCCGCTACGGCAAGCTCGGGCCGCCGGCGGAGGACCTGCGGCAGCTTCTCGCTTATGACAAAATCGGCGCGCCGTTCGGGTGCGAGGAATCAGTCGATCGCTTCCTAAAATTCACCGGTCGCAACGTGACGGAATATTATCCCGGCCCTGTCATCGACGTCTTCCGCCAACCGGATATCGAGCGAAAGGAGGCGGATATCCAGCGCATGGACACGATCCTCGTGCCGGCGAATTTGTTCGCCGATCGCGGCCGCATCGACCTGGGCGCGTATGCCGCACGGGAATCAAAATACCTGACCGACGCCATGGTCCTTCCGCTTCAGCTCACGGTGCGCAATCCGCCTTTCGTTGCGGGTCCGCGCGTGATGGAGGCCATCGCCGCGGACTTCGAGCCGGTGGCGAAATTTCGACGCTACGTCATCGCGAAGCGAAAACCGAAGTGACCGCACCGCCGCCTCACGCGTCGTGGGAATAAAAGGCGCCTCTCCAACCTCCTGACTAGATGGATTCAAATCTCCACGGCCCGTCTCGACGAAGTGTTCGAGCGTGTTCTTATCCAGCCGGAGCTCTCCCGGGCATCTTGATGGCGCTGGTAGTCGCGGGCGGCCTCCTGGCCGCGATACCTCATTCTGCCACTGGCGCGGAGTTGGTTACGTTCGAAACCACCGACAGCCCGGCGATGCTCGTGGAGCTATTCACCTCAGAGGGTTGCAGCAGCTGTCCGCCCGCCGACGCGTGGCTCAGCCGGCTCAAATCCAGTCCGGAGCTTTGGAAGTCCTACGTTCCGGTCGCCTACCACGTGGATTATTGGAACCGCCTCGGCTGGACCGATCGCTTTTCTTCTCCGGAATTCACGGCGCGGCAGCACCGCTATGCCGCGGTCTGGCAGGGAAATTCCGTGTACACGCCGGAAGTCGCGGTGAATGGCCGCGAGTGGCGCGGCCTTTTCGATGGTCAACCCCTGCCCACTCCTGCGGGTGGCGTGGTCGGAAAATTGAAGGTCACACTCCGTGATCGGACGCGCGCGGAGATCGTGTTCAGCAGCAGCGGCCCGGGGCCCAAGCCGAGTCGGGTGGAGGTCGCGCTGCTCGGAATGAATCTCGAGTCGGACGTGAAGCGCGGCGAGAACGGCGGGCGAAAGCTGCGCCACGATTTCGTCGTGCTGCAGCTCGTCACCGCCAAGCTCTCCGCAGACGGCAATCGCTACACGGCGTCCGTTCCCCTCGCGGACGTGACCACCGCGGAACCCACCGCGCTGGCCGCGTGGGTCACGACGGGAGACGCGCGGCCTCCCATCCAGGCCGCGGGCGGCTGGATCAAAATTCCGTAGCGACGCACGTCAAATTGCTCCGCGCGGAATCCGCGGAGGAGACGCAACCGCGCCCCACCGGTTCCTGCTTGCGGATTAGCAGCCGGCCATTAGGCAGGACGGATGGCTGATCTCCCTTTCCCCGGATTCGATTCGCTCCCATTGCCGATTCTCCTCGCGCCGATGGCCAGTGGCGCGACGACGCCGCCGCTCGTGTCCGCCGTGTCGGACGCCGGGGGACTGGGCTGCCTCGGCTGCGCCATGCACGCGCCGGACGCAATGGACCGTGACGTGGCGGAAATCCGCCGACTCACAGCGCGACCATTCGCCGTGAATCTTTTCGTCCTCGATGAATTGCAGACGCCGGATGCGGAAGTGGTGACCGCGGCCTGGAAACTCTTGCGGCCCATTCGTGAAAAATTTGGCCTGTCCGCGGCTGCTCCGCCGCCCACCAAGTTCGGGGAAAGTTTTGCGGCGCAATTCGAGCGGCTCGTGACCCTGAGGCCGCCCATCGTGAGCTTCACCTTCGGCATTCTCAACCAAGGGCAGATGGATGCGCTGCACAAGGCAGGTTGTTATGTGATCGGCACCGTCACCAGCGTCGCGGAAGCTCGCGCGTGGGAGTCGCTGGGGGCGGATGCGATCTGCGCGCAAGGTAGCGAGGCCGGCGGACATCGCGGGACATTCCTGCACGACTGGACCACCGTCATGACGGGAACGATGGCGCTGGTTCCGCAAATCGTTGACGCGGTCCGCCTTCCCGTGATCGCTGCCGGCGGGATCACCGATGGCCGCGGCGTCGCGGCCGCGCTCGCCCTCGGCGCGGTCGCAGCGCAGCTCGGCACGGCTTTCCTGCGCAGCACGGAATGCGGCGCTTCACGCACCTGGAAGGACGCGCTGGGCCGCGCGGGCGACGGCGACACGCGCGTCACCCGCGTCTTTTCGGGTCGCCACATGCGGGGACTCGATTCGGAATTGCGCCGTGCCCTGGAACCTTTCGCGGACACGCTGCCGGGATACCCGGTTCAGCTCGCTCTCACCGCCGAAATCCGGGCCGCGGCGGCAAAGGCGGGCAATGCCGAATACATCTCCGCTGGTTCCGGCCAAGCGGTGGCTCTCGCTCGGGAAGAATCAGCCGCGACGATTATGACCCGCCTGGCCCAAGAGCTGACCGCCGCCGGGAAGCGGGCGAATTGGGCTCGGAATTAGGCCGGTCCATTTCCGCAGCCAAGCCGAGTTGAATGCGGAAATTTTCGGTCCGACTTTGGCTACGTCTCGCCTGATTCCGTTCCATTCAGAACGGTTAACGATTACCGGCCCTGCAAGGTGAACTTTACGCCCTCTGCGGCGAGTTTCAGGTTAAGACCCTTGGTCTTCGGGTAGAGATGGATCACCACGCCGTGCTCGTTTTTCATGGCCGTGGCGCCGGCACCGCGCGCAAATGTGGCTTCGGCTGCGGCCGAAACATATGTGCCATTGAAGTCCGTCAGATTTGTGAGTTTGAATACCTTGCCGGTGGCGGTGGCTTTCGTGATGCCCACATCACCCAATGAAAGCCCCTCGACTTTGAATGAGTGCGACTTGCCTTTGAAGTTCAGGGTACCCTTTCCCCAACTCCAACCGACGCCGAGAGCAACCTGCCCCTCGGAAAGAGTGAGACTCGCGACCGGCTTGTCGTCTTTCCCGAAAGCGGCGCCCGCGAACATCTGAACCATGGCCGTTGCAACCAAAAAGGTGATTAAACGTTTCATAATAAGCTTCTTCAGCGACCTCTGGTTGTAGTTTGTAAAGGATAAATTACGGTGTTTCTCCGCCAGTTTTACAGGAGATCGCTGGGCACGAATTGGCCGCAGCGTCGGCTGCCTGCACACGCCCTGACGACGCGTCGAAACGGGTGGCGCAGCGCGCAAATCGCTTGCCCACGACCGTTGCGGAACAGATGGCCTCGGTCGGCGCCGCGCCGATCAACGGTCCCCCCATCTTGGGGTGTGGGATGTCTCTCCCAGATTTCGCGATTTACGCCAGGCAACCACCGCGGCTGCGTAGCATATCATGCGCGTGGAATCAATTGCCACCTCCAGCCAACTCCCGGCCGAGCGCCGCGCGTGCGGCATGAAAACCACACATCCCGTGCACCCCTGCCCCCGGCGGAGTCGAGGATGAACACATGTAGAGTCCCCTTCGTGGCGTACGGTACGGCACGAAACTTAAGGTCGGACGTGCAATCAGGTGCCAAAGGTCGGCTCCGCCGCCGCTGATATCACCGTCCACGAGATTCGCGTTCGCGCTTTCCAGATTGGCCGGCGCGCTAACCTGCCGCGCCAGAATGCAGCGCTGAAAACCGGGCGCAAATCGCTCAATCTGCGCTTCAATGGCTTCGGTTGCATCGATCGCGCATCCCCGCGGAATGTGACAATACGCCCAAGCCGTGTGCTTGCCCGCCGGGGCGCGAGTTGGATCAAAAAGACTCTGCTGTGCCAGCAGGACAAAAGGGCGCGCGGCGGGTAATCCCCGTGCGACGCTTCCCTCGGCGGTGGCAATTTCAGCGTGCGTGCCACCAAGATGCACGGTACCAGCCCGACGGCAGGCCTCGGCGCGCCACGGAATGGGGGCATCGAGTGCGTAATCGATCTTGAAAACGGCGGGTCCGTGGGGGAACGCCGCAAGCCGGCGTCGGTATGAATCCCGCAATCCCGACCCCGCGAGGCGGGCCAATTGCCACGCGGTGAGATCGAGCAAAACAGCCCGCGAATTCCCGAGATCCCGCAGGTCCGAAATCGGACAGTCCGTCTCAATCACCCCACCCAGCTGCCGGAGGTGCGCCGCCAACGCGTCCGTGATCCGCTGCGCCCCGCCCCGGGGAAACGGCCAGCCAACCGCGTGGCCCAAGGTGGCAAGAAGCAGAGCGACCGCGGACGACGCCACCGCTTCGAGGGGCAGGAACGAATGCGCGGCGAGGCCGGAAAATAAGGCTCGCGCCGCGGGCCCGCGGAAGCGGTGCCGGACCAGCCGGGTAGCAGACTGAATCGCGAGCAAACCGAATCGAGCCAACAAAAGCGGATGTCGCGGCAGGTGGAGCATGGGCCGAAGGATCTCATCGGCCAGAGACTCCCAGTGGCTCACCAGAGGCTCCATGAGCCTGCGATAAGCTGCCTCGTCCTCGCCCAGCCCGCGACAGGTTTCGTCGATTGAGCGATGGAGAACCGCCGCGGATCCGTCATCAAAGGGATGGGCGAGCGGGACCTCCGGATGGATCCATTCGAGCCCCAATCGCTCCAACTCCAGCGAGCGAAAAAAGGGAGAACCGACTCCGAGCGGATAGATCGCCGAGCAGTGATCGTGGATGAACGGCGACGCGCGCGAGTCGCTGGAACGAACGCCGCCGCCAATCGTCGATTTTGCCTCCACGACCCGCACGGATCGACCCGCGCGGGCAATCGTAATCGCTGCAGCCAAACCGTTGGGGCCCGAGCCCACGATTAATGCGTCCATGATGGACAAGACAACTGATTCGAGATTTCCAAAAAGGAGCGCATTCGGCGGACGCGGAGCATCGGGGGAGGAGGGCGTTCAAGGGAGACTTAACGCTACCCGCGCGACGGCGACCCGGCGCTCCTCGACCCGTTGGGCAAGGTTCTCCGCGCGCTTTTCCCAAGCGGCGAAATCAATCGTCTTCCACACGGGGACGGGATCCAGCGCCGCCAGAACGCGCCAGAGAGCGCACTGTCCGCTGATCCCGAGGACGAGACCCTCCAGCGCCTCAAACAAGCCCATGTCTGGATTCCCCGGTCCGGACAACTGAAGCTTCACGCGCATCAGCTTTTCCACGATCCACGCGGTGGCCTTGCGCACGGTGCTTTCGTCCTCGTCGAGTCGCTTCAACAGGTCTCGGAGGGCATCCTGGCCGGCTGTGACTTCGCTGCGCACCGACGCGAAGAACGCCTCATCCGGCGTGCCTGCCTTCATCGCGACCAAATGATCGAGCAGCTCCAATGCGGCCACCGATCCGGCCAAGTGATCGTTCAGATAGGTGGTGAGGTCCGATTTGCTCATTGTCGTGTAAAGAGGGTTGCCGAGTTGAGTCGGAGAGAATATGCCGCCATCGACTATGAAGTTCGAATCTGGGATGATGTCTGGCTCTACGAAGCGTCGGTGCCTTGACCCGCGTATTTCAACGACCCAAGCTTCGGCCGCGCGTTCGTCGCCGTTCCGCGAATGGGTCAGCAGATGCGCGGGAGCTGCTCACCGGTGAGCATGTCCACGATGCGGGTACCTCCGACGCGGGTTTTCATCAGGACGACGCCGGGCGGAGCGGCGCGCATGGAATTGACGATGCGAAAGAAATCCTGCATCGGCAGGCCCTCCTCCAAAATGAATCCGGCGGAAAGATATAACGGACGAGCGCCGCACATCGCGAGGTCGTTGACGGTGCCGTGAACCGCGAGGCTCCCAATGTCGCCGCCGGGGAAAAAGATCGGGCTGACGACATACGAGTCCGTACTGAAAGCCACGCGCGCCGCCGATTGGAAAAATCGCGCCGTCGTGCAGTGGTTTGAGCAACTCGTTGCGGAACTGCGGCAGCACAATTTGCTGAATCAACCGCTGACTCAGCTTTCCGCCGCTGCCATGCGCGAGGACGATTTCCTTGTAATCCCAAATTGGCACCGGACACGCGCCCTTCGAAGCGCTCGCGTCACTGCCCGGCTCTTCGGCCCTGGCAGCGGAGTCAGGTGACGGACCTGTTCCTTTGTCGTTCGTTGATGATGAGACGAATTGACTTCCCCGCTGCTCACCACCACGCTTGATCGGCTGAAACATTGGAATTCGGGCAGGAAAACGGAACGCCTTTACGGTTTTGCCATTTCAACTCCATCGCGCCATGCATCAAAATCGTCCGCAACGCCTCATCCTCTTCGCCATCGCTCTCGGCCTCCTCGCCCAGCGGGTATTCTATTCGCCGGCGCTAGCCTGCGAGCGCTGCGCGAAGTGGGGCGAGTTCTACAAAGAAACGACATCGGCCATGGCGGAAATGAAGTCAGCGATGACGAAGGCTGACGAAGGTCTGGTCGGCGATCCCGACCAGGATTTCATCGCCCTCATGACCCCGCATCATCAGGCGGCCATCGACATGGCGAAGGCCGTGCTCCTCCATGGAAAGGACCCGGCGCTCAAGAATCTGGCGCAAGGTATCATTGCCGAGCAATCGATCGAGATAGCCTATTTGCAAAAAATTCAGGTGCGCCTGGAGCTGAAGGCCGCCCCCCGCCCATCGGAGGCAGCATTGTCGAGCGCGCGGAGCGACTACCGCTTCGTCAGCAACGAGGACCCGGCAAAGAAGGAGAAGCCGGCGAGCGCGCCTGGTCATCCGCCCGATCGATCGCAGGATCGTGTCTACACGGGGGATCAGGTGTCCAACACCGTGTCGGTCATCGACCCGGCGACCGATCAACTGGTGGGGCTGATCAAGCTCGGTGAAGTGCCGCCCGCCGCGCTGGCTCCGCTCTACAAAGGGCAGAGCCTCGTGCACGGCCTCGGATTCTCACCCGATGGCTCGCGCCTGTGCGTCGTCTCGATCGGTTCGAACGCGATCACGCTAATTGATACGGCGACCAACAAGGTGTTAAAGAGCCGGTATGTCGGGCGCGCGCCGCACGAAGCGTTCTTCACGCCGGATGGAAAGCAGATTTATGTGGCCGTGCGCGGCGAGGATTACGTGCTCGTCCTGGACTCGGGATCGCTCGACGAGATAACCCGGATTCAAACGAACCCCGGACCCGCGATGATTCTTTTCCGACCGGACGGCAAATTCGCCTTCGTGCCGTCGAGCTTCACCGCAGAACTCTGCGTGATTGAGTGCGCCACCCAGAAGGTCGTCGCGCGAGTGGTGCAAGCGAGCCCGTTTTCACCGAATCTGGCGGTGAGCGCCGACGGCAAACAGGTGTGGTTTACGCTGAAGGACAGCGGCAAGACCCAAGTAATGAGCGCGGAACCACCCTTTGCGATCCTGGGAACCATTTTATCGGGACCGATCACCAATCATGTCGCCACGGTGGACAACCAGATGGGGCACTTCGCCTACGTGACCGTGGGCGGTCTCGATCAGGTGAAGGTATATCGGCGGGAAGCTCCCTTTGAGCAGGTGGCGACGATTCCGACGGGCGCTCTTCCGCACGGCATTTGGGCCGCACCGGATGGCGGAAGGGTGTACATCGGGTTGGAGAACGAATCCAAGGTCCAGGTCATCGACACGGCGTCGAACAAAATTACGGCCACCATTCCGGTTGGTCAGTTGCCCCAGGCCTTGGTTTATGTGCCCGGTGCCGCTCGTGTGAAAGAGGGCGGCTCGGAAAATCTTGTTCCGTTGTCGACGCTGAAAATGTCGACCGTATATCAACTCCGTCCGAAAGATGAGACGCAGTCCTCACGCGCCTCCGTCACGGTGATTTCTCTGGGCTTGATCGATCAGCTGCAAATCGCCGCGAGCGGCCTGGCACCCGGGCAGGAGTACACCCTTCGAGCGAGCGAAATGAAGGCGAAGGGGCCGCCCTACGATCTGGTGAAGGTGAAGGCGAGCCCGGCCGGCACCGCCATCGCCAATACGCTGGGTCCGGTGCGAAAAGTCCTCGCAGCGGACGAGTCGGCCAAAGACCTGCAGGATTCCTGGCGACTCTCGTTGGATCCGACTGACCCCAAGGCCGCGCCTCAGCTCCTGCAAAAGTGAGTCGGTGCGTCGAGGCTGGTCGCGACTCGAGGCGGGAAACGAGAAACAACGTTTTAATTCCGCAGTTTTGAATGTGCCTAGAACTGGCGTCCGATCCCATTGATCGTCGAGACGTCGCCCGGGGGTTCATCGGAAGTCACAGCAACGCAACGCGCGCAAAAAAGCCTCGATTTGCTTGCGCGATGTCCCCGGTGCCAGGGGTTCTCCTCGATGCGGACGCTGAATTTCATGAAGAACGGGGGAAGAACGGGGGGGAAGAACGGGGTCACACCGTGACATACGGGAAGAACGGGGTCACACCGTGACAGATGACATTACTGAGCATTTCTTGCTCCATTGATCGAGCCGGCGCTTCAGACTGGGGTCCTCCTGCCGTTTTGCGTTCAATCGCGCAATGGCCACGCTCACTGCCGACGGGTCCACCCCACCCGCCCATTGGGCCAGCTGCCTCAAAGTCAGGCTGGTGTGCTCGCGCGCCAGCCAGAGGATCTCGTCGCGCCCTCCATCGCCCCGGCGTTCTCCAAACTCCGCCAGCCGTTGACCCCTCTCGGTTTCCACCAGGCGCACGAGGTCCTCCAGCGAGCGACCCTGCCGGCGCGCCCGCTCGGCTTCCACCCGCACCGCTGCCGGCTCCCCGTGCAACAGCTTGCGCACCCGCTGGCCAAAGACCGCGCGGCCAATCCACCAGCCGGAACGCACCCGTTCCCAGTACGTCTCCGGCAGGTCCTCTCGCACCGATTCCTCCACCCAAGCTACGTAGGCCCGCCGACACTTGGCTTCATCCAGCTTCCGGTGGCCTTTACCAGTGTGTCGAAACGCTTCCAGGCTCGATTCCATCTCCAGCCAATTTGGAAGGACTTGTTCGCCGCGATACACCCGCCAAGAACTCCACGGATACTCCCGCAACACTCTCAAGCGCTCCCTAATCGCCCGCGCGTCGCGTGGCCGCTCGGGTCCGCGTGCCCGGTCTTCACGCTGGGTCCGGCTTAGCCCCAGACCCCGCACCCGCACCGGGTTTAAGTGCACGTACCGGCTGACCTCCAGCCCCGCGTCATCCCAGTCCACGATGACCGCCTTGAACCGGCCCTGCCACAGCGGACCCACCCGGCGGTACCGGTGATTGAAATACGCCGCGTAATGCTGATTGAGCCGCTGCATCGAGCGGCTGAGGTTGGCCTCGGTGGTCTGCAGCAGAAGGTGAAAATGATTGCCCATCAGGACCCAGGCGTGCACGCGCCAACCGAACACGGTGGCCACCCGTCCCAGGATTTCGATGAACTTCTGATGGTCCGCTTGATCGCGAAAGACCGCGCGGCGCTCGATGCCACGGCAAATGATGTGGTAGTGCCCGCCGGCCATTTCCACTCGTAACGGTCGCGCCATGCCCAGATCTCAAGCAGACCTTCCTCCTTATGTCAAGTGTCACGGTGTGACCCTAGTTCCCCTGCCCTAGTAGTTCCCCTGCCCTCCGTGAGATCTCCGGATACGTGATTGTGATGCCGCAGACTTTCGCAAAGGGCGTCAGAGTGTGAACCTGGCGGCGAATTGGGCTCATGATGTCCTCGGCGCGGATTCCCCGAATCAGCAAGGCATCGGCGATGAGCGAGCGATGGCAG
>JANXRG010000091.1 GCA_025353105.1 Verrucomicrobiota bacterium
CCTGAACCATGTCAGCCCGGAGCGGGCGTGGGAGTTCCGGTTGGGCGGCGCGGTGACCCTCGTTGTGTCCGCGGTGCTGTGGTACGTCGTGCTCGACGTCAAAAAATAGGGCCTCTCGTCGAAGGACCTACGCATTAAGTAGTCGCCAGGGGTCTCGGTCTCTTCCTAAAATTGGGCATGGACATCGCTTCGGAAACAACCCGCCTGCTCAAACTCGACGCGCAATGGTCCGCCGCCGCCTCCGCGGGATGCGACATCGAGCGCGTGCTTGGATTCTGGACCGATGATGCCGTCGTCATTCCGCCCGGCATGCCGGCCGTGCGTGGAAAGGCGGCGCTGCGCCAGTACGTCGAAGGCAGTATGCAAATTCCGGGGTTTCGGATCAGCTGGACGTCAAAGGATGTCAGTTTTTCTCCCGACGGAAATCTGGCCTACATGTTCAGCGCGAATGCCGTCACGATGAACGGACCGGACGGCCAGCCATGCACGATCGAGGGACGCGCCGTCACGATCTGGCGACGGGAATCAGATGGCGACTGGCGTTGCGCCGTGGACATTTGGAACGCCTGATGTTCGTTTCGCACGGAGCACACCCAGGCACGGCGGCTCCGGCGGACCGCGAGTTCCGCGCGGAGTTTACGCTCGACAGCTGAGGACGCGGCGGAGACGCTGCGGCCGCCTTTGAGTACCGTCCCATCCCCGCCCAAAGTGCGGCTCATTCCGTCTCGTTCTTATGGCAAAGTCATCGTCCTCATCCGTCTCTTCCGGTCCCCATTCCAAGGGCGCGCCCCTGTCCGGAAGCTATCGGCGGCCTCCGCGCGGAAATCGACTGGGCGCACTCGGTGCAAAAGAGAGCATCACCGTGACCCTCGAACTTCGGCGCCAACAGGAGCTGCCGAGTTTTGGCTTCGCTCCGGAACTTAATCCGCTATCCTCACGTGCCGATCGGATCGCCTTTGGGAAGAAGTACGGCGCCGGGATTGCGGACATCAAGGAGGTCGAGAAATTCGCGCGCGCCCACAAGTTCAAGGTCGTGGAGAAAAGTCCGGACAAGCGCCGCGTGCGCGTCCGCGGCTCGGTGGCACAGATGCAGGCGGCCTTCGGGGTCAAGCTCAGCCGCTTCACGCCGATGGGCGGCGGGTCGGAATTTCGCGGGCGACAGGGCGCCATCTCGCTCCCGGTGCAACTCAGAAAAATCGTCGTGGGCGTGCACGGACTCGACAACCGGCCGTTTGCTCGGACCCACCCCCAAGTGGGCCGCCGCGTGCCGATCAGCCATCCACCGCACGTCTTTGGCGACGCGGCCGATCCCTTCAGCCGCGGATTCACCGGGCAGGACCTGGCGGCGTTATACAATTTCCCCGCTGGCACCACGGGCAAGGGGCAGACCATCGCGATTATCCAACTCGGCGGCGCCATCGACGAGGCGGAAATTGCGCGCTTTTTTGAGCAAATTGGATTGCAACGCGATCCGAAAGATCTCGTGGTCGTCAACCGCCCGAAACGTTCGCTGGGCGAGCAACCGTCCTATGATCTCGAGGTGGCGCTCGACGTTCAGGTGGCCGGCGCCGCGGCGCCCGGGGCGAGGCTCGTCGTTTACTTCGCGGAGGACCATTCGCTCGAGAGCGTGCACAGCGTCGTCCTCGACGCGATTCACGACACCGTGCATTGCCCGAACATTGTCTCGATCAGCTGGGGCGGACCGGAAAGCGAAACCAGCGGACAGTTTCGCAAAAGTGCCCACGAGACGCTCCGGGTCGCACGTCGGTTTGGCATCACCGTGATTGCGCCGGCAGGCGATCATGGTTCGGCGGACCATCGTTTCAATGACCCCGCGTGGGATGGCAACGCGCATGTTGACCACCCGGCCGCGGATCCCCTCGTGCTGGCGTGCGGCGGAACGGAACTGCAGCGCGACGCGCATCGACCGAATCACTTCACCGAGACCGTCTGGAACCAGGACCGCAACAACAGCACGGGCGGCGGAGTCAGCCGGCTGTTCCCGATGCCTTGGTATCAGCAGGACGCAAACGTGCCCGCCGCGCGCAATCCGCGCGGGCCGGTGGGCCGCGGGGTGCCCGACGTAGCGGCGAACGCCTCGGGCGAAAGCGGCTACCTCGTCCTCTGCAACGGGCAGTGGCACCCCGACTACACCCAAGGCGTGGGAAAAGCGTATGGCACCAGCGCGGTGGTGCCGCTGTGGGCGGCGCTGGTCGCCCGGTTGAATGAGGCGCTGGTGGCTGATGCCGATGCGGGTGGGAAACCGGCGCATCCGCTCGGCTTCCTGCAGCCGCGCCTTTACGCGCTGCCGCCGGATTGTGGCGCGTTCACGGAAATCGCGGGTGGCAGCAACGGCGACTATGAGGCGGGTCCCGGTTGGAATCCATGCACCGGGCTGGGCGTGCCCGATGGCACCCAGCTTTTACGCGCGTTGCAGACCTATGTGCCGCGGGCGAGCGAATTCGTGCGCGCGACGGGCTCAGGCGGCCATGGAGAAACAACCCCGGCGTTTGACGTTTCGCGCGCGCGGCGCGACCGCGAGGCTGGCCAAGCCGAAGGTTTCGAATCGCGTGCGCTTGGGGATCGAGGTGGCAGCAATATTGAAGGCTACGAGGCGCGGGCGCTTGGAGATCGCGGCGGCAGCAATATTGTGGGCGCCGAATCCCAACGGACGGGGGATCGCGGCGGAAGCAATGTCGAAGGTTACGAGGCGCGGGCGCTTGGAGATCGCAGTGGGAGCAATATTGCGGGCTGCGAATCGCAACGAACGGGGGATCGCGGCGGCAGCAATATTGAAGGCTACGAAGCGCGGGCGCTCGGAGATCGCGGCGGCAGCAATATTGAAGGCTACGAGGCGCGGGCGCTCGGAGATCGCGGTGGGAGCAATATTGTGGGCGCCGAATCGCAACGAACGGGGGATCGCGGCGGAAGCAATGTCGAAGGCTACGAAGCGCGGGCGCTTGGAGATCGCGGTGGGAGCAATATTGCGGGCGGCGAATCGCAACGAACGGGCGATCGCGGCGGAAGCAATGTCGAGGGCTACGAAGCGCGTGCGCTTGGAGATCGCGGCGGGAGCAACATCGTCGGCTCGGAGTCACAGCGCACCGGCGATCGCGGTGGTAGCAACATCGAGGGTTACCAACCGCGCGTGACTGGAGATCGCGGTGGGAGTAACGTCGAAGGCTTCGAGCCACGGGCGGCCACGACGCTCGGCGAGGGCGGCGTCGCGGGCCAAAGGAAGCGGCGTTCGAAGAAAGATCGCCGCGGAAGCAACGTCGAAGGCTATGAGCCGCGGGCGACCGGTGATCGCGGCGGCAGCAACATCGAAGGCTACCAACCACGCGGGACGGGAGATCGCGCCGGCAGCAATCTTTCGGACGCGGAGCCGAGGGAAGAATCTATCGGCCCGTCCTAGCCTGCGTCTGAAGCTGCCTCGCGATCGAAGAAAAGCGGATTTACGTTCCGTCGGGATGATGCAAACGTCGCTCGGCGCCGCGACGCTTGCGCCCTATGTCTCCGACGCCTCCCCTGCGCTTCTCCCATTATCGCGTGTTGCAGCACGCGGATGGAACGCCGTGGCGCCTTGGCTTCGGGGCCATGGGTGTCACCTACAAGGCGTACGACGAGCGCCTGCGCATTGAGGTCGCGCTGAAATTGATTCACCCCACCCGGGTCGATGATCCAAAGGCGCAGGCGCTGTTCCTGCGCGAGGCGCGCGCCGCGGCCCGCGTCCGCCACCCAAATGTCGCCAGCGTGCTTTTTCTCAACGACCACCCCGGCGAGTTCTTCTATGCGATGGAACTCGTCGCGGGAAAATCCCTGCAGGAAACCCTGAGCGAGCGTGGCCCGCTGCCGGTTCTCACCGCGCTTTCGATTGCCGCGCAGGTCGCACATGGCCTCGACGCGATCCATGCGGAGGGCATCATTCATCGCGACCTCAAGCCGGGGAACCTAATGCTCTTGCCGGCGCGGAGTCGCGGGGAGGGCGAAGTGCTCCCGGACTGGAAGGCCTGGCAGGCGAAAATCATCGACTTCGGCCTCGCCCGCACCTTCGAGGGTGAATCACTCGGCAATACAGCCGTGGAGCCGACGACCGGTTTCCGCGGCAGCGTCCTGTACGCGAGCCCGGAACAGTGCGAGGAGCGCACCGACCTCGACGGTCGGTCCGACTTATACTCGCTCGGCTGCATCTTGTGGGAGTTGCTGGTTGGTGCACCGCCATTCCAAGGGAAGTCGCAACATGAAGTGATGACGCATCACGTCTCGCGCCAGCCGGCCCTCGCGCGCCTCGAGTCGCAACCCGAGAGCGTGCGCGCGGTGATCGCTCGGCTGCTGGAAAAGGATCCAGATCAACGCTTCCCGACGGCCGACGCGACTGCGCGGGCGCTCGATCGTTGCTTCGACCAGATCGTTAGCGGGGCGGAGAGTCCGGGCGCGCCGATCGTACCCTCAGGGGCTCCGGCCGCGTCGCCCGTGTCGGCATCGCACGGGATTGAGACCGTCTGGCTGAATCCTCCCAGCGGTCGAGCGCGCAAGCTGACGATCGCGGCATCCGCCCTCGTGCTCGCGGTCTTGGTCGCCTGGCTTTGGCAGCGGACAAGGCCAACCCCGTCGCCCGCCGCGGTTGTTCGAGACGCGACCCCGCAACCGACCTCGGTCCCCGCTTCGCCGATCGCGCCCGCGGCGCCCGAGAAGAGCATCGCCGTGCTCCCGTTCGAGAATCTCAGCGAGGAAAGGAAGAATGATGTCTTCGCGAACGGCGTCCAGGACGAGATCCTCACGGACCTCGCCAAGATTTCGGATCTAAAAGTGATCAGCCGTTCCTCCGTCATGCAGTACAAGGGCGGGGAGCCGCGCAACCTGGCCGACATTGGGCGCGCGCTCGGCATTGCCTACGTGCTCGAGGGAAGTGTGAAGCGGGCCGGGGACCGCGTGCGCGTGACGGTGCAGCTGATCGATACGAAGACCAACGCCCAAGTCTGGGCCGAGCGCTTTGAGCCCGCGATGGCGGATATTTTTGCGGTTCAGGCGGAAATCGCCAGGACGGTGGCGCGGGAGTTGAAGGCCAAGCTGACCTCCGCCGAACAGGCCGCGATCGACCAGCGCCCGACCTCGGACCTCCGGGCGTACGAGCTTTACCTGCAGGCCAAAGAATTGGTTTTTTCCGGCACGGGTGGTCGCGGCGCGGCAGGTGCCCGCGAGATCCGGGAGGCCCAGGATCTGTTGGGCGAAGCGGTGGCGCGCGATCCATCTTTTTTCCTCGCGCACATCCTGCTCGCCTACTGCCACGACAACCTTTTCTGGTTCGGGAGCGACCCGACGCCGGAACGCCTGGCGCGGGCCCAGGCGAGTCTCGAGAACGCGGCGAAGCTGCGCCCGGACGGCGGGGAGTTGCACCGCGCGAAGGCGTTGCATTTCTATTGGGGTTCTCGCGACTACGTGAAGGCGGCAGCCGAAATCGCGCTGGCCAGCAAGGTTCTCCCGAACGATCCAAACACGTTTGCGCTGCGCGCCTACATCGACCGCCGCCAGGGGCGACTGGCTGATGCCATCCGGAACCTCGAGAAGGCGGTCGAACTGAGCCCTCGTGATGTAGTGCCAGCCTACGACCTCGCCGAAAGCTACGCGGAGGCGCGGCGCAGCCGGGATTTCTTCCGGGTCATGGATCATCTCGCCGAGTTGAGCCCGCGCGAGCAGCGCATCCAGCTTTTCCGTGCATTCAACGGCCATCTCATGCTGCTGGGCGATCCCAAGCCGCTGCAGGAATTGATTGCCCAATACCAGCGCGACAATCCGGCGAAATTCAGCGAGTACGCGCAATTCGCCTTCACGCTGGCCCTTTATCTGCGCGACGCCGCCGGTGCGGAGCAGGCGGCGACTGCAATCGCGAAAGAGTCGATAACGTGGATCGCGTGGAACGGCCGGCGTTTTCCAAAGTCATATTTCGACGGGGTAAGGGCGTACTATTTTGGAAAGCCGGAGCAGGCCCAGGAAATTTTTTTGGCCGTCCGCACGGAACTCGATACGCGACTGGCCCAGGCGCCGGACGACGATGCCTCGCTGATGGCGCTGGCCTACGTGCTCGCGTTTTTGGGCGAGAAGGACAAAGCAAGTCAAGCGGGCGAGCGCGCGATGGCCGTCATGCCGGTGGCGAAAGACGCGATCACCGGCGCAAACCACGCGGCGGCCCTCGCGGAGATCCTCGCGCTCAACGGCGATCGGGGCGCGGCGCTTGCGCAGCTCGATCGTCTCGTCACGATGCCGTTTTCCACCGACTACGGCGACCTAGTGCATAATCCATCTTGGGATTCGATCCGCGGCGACCCGCGGTTCAAGTCCATCCTCGAGCGCATGGCGCCCGGGCTGGACAAGTGACGGCCCACGTCACGGGGAAACTCGAAGAAAGTTTCAAGGACAAATTCGAAATGCCGAAATGGAGCGCCGATGACGTACTGCTTCCGACATTAATTCCGACCGCCAAAGGCCCGATTCATTCGCGGTCATTTGCATTTCGACATTCAGGTGCCGTATCCATCACTCAACACGCTGGTCGTTGCATCGATGGCCAGTGACTCGTTGAGATAGCGCTGCGCGTCGTCATACGCACCCTTCGTCCTCGCGTATGCGGCGGCCAATTCAAGGTAGTGCACGGCGCGCGCCGGCTCATTCGCCGCGCGCCAGTGACGCGCAAGGGTGGGGTAGCGCGGGGCCAAATCGTTGGCGTGCGCACGCTCATGCCATTCGGCGATTGCGCGATGCAATTGTCTGCGTTGCGCGAAAAGCATCTGATCATAGGCGCCTTCCCGCGCCCGCTCCTCACTGAACATGTAAGCGCGATCGATCGTGCCGCCCGCGGGCGCGATCCATTTCAGCTTGGTCAGTGCTGCGAGATGTTCGGCCACATTCTGGCGTTCACTTTCGTCGGGATAAATATCGCGCAACAGCTTCATCTGAAAAACCTGTCCAATCACGCTGGCGGTCTTGAGCGTCATCTGTTGCGCAGGAGTGAGCTGGTCGAACAGCATGGCGTGATGCGACTCGGCCGGGGGGTGGTCGGCGCGTTCGGCCAGTGGTCGGTAGACGTTCACCGGCTCAGATTTGCCCTTTACCTGGATTACTCCGAGCGATTCGAAATCGATCTGCTCGCGCGTGGCCAGGTGCACGGCGTCATCGCAGAGCACCGTGTTAGGCGCGGCGGCCATCATCAGTCGGGCAGCGAGATTGGTCTTGTCCCCGATGACCGTGTAGGCCCGCTGCGCCGGGCTGCCGTATGCCCCCGCGCGAATCGGTCCATGCGCGAGGCCCAGGCCGATGTTGGTCACGAACGCGAGTTCCACCGGGGGCGCTTGCAGAGCCAGCGCGGCGCGGACCGCCCGCGTCGCATCATCGTAGTGCGCGACCGGTGCCCCGAAGGCGATGTTGAAACTGCTGCCCTTGTCGCCGATGGCCATTTGCAGCAACGCTCCATCCCATCGCTGGACGACCGACTGCACCCAGCGGGCGAACGCGTCGAGTTTGGACCACGCGTCAGGATCGCGGTCGTAGTCGATGCCCCCAAAGCGCAGGAAAAGGGAGGCGGCCGGACGAAGTTCGGCGAGGAAGGCGCCATGACCGCTTTTGACCTTTTCGTAAACGGCCGGCGGCAACCACGCGCGGACCTGGTCCGCCTTGAGCGCGTCGGCGGGAATTTCTGGCCACGGGACGGGGGCCACCCCCTCACGCAATCCGGTGATCACGACATAGTTTCCCGCGTCCCGCGATTCCGAAACGATCGACTTGCCGTCCAGCATGGCAATCACGGCCGACGTCGCGACGACCTCGCCGCGCTTCGCCTGGCGTTCCGCTCGCGCTAGATCCGCCAGCAAACTTCCGGCCAGGACGTCCATGACCTGTCCGGTGGGGTCGCCCACCAACAACCGACGGGCGGGCCCGGATGCCAGGGCCACCTTGACTTCAATCGTGATGACCATGCCGCCGGGCGCGGCGATCTCCGCGAACTGCGGCATGGACCCCTGCATCGCGAGCCCGCACGCCACTGCCGGACGCGAGGATTCTCCCGCGAACCAGCACGTGATGGCGTCCCCGCCAAATCCCACCACGCTGCCGCCATGCTGATGCGCGTGCTCGATCAAGACCGCGTACACCTGGTTGATGACGCGCGTCACTTCCTCGGCGCCGCGCTGGAGACCCAGCTCGCGGGCAAAGGATTCCGTCAGTGGCGTAAAGCCTGATATGTCTGCGACAAGGACCGTACCGATCGAGCTTTCGGGCAGGGCAAACCCGCGGGCCACGGCCTGCCGGCGATCCATCGGAAGGTACGCGGCCGCGGTGTCGGCAGCACTGCTGCGCTCCTCCTCGATGTCGAGCTGGAGCTGGCGCAACTGGCGTCTGAGACGCTGCTCGCGGGCGACAACCTCCCGGGCCATTTTTTGAAAAACGCGCGCGAGATTGCCGAGCGAGTCGCCGCGGTCCGCCACGGGCGAAATGGCGGCCTCGTCGTAGGCGCCACTCTGCACGGCTTCGGCGGCGGCGGTGAGTCGTTCCACCTCCCGGAGATATTCTCGCTCGCGATCGCGCCGCAATTTCTTGTCCAATCCAGATGTGATGCGCGCTTCCAGCAACACCGGCTCGAACGGCTTTGGTAAATAATCTTCGGCGCCGCCGTGAATGCCTTTGACGATGCTGGCCAGATCGTTCATCGCCGAAATGATGATGACAGGAACTTCGCGTGTCGCCGCCTCGGCTTTCAAGCGGGCGAGCACCGCGAACCCGTCCACGACCGGCATCATGATGTCGAGCAACACGAGGTCGGGCGACTCAGCGGCGACCTGCGCCAGCGCCTCCTCGCCGTTGGCGGCGGACACGGTGTCGTAGCCCAGATCATCGAGTTCCTGCTCGAGGTAGTCGACGTTGTAGGGTTCGTCGTCGACGATGAGAATCTTGGGGCGCGGCACGGCAGGGGAAGTGGGATTCTGCGCCGAGAATCGAACGAAGTATCACGTCGTCGAACCGTTCAGAAACCGGTCCAGTTTCTCGAACAGCAGCGCATCGTTCAGCGGCTTGGTCAGATAATCGTTGCAGCCCGCCTGCAGGGCCCGTTCGGCGTCGCCGGCCATCGCGTGCGCGGAGAGGCCGATGATCGGCATGGTCAGGGCGTTCGCGCGGATCCGACGGGTGGCTTCGTAGCCGTCGATCACCGGCAGTGACATGTCCATCAGGATCAGGTCGGGCTGCTCCTGCGTGGCCAGCGCCACGCCCTGTTCGCCATCCTTCGCCACGGCGAGAGTGTAGTCATCCTCAAGGAGCTGCGTGAGAAGTTCGATGTTGAGGTCAACATCTTCGACAATCAGGATTTTTTTCATGAGTCAGCGGCGGGAAATGTTTTGCCCTTCACGGGGGATCGAGGTGGCGGACAGCGCGCCCGAAATCTCCTTGTTCAAGGCCTCGCCCGCCAGTCCCTGCTTGTGCAGGATTTTCGCGACACTTGCATTCAAGCGCGCGGTCTCGTCCGCGGAGAGGCTCTTGGCGGTCAACACCACAATCGGAATGGTCCGCAAATTCGCGTCCTGTCGCAGACGCTCAATCACCGCAAATCCGTCCAGGCCCGGCATCATAAGATCGAGGAGGATGACATCCGGTCGCTGGCGCGCGATCGCGTCGAGAGCGGCGGCGCCATCCCCGGCCGATTCGATCTCGTAGTTTTCGCCCAGTAATTGCCGAACGAGATCAATGACGTCCGGATCGTCGTCCGCCACGAGCAAGCGCTTCAGCGGTTGGCCGCCGGTGAGATGGGTCACGCGTCGGAGAGCGTCGAGCACGGCATCGGTGTCGAAGGGCTTGAGCAAATATTCGGTGGCGCCGAGCTGATAACCCAGCGGCTTGCGGTCCACGATTGTGAGCATGATGACGGGAATGTCGTGCGTGGCGGGATCCGCTTTCAGATCGTACAGCACCTGCCAGCCGTCCTTGTTCGGCATCATGACGTCAAGCGTGATGACGTCCGGCCGCAACGCCCGCGCCTTCGCGATTCCCTCGTCGCCGCTCGCCGCGCCCACGACATGGAAACCGGCCTCGCTCAAATTCTCGCGCAGGATTTCCAAGTCATTCGGGTCGTCGTCAATGGCAAGGACGACAAGCTGGCCGGAACGCGCCGGTTGATCGGAGGACCGGGTCGCGGCTGCGGCCGCGGTCGACTCGCCGAAACGCACGGGAACTGTCAGCGTGAACGTCGAGCCAACATCGATCGTGCTACGGACTGTCAGATGACCGCCCAGCAAGTGCGCCAGGCTTCGGCTAATCGAGAGACCCAACCCTGTGCCGCCGTACTCGCGCGTTGTACTCGTGTCCGCCTGCTGAAATTCCTCGAAAATACGCTGCATGGCCTCTTCCGTCATGCCGATGCCGGTGTCGGTCACCGCCACGGCGAGCTCAGATCCTTCCGTGTGCGCGGTCACCGTTATTTCCCCGCGATGCGTGAACTTCGCCGCGTTACTCAGCAGATTGAGGAGCACCTGCTTGATTTTGTCCTGGTCGGAATGCATGAGCGAAAGATCGTGTCCATAATCGCGGACCAGCGCTACGCCCGGCTTGAGCAGCGGCGTCGCGGTCGTGACGCATTGATCGATCAACTGCGCCGCGTTGAAATTTGCGGCCACTACATCCATGTGTCCGGCTTCGATCTTGGCGATGTCGAGGACCGTGTTGATCAGGCTCAGCAGGTGCTCGCCACTGGTGAGGACCTTGTCGAGGTTTTCGGTTTGCTTCTCGGGCAGCGCGCCCTCGGCCTTGCGCCGGACAATGCGCGTGAAACCAATGATCGCATTGAGCGGAGTGCGCAGCTCGTGGCTCATATTTGCGAGGAAGGTGCTCTTCGCGCGGTTGGCCTGCTCGGCGGCGGCGCGGGCCTCTTGCGCCTCCTTGAAAAGCCGGGCGTTCTGAATCGCGATCACGGCCTGGTCGGCAAAGGTCTTGAGCAGCGCCAGTTCCTTTTCGGTGAATGGCTTCGGCGGCTGGCGCATCACGCAGATCGAGCCGATGCCGCTGTCCTCCCATAGCATCGGTGCATACATCAAGGAAACATCGCCGATCAGCTCTGTCACACCCCGGAGCGTGGCTGGCAAATCAGCGGCCGCACCCGTGTCGGAAACCTGCAGGGCGCGGCGCTCGCGAATGACCCGTCCCGTCATCGTTTCGGCGAGTGGCTGGCCCGCGACCCGCGCCACGGCGGCGAGCGCCGATCCACGCCACGCCCCCACGCCCACCAGCCCATCCTGACCCACCACAAAGATGCCCATTTGCTCGGTGGCGAACAACCGCTGGCAGCTGTCCAGAATCTTCTCAAACACCGGCGCGGTGTCGGCCACCGAGCTGCTGATGACCTGCAGCACCTCCGCGGTGGCGGTCTGCTGCTCCAGCGCCTCTTTGGTCTCGTTGAACAGCCGCGCGTTCTGAATCGCGATTACCGCCTGCTCCGCGAACGTCTTCAGCAGGGCAAGCTGCTTGTCGTTGAAGGCGCCCGTGAATAGGCGTGCCACCCACAATGCCCCGATCGCGTTACCTTCAAAGATCATGGGCGCGGTGAAGATCGAGCGGAAGCCGACGATCCCGGCCAGCTCGCGGGTTGAGTCCGGCACTTCGGCGGCGTCGACGTCAGGATATGCGACAACGCGACGCTCGAGAATGGCCTGGCCCGAGGCGGTGAGAGCGGTCAAGGGCTGCGGGAATTTCCTGGCCAGCTCTTCCCGGCCCGGGCCGGCGTACGAGCCGAGGTCCAGCAGATTGCCCTCACGGACCAGCATTACGCCGACAATGTGACCGGCAAAGAGCCGCTGGCAGCTTTGCAGAATGACGTCGAACACCGGCTCGGTATCGGCGATGGAACTGCTGATCGCGGCCAGGACTTCGCCCGAGGCGCGCTGCTGATCGAGCGCCTCCTTGGTCTCATTGAACAGCCGGGCGTTCTGAATGGCCACGGCGACGTTCGCGGCGATGGTGCCAAGGAGGTGCTGGTCAGCGTCGGTGAATCGTCCCTCCGCCTGGGTGCTCTGCACGCTGATGACGCCAATCGCTTCGCCTCCGACCATGACGGGCACACCGAGGTAGGACTTGGCGTAGACGCCCACGCGCTTCACGCCGATGGCGACGGTGGTTTCATCGAGGCCCACGTTGATCAGCAGCGGCTGTGCGGTCTGGAGAATCTTGCCGGTGAGGCCTTCCCCGACGGGCATGGGCGTGAGTTCGTCGCCGAAGACGTAGGGGAAAAGGATCGTCTGACTAGCCTTGTCGAGCAGCGCCACATACACGATGTCGGCGCGGAAATTGAAGCGCATCTGTTCGCCGACGACCTTGATGAGTGCGTCTAGGTCGAGTTGCGAGGACAGGGCCTGTCCGATGGTGTTGACGGTATCGAGCTCGCCCGCGCGTTTCTCGGTTTCGGCGAGTAAGCGGCGGGTTTGTTCGAAGAGACGCGCGCTTTCCAGTGCCACGCTCATGCTTCCCGCCAGAGTCGTGAGCAGGCGCACATCCGACTCCGTGAACGCGTTCTCGCGATCCATGTTGTCCAGGCCGATCATTCCGCGCACGTCCGCGCCGACCATGATGGGAACGCGGACAAGGCTGAGGGCCGGTTCCGTGCCCGGCACGGTCTGGCTGACCACGCCGAGCGTGGCCAGGCTTTCGTCGAGCGTCTCGTTGACCAGGAGCGGCTGACGGGTGCGAACGATGTGCTGACCGAGCGGTGAGATCGGTGCGTCCGGGATCTCGAAGCGCTGACCCTTTTCGAACATGTAGTGGTACCGGCGAAGATCGGCCTCAGGATCGAGCGAAAGAATGCTGATCCCTTGCGAGTCGAACAACTCGCGCAGCTTGTCGCCCACCAACTCATAGATGGCCTGAATCTCGAGCTTGGAGGCCAGCCCCTCCTGCACGCTGTTGATGATAGCGAGCTCGGCGTTGCCCTGTTCGGTCTCGCGTAGCAGGCGCTGCGTTTCGTCGAACAGCCGCGCGTTTTGCAATGCGACCGCGAGGCTTGAGGCAATGGTGGTCAGGAGGTTCACGTCGGCCTCGGAGTAGGCGTCTTCGCGGTCGAGGTTCTGCAGTGAGATCACCCCGATCACTTCGTCGCCCGCGATCATGGGCACGCCGAGAAACGAACGCGGGATGTCGTCACCGGCGACGGAAATTGCGCCCAACTCCGACAGGCGCTCGTTCGCGTCGCGATTGAGGACGAGGGTTTCCCGTGTGAGGATGACGTGCCCAGTGGGTCCCTGATCGACCGTGCGCAGGCCCTGGATGGTAACGCGCTCACGCCGATGCAAATAGAAGGGGATGGTGAACGTCCGTGACTTCGGATCATGCAGGGCAATGAACGTGACCTGGGTGTCAAATACGTCGCGGATCTTCTCGCCGACCAGATCGAGGATGGCCTGCATGTCGAGCTTGGAAGCCAGGCCCTGCTGTACGCCGTTGATGAGCGCGAGCTCGGCGTTGCGTTGCTCGGTTTCTTTGAGGAGCCGCTGCGTCTCGTCGAAGAGTCGCGCGTTTTCCAGCGCGACGCTCATCGAGTTCACGAGCGTTTGCAGCAGGCGCAGATCCGACTCGGAGAACGCGTGCTCGCGGTCGATGTTCTGAAGGGAGACAATTCCCTTAACTTCCGCACCCACGACCATCGGGACGTCGAGGCGGGACTTTACATCCTCACCGGTCACGACGGAAATCGCCTCCCCCACCAACTCGGCCTCCCGCTGGGGGAGGTTCTCGTTGATCATGACCGGTTTGCCAGTCTCAAGGATGTATCTCCTGACTCCGTCCGGCGGCCGGGACTCGGCGTGCAGCCGGACGCCGCGTTCAATGATGTAGCGGAAGTGGACGAGATCGTTCGCCGGGTCCCAGGTATTAATCCCCACGACCTGCGCGTCGAAGAGTTCTTGAATCTTGTCGCCCACCAGATCGTAAATCCCCTGCATGTCCATCTTCGCGACCAAGCCCTCTTGCACGCTGTTGATGATGGCGAGCTCCGCGTTTCGTTGCTCTGTTTCCTTGAGCAGTCGCTGCGTTTCGTCAAAGAGCCGCGCGTTTTCGAGCGCGACGCTCATGGAGTTGGCCAGCGTTTGCAGCAGGCGCACGTCCGAGTCGCTGAAAGCATGCTCGCGATCCAAATTCTGCAGGGAGATTACGCCCTTCGCCTCGTCGCCTACGATCATGGGGACGAACAGATTCGACTTGGGCGCCTCGCCGGCGATCGTGATCGGGTTGCCGTAGCGGGCCGCTGCCTCGGAGAGATTCTCGTTCGTGAGAAGGAACTGACGGGTCCGCAGCACGTGCTTGCGGAAACCGACCAATGGCATCGGCTCATCCGGGAATCGCACCCCGCGTTCAATCGCATACGGAAAGCGGACCAGATTTTCCTTCCGATCGTAAAGCCCGATATCCACGACCTGGGCGTCGAAGATGTCGCGAATCTTGTTGCCCACCAGATCGTAGATGCCCTGCATATCCATCTTGGCCACGAGGCCTTCCTGGACGCTGTTGATGATGGCGAGCTCGGCGTTGCGCTGCTCGGTTTCCTTGAGCAGTAACTGCGTTTCATCGAAGAGCCGCGCGCTTTCGAGGGCGACGCTCATCGAATTGGCGAGGGTTTGAAGTAGGCGCACGTCTGAGTCCGTGAAGGCGTGTTCGCGATCGAGATTCTGCAGCGAGATCACGCCCTTGGCCTCGTTGCCCACGATCATGGGGACCCACAAGGCGGATTTGGGCGTTTCGCCGGAGATGCTGAGGGGGTTGCCATAGCGCGCCGACGCTTCCGGAATACCCTCGTTGATCAGGAGGTATTGGCGCGTCTCGAGGACATGCTTCCGAAAGCCGATCAACGGCATTTGGTCGAAGGGGAACCGCACACCTCGTTCGATGACGTAGGCAAATTGGATCACGTTTTCCTTCGGATCGTGGAGCCCGATGGACACCACCTGCGCATCGAAAATTTCTTGAATCTTGTCGCCGACGAGGTCGTAGATGCCCTGCATGTCCATCTTGGCCACGAGGCCCTCCTGGACGCTGTTGATAATGGCGAGTTCGGCGTTGCGCTGCTCGGTCTCCTTGAGCAACCGCTGGGTCTCGTCAAAGAGCCGCGCGTTCTCCAGCGCGACGCTCATCGAGTTGGCGAGCGTTTGCAGAAGCCGCACGTCGGACTCGCTGAAAGCGTGCTCGCGATCGAGATTTTGCAGAGAGATAACCCCTTTTGCTTCGTGGCCGACAATCATGGGGACGAACAGACCGGATTTGGGAATCTCGCCCGCGATGCTCAGCGGGTTTCCGTAACGAGCCGCCGCTTCCCGGATTTTGTCGTTGACCAGCAGGTACTGACGGGTCTCGAAGACATGCTTCCGAAAACCAATCAGGGGCATCTGATCGAAGGGAAAGCGCACACCGCGCTCAATGATGTACCGAAAGTGCATCGCGTGATCGGCGCGATGGTAGAGACCGATGCTGACCGACTGGGCGTCAAAGATTTCCTGAATCTTGTCGCCGACTAGATCGTAGATGCCCTGCATGTCCATCTTGGCCACGAGGCCCTCCTGGACGCTGTTGATGATCGCCAGCTCGGCGTTGCGTTGCTCGGTTTCCTTGAGCAATCGTTGCGTTTCATCAAATAGCCGCGCGTTCTCCAGCGCAACGCTCATGGAATTCGCCAGCGTTTGCAGCAGCCGCACGTCTGAGTCGGTGAAGGCGTGCTCGCGATCGAGATTTTGCAGCGAGATAACGCCCTTGGCGTCATTGCCGACGATCATCGGGACAAACAGATCGGATTTCGGAATCTCGCCCGAGATGCTCATCGGGTTGCCGTACTTCTCCGCCATCGCGATCGTGTTCTCGTTGATCAGCATCGGCTGCCGGGTCTCCATCACGTGCTTGCGGAAACCGACCAGCGGCAACGGCACGTCCGGATAGCGCACGCCCCGTTCGATCGTGTACGGAAAATGCACGAGTTGGTCCTCGTGGTTGTAGAGCCCGATATCCACGACCTGGGCATCGAAGATGTCGCGGATCTTGTCGCCCACGAGTTCGTAGATGCCGGTCATGTCCATCTTGGCGACAAGGCCTTCCTGAACGCTGTTGATGATGGCGAGCTCCGCGTTTCGCTGCTCGGTTTCCTTCAGCAGCCGCTGGGATTCGTCGAAGAGCCGCGCGTTTTCAAGGGCGACGCCCATCGATGACGCCACCGTGGAGAGCAGGCGGATCTCGGATTCGCCGTAGGCATTCTCGCGCTGGTGATTCTCCACGATGATCGAGCCGATCACGCGATCGCTGCCGATGATCGGAACCTGCAAGGCCGATCGGCTCATGTCGGTGCCGACAATCGTGGGTATGCCCATGGCGTTCGCTTCCGCCTGGGAGTTGAAGACGACACGCTGGCGCGTCTTCAACATGCGGCCAAACATGCTTTCCTCGGTGGCGAGCGCGGGCGCGATGGTTAGTCGCTTACCGTGTTCATATTCATAAAGGAAATGCAGGAGATTGGTCTGCCCTTCATGCCAGCGAATCCCCATATCGCCGGTCTTCAGCACCTCGCGCAGCTTGTCGCCGACTAGATCGACAATGGCCTGGAAATTCAGCTCGGCGGCGACGCCCTGCTGGATGCTGTTGATGACTGCAAGTTCCGCGGCGCGTTGCTCGGTCTCCTTCAGCAACCGCTGCGTCTCGTCGAAATGGCGCGCGCTTTCCAACGCCACGCCCATGCTGGCACCAATTGTGGTCAGCAGTCGGATTTCGGCTTCACGGAAGGCATACTCGCGCTCGTGGTTTTCGAGGATGATCAGGCCCAGCACGCGATTGCTGCCGAGGATTGGCACGGAGACCATGGAATGCGCCCAATCGGTCCCCGCCAGCGGCTTGATGCCCAGCGCCGTCTGTTCGGCCCGCGTGTTGATGACCTCCGTTGCTCGCGCGCGCAACTGCCGGAACATGGTCTCATGCGGGGGCCGCGCGGGCATGTCCAGGCGCACGCCGTGCTCATAGCTGTAAATCTGGTGCATCAGGTTGGCATCCTCGTCCCACCAGCGAATGCTCATGTCGCCGGTGCGGAAGACCGCGCGCAATTTGTCGCCCACCAGATCCACGATGGCCTGGAAGTTCAGCTCGGCCGCCATGCCTTCCTGAATGCGGTTGATCACCGCCAGCTCCGCCGCCCGCTGCTCGGTCTCCTTCAGGAGGCGGCTTGATTCCTCAAACAGCCGTGCGTTCTCGAGCGCAACGCTCATCGAATTTGCCAGGGTCTGCAGCAGACGCAGGTCCGATTCGGAAAACGCGTGCTCGCGGTCGATGTTCTGAAGCGAGATCACGCCCGCGACGTCGGCGCCGACCATCATCGGCACGTCGAGGCGGGATTTTACGTCTTCGCCCACGACGATGCCGGTGGTCGGGCCGACCATTTCCTCTTCGCGACGCAGCAGGTCATCGTTGATCAGCACGGTGTTCCCGGTCTGCAGAATGTATCTCCGGATTCCGTCCGGGGGCCGGGGCTCGACGTGAAACCGCTTTCCCCGCTCGATGATGTATCGGAAGTGCGCCAAATCAGTTTGCTTGTCCCAAGTGGCTATCATCACGATCTGCGCGTCAAAGATTCCCTGGATCTTGGCACCCACCAATTCGTAGATGCCTTGCATGTCCTTCCGGGCCGCCAAGCCGGCCTGGACGCTGTTGATGAGGGCGAGCTCGGCGGCGCGCTGTTCGGTTTCCTTCAGCAGTCGCTGTGTCTCGTCGAAGAGCCGTGCGTTCTCGAGCGCGGTGCCCAGGGACGAGGCAATGGTCGAGAGCAGCTCGAGTTCGGTTTTGCTGTAAGCCCTCTCCCGCTCGTAATTTTCAACGCTGATTGCACCCAAAACGCGGTCGGTGCCAATGATGGGGGCATGGATCGAAGATCGGCTGGAGTCCGTGCCTGGAATCCGGATTGATTTCAGCTTCGCCTTTTCCGCGAGCGTGGGCAGAAACACGGGTTTCCGCGTGCGCAGAAGCTTTTCAACCAGCCCGGAAGCAAGGGGTCGACTAGGCGCAATCTCGAGGCGCTGGCCATGCTCGTAAAGGTAAAGGAAGTGAATCAACTTCGTCTTCTCATCGAACCATCTGATGATCAGATTCGGGGTTCTGAACATCTCACGCAGCTTGTCGCCCACGAGATCTACGATGCCTTGAAAAGTATGTTTGGCGGCCAGGGCGCGTTGGATCGAATGGAGAATGACAAGCTGAGTCCGGAGCTGCTCGCCCCCGGCATTTGGGCGCGAATCATTTCCAGACGTCACTTTCCTGCGCCCGCGGGACGACACTTTACCGGCCTCGGATTTTGCTGCGCGTTTGATGGCGTTGGACGAGGCGTTCCGCACTCGACCGAGCGAGTCGCGGTGGGCTTCTTTAACCGTCCGTTTCTTCGGTAAGCCGGCCGACGCGCTCGCACGCTTACGGTCGACCGCGGTCTTGGGTTTTTTCCCCGACGCGTTTTTCTTTCTCGGTCTCGCGTCGGTTGTCTTCTTGGTTGCCATGAATAAGCGGGGCGAATCGTCGGAGCAGATTTTAATAAGTCGTCAATCTGGCTCGAGTGCGAGCCGTGTCGAAGATCAGTTCCGCATCTCTGGCCAGTAAAGCACTGTAGCGCATCGGCTCCGAAGATAATCAACGGATCGTCAGCATGGCAAGCGGACGCAATTGGCTCTGTGTTTCCCAACGCAAACCCTTCGTCGCCTGGAGGACGAGGCGATCGGCGCACTGGCGAACCTTCTGGAGGGCGAGACGACAGGTGCCTTCCAACCGCATCCTCGACGCGGAGTATGCGGCGTTACCACCCGATCACCGTCTCGGGGTCAGGGCGAACGCCACCCACGAGATGGGGGATGAGCAACCCGCGACTTGCCGCGAGAAGCCCCCGAATTCCTCGCTCGATAAACGATTCGTCGTAGCCCGCACGGCGTTCGCAAAAAGTGTGAAACGATCACTGCAACATTTGATTCGCGTCCAGTCGCGTAAATTCGCGTGTCCCAACTCTTCCAAAGAATCCGCGTCAATCGGCGAAATCTGTGGTTCCACGTAGAAGCAGGAGTTCCGCACGGCCGAGCATCACGAGACAGGTTCTCGATCATAAACCGAATCTGAAGAGACAATGCCCACGGAGGCACGGAGACGGAATGAACGGACACGAGGCTGAGATAATCAAACCCTTGGTGACCTTGGATTTTTTTGTGGTCGCCTTTCCGACAACCCTGCGAATCCGCCCGTCGCGTCAGGCCGTCCGCGCGGCGACCTGTTGGAGCATCGGGGGGAGGGGATTGACGAGCGCGGCATCGAAGCCGGGGACCGTTTCGCCGTCCTGTCGCCGCATGAATTCGTCCGCCAGCTTGCGGTAGGCGGTCGCCGCCACGCCGTGGGGCTCATACTCGAGAATGGTCTGGCCAAAACTTGGAGCCTCACCTAGCCGCACCGAGCGGGGGATGCTGGTCTGGTAAATCGTCGCCTCAAAATGCCGGCGCACCTCGCCGACCACTTGGTTGCTCAGATTCGTCCGGCCATCGAACATCGTCATCACGATGCCACCGATCTTGAGGTTCGGATTCGCACCCGACGCCTTTACCTGCTCGATCAGACTGACAATCTTGGAAAGGCCTTCCAAGGCAAAATACTCACATTGAATCGGGACGAGCAGCTCGTCGGCCGCTGCCAGCGCGTTTGCCATCAAGATGCCCAGCGAGGGCGGGCAATCCATAATGACAAAATCAAACGGCGCATCCGCGGCCAGGCCCCCCGTGCGGAGCACGTCGCGCAGTCGCGTCAGATGATTCTCGCTGCGGGCCACCTCGACTTCCGCGCCCACGAGCTCGATGTCGCCGGGAATGAGGAACAAATTCTCCAGGCGGGTCGGGACAATGCGTTGCGAGACCTCCTCCTGACCCACGAGGCTGGCGTAGAGGCTCAAGCCCGGCATCGGTTCGAGGCCGAGATTGCTCGTCGCATTTGCCTGCGGATCGAGGTCGATGAGCAAGATGCGCCGTCCGCGCTCCGCGAGCGCCGCCGAGAGATTGACCGCCGTGGTCGTTTTTCCGACGCCACCCTTCTGGTTGGCAATGGCGATCAGCTTCATGCAGGGGTGGGTTTGAGGGACGACCGGAACTGAACGAGAGTCTTAGCCCGAACCCGGTGGTAAGCCACGCGATTTTTCCGAAGTGCTTTTCTTTCCATGGCGAATGTCCTCCTGACCGAACGTCTGCTCGTCGAGGCGGGAGGCTGGCAGGTCGTCAAACACGCCCGCGCTCTGGTCGAGACCGGCCGCGTCACGGGTCCGGTTTACAAGCCCCCACTGCTGCACGGCCTCGTGAGGGAAGGGGACCGGGAATATCGGGCGGGACTTCGCATCGATAGTCCAACCCACATCGAAAACCTTTGTGGGTGCCGCCAAGCCCGCGAATCGGGTACGATCTGCTCCCATTCCATCGCCGTTGGTCTCGCTCTGATTCGTCCAGCCCAGACAAGGCCAGCCGTTGAATCCCCGCGAACCCCCCATCCACCCCCGCCGGTGAGTCGCCTGAACATCGCCGTCGACGAGGCTTCAGAGGCGATGGTTCATGTCGTTCTCCCGCCAAACTTTACCAAGTCTTGGGCTAAGGGTGCCGTCACAGTCGGTTTTGAACTTGCTTTCGAGGGGCACCAAAGGCTCCTACACAAAAACGTATTTGCATCTGTTAAAAACTTACGCAGAATAGATTACGATATCGTTCAATTTTGGAACAGTCAGCTCGGTGGAAGGTCAGGAATCGTGACCCTGGGACCCGACGACATGGCGGCTATGCTTACGTTCTTGGTGGGTTTTCCGCACGTCACTCTGGCCCGAAAGCAGGCCATTACCGTAAGCCGCCAGGAGCGGCTGCCTGGATTGATGGTTCAGTCCGGCTTGGATGGGGTTCTAACCGTTTCCCTATCGCGATTGGCCGGAATCGAGTATTTCCGAGGGGTCACGGGCGGGTGGGGTTGGTCACCCGAGAAGTTTACACTGACAGAACTAGCAAAGGGTTTGCCGCAACAATACAGTGTCCTTTTTGAGGGGAATCTCGTGAAAATTCCGAGAACGGAAGCGGCGGCTTTTCTGGCCAGTGAGGTTCCCGTCCTTCAGGCTTGGTTCTCGATTGAACTGGGCAGCACCAACGAGGCGACGCTGGTGCCACTGCGCGTAGAGCCGGCGGTTCCCCGGATGGTCTTTGAGTTTGAGGGATCCCTGAATCACCTCGAAGGGACCTTACAGGCGGTCTATGAGTCCGGCCGGATTGTGACCATCGGGGTGACCGATCCCCGAGAGTCATTCACGTTTCCCAGTGCGAACACGCCCGGCCGGCTCCTGTGCCGTCATCGGGCGATGGAGGAGCAGGCGCTGGAGCGGCTGGCTGGTCACGGGTTTCGCGGGCCGGACACCCTTGGCGCCTTTGCGTTGGTTGGGCAGGAGGCCATCCTGCGATTTTTCGCGATGGGCTTGCCCGAGCTTCAACGGGATTGGACGGTGCGCGTCGGCGCGCGATTCCAGCGCGTTACGGATCAACAAGTCGACATCGTGGAACCAAGGCTCGAGGTTCAGAGCTCGGGCGAAAACTGGTTCGACCTCGGGGTTTCACTCGTGGCTTCAGGATCGGGCGAGCGCTTTGCCCCGGCGGAAATGGCCCGACTGCTCCAGCTCGGACGCGGCTTCACCCGCTTGGGGAATGGCCGCATCGCCGTGATCCCGGCCAAGTCGCTGGAGGACTTGCAGCAGGTCCTGCTCGATTGTGAAACCTCGCAGCTGCAACCCGGCGTGTACCGCGTTTCGCGAAATCACACAGCCTACCTGGATGCGACGCTTCACGATCTCGGCATTCAGTCACGCTCGTGGGAGGAATTGCGACAGGGCGAACGCCGACTTTCGCCGCCCGAGCCCGTTGATTTGCCGACAGATTTGGCGTCGCGCCTGCGACCGTACCAGCGCGACGGTGTTAACTGGCTGGATTTCCTCGCGCGGAACGGGCTGGGCGGAATTTTGGCCGACGAAATGGGTCTCGGAAAAACGCTGCAAGCTCTGGCCTTCCTCGTGGCACTGCGGCAACGGGCGGGTAAGGCAGGCCATCCCGCGCTGGTGGTGTGCCCGACTTCCCTCATCGAAAACTGGCGCCGGGAGGCCGCCGAATTCACGCCGGAACTGCGCGTGGGGGCCCTCAGCGGACCCGATCGTTTTGCGCGCTGGACCGGTCCAACGGATCTTGATTTGGTGATCACCAGTTACGCGTTGCTCCGGCGCGACGCGGAATTTCATCGCGGTCAATCGTATGCGGTGGCCATTCTTGACGAGGCGCACTTCATCAAGAATCCCGATTCGCAAACCGCGCGCGCGGCTTTCGCGGTGCAGGCCCCGCATCGTTTCGTTCTGACGGGCACGCCGATGGAGAATTCGGTGCGGGACGTGTGGAGCGTGATGCATTTTGCGATGCCGGGTTATCTCGGCAAGCGGGAGGATTTTCGCGAGCGGTACGAGCTGCCGATCTCCCGCGGCGGGGATGCGGACGCGCAGGCGCGGCTCGCACGCCGGCTTCGCCCGGTGTTGCTGCGCCGGCGAAAGGCCGAAGTCGCGCGCGAGCTCCCGGAGAAGATCGAGCAGGTGGCGTATTGCGAACTGACGCCCGCGCAGGCGGCGGCCTACCGCGAGATTCTTGACCAGGGACGCCAGACGATCGAGGAAACGGGCGATGAGCGCGCCGGAAGAATGCTCATCCTCAGCACGCTGTTGCGCCTGCGTCAGGCGTGCTGTGATCTGCGCCTGCTCGGGGTGGATGTCGCGGCCACTGATTCCGAAATGGATGACGAGGAGGCGTCAGGCGGCGCGACCACGCCGTTGGCCGGGTCCGCCAAGCTTGCGCTGCTCCTTGAGTTGATGGAGCAGGCCCGCGAAGGCGCCCATCGCGTCCTGATCTTCTCGCAATTTGTGTCGATGTTGAAACTGATCGGCGCGCAACTCGAAGAACGAAACGTGGGCTACGCGTATCTCGACGGTTCGACCAAGGACCGGCAGGCCGAGGTCGATCGTTTCCAACGCGACGACGGGCCGCCCGTGTTTTTGATCAGCCTCAAGGCCGGCGGCACCGGACTGAATCTGACGGCCGCGGACACGGTGATTCATTTTGATCCGTGGTGGAATCCGGCGGTGCAGGCGCAGGCGACCGACCGCGCGCACCGCATCGGACAGGATCGCGTCGTCACTTCCTATCAGCTCATTACGCGCGACACCGTCGAGGAAAAGATCCTCAACCTGCAGCGCCGCAAGCGAAAGGCGACCGACGCGGTCATCGAGCGAGACGGATTGGGTGGCGCGCTCGGCGGCCTGTCGATGGCCGAGATGACGGAACTCCTGAATTAGGATACCGGGAGCGTCGGGTGTCCCGCCGGCCAGCGCGGTGACGGACGCACTTCCCGTGCAAGGAGGAGGCTCTGCTGCTATCGTCCCGGACTTCAATCTCCCCGTGAAACGATTTGCCCTCTGCACCCTCGCCCTTCTCCTCTCGCTGGTTTCGTCTCTGCGGGCGGCCGAACCCATCAGCCCGACCGCCTTGGACGCCTACTACAAGATCGCAGACGCCCTCGCGTCGGACTCCACGAAGAGGGTGGTGGAGAACGCCCGGGCGTTTGCTGCCGCCGTGAAAGATCCGATGCTGCAGTTGGCGGCCACGAATGTCGCGGCTGCGACGCAGGTGGATCTAGGGAAGACGCGCGAAATGTTCAAGATGCTCAACAGTGTGCTCGCGAACGGCATCAAGTTCGGCGACTACAGCCTCGAGCAAGGGACGATCTATCGCGCCTACTGTCCCATGGAGAGGGCCGATTGGCTGCAGGCGAACAAGGCGCCGATTCGCAATCCGTATCACGGTTCCGAGATGCTCACCTGCGGCGAGGTCGTCGAAACGTACGCGGCAAAAAAGTAGTCGCGTCGTTTCCTGCGTCATCGACGCCCCTGTCCCTCGTGCCAGACTCCGACGTTGAATCTCCTAATGAAAACCCTGTTTCTCACCAACGAATTTCCTCCGCATGTCTACGGCGGTGCGGGTGTTCACGTCGAATACCTCAGCCGCGAACTCGCGAAACTGATGGATGTCGAGGTGCGCGCGTTTGGAGATCAGGATCTCACCCAGGGACGACTGCGCGCGCGAGGGTTCCCAGTCGACACGTCCAGCTTTCAATGCCCGGCGGCGCTCAAATCCGTTTTCGGCGCAGCCCAGCGCGCGGTGTCGTGGGGCGCGGCCGGCATCGACGCGGACGTCGTCCACTGTCACACGTGGTATTCCCATCTCGGCGGCATCCTGGCCAAGCTGAACTACGGCATCCCGCTCGTCATTTCCGTACATTCCCTCGAACCGCTGCGGCCCTGGAAGCGCGAGCAGCTCGGCGGCGGCTATGATTTTTCATGCTGGGTGGAGAAGACCGCGCTCGAGATGGCCGACGCGGTTATCTGCGTCTCGCGCGAAACCAAGCAGGACGTCGAGCGACTCTTCGAGGTTGATCCCAAGCGACTTCACATCATCTACAACGGCATCGATCCGGACGAATATCGTCCCGACCAACCGATGGATCGCATCACCGCACTGGGCATCGATCCGTCGAAGCCGTACCTGCTTTTCGTCGGTCGCATCACGCGGCAGAAGGGCATCGTCCATCTCGTCAACGCGATCAAATATCTGGACCCGGGATTTCCCGTTGTGCTGGCCGCGGGCGCACCCGACACGCCGGAAATTGCGGCAGAAATGAAGGGGGCCGTGGCCGAGGCGCAGCGCACGCGGCCGGATCTGCGCTGGGTGGAGAACATGGTCGACAAGCCGACGGTCGTTCAATTGTATGCGCACGCCGCGGTATTCTGCTGTCCCTCGATTTACGAGCCGTTCGGCATCATTAACCTTGAGGCCATGGCCTGCGAGACCCCGGTGGTCGCGAGCGCGGTCGGCGGGATCAAGGAGGTGGTGGTCGACGGCGAAACCGGTTTCCTGGTTTCCCTCGATCAAATGGTTGAGAGCCCCTTCGAGGCCGTCCATCCGGATCAATTCTCGCGCTCTCTCGCGGCCCGAATCAACCAACTCATGGCCGACCCGGCGCTTCGGCAACGCATGGCCAAGGCGGGCCGGCAGCGAGCCATCGAAAAATTCAGCTGGTCCGCCATCGCGGCCCAGACCAAGTCCCTCTACGATACCCTCGTCCCGCGTTAACCATTCTTCGCCGTCGACCTCTGCTCCTTTTTCAATGTTCGTTGATCACATTCGCATCCACGCCAAAGCCGGCGATGGCGGCAACGGCGCCCGCAGCTTCCGCCGCGAAACCTTCGTGCCCAAAGGCGGTCCGGACGGCGGCGACGGCGGGAAGGGCGGCGATGTGGTGTTCCGCGCGGATCCAAACGTCGACACGCTCGCCACGTTCTTTTACGAGCCGCATGTCCGCGCGAAAGATGGCGATCGCGGCGGATCCAAGAAATGCTCGGGCAAGGCCGGTCCGGACAAAATTGTGCCGGTCCCAATGGGCACGTTGATCTATCGACTGCCCGCCAGTTCGCCTCTCGCGACCGTCACCGCCGGCGCGGGCGAAGAAGAAGTCTATTCTGCGGAACTCCACGGTCGGGCCGACGATCCCGTGCCGATGCCGCCCGCGCCACCGCCGCGTGAGGTCGCGCCGGAGGATCTTGAGTTGGTCGCGGATCTAACCGAGTTGGGTCAGACGACCATTCTTTGCAAAGGCGGCGCTGGCGGTCGCGGCAATGTTCATTTCAAAAGCGCGCGTAACCAGGCGCCCACCCGCGCGGACGCTGGGGTTGGGGGCGAGGAAGCGTACTACTATCTTGAGCTGCGCAAAATCGCCGACGTCGGTCTCGTTGGTTATCCGAACGCGGGCAAGTCCACGTTGCTCGGCGCGGTCTCCGCGGCGAAACCCAAAGTTGCGGCGTATCCTTTCACGACGCTTCATCCCAGCGTCGGCGTCGTGGAGCGGCCGGGCTTCCGCCGGTTCACCGTCGCGGACATTCCCGGCATCATCGACGGCGCACACGAAAATGTCGGTCTGGGGCACGAGTTTCTCCGGCACATCGTGCGCTGCAAGCAGCTTCTCTTCGTTCTGGATATGGCCGGGAGCGAGGGCCGCAACCCGCTTCAGGATCTCGCGCATCTGCGTCGCGAACTCGATCTCTACGATCCGACCCTCAGCGGTCGCCCGTGGTTGATCGTGGCTAACAAAATGGATCTCGCCGAGGCAAAGGACCACGTCGCGGCGCTCCGGCGCGATTTTCCGAAGATTGAGGTGCACGCGATTTCCGCGCAGAGCGGGGTGGACCTCGAGCCGCTGCTGCGGAGTCTCGAGCTCCGGATCTACGGCCAACCCGCCTGACCCTTTGAAATCGAAGCGTGAGAAACCGCGGCTGGACGTCTTGCTCGTCGAGCGCGGGCTCTTCGAATCGCGGGAACTTGCGCAGCGCGCCATCCTCGCGGGCAGTGTGCGGACGACAAGCCGCGTCCTCGACAAGGCCGGCACGCGGGTCGAATCCGAAATCGTCATCGAGGTCGCCGCGAGGCCGCGCTACGTGGGACGCGGCGGTTTGAAACTCGAGGCGGCTCTCGCCGCCTTCGTGGTCAATCCCGCGGGTCGGACCTGTCTTGATGTCGGCGCGTCGACGGGCGGCTTCACCGATTGTTTGCTGCAGCACGGCGCGAGCAGGGTATATGCATATGATGTCGGCCACAGCCAGCTCGACTGGAAAATCCGCTCGGACCCTCGCGTGGTGGTCGGCGAGGGGATCAACGCAAGGCACCTGCGCCGCACCGATTTCACCGAGTTGATTTCGCTCTGCGTGATCGATGTTTCGTTCATCTCGCTCACGAAGATTCTACCGGCCGTGATGGACGTTTTGGCTGACGCCGGCGACGCGGAAATCATTACGTTGATTAAGCCGCAGTTCGAATCGCGCCGGGAGGATGTGGGGAAGGGGGGCATCGTGCGCGATCCCGCGGTCCACGCGCGAGCCCTCGAATCCGTGCGTCAATTTGTCGAAAACCAGATGCCCGGCTGGCGGTGGACGGGCGAGATCGATTCTCCGATTCTCGGCACCGAGGGGAACAAGGAGTTCCTGTGCCATCTCAAGAACGACCCCGGCACACGCAAAGGCCGCAACGAAGTCTCATCGCCGGTTTGAGCTGGAGCAGAGCTTCTGATTTTTCTGCGGGACGGGTGAGCGGGGCGTTTCATGCGCTTTCGTTGCCCAGCGGGTGACAGCGCGCCCATCTCCGGCCGACCCAGCAGGCGCTGAACGCGTTCTTTCGCGGATCGTCGCAGCGCGAATCCGGAGTTTTTCCACGCGAAACGACGACCACCAGGCACGTGACCTGCGCTGGAGCGGGTCGTAATGAGCAATGCCAAATGCCGGGTCAATCGATTGAGGCCGTTGTACAAGCGTACGGGACTTCGCCGCAGCGGGCTGCTGCTCGCGTCGTTGTTGGCGATCACCCGGGCCTGGGCCCTCCCTAATCCCATCCTCTTTGTGACCCAACAACCGTTGCGCGTCGAAGTGAACTCGCGCACCGTATCGCAAAGCGCCACGTCGGTCGCCTCCGCGTTTTCGAATCACCTCGGCGACACCGCGTCCGCGGGCCGGGGCGGAGCATTGTGGATCCTGGACGCGGGCGCGACCGTACCCCGGAACCTGACCGCGGCGGCCGGTTATGGCATTCCCGGACAGCCGTTGATCGCCGTGCGCCAGCCGCATGTTTACTGGGACGGATCGAAAGCGCTGTTCAGCATGGTGGTGGGTAGTCCCACCAGCGCCAGCGATCCGACGCAATTTTTCTGGCAGATTTACGAGGTCTCAAATTTTGGCGTCGGCCAGACGCCGGCCATCGTCCTCGTCCCGCATCAGCCGTCGAACGCGAACAACATCAGCCCGTGCTACGGGACCGATGATCGCATCATCTTCTCGAGCGATCGCCCGCGCGATGCCGCCGGCTCGGCGCACCTCTATCCGCAACGCGAGGAGTATCTGCTCCTGCCGACGGTGACGGGGCTCTGGAGTCTTGACCGCACGACCGCTGACCTACGCCTGTTGCAACATTCCCCGTCGGGTTCATTCACGCCGTTCGTCGACAGTTTTGGCCGCGTCATCTACGTGCGCTGGGACCATCTTTCGCGCGACCCGGAGGCAACGACCGATCGCGGTCCCGGCCCAGGCGACACGTTTGCACAGACCTTCAACGGCACGTTCAATTATTCCGACGAGTCCGCGGCGGCGAGCATGCTGCCGCGCGCCGAAATCTTTCCGGAACCGCGTAATTTCGACAAGTCCGGATTGGCGGGCACCAATCTCAACGGCAATTCCTTCAATCAGTTCACGCCGTGGATGGTGAATGAGGACGGCACGTCGGAGGAGACGATCAATCACGTCGGTCGCCACGAATTCTACGATGCCATCGCGCCGAGCTACACCAACGATCCGAATCTCATTCCACTTAACATCACCGGGCGCAGCGTCGTCTCGAATCTCTTTCAAATCCGCGAAGATCCGCGCCTTGCCCAAGCCGGCGTCTATTTTGGCATCAATGCACCGGACGTGGGCTACCATGGGGCAGGACAGATTGCGCGCTTCGACGGCAAGCCCACCACGAATCCGGGCTTGATGGCGATTACGTTCATGACCGCACCCGTGTTCGTTCCGCCGGCGCCCCAGACCCCACTCGCGAACGCCGCGAACATCTATCGCCAGGCGGTGCCGATTTCGGACGGCACGCTGCTCGCGGTCCACACGCCGGCGCGATCGACCGACGGCGCACCCCTCCCGGGAACGAGCCCCCAACAATTCGATGACTATAACTTTCGCCTCCGCGCGATGACCGGCCCGGTCGGCAGCATGACGCCGGGTGGATTTTTGCTCGCCACGCAGCCGGCGGCGAACGTGACGTATTTCGTGGGCGCGACGCCCACGACCTACAACGGTCCAATGTGGGAAATGGATCCGGTGGAAGTCGTGTCGCGCAAGCGCCCGGGCTCCAACGCGTCTTTTATTCCCGGGCTGGAGCAAATGGTTTTCCAGGAAGAGGGCGTGGATCTGCCCACGTTCCAGAATTTCCTGCGCACCAACAACCTCGCGTTGATTGTCAGCCGGAACGTCACCACGCGCGACAAGGCGGACAAGCAGCAGCCGTTCAATTTGTTTATCAACAGTCCCACGTCCACAACCGCGACCAACGGCGCCGGGCTGAATCCACTGGGCAAGACGTATGGAATTGCCTACCTGCAGATCCTCCAGGCGGATCAGCTTCGGGGCCTGACGAACAATATGCCGGCGGCGTTACCAGGTCGGCGCGTGCTCGCGACGCCGTTGCATGATCCGGTGGCCATCGCCAACATGCCCGCCGTGCCAGCCGCACCGGCCAGCGGGAGCGTGAAGCTGGCAGACGACGGTTCGATGGCAGCGCTCGTTCCGGCGCGCCGCGCGATTGCCTGGCAATTGCTCGACACCGATGGGACGAGCCAGGTGAAGGAACGGTACTGGGTGACCATGCAACCCGGCGAAGTGCGCGCATGCACCAGTTGTCACGGACTCAACCTGACGGACCAGGCGAACCAGACGACCCCGACAAACAAGCCGTTCGCGCTGCGGCTCTTTCTGCAGAACTGGCGCGCGCTTCATCCATCCGGAACGCTGCAACACGCCAGTTCGACCGTGACCGTAACGAAAAACGCCGGCAGCATCGGGCTGCTGGTCACGCGCACAGGCGGCAACACGGGCCCACTCAGCCTGACTTACGCGAGCACCGATGGAACGGCGCAATCCGGCGTCGACTACACCGCGGTCAATGGCCAGCTCAATTGGACCGATGGCGACGCGTCGACGCGCTCGATCAACGTCGGCTTGTTGAATCCAACCACGATTGGATCCAGCAAATCCTTCGCCGTTTCGCTCAGCAACAGCAGTGCGCTCGGCACCCCGACGATAACCACCGTGACAATTCAGGAGACGCCGTTCGCGACTTGGCAGTTCCAGCATTTTGGGGGCAACGCCAACGTGATCGCCATCGGCGGACCCGCCGCCGATCCCGATGGGGACGGTTTGTCGAATCTCGTTGAATACGTGCTCGGACTTGACCCGGCCGCAAATTCATCGCCCGGTACGCCAATCCAGACCTCTGTGAGCAGTGGGGGACAGACGTACTTTGCCCTCGCTTTCACCCGGGATACGACGGTTTCGGACGCGACCTGCGTGGTCGAACAAACGCTCGACTTGCAGTCCTGGAACACGGGATCCAGCTACAATGCCGCCGGCAGTATCCCGACCAACGCATTCACCACCGAGGTTTCGCGCATGCCCGCGGGTCCGGGTCGTGAAACCATCGTGGTTCGTGACACGGTCCCGCAGAACGCGCGGCTGAAGTCATTTATGCGCCTGAAGGCCACGATCCCATGAGGCCGAAACGAGCGGACCGTCGCGGGGCGGCGCTTCTGGTGATAAGCCGGTCAACCGAAACCGACTAGTTCATTGCGAATAGGCGTGAAGGCCCCTCAGCCCGTCTCCCGCTCAATATCATACTACATTTATTACATGATGTTATAGTTATCGGTGTGCGAATGAGTTGATTATCGCGCGGTGAATAAATTGTGAAGTGTAGTGAGGTACGTTTGAGTTGTTCACCGGATCCCGGTCGCCGTAGCGACGCCGTCGCCCTCGATCGTGGGTGTTTAACGTCCGCCCGTGGGTGGAACGTCAAGATTGACACCACCCACCGCTGGTGTTGTCTAAGCAGACCCACCCTATGCGTTGTCCGAAGTGCGGCAGTATTGAAGACAAGGTCATCGATTCACGCCCGGTGAATCATTTTGGCGCGATTCGACGTCGCCGAATCTGCCTGCGGTGTCAGTTCCGTTTCACGACCTACGAGGAGATCGAGCGCATCGCGACCCGGCTGATTAAGGGCGACGGGCGGCACGAGCCCTTCGACCGCAACAAGCTGCTCGCCGGCATGGTGGCCGCCTGCCTAAAGCGCCCCGTGAAGCTCGAGGCGCTGGAACAGGCCGCCGATGAAATCGTCCAGGAACTCGAGGCGACCAACGAGCGCGAGATTCCCTCCCGTACCGTAGGCATCATGGCGATGGAGAAGTTGCACCAACTCGATGAGGTGGCGTACGTCCGTTACGCGTCGGTTTACCGCCGCTTTGAGGAAGTCGGGGAATTCATCGACGAAATCAAGCAACTGGCCCGAAAGCCGCGCGTACCCTCTGGTGCCCAGCCGGACCTGTTTCCCGCGTGAACGGTTGAAACACTGACAATTTACCGGATCATGACCCTTTTTGAGCGCATTATCGAGCGCCAAATTCCCGCCGATATCGTCTACGAGGACGACGAAGTGCTGGCTTTTCGCGATACCTCGCCGCAGTCGCCCGTCCATGTGCTCATCATTCCGAAACGGTGCATTCCGCGGCTTGGCGATGCGGCCGACACCGACCAAGCGCTGCTCGGAAAATTGCTGCTCACCGCCCAGACGGTCGCTCGCCAGCTCGGCGTGATTAATTCGGGATTCCGGGTGGTCATCAATCATGGCCCTGACGCCGGCGAAACGGTCCCGCACCTTCATGTCCACCTGCTCGCCGGCCGGCCGCTTGCGTGGCCGCCGGGCTAACGCGAGATTGCGGTGCAGTCCGTTCCCGACGGCGGGAAAACATTTTATGATTGAGGCGCTGTTCATCATTGGTCTCCTCGGAGCGCTGATGGCTTTCATCGGCGAGTTCCTCGGATCCCTGGAGGCATTTCCGGCAATTTGCACGGGCGCGGCGCTCGTGCCGATTCTCTTCGTGAGTGAGTACACCCGGATGCTGCGCGCGTATGATTTGCAAGAGATCCGGCGCGATCCGTTGCCACCCGAACGACTCTACTGGTCTTTTCGCGGCCCGGCCCTCCGATTACGCACGCTCGGATTGATCCCGATTTCCGTGGTCGCTTGGGCCTGCGCGATCGGCTTTCCCGCTGCGTCGCGATTGGATCGCACGTCGGCGATCGGCTGGGCCGCCACCGCGCTGGCAATTGCGGGCACGGCGCGAATGTTGGCGGGCACGATGGTTTACTTCCGCGGAGCGCAATGGTTCGACCCGATGTCGCCCGCGCTGATCGGCTCTTACCGGCGGATGATGTACTGGCTGTCGGAAGACGCCGAGTTTCTTGGTCGCGGCCAGCTCAAGCAGCCCAACGAGAAGGAGCGCGCGGTTTATTAAGGCGGGTTTAGCGGCGCGCGTGCGATGCCGCATTCCGCCGGACGCAGGTGGATCATGACCTCCGGGCACGATGCCAATGGGCTTGGCCGCCCGCGAGTGCGGGCGACATTTGTTTTTTGACAACGCGCTCGGAGATCGCGTTTCACCATTCCCACGCGTCACTCGACGACCGCGGCAAAAAAAAATCCTACGGCGCGGCACCACCGCGGCCTTCGACCATCGCGTAGGCGTTGTGGTTGTGGATCGATTCGAAATTTTCCGCCTCCACGCGGAACCAGGTGATTTCCGGATGACCCTGCGCCCGGCTCGCGACGGCGCGAACGAGGTCCTCCACGAAAACGGGATTTTCGAACGCGCGCTCGGTGACGTACTTTTCGTCGGGCCGCTTCAGGACGCTGTACAACTCGCTGCTCGCGCATTTTTCGACGAGCCGGATCAAGTCCTCGATCCAGATGTGCTTGAGGAACCGCACCGCAAAACTGACCTGGCCGCGTTGGTTGTGCGCGCCATATTTGCTGATGGCCTTGGAGCACGGGCAGAGGGTCGTCACCGGCACGGTCACGGTGATGATGAAATCGAAGTCCCCCTTCCGCTTGGCGCCGGCTTCAAACCGCACGCCGTAGTCAATCAATCCTTTCGCGCCGGACACCGGGGCGGACTTTTCCAGGAAAAATGGAAATTCCAACACGATGTGCGCCTCCTCCGAATCGAGCCGGTCGAGCAGGCGCGCCAGGACCGCGTCGATGTTGCTGACTTGGAAGATCGGGCCATGCGCGTTGAGCACCTCGATGAAGCGGCTCATGTGGGTGCCCTTGAAATGATGGGGCAGGTCGACGGTCAGCGTGAACGTGCCGACCGTATTCTGCAGGGCACCGCTCGCCCGATCGCGCACCTGGATCGGATACCGCAGGGACTTCACCCCCACCCGGTCGATCGCGATCTTCCGGTGATCGGGCTCATTCTGCGTGTCTTTCAATGCCGATGGTTGTTTGGTGGCCATGACAAGAGGGCGGCTGAAAAAAAGGGCCGAAGCGGTGAACTTCGGCCCCGGCCGGAACCCAGGGGTGGATCCGGTATTCGAAAATTTAGACTGGAATTACTTCATCAACAAGGCGGAACGCGCGCGCTTGATCTGATTGGTGATCTTGCGGTGCATCTTAGCCGAAACCCCGGTGGTGCGACGCGGCAGGATTTTTCCACTCTCCGTGACGAACTTCTTTAGCAGATCGGGATTCTTGTAGTCGATGGCCTCGACCGGCAGGTCGAGCCGGCGGCGCGGCATCGAGCGGTTGTGGCGGCGCAAACTGGCTTTGCGGGCGGTGGTTCTTGGCTGTGACATGATGATTATTTGGTCTCGCGATGAAGCGTATGGCGGCGAAGAAACGGATTGTACTTCTTCTTCTCCAGCCGGCTGGGCGTGTTCGGGCTCTTCTTGTTCCGCGTCGTGGTGTAGCGGGACGCGGGCTTGCCCTCGGCCTTGGCCTCGGTGCATTCAAGCGTGACGATGTCTCTGGGCATAAAATGGTCTCCTCAAACTGGTTCTTGGCCGAGGGCTCCTATTCGCGTTCCCGATCGCGGGTGTCCGGAGCCGGCTCTTCCTCCTCCGTATCACCACCTTCCTCATCGGTCAAACCGAAGAGCGAGGTGACGACCGGGCGGACGCGCTGATTGCGGTTCTGCCGCTCAATCTGCGTCTGGCATTCGACGGTATACCGCGTGAAGGGAATCGCCTCGAGGCGCGGGTGCGCGATGGGCTTGCCCGACATTTCGCATTTCCCGTAGGAGCCGTTTTCGATGCGCTTGAGTGCCTCCTCGATCTCGTTCAGCGCGTCCTGCTCCTGCGACAACAGGCTGAGCGCGAAATCACGATCGTACGCGTCGCTGCCGGCGTCGCCCTGGTGCATGCCGAATGCGGACGCCTCGCTGCCCTCAGCGCGCGATCGCAGATTGTCCTGCGCCATGCCCTGCATCGAATCGAGCATCGAGTCGCGCAAGGCGAGCAGCCGCTCCTTTTGCTTGCGGAGAAACGGATTCAGTTTCGAGTCGTTGTTCTTCGCCGACGGGACCAACATCAGCGACGCAACCGTAGCGGGCACCTTCTTGCCCTTGATGGGCGCGATGGGCTTCAGCACTGGTTTCGCCTTCGCCGCAGCGACCGGTTTCGTTTTCACCACGGGCTTGACCTTCGCGGCCGGTTTGGCCTTCGACGCGGGTTTGGCCTTCGACGCGGGTTTGGCTTTCGTCACCGGTTTGGGTTTCGCGGCCGACCTGGCTTTCGGGGCGGGATGGGACGACTTCTTTGGCGCCGCCTTGTGCTTCGTCGCCGGCTTCACCGCGCGCTTGGCGGCCGGGGCTGGCGCCCGTTTTGTCGACTTCGCGGAAGATTTGATTTTGGACTTTGGCATGGAGGCGTTACGGGGGGAAAAAGAGGCGGACATATACCGGTGAACACCCCCGGGCGCAAGAACAAATACGGAATCGATCGCATTCGCTCTTCCGGCCCGTCTCACGAGCTCGCGCTGGAGTATCGCCGGAGGGCAAATTTCCAGAGCGCCCGCGAGAGCAGCAACGAGAAAATCGCCGCCCCACCCAGCTGAAGGAGGCCCGACCAAGGCGACTCGCCCGGCCGGACCAGAATCCTCGCCGGCACGTTGGCGACCAGGATTACGGGCAGGATCCAGAGGAAGACGAATCGGAATGCCCCGCGATAAATCCCCTCGGGATACCGCGCCAGGCTGACGAGGTTGAAATACCCGTAGATCAGTCCCTGCGCGCGCACGATCCAGAAGCTCGCGGTCGCGAGCACGAACATGACTGCATAGTGGATGGCGATGCCGAAAAGCAACGCGAACGCATAGAGCATCCACTGCGCGATGCCCGGCGCTACCGCGAGCCGGTGGAGTGAGTAGGCTACGATGCCGGCGCCGACAAATCCGGTCACCACGTTGTCGAGGCCAAACTGCCGCACCGACACGCTGAATTGCGCGTCCACGGGCAGCAGCAGCATCAAGTCCAGTTTACCCGTCCGCACGAGTTCCGGCAGGTTCGCGAGATTGACGTAGAAAAACGACTGGAACAACTGGCTGATCACCTGGTGCGTGCCGATGAGCAGGACGACCTCCCATTTCGTCCAGTCGAGGATCCGGTCCGTCTGCCGGAACATCACGTCGACGAACACAATTTGTCCGAAGAACCACAGCAACTCCGTGACGATCCAAAGGATGAAATTCGCCTTGAAGGCCATGTCGCGCACGAGCGAATTGCGGAAGAGGAGCGCATAGGTCGCCCCGTATTTGCGCGCGGTGTCCATCGTCATCCCCCCACCGCCTGGTACCGCCGGACGCCGCGCGCCCATAACAACCGCGCCCCACCGAAGGCAACCACGACCCACAGTAACTGAATCACGAGACCACGCGCCAGCGCCGGCCCCTGCACGCGCTCCATGAAGATCGCCACCGGAAAATAAAGCTCGTACGTGAACGGCAGCCACTCCGTCACCTGCCGCACGTACGGCGGCAACAGATCGAGTGGAAAGATCCGCCCACTGAGGAAGTACTCAAACGAATAGACGATGAACACAATCGTCGAGATCTCGAGCAACCAGAACGCAATCATCGCGAGCGCGTAGCTCACGAAGAATTGAAGCAACGCCGCCAGCACCAGCGACCCAGCCGTGAGCCACCAGGTGATGGCGTCGTGTGGCACGCGCAGATCGGCGCGATAGATCCAGAGCAGCAAGGCTGACGGCAGGATCGCGACCGCCGTGTACATCAAACGTCCGCTACCAAAGAGCGACAACCGGTAAAGCATGTAGTCGAACGGCCGGATGAGGAACGAGCTCAGCCGTCCGTCGCGAATGTCGCCCGCGATCTGCCACTCGTCTTCGACGGGCGTGACCAGGCTTTCCGCCAGCATGACGTAAAGAAAATACCGCACCATGCCGCTGAAGTCCCAACCCTCGATGTCGACGCCCCCGCGCGCGTGAAAGAGCGCTCCCCACAGGTACAACCCGCCGATCATCGGGATGAGACCCGAAACGGCGCGAAACAAGAAGTTCCACCGGTAGACCACGGTGTTCTGCAGCCCGAGATTAAAGATGGCGAGATATTTGCCCATAACGTCCGGCTCCGCGTTCAGCCCCGCCCGCCCGCGCCGGCGTGCTCGCGGGCCCGCACGAGCTCGGCGGCGAGCCGCAGCGCGGCGATCATGCTGCCCGCCCGCGCGATTCCTTTCCCCGCGATGGGAAAGGCCGTGCCGTGATCGGGGCTCGTGCGGAGAATCGGCAGGCCCCACGTAGTGTTCACCCCCTCATCAAACGCGTGCAGTTTGAGTGGGATCAGTCCCTGGTCGTGGTACATGCACAACACCCCGTCCCATTCGCCGTGCGCGGCCGCGTGAAAGACGGTGTCGGGCGGCAGCGGTCCATGAAAGCTCGCGCCGGTCGCCGCGCGATTGAGCCGCTCGATCGCCGGCGAAATCACCTCGATCTCCTCCCGGCCAAAGGTTCCGCCCTCGCCCGCGTGCGGGTTCAACCCGGCCACACCGATTCGCAAATCGCGAGACAAACGCAGCCGCAGAAAACTCGCGAGCTGCCGGCCGACTCGCTCAATTTCGTCAGCGGAAAGCTGCTCGATTGCCTGCCGGAGCGGCACGTGGATGCTGACCAAACCAACCGTCAGCGAGCCCCCGGTGAGGATCATCGCGAAGTCCTTGACCCCGCAGCACTGCGCAAAAAATTCCGTCTGGCCGGGAAAGGGAAAGCCGATCGCATGCAGCGCCGACTTGTTGACCGGTCCGGTGACCACCGCCCCTACCTCGTGATGAAGTGCGAGTCGCGCTGCTTCCTCCAGCGCGCTCGCCGCGGCGCGCGCGGTCTGTTTGGTGGGCTGCCCCGCCACCGTCCCGGGCGGTACGTCCCCCACGACGTGATACTCGAAGTCGGGATCGAGCCGGCCCGATTCGAGCGCGGCGCGCGTCACCTCGGGCCCGATGCCCGCGGTATCACCCATTGTAACAGCAATTCGGCGCGCGCGATCCATGAGGACCAGCATGCTACGCAAGCCTCGGACGGGCGCGACGGCTTTCTCGTCGGCGGCGAACCAATCAGAACATGCGGATGTACGCTTTTTGCCGCAGCCCGTCGATCCATTGCTGCGTCATGCGTTGGCGTTCGTCGCTCTGCAGCTTGCGCTCCAGGTCGGGCCGGATTTCAGACAACGGTTTCGACGAAGCCTCCTTGCGCTCGTCCACGCGCAAAATGTAGTACGCGTTTCCGATCGTGAGGACCGGGCTGAGCTGCTTGGTGTTGAGCGCGAAGGCCGCCTTGGTCAGGTCGGGATTAAGGGTCTTGCGATCGATCCAGCCCCAGTCGCCGCCGTTCTGGCGGCTGCTGTCCTCGGAATAGGTCATGGCCAACTGCTCAAACGGAGCACCCATCAAAATCTTCGCGCGAATTTCGTCGGCCATGGCCCGCTGGCCGTCCTGGCCAAGGGCCGAGGTCGGCCGTGAGCGGCTAAGCATGATCATCCGGAGATGAATCTGGTCCTGGTTTGCGAAATCTTTGCGCGCGCCGGAATAGTAGTCCTGGACCTTGTGTGGCGACACCAGCAGGTCGGTCTTGATGTTGCTGAAGCGCATGGCCTGCACAACGAACTTGTCGCGCTCCGTCTCGCGAAACCGCGTCATCGTATAGCCCTGGGCCTGCAGGGTCCGCGTGAAGGCCTGGCGATCACCACCAAAATCCTCGCGGATAATCTGCTGAATGCGCTCGTCGATGACCCGCGGTGGCACGTTGAATTCCTTCTTCTTGAACTCCTGCAGGATCAACTGGCGATCGATTAGATCCTTCAACGCGCCGAGGCGCGCCTCCTTAATCTTGTTGATCAGGTCCTGGCCCGAGTACTGCGCCTTGAGCGCACGCTCGCGGGCCTGAACGACTTCACGCACCTGGGAAAACGTGATGACATCGCCGTTCACCACCGCAGCCACGCCGTCGAGGACCTCGGCCGCCGGCATGCGGCTGGCCAAAGCAAGGAAAGCCAGGGCGAGCGCGCACGCGGTGCGGCGCAGCGGGGCGCGAAACGAAATCGAAAACATTCTCTTCATAACATCAGCGGCAAACGGGGGGAATAGGTCGGCCTGGATCGGAGCACTACAGCTTCCGAAGGAGGTCGGCAATCTCTCGAACCTTTGAATCCGCATCGCCCGAAGTCAAGCGGGGGAACCGCCCGCCGACCTGAATCGCGCTCCCGGCCCGCGTGAGAATCAGCCGATCGCCCTTGGTTTCCACTGTGCTCACCCCCTTCTCGGCGGCCACCAGCTTGAGGCCGGTCAATGTCAGCAAATGGTCCGCGCCCACCGGCAACCGGCCAAACCGATCGCGCCATTCCGAGCGCAACGCCTTCAATTGCTCGGGCGTGCAAACGCCGGCGAGCCGCCGGAACGCCTCGATGCGCAGGCGCGTATCGGCCACGTACGTCATCGGGAGATAAGCTGCGAGCGTCGCCGCCGCGCGCGTTGTCCTCCCGGCCGCCTCCGCGGCGGCAACCGATTCCTCCCGCTCCACAAAGTCGAGTTGCAACGAAACTTCCGGTCGCCTCGGCAGGGCTTTGCCTTTCAGTTTCGCCACCGCTTGTTCGAGCAGCTGGCAGTACAGATCGAAACCCACCGCCGTGATATGGCCGCTTTGCGCTACGCCCAGGATGCTGCCCGCCCCGCGGATTTCCAGGTCGCGCATCGCGATCTGAAACCCGGCGCCGAGCGAGGAATATTGGCTAATCGCCTCGATGCGCCGGCGGGCCTCACCCGTCGACAAAAAATCCCGCGGCAGGAACAGGTACGCAAACGCCTTGTGCGAACCGCGACCCACCCGACCGCGCAGTTGGTACAAATCCGCGAGACCAAAACGATCCGCCCGATCGATCAGGATCGTGTTCGCGTTCGGGATATCCAGCCCGCTCTCAATGATCGTGGTCGAGACCAGCACGTCGACCTCGCCCGCGACGAAGCGGCGCATGACGTCCTCCAACTCGTGCTCGTCCATCTGACCGTGTCCGATTTCGACCCGCGCCGCCGGACATAGTTCGCGCACGCGCTCCGCTGTCCGGTAGATCGTTTCAATCCGGTTGTGCAAAAAATACACCTGCCCCTGCCGCGCGAGCTCGCGGTCGATGGCATCGCGAATCAGCCGCTCATCGAAACCGCAGACCACCGTTTCCACCGCGTACCGATTCGCTGGCGGCGTCTGCAGAAGCGACATGTCCCGCGCGCCGGTCAACGCCATGTAAAGCGTTCGTGGTATCGGTGTCGCAGACAGTGTCAATACATCCGTATGTGGATAGAGTTCGCGGAGACGTTCTTTGTGTTGGACGCCGAACCGCTGTTCCTCGTCGACCACGAGAAGTCCAAGCTGGCGGAAGGTCACGTCGCCCGAAAGCAGGCGGTGGGTGCCGACGGCGATATCGACGGACCCATCCGCCATCCCTTCCAAGGCTTGCTTCTGCTGGCGTGGGGTGCGGTAGCGGTTCAGGAGTTCAATCCGGATTGGAAAGTCCGCCATGCGATCTTGCAACACCTCAAAATGCTGCTGGGCCAGCACCGTGGTAGGGGCGAGAAACGCCACTTGTTTTCCGGCGAGCGCCGCCTTGAACGCGGCGCGGATCGCCACCTCGGTCTTGCCGAAACCCACGTCGCCGCAAATCAGTCGATCCATGGGCTTCGGCCGTTCCATGTCGCTCTTCGCGTCCGCGATCGAGGTCAATTGGTCGGGCGTTTCTCGATAAGGAAAAATGCGCTCAAAGTCCGCCTGCCAAGGTCCGTCTGGCGGAAAAGCGAATCCTGCCCGGGTTTCGCGCAGGGCTTGGATTCGAAGCAGTCGCGCCGCGTAATCTTCGACCGCCACCTCGGCGGATTTCCGCGCGGACGACCAGCGCGCGTCTCCCAGTCGACTGAGCGGCGCGTTCTGCCGACCCATGCCAACATAGCGTGAGACGAGGAAGGCTTGTTCAAACGGAACGAAGAGTCTTGCCGCCGCAGCGAACTCGAGAATCAACGTCTCCGATTCGCCGTTGCCAACCGGACGACGCTCAAAACCCCGAAATCGAGCCAAACCGTGCTGCGCATGAACCACGAGCTCACCCTCTCGAAAGTCCTCAAAATTGATTTGGGACCCGATCCGCCGGCTCAACCGCCGTGCCGTGGTGCTCGTGGCCGACTGATAAGCACGACCATGGGGGTGTCCCGTCAGCGCCGTCGCGGGCAGCACGACCAATCGGGCCGCCGCGAACGAAAAGCCCTGCAAGGAGTCCCCTCGAACAAACAAAATCGAACTACATGTTCTCGTGTTTTCGTCGCTTATTTGCCGAGCGGCATCATGTTCCGCCTGATTGCGATAAGTAATGAAAACTTCAAATCCCGACGAGAGCCAGTATTCCAGGTGTTTGCGTCCGCGTTCGATGCCGATCTCCCGGCCTACGCCTGAATCCTGCCACCAACCTTGGATGCGCGACGTCAGGTCAAAAAAGCCCGACGTCTCGATTGTCTCGGCCTCGCCCGTACTCTCCCCGCCCGTGGTGAGCTGGATCGAAGCCGACGCGGTTGTCGCTCCCAATGCGCAGACGAGGTCATCCGCATTTACGTAACTCGATAACAAATGATTGGAACGCCCTGGAAACTGGAGCATCAGGGTGATTTCCGGGAGTTGAGCCAACGATTTTTGCTCATCCAGATCAAAGGATCGAATTGACTCGATGGAATCGCCGAACCACTCGGCGCGGACCGGTTGTAATTGGTCCCAGCCGTAGACGTCGAGAATGCCACCGCGGACGGAAAATTGCCCACGATTGTCGACCCGCGGCCCACGGACATAACCCGCGTCCACGAGCAGCCCCGCCACGTGCTCGAGTGAAATCTCGTCGCGGACTGACAGCCGGAATGCCGCATCGCGAAACGCCGCCGCCGGCGGAACCTCTTCCTCGCGCTGCGACTTTAGGACAACCGCCACGCTAGCCGTCGCCGAGGGTTGCGCCAATTGCGCCAAGGTGGAAAGCCGCTCCGCATTCAGCTCGGGATCCGGCAGCGCCCCGGGAATGGGCGCGAGTTCCAACTCCGGCAAAAACAGCGCGTTGACGCCCCACGCCCGCAGCCCAGCATGCATCTTCTCCTGCGTCCGCAGGTCGTCGCACCATAGCCAGATCCTGCGCGCGCCAAGCTCGCGCTGCAGCATCGCCACGACAAACGGCTGCGCCGCCTCCCCCACTCCGGCGAAGACGACCGGCTCTTTCTCTCCGGGGGTCTGCTGGCGGATTTGTTCGATCCGGGAGGCGACGCCCGGAGCCGCGGCCGCCCGGAAAAACAGACGCTCCATCGCCTCCGCGTCAGTCGTGACGCCGGTCTTCGCGTTTCGGCCGGCGGCCGTGATGCCCCCGGTCTTTTTCTCTCCGCTCATTGGATCCGCAATTGACGGGTGATCCCAAAACGCTCGATCCGCTTTCGGAGGGTCGCCCGCGTGACCCCGAGCAGCTTCGCCGCCTTCAATTGGTTTCCACGGGTCTGCTTCATCGCGGCAATCGTGAACTCCCGTTCGAGCCATGGCAGAAGTTGCAGTTCGGAATCCCCCGCCGCTGCGGCAAAGAGTAGATCAATCGCCGATTGCACCGCGCCTTCGCTTCCGCCCGTCGCCTCGGGTTGCCCGGACGGCGAAACCGAAACGCTCACACTCGTCCCGCGGCCGTCGTTGCCATTGGGCGCCCCCATCGGGATATCTTTGGGCAGGAGAACATCGGTCGTCGCCAGCACCGCCGCCCGCTGGATCGTGTTTTCCAGTTCGCGCACGTTGCCCGGCCACGGGTAGCTCTCGAGCACGCGCACCGTTTCCTCGGAGAGCCGCAGCCGCGGTAAGCGCTTCTGCGCCGCGATTCGCGCAAGAAAATACTCGGCCAGCAGACGAACGTCCTCAAGTCGCTGGCGCAGTGGCGGCAGGTGAATGCGCACCACGTTCAGCCGGTAAAAAAGATCCTCCCGGAACAGCTTCAACGCCATCTGCTCCTCGAGATTCTTGTTCGTGGCCGCCACGATCCGCACATCCGTCCGCAGCGTGGCGCTCCCTCCCACCCGTGAGAATTCCCCTTCCTGCAATACCCGCAGCATCTTGCCCTGCACCGCCAGCGCCATCTCCCCAATCTCGTCCAAAAACAGGGTCCCGCCGTCGCTCTGCTCAAATCGACCCACCCGGGTCGCGATCGCACCGGTAAACGCCCCCTTCTCGTGGCCAAATAGCTCGCTTTCCAACAAGGTCTCCGGAATCGCGGCGCAGTTGATCGCCACAAAGTATTTTCCACTGCGACGACTGTAATGATGGAGGGCGCGCGCGACCAGTTCCTTGCCCGTGCCGCTTTCGCCGGTGATCATGATGGGCGCGTCGGACGCGGCCACGCGGCCGACCATCTTGAAGACTTGTTGAATCGCCTCGGATTTGCCGACCAAGCTGTCCTGGTGCTGCTCGACCGTGAGCTGCGGCTGGAAGGTCGTGGCGGCGCGCAACTCGGCCTGCTGCCGGAGCGCGGTGTCGACCACCACCTTGAGATTGAAGGGCAGCGCCTCCTTGCGGATGAAATCGAAGGCGCCCAGCTTCATCGATTCGATGACCGACTGCGTGGTGCCGAATGCGCTGGTTAGCACGACCATCGCGTTGCTGTCGTGCTGCCGCACCTTGGCGAGCAGCTCCATGCCATTCATCGGCTGCAGATGCGTGTCGGCAATTAAGAGATCGGCGCCCTCGGCGCAGTACAGTTTGTAGGCGTTGTCCGAGCGGGTGGCGATGAGCACGCGCGTGAGCGGAGTGGCGAGCTGATTGACCGCCCACTCGAGAAAATCAGTCTCCGGATCGGCGATGACGATCGTTTGCATCAAAACAATTCCCCGCCCATCAGCCCTCGTGGATGGCCCCATACCGGCGCTGGCGGCTGCTGTATTCCTCCATCGCCTCGAGCAAATCCTCCTTGCAGAAGTCCGGCCACAATTTTTTTGTCACGTAGAATTCTGCGTAACTCACCTGCCACAACAGGAAGTTGGAGAGGCGCATCTCCCCCGAGGTCCGAATGAGCAGGTCCGGGTCTGGATAATAGCGCGTGTAAAGATGCTTGCTGAAGGTCTCCGGGTCGATCATCGCCTTGTCGATGTGACCCAGTTCAATCTCGCGCAGCAGGCTCTTGATCGCGTCGATCAATTCGAGCCGCCCGCTGTAGCTGAGCGCCAGGATCACGGTCAAGCCGTTGCAGCCGGCGGTCGCTTCGATCGCGCGGTTCAATTGCACCTGGCACGGCGCCGGCAGATCGGTCAGGCGGCCGATCGCCTGGAGCCGCACGTTCTTGGCCACGAGTTCCGCCGTGTTCTCGTGCAAGAACTTTTCCAGCAGGCTCATCAGCCCCGACACCTCCGCCTTCGGGCGCAGCCAGTTCTCCTGCGAAAAAGCGTACAGCGTCAGGTACTGCACCCCGAGTTCCGCGCATCCCTCGATGCACGCGCGCACGGCTTTCGCGCCGTTCTCGTGGCCCACCACGCGCGGCAGCCCGCGCTGCACGGCCCAGCGGCCATTGCCATCCATAATAATGGCGATGTGCCGCGGCACGGATGGAAGGGAACGATGTTCGCTCATGGAGTTCAGCCCGCCAGAAACGTCTGGCTTCGACTGGGACCAACGCTAATCCACTTCAGCGGCGCGCCGGTCAAGGCCTGAAGCTTCCGTAAATATGCGCGCGCCCTCGGCGGCAGGTCCGCGTAACGCCGCACGTGATCGATCGGCTTCCGCCAGCCCGGCAGGTCCACGTAAACGGGTTCGCATTGCGCCAGGTCCATCACGTCCGCCGGCGGCACCACAATCGTTTTCCCATGCAATCGATACGCCACGCACACGCGCACCGCGTCCAGGCCATCGAGCCCGTCCAGGTTCGTCACCGCCAGATGATCCACGCCGTTGACCTTCACCGCGAAGCCGGTCGCCACCGCGTCGAACCATCCGCAGCGCCGCGCCCGCCCTGTCACCGCGCCAAATTCGCGCCCCATTTCGTGCAGGCACTGCGAAAGCGCCTCGTCCTCCGTCGGCAACGGCCCGCCCCCGACCCGCGTGGTGTAGGCCTTCATCACGCCCACCACCCGATCGATGCGATTCGGCGGCACGCCCGACCCCGTGCAAGCCCCGCCCGCGGTCGTGCTCGACGACGTTACGAAGGGATACGTGCCGTGATCGATGTCGAGAAAGGTTCCCTGGGCGCCCTCGAAAAGCATGCTCATCTTTCGCGCCAGCATCCGGTGCAGAAACGAAACCGTGTCGGTGATGTGCGGGCGCAAGATCGCCGCGGCACGCTCGTATTCGCGCTGCACCGGACCGGCCGCAATCGGCGCCAGGGCTTGCAGCTTCAGAAAACGATTCACCTCGCGCATCCGGTCCCGCAGCCGCGCCGAAAACTTCTGCGCGTCGATCAGATCCGTCATGCGCAGGCCCGTGCGCGAAATCTTGTCGGCGTACGCCGGGCCGATGCCGCGCTTCGTCGTTCCGATCCGTCCGCTGCGCCGATCCTCGCGTTGCGCGTCGAGCGAGCGGTGATGCGGCAACACCACGTGCGCGCGATCGCTGACGAGCAGATTGTCGCTTCCGACGTGGATCCCCCGCTTTCGTAATCCGGCGATTTCCGCGCACAGCGACACTGGATCAATCACCACGCCATTGGCGAGCACGCAAACCTTGCCCGCGTGCAGAATCCCGGAGGGCACGAGGCTCAGAACGTATCGCTCCGCCCGGATCACAATCGTGTGGCCGGCATTGTTTCCACCTTGCGTGCGCACCACCACATCCACGCCTCGCGTCAGGTAATCGATGATCTTGCCCTTCCCTTCATCGCCCCACTGCGCGCCGATCAAAATGGTGTTCGCCATTCGCGGAATATGTCGGTGACCCTTCCCGTCCACAAGCCGGCCCCTGACGATTTTTGACCACATTCGGACCGAGGCAGCGATCAGAGGACCGACGACAGAGGACAGAGGTCGGAAGAAAGCCGAGGTTCATGTTTGGATCGTGCCGGCCGAATCTGGGTCCCTCCGCAAACCCCCGTGCCTCCGTGACCTCCGTCTGAAATCATCATGTTCGTGTTCCTGCGTGTAAATTCGTGGTTCCATTCCGTCTTCCGTCGTCCGGCCTCTGTCCTCCGTCGTGCAGCCCTGCTTGGTGCCGTTGGATTTCTTGGTGGTTCTCCGCCCGCTGGCCTTCGACATTCGACCCTCGACTTTCGACTCCCCAATTCCGCATTCGGCATTGGCACTTCGTCACTTCTCTATCCTCCGGCGTCCGGCTTCTGTCCTCCGTCGTGCAGTCCTTCTTGGTGGTTCTCCGCCCGCGGGCCGTCGACTGTCGACTGTCGACCCTCGACTCCCAAAATCCGCATTCGGAATTCGCCATTTCTCCAGTCTTCTCCATAGTCCCTGCTCATGCCGCAGTTCCAATTCAAAGCGCGGGATGCTCAGGGCGCCCTGGTGGAAGGTGTGGTGGAATCGCCCGATCGCCCCTCGGCACTGCGCCAGATTGAATTGCGCCGCTGCGTGCCCTTCCGCGTGGTGCCGGTCGCCGAGGCTTCATCCCCCGGTGTCGGCCCCAACGCCCGCCCCGCCCCTTCGCCGGTCGCGGAGACTGCGCCGGCCACCGACCGCCCCGCGGGCCGCACTCCGGCGGTCGACCGGCTCAATCACACCCAACGTCTGCTCTTCACCGAGCAGCTCGCGTATTTGCTTTCGGCGGGCATGACGCTCGACGAGGCGCTTTCGATTCTCGGCAAACGTCTGACGCAGGGGAATCTTCGCGGCATCATCGAGCACCTGCATAGCGCGCTCGTCGATGGCCGCAGTTTCTCGCAGGCGCTGCTCGATTTTCCGCGGTCATTCCCGCCGCTCTACGTGAATCTGGTCCAGGCGGGCGAGGCCAGCGGCGCGCTGCCCGATATTCTCAAACGCCTCGTCGCGCATCTCATGGCGGTCAAGACGCTGCGCGACAGCGTGCAACAAGCCCTGCTCTATCCGGCGATCCTGAGCGTCTTTGGCGTGTTGCTCGTCGTCCTGTTCATCACCGTGCTCGTGCCGCAACTCACGTCGTTCTTCGCCAAGACCGGCGGCTCGCTGCCGCTGCCCACGCGCCTGCTCATCAAGCTGAATGACATCTTCGTCGGCTATTGGTGGCTCGGCGCGCTGACGCTTCTGGGCGTCTTTGCGGCGTACAAGATGTTCACGCGAACGGTCGAGGGTCGCGAGGCCTGGGATCGTTTCCGCCTCAAGATCCCGGGCTACGGCCGCGTTATTCAATATCGTTTCTACGCGCAGTTTGCCCGCACGCTCGGGACGCTGCTGCACAACGGCGTGACGCTCCTGCGCGCGGTCGATTTGCTCGCGAGTATTTCGGAGAATGCGTATCTGCGGAAGCGCCTGCTCGCGGGTCGCGCCGAGCTCGTCGAGGGCGCGAGTCTGTCGAAGGCCATGTCACACCAGGGCGTTTTCCCGGCCCTGATGCTCGACATGATGTCGGTCGGCGAGCAGACCGGTCGCTTTGCCGACACCATGCAAATGATCGCGGACGTGTACGAGCGCGAGCTGGATCGTCAGGTGCAGATTGCCACGGCAATCATCCCGCCGCTGATCATCGTGATCATTGCATTGCTCGTGGGCGCGGTCGTGTTTGCCATCATGAGCGCGGTGTTCAGCATTACCACCGGTCTCCGTGGCCGCACCGGTGGATAGCGGACTTGCCACGATGACACGAAGAGCACGAAGAAGGATTGGCCACAGAGATTTCGAGGACGCCGAGAGGAACGCCTGAACGGACGGAAACCGGATCATTTTGCGGCAACAGCCACAAGGATCGCAAAACGGAGAGTCAGCCAAATAATCTGCGTTCATCTGCAAAATCTGCGTTTCTGTCCCACTTCCAGAAAGACGAGCGCGTTGCGTGCCTGCCGTTGGGTGGAAATGGCCACCCTCCGGTCGCGGACCAGGTGACTGAGAAACGCGCGCACGTCGGCCGGACCCAGTTTCTCAGGATGGCGTTTCTGGTGAAAAAGGATGTACTG
>JANXRG010000109.1 GCA_025353105.1 Verrucomicrobiota bacterium
CCGTAGTGAGCGCGAGTCCGCACCGGCGCAGAAAGCACACCAAACCAAGCAGGGAGAGCCGGCCAGCCGCCAGGCGCGACGGGAGCCGCGCGGCATCGCGCACGACGATCAGCGACGCCTCGTCCTCCGCGGAGCCTAGCAGCACCGTATCGCAATCCGCGCGCGCGTGCAGCAAGTGAAGCGCCTCGCCGAATTTTTCCGACGGCCACACGCCGGAGGGCTGACGGCTGGTGACGAACGCGGCGACAACCGGACGCGCACCGAGGGCGAATTCCCGCCACAATCCCGCCGCTTCCTGCTCGTGTGAAGCGCCCGGATAAACGATCGGCCGCAGCGTCCAATCGGGCGCGAGACCGGTGAGGTGAGAAACGAGATCACGAAAATAGGCCGGGTAGGACTGAGGTCGCCGAATCGGGACGGGATGGGTCACCAACGCCGAGAAACCCTTGTGTACATAGGCGGCCCGATTCGGAATCCCCCGTCGCCAAGCGGCGATCGTCTCGCGCCAGGAGGCACCGCTGTTGTAACAAACGATTGCATCGAATTCGGCGGCCAGCACGGCCAAATCGCGTGGGTCGCACGTTCCGGCGAGATGGGGATTGCCCACCAGCACCGCGGCGGCCAGGGGCGGTGCCGCGTAAATCCACTCGCAATTCGGCAAGCCCCGTTGAAGGGCCGGCAGGCTCGCTGTGTTGTAAAGCACGTCGCCGATGTGGCTGGCCCCGAGCAATAACGCGCGCCGCCACGCCTGCGGCGGACGCGGTGTCGGGAGACGCCGAAGCGCCGCCGCGCCGCGGAGCGCTGGGCCCGCGAGCTCGCTCAGGCACGCGACCCGATAGTTCGCGGCATTGCGAAAAGACGTACGATCGGGCCAGCGCATGACGCGATAGAGAATGACCGGTGCGGGGACGACGGCAAGCCGGCAACATTCCCCTTGAGAGCGTTCATGCCCACCGGCAGAGTCCCCGGCAGATGTCTCCGGTTCTCGCGCGCCTGCCCTATTACTCCGCCCTGCTGGTCGGGTTGATGGGGGCGCTGTTTCTTGGAGCCGCGCTGGGTTCCGACGATTACCTAACCGTCGTCCTCGCCGCCACGTCCCTTTTCTCGGCGATTTGGATCATCATGTCTGGCGAACGTTGGTGGGTGCCCATGGGTTTCGCGCTTGGCATCGGCGGTTTTTTCACGATTCCTTGGAAGCTGTATCCGCACGAAATCGCCCTCGCGTTGTGCGGTCTCGCCATCCTGCCACGCATCCCGTTCAAATCCACTAGCCTGAAGAGGAATCGACCCCGACTTCCCACCATCTTCTTCGTCCTGTTTGCCTACCTTGTCATCCATTTCGCGATTTCCGCCGGCCGGGAATGGGACACGGGCGGCCTGGGGAATATCTCGCGCGCGTACCTCAACGCGATTTGGCCATTCATCTTTGGGCTCGCTTTCTACCTCTATGGATCCTCCAGAGTGATCGGGGCGGCCCTGCGTGCGATGTATCTCGCCCTGCTGATTCGGATGGCGTTCGGTTTCGTCAATTATTTCTTCGACGAGAACTTTGCCGTACCGCTCATCAATTATTCGATCGACCCGCAGGACTTGCGCACATCGGGAACGATGTTGCTCATCCTCTCGACTCTGATGCTGATTTCGACCACGGGCCCGGTCGCGCGAGTTGGCCACACGCTAGTCGCGTTGATTTCGGCCTATGCCTGCCTCGTCGGCGGCTCTCGCGCTCAGATTGCGGCGTTGCTCCTCTATCCGCTGATCCTTTCCGTGATCTTTCGCAAATGGACCCAACTCCTCGTGTCGCTGGCCGGCGCCGGTCTGTTGCTCGTCGCCATCAATCTCAGTCCGCAGTCGCTCGAATCCTTGCCGTACCGAATCCAGCGCGGTCTGAGCGTACTGATAATCGGACCGACGATCGAAATTGACGTGCAGCAGGACGTCAAGGGCAGCGACGAGTTCCGTCGCGTGCTCAGCGCGGAAGGACTGAAACGATGGACGGAAAGCAGGCAGTCGTTGCTCTTCGGGACAGGAATTCGACGGTTCGATGAGAATGTCATGATGTTGGCGGCTCGCTTTGAGATGGATCCGTTCACGTTGTTTATCCAAAGCTCAGCTGACGTGGGAGCCTATGAAACCGCGCTTTGGACGCTCCTGGCAGTGCTCGGGATCGTGGGGCTACTGCTATACGCGTGGCTGTTGCTAGAGCTGTTGCGCTCGATTCTGCCTGCCCTGAAGAGCTGGCGCCTCCAGGGTCCCGACTTTGTCATCGTCACGTGGGCCGGCATGTCGATGATTGGCGTGTATTTTACGTGCGTGTTATTTGGTGGCTACCCCAGTTTTGAAATCTTCCTGGCCATCCTGGCGAAGGGAATGATCGAGGATCTCCGCAAGGACCAGCGACCCGCGAATGCACCGGCCGTTTCCAGCCTGCCTTCCATCACGCTGCCCCAGCCCGAGCCGGTCGCAACCTGACTGTTACTTCCCGCCTGCCCGCTGCAACGCGTTGGCCCGCGGATCGCCCGCCGGACATCCCCGCACCGCGCCGAGCCAGAGAGCCCGCACGAGGCCCGACATATTCCTCGGCGTCCAGCCATGCGCGCTGAAGAACCGGAACGAATTCCCCGGCAACGTGCGCAGCATTCGCCGGCCGTGTCGAAGCCGGAAGCCGGTAAATCCGAGATTTTGCATCATCGCGAGATAGCGGATCCGCTCCGAGTCCCGGGCGACCGGATTTGTGACGGGCGCCTGCAAATGTTGAACGACCACGGAAGGCACAAACGCGGATGGAAACCGCGCCGTGAGTCGCAGGCTGAACTCCAGGTCCTCGCCTCGCACCCAGTAATCGCCGCGCGGCGGGCCGACGCTCCGCAGCGCGCGCGCGGTCACGAGCAGGCAGACGCCGGGGCTCCAGGAAAATGCCACCGGCCGGGAACCGCATCGCTGGAGGTATTCCGCCGGTGTGTCCACCTGGCGAATCGCCCGCCACGGCTCCGCCCGCAACAATCCCGGAAACCAGCCGATCCGTCCTGCTCCGTCGACCACCATCGGATAAATCACATCCGCGCCCGCGGCTTCACCCGCCGCGAGGAGGCGCGCGAGCGTCTCGGGCTCGACCACCGCGTCGTCGTCGAGAATCCAGACGTGCGTGAGGCGGTCGCCGTATTCTTCAATCGCGTGATCGATGGCCAGTCTCAAGCCGCCCCCGCATCCGAGATTCACCGGCGGCACCAACCGCGCTGCCTTTTCACCCAAGGAAGCGACGACCTCGCGGCTTTCCTCGTCGTTTCCATTGTCCGTCACAACGACGGCCTCGAGCGGGGCGCGAATGCCACCGAGGCTCGCAAGCAACCGGCGGAGCTCGACCGGCCGGCGAAAGGACGCGATCACCGCAACGACCACCGCGGAATCGGAGGGGGGTGGCGTCAGGTCCATGGCTTCGGAAATTGGATCGTCATCGTGACGCCGCATCATCTTTCCAGCGTCCACCCTGACCAACAAGACAATTGGCGGTGCCGGCGGATTCCCCTTCTCCCTGACCGGCCGTTGCGGCAACGTCAGGCCAGCTCCGCATCGCCCGATGAGCCGACCGCCCCTTCTTTCGCTCTGCATCCCAACGTACGCGCGTCCGGGCCCGCTCGCGCAGTTGCTGGAGAGCATCGCCGCACAATGCACCGATGATCTCGAGGTGCTCATCGCCGAGGATCCGAGCGAGCGGGACGACACGTCGCCCGTTGTCGACAAAATGCGGGCGCTAATACCGGGTCTCCGGTCCTGGCGGAATGCCGAGCGGTTGAAGTTCGACCGCAATCTGATCGGGCTCCTGGCCCAAGCCCGGGGGGAATACTGCTGGCTGGTCAGCGATGATGACGTCATTGAATCCGGCGGGGTGGCGGCGGTCATCGCCGGCTTGCGCACGCATGGCCCGGTGACGGGCGTCACTTTGAACCGCAACAACTACGACAGCACGCTGACCACCCGGATTTACGGCCGTCCGTTTCACCAGCGCGAAACGCGCATCTTCACCAACGCGGACGAAATGTTCATCGGCCTCCTCGATCAAATCGGCCTGCTCTCCTGCCAGATCCTGAGCCGGGAAACGTGTGCCCGCGTCCTGGGATCCGCCGAGGTCGACGCGTTCATTGGCAGCGGCTACGTGCAGCTCTTCGTCATGATGCGCATGATGTCACTCGAGCCGCGCTGGCTGTTTCTCGCCGACCGGTGCGTGGGCTGGCGCGCCGACAACGACTCCTTTGTCGAGCGCGGACAACTCGGCCGTCTGCGCATGGACGTGGAAGGATACGAGCAAGTGGCTGCGGCGATTTTCACCCGCGAGAGCGAAACGTACCGGCAAGCGCTGGCCGAGGTGGCTCGTTCGCACGTGCGGCATCACATCGTGCGCGCCAAGCTGGGAGGCGCCTCGTGGGCGTACTCCCGCGAGGCGCTGTCAATTTGTGTTCAACACTACGCGAGCTTCCCGTCGTTTTGGCTGAAGACCTTTCCCCTTCTGCTCATGCCGCGCGCCGGGGTGCGCCTGGCGCGCTCTGGTTATCAGGGCCTGAAACAGCTCCTGGGCTGGTAAAACCCCGCCGCCCGCATGGAACCAATGCCCCGGAAGAAACTGCTCGTCGTGGAGCTCTGGGGTATTGGCGATCTCGTCTTCGCCACGACGCTGCTGCGCCAGGCCATCCGCCAATACGACGTGACGTTGCTCGCGAAGCCGCACGCGCGGCCGCTGCTCGAAAAGACGATGCCAGAACTGCAGCATGTCACCTGGGACGCGCCGTGGACGGCCTTCACCGGAAAGTACCGCTGGTGGCGCTGGCATTGGCGGGAAATTTTGGTTCTGCTCGCGAATCTGCGAGGCCGACATTTTGATGCTGCCGTGTCCGTGCGAGACGACCCGCGCGATCACGTCCTGATGCGGATGATTGGCGCGCCGCGCCGGATCGGGTTCCCGCGGCCGGGAGTAAACCGCTGGCTGACCGAACGTCTGCGCCGCCTCCCGGGTTCGCAGCACAAGGTGGAGGACTGGCGCATGCTCGCCGAGAAACTCGGGCTCGAAGGCGCCGCTCGGGCCACGCCCGCGCTCTTGGCCACGCGGCCGGAAAATCGCGGTTCCATTCCGCGCGTCTGCCTGCACGTCGGCGCGCGCATCGCCGTGCGGCGCTGGCCGATCGCGTCGTTCACGGAATTGATTCGTCGGCTGCGCGCACGATTCAAATTTCATCTCACGCTGGTGCCCGATCCCGACGGCCACGGCGCCGAACTCGCGCCTCTGGCGGACGAATTCCTACCCAGGCTCGATCTGGATCAGCTCGTAACGTTGCTGGCGGCCAGCGACATGCTCATTTGTAACGACAGCGCGCCGGGTCATCTCGCCGCGGCCGTCGGCACGCCGGTCCTCGCGCTGTTCGGGCCGACCGATCCGGTCCGTTATCGTCCGTGGGGCGACGCACATCGCGTTGTAATTCGCGATCTGTGTCCGCACCGGCCTTGCTTCGACTACTGCAAATTTCCCGAGCCCTATTGCCTGACGCGTCTGACGCCGGACGCAATCTGGCCGGAGGTGGAGGCGTGGTTCGCGGCCCAAATCTCAAAGGGAACGGCCACGTAAATCGTTAGACTTCCAAACCGTTCCTCTTTCCCCGTTTTCTTCGAACCGAGCGAAGCGAGATCGCCTTTCAAACGTATTTCCGAGATCAAAAGGCAATTTCGAATCTCGAATTTCGAGTTTCTCCAACCCATGCTCCATCTCGGCAAACGCAACGTCCTCGGAATCCAGGTCGATGCCATCGACTACGAATCGGCCGTCGCTCAGATTCTCGCCGCCGCCCGCGAGGGTCGCGGGTTCAGCGTGTCAGCGCTTGCGGTGCATGGGGTCATGACCGGCGTTGATGATCGCGAACACCAATTCCGCCTGAATCATTTCAACCTGATTTGCCCCGATGGCCAACCGGTGCGGTGGATGTTGAATTCCGCCCACGGCGCTGCGCTCGCCGATCGCGTCTACGGGCCATTTCTGACGCTGCGCGTTTGCGAATCCGCGGCGCGCGATGGCTTCGGCATCTTTCTCTTCGGCGGAACCGTGGATTCACTCGCGGCGCTCGGCGCAAATCTGCGGCAGCGCTATCCGACGCTCGTCATCGCGGGCACGCGGCCCTCCCGGTTTCGGCAGGCGACACCTGCCGAAGTCGATGAGGATGTCGCCGCCATTCGAAACAGCGGAGCAAAGATCTGCCTGTGCGGAATCGGCTGTCCGCGCCAGGAGGTGTGGGCGTACGAGATGCGCGATCGGTTGTCCATGCCCGTCCTCGCCGTTGGTGCGGCGTTTGATTTTCTTTCAGGGGCGCAACCAATGGCGCCTGCGTGGATGCAGTCACGCGGTCTGGAATGGCTCTATCGCCTCGGCGTTGAACCGCGGCGTCTTTGGCACCGCTACCTTGTGCTGAGTCCCCGCTTCGTCTGGCATGCCACTCGGCAGATCATTTTTAAACGAGCGTACGATCCAACGCGGGCGATCCAACCTCGTGAATCGATGCGCTTCGGCTGAGTCGGAAATGCCGAAGTGCGAATGCCGAACGCCAAAGTGAGGACTCAGAAATCGGGAGCCGGAGTGACAACCACAAAAGAGTACAAAGAACGCAAAAGAGGCCAGACAGAATAAATCTCACGCGGAGGCGCCGAGACGCGGAGGAAAGCAGGACGCATCATCAACGGAACTCCGTGATCCCCGACTGGGGAGCGCATGCGTCTCGCGTGCTGACCTCGGCGTCTCGCCGAGGTTGCGTGCTCGCTTCTCGCGATCGACGTCAGTCAGATTTAAGTCAATGAAGGAACGCCCGGCGAGACGCCGGTCGGGTGCAGGCGGGACGCCCGCGCTCCCCAATCCAATTCCGAATTCGGAAATCGAGGACCAACGTGGTAACCAAAAAAGCACAAAGAGCCCTAGAGAGACCGGGCAGAATGGATCTCACGCGGAGGCGCAGGTGCTTCAGGTTGTCGCCAACCGGATGCGCTCAGGGCGGCTCCGCCGCCAGATATTTTTGCCATCGCGTCGGGCCGACGCGATCCACCATTGTCCCGCGCGGCCTATCGCCCTGCTCGCCATCGTTCCTCGACAGCGGTTGCTTTCGGTCCGCTGATTCGTGTTCATTCGTGTAAATTCGTGGTTCCCGCTTTCTGACTTTCGATTTTTCCCCGCGCATCGCAGGACTTCTCGTCTGACTCGAATCTCGACTCGCAGCTCCCCCATCACCCCAGTGCCGCGCGCAGCGCCGCGACGCGCGAGGCGTCCACCGGGTTTGAGACGAGTCCATCCCGCTTCAGCGAGGTGCCGACGATGAATCCGTTCGCCAGCTTGAGGTACGGCTCGAGCGTGTCGACGGAGACACCGCTCCCCAGAAGAATGGTCGCGTCCGGACAGGCCCGCCGTACCCGACTCAGGTCACTCGGATCTGCCGACCTGCCGGTGCTGACGCCCGTGACAATCAACGCGTCCGCGAGCCCGCGCTCGACGGTGTCGCGCGCCGTCTCCTCGATGCTGAAATCCGCGAGGGGCCGCCCGTGCTTCACATGCACATCAGCAAAGATACGGGTCTGCGGGCACAAGGCCGCGCGCTGCCGGAGCGTTTCGTGCGCCGCGCCCTCCACGATGCCCTGATCCGTGACCATCGCGCCGGTGTGAACATTCACCCGGATAAAGCTTCCACCATGCACGGCGCAGAGCGCGAGCCCAGTCGCGGCATCGTTGCGCAGGACGTTGAACCCGAGCGGCAGGCCGCGCAGGTCGTCGCGGACGGCCACGGCCGCCGCACTCAACGCCGCAATGGTGACGGGCGCCACGGTGCCTTTGCGGAAGGGCACGTCGCCGAAATTTTCCAGGATGACGGCGTCGGCCCCGCCCTCACGATAGGCGGCCGCGTCGAGTCGGGCTGAGGCCACGACCGAACCGAAATCGCCATCCCAACGCGGCGAACCCGGCAGCGGCCGGAGATGGATCACGCCGATGAGCGATTTGGCGGAAGAACCAGGGAAGAGATTTGCCATAGGGGGAATGACGAGCGCCGAATGCCAAATGCCGAACTGTTTCGGAGACGGCGATGGGAAGTTAACCGCAGATTAACACAGATTTCCGCAGATTTTTTGGACAGAAGGATGAACCAAGAATTTCACACGAAAAGACACGAATTTATTCAATAAGCTGGGACTTACATCGATCGTTCTGCAGTCTCTCCGCCTAGGAAGAAATCTGCGTAAATCCGCGTCAATCTGTGGTTCCATCCGCGAATTTTCATTCGTGTTCATTCGTGTTCCTTCGTGGTTACTCCGATTCGGCATTTGCCATTTCACCCGCGCTGCCTTAATCGGCGCGGATGTCGATTTCGTGGGCGCTGGATGGCGCCATCATCGTCGGTTACTTCACGCTCATCGTCGGGCTTGGGCTCTACATGGGTCGCAAGGAGGATTCCATGCACGATTTCGCCCTCGGCGGGCGCAAGATTCCCTGGTGGGCCGTGCTCGCCTCGATCGTCGCGGCCGAGACCAGCGCCGGAACGTTTCTTGGCACCCCCGGCGAGGGCTACACGCTGCGCAATTACACCTACCTCCAGCTCGCGTTCGGCACGATCATCGCACGCGTCATCATCGCGTTCGTGTTCATCAAGCCGTACTACGATTACAACGTTTATTCGATCTACGAATTCCTCACCGTGCGCTTCGGCACCGGATCGAAGAACGCGGCCAGCGCGGTGTTCCTCGTCACGCGCGTCCTCGCCAGCGGCACCCGGCTCTACGTCGCCGCCATCATCCTCGTGCTGACCTACGAGCTGTTCACCGGCGCGCGGCCGGACAAACACAGCGAACTGTTCATCTACCTCGCGGCGATCACCTTCGTGGTTGTCCTGACCGCGATCTACACCACCCTCGGTGGCATCAAGGCGGTAATCTGGACCGATCTTATCCAGGCCGTCATCATGCTCGGCAGCGCGCTCGCGGCGATCTGGCTGCTCTTTCGCGCCATTCCGGGCGGCATGGACACCATCACCGCGCGCCTCAGCGGGCCGCACGACCTGCAGGTCATCGACAGCGGCATCGAGGCGGGAAAATCTTTTTGGCAGAACGCGAAGGGCATCCTTGAATCCGAGTACACGATGTTCGCGGCGTTGCTCGGCTCGACTTTCACGACCATGGCCACGCACGGCACCGACCAGGACATGGTCCAACGCATGCTCACAGCCAAGGACGTCAAGCGCAGCCGCCTTTCCCTGATTCTATCGGGTCTCGCGGACATTCCGATCGTCGTGATCTTTCTCACCATCGGCGTCCTGCTCTGGGTGTTTTATCAAGCCAGCCCCGATCCAAACCTGCCGAAGAAGACGAACGAGATTTTCTCCTATTACATTCTCAACGGTCTGCCGCCGGGTATGCGCGGACTTCTCATCGCCGGGATTTTTGCCACGGCGATGGGCTCGCTCAGCACGGCGCTCAACGCCCTCGCGACAAGTTACACGCGCGACTGGCATGAACCGTATTTCGCAAAGAATCGCGGCGACGCCGCTTCCCTGCGCACCGTGCGCTGGGCAACGGTCGTGTTTTCGGCGCTGATGATCGTCGTCGCAGCGGCCACCGCATATTTCGTCATCATCCGCCCGGACAAGCGCATCGTCCCCATCGCGCTCGGCATCTTCGGCTACACCTACGGTTCGCTGCTCGGCGTGTTTCTCGTCGGCATGCTGACCAAGAAGCGGGGGAACGATTTTGGGAATCTGCTCGCGATGATCCTGGGATTCATCGCGGTGGCGCTTCTCAGCGGGCTGCCGAACGATCTCGCCCGGCTCTTCGGCCGCGACTTGTATGCGCAGCCCGACTGGCTGCCGGTCATCGAATTCCCCTGGCGTATTTTCTTCGGCACCATCGTGACGTTCACCGTGGCCTGCGGGTTCCGCACCCAGCTGGCGGAGGAAAGAGTTTCGTGACCACGCAACGCCTCAGCCTCAGCCTCGTTGTCGCCAGCGCGCTGTGGTTCGCCGCCCGCGCGCCCGGCGCGCCCGCGCGCAAGCCAAGCGGAGCGGATGACGCGATCGACCTCGCACATTTTCACCGGGAAGTCGCCGCGCGCGCAATCTTTGAGGAATCGAATCGCCGGCGCACCGCCGCGGGATTACCGCGCCTCGCGCCGCTGGCGGCGGCGCAGTCGGCCGCGCTTTGGCAGGCCCAATTCATGGCGCAAGCCGGGGCGATTTCGCACGTCAATACGAGCGACCGCGCACGGCGCACGCTGGAGGATCGAATTCGCGCCGCGGGCATCACCTTCCGATTTATCGCCGAGAATGTGGCGGTGAATTTTGCGATCGACTACGAGGCGCGCCGGCCGGTTTACCCGCGGCGGGGACCGGCGGGCGAGGCGCTCTTCAGCTACACGGGCGACGGTCCGCCGCTCCGCCCTCACACCTACGCGAGCATGGCGCGCGCGGTGGTCAGCCAGTGGATGAACTCGTCCGGTCATCGACAGAACCTGCTCTCGCGCGAGGCGAAACACCTTGGCTGCGCCGCCGTGCCCGGCCTGCGGGATCTGCACGGAGGCCTCGGAAGCATCTATTGCGCGCAGGTCTTCACCGCGCTGCGGTGAAGAGAATGCCGAACGCCGAACGCCGAACGAGGCGCTTGGCACGTTTTACTCGCGAACGGTCGTCTTGCGAGAGTAGCCCGAGGCGGTGATTCGGGAGGCAGACATGATCGCGAGAATTTCTTCGGCTTCACTCTTGAGGGGCGCAATCGATCCGACGGGGAGGATTTTCCCATCGCCAATCAATTCGAGCCAGTAGATGCATTCATCAGCTTCTTCCTCAACGATGCCGAGCTTCGCGATGAATTCAGCCTTGGATCGGCCTCGGCAGGCTGCCCGGTAGTTCGCGCCAACGGAAGTTCCGGCACGTCCAATCTGGTTCGCAATGATCTTTCCTGATTTCGTATTTGGCAAAGCCTCGACCAATTTGAGGACCCGCAGCGCAAATAATTTTGTTCGATTTTTCAGTTCAGTGCTCATGCGGGCAGCGTCACACGGGTCAAGACGGCCAGTCGAGCCATTCGCCATTCGCCGTTCGGCATTCGCCGTTCGGCATTCGGCATTCGGCATTCGGCATTCGGCATTTTAGGCCTCCCGCCGGACCACGCCGTCGGTCAAGATCTTCGCCCGCAAACCGCCCTCGCCCTGGAGCGCCTGCTCGGCGCCCGCACAGAAAGCCTGGTCCATCCAATAGCATGGGGCCGATTCCTGCGTGCCGAGGAAGCGCACGCCCTGGACTTCAAACTCGCGTCCGATCAGCGCGTTCAGGTCCACGCCGCGTGTGACGAGATTTCGCCGGAACGATTCCAGGCCCTTGTCCGTGACTTGAAATTTCTCGCATAGGCGTTCCCAAGTCTCCTCCGCAAAGAACGTCACCTGGCCCTTGTGATTCTCCTTGTGGTCGAGGAACCGATCGCCCTCGAGCCCGCGCCCCGCGAGGCATTTCACCTCGTCGACCTCGATGACCGGCGCGGTGCCCGGCTCCTTGCCGTGGTGCCCGAAATAATTGTGCGCGGGCGAAATGAAGATGTGGCGGATGCGAATGGCCGGGGAGTCCATGCCGTCAATGTGCGCGCCACGCGTAAAATCTCAATGGTGAGTCGACGGCCAGCGGGTTAACCACCGTCACGCGCCCCGGTGGCGGCGTGAGACAGCCGGTCAGGCCGAAGACGGGTTGCGGCGCATTGCACGGGAGTGGAATGCGGCAAATTAACGCAGATTTCCGCAGATTATTTTTCGATTAGAAATCACAAGAAACGCGCTTTCAGCTGACGTTCCCACTTCCGATCTCTGACTTTGAACAAAATTAGCCGGACTTAGAAAATTTTCGGAGAGACCGATCTGGGTTTCGCACAGCCGAGTGCCGCGATACGGCACGAGACAGCCTTTCAAACTTCGACCGTTCCTAAAAAGGCAAAGCTCACGGAACCCACGGAGAAGCAAAGACGAGAAGGAAAAGCGACCTCATCCAATTCCTGAGATTCTGTTAATTCCGTCTAGTCAGTCCCGTTGATCTCAGCGCCCTTCGACCTCCGACTTCCGACCTCCGACTTCTGACTTCCGACTCCCGACTTCCGACTTCTGGCTGTCGACCCTCGACCCTCGACGTTGGACTCATCTTCCTTCAGCTCTGATCCAGCAGATGGCCAAATTGTTCCATGGCTTTTTCCGCGCCGACAAATTTGTTGCCCTCGTAGCTGCTGACGACGACGCGGCCGCGCTCGTCCACCACCACCAGATTGGGCACGTCGGAACCGCCAAACTGCTGGCGCAGCCGTCCAATCACCTCGCGTTGATCATAATCCACCGCGAGCCACGGCATCTGCATTTCGCGAACGTGGTAGGCCATCTCCTTGGCGGAGCGATCCGTGGGGACAAAAATAACCTCGAATTTCTCTGAGTCCCGGCGGTGCGTTCCGTAAAACTGCGCGAGGCGCGGCGTGAAGGCCCGGCAGGCATCGTCGCTGCGGGTGGCGAAATACAGGGCGATGAACCTCTTGCCCACGAGACCGGCCCCGGATTGCGGCGCGACCGAATCCCCTCGGAAACCGATCAGGCCATCGCGCAGAAATGCGCCGAGCGGATTTTGGATTGGACCGGCGGGACCCCCGGCCACCGGTGGAACGTTTCCGGGAGCCGCTGCGCCAGCGGCGGCTGGGGGCGGTGCAACCGGACGCGAGGCCGCCGCAATGCGGACCTGATTGGACGCAGCGCCCGCCAGCAGATCGGTTTGGGAGGCAGGCAGCGTGACCGCTGCACCCTGGTATTCAAGTTGGACCGTCGCGCCTTCGACCGCGACGACTTTCATCAATTGCCCCGCCGGCAGCGTCACCGTGGTGGGCGCACCGCCGCTTGGTCGGAGCGTGACCTGCGCGGGTCCCTTCGTGATCACCTGCTTGGGCCACAGCTCGGGATGCGCGGAGACGTATTCGACCGTGAGGCTCGTGGCCGCCCCCTGAGCGTGCGCGCCTGCGGCCAACGCAACCAGCAGGCCAAAGCGAAGGAGGGAGGAAAACTTCATCTCGACAATTTTGGGGATTCCAACCGCGGGGGGCCGGGTGACCACTAAATTCAGAAGCGGATTTAATGCCAACGCGTCGTCCGCGCCGCGTCAAGGATGGTGGTTCGGCGCCTTGACCCGTTGCAACACGGCCATCGCCAGCAAGAGCGCGAACGAGGTCAGCAGCAGGACCGCCGCATAGGCGTGCGCCACGTTGTCATTCATTTTCTGCACTTCATCGTAGAGGGCGATCGACGCGACTTTGGTCCGACCCGGCAGGGCGCCTCCGATCATGAGCACGACGCCGAATTCCCCGAGCGTGTGCGCAAACGCGAGCGTCAGGCCGACCGCGACCCCGCGTTGGGCCAGCGGAAGATGGACGCGGAAAAAAACGCTGAGCGCCGAGGCCCCGAGCGTTTGTCCGGCCTGCAACAAATCGGGCGACACGCCCTTGAGCGCGGCCTGAAAGGGCTGCACGGCAAACGGCAACGAGTAAAAGACCGATCCGATAACGAGCCCGGTGAAAGTGAAAGAAAGCGTCCCACCCGTGAGCGCAACCCACCAACTCCCGGGTGCGTGCTGCGGCGAGAACGCGACGAGCAGATAAAACCCGATCACGGTGGGCGGCAGCACGATCGGCAACGTGACGAGCGCCTCGATAATCGGAATCCATCGGGAACGCGAACGGTTCAACCAGTACGCGAGCGGCAGCCCAAGGACGAACAGCACCAAGGTCGTCACCGCCGCGAGTTCAAAGGTCAGCCCCAAGGCCTGCCAAAGGCCCGGGGGAATCCCGAGAAATAAAGCGTCGGCAGGCGGCATCCGGCTCAATCTGGCAGACGGAAGCCGAATCGGTCAAAGATTGCCCGCGCTTCCTTCGATTTGAGGAAGGCCAGATAACGCCGCGCCGCGTCGTTTCTCGCCCCGCGATTCGTCAGCACCGCGCCTTGTTCGAGCGGCTGATGGGCCTCCGCGGAAATTTCCACGTAGCGACCGACCCCGGCCAGGCGCGGGGAAAGCACCAGCGAGAGCGCCACCACGCCAGCGTCCGCGTTGCCCGTCTCCACGAACTGCGCGGTCTGCACGATGTTTTCTCCGAGCACGAGCTTCGGCGCCACCGCTTCCCAGAGCCCGGCGTGTTCGAGTGCCTGCTTTGCCGCGCGGCCATAGGGTGCGTGGTCGGGGTTCGCGATCGCAAACCGCTTCACTGCTCCCGTGGCCATCAACGCCAGTCCCGCGCTCAAGTCGAGGTCGGCCCGCGCGGACCACACGACGATGCGGCCGATCGCATAGGACGAGAGGCTGCCCGGATCGGCGAGGCCCGCGGCGATCAACTCCCTCGGATACAGCAGGTCTGCGGACAGAAAAATATCATAAGGGGCTCCATGCTGAATTTGCGCGAAGAAGTTCCCGGACGAACCGGTCGAAACCTTCAGTTCCACCGCGGGCTCAGATTTCAAAAACCCGGTGTTCAGCGCGTCGAGACAGTAGACAAGGTCGGCGGCAGCCGCGATCTGCACCGTTTCTGCCGCCCGGGCCGCCGGCATTCCGGCCAGGCCGCCCAGGAAAGCGAGCGAAGTCAAAACCCCGCCTGATAATTTGAGCATCCCCATGGCAAGCGCAAGATTCGGCAGACCGGCGAATCGGCAAAGAAAAAGACCGAAAAACCGCGCCTACCGCCAATCGGAAAAGAAATTGCATGCAATTTCGCATCGTGCCTTGACAGTCGAAAACGCGGCCCGTAAATCCCTTGGGTGGTATCATTCGCAGGTCAGGTAACGTTGCTTTTAGCACCATGAACGCGGAGATTCGCCTCCCCGCGCCCGAGAAACACCCCCGGTTGTGACCGACCGCAGTTACGTCACCGTAAACGTGCAGAAGATTGTCGGAGCGAAGGCTGCGACGGTCCCAGACGCGCTTGCCGCCGAGGAGCCGCTGGAAATCCAGCTCGGCTATGAGCGCAAGGGCTGGCACGTGCACAAGACCGTGTCGATCACAATGCGCACGCCGGGACACGACTTCGAGCTGGCCGCCGGGTTCCTTTTCACCGAGGGCATCCTGCGCCGGCCCGATCAAATCGCGCAGATTCGGTGCGAGCCCGCGGACGCCGAAAACGGAAACACGGTCCGAATCGAACTGAAACCCGGCGTGCCGGTGGATTGGCAGCGTCTCGAACGGCATTTTTACACGTCGTCGAGTTGCGGCGTCTGCGGCAAGACCAGCATCGAGGCCCTGCGTAGCGCGGGCCTCGGCAGCAAACCGATCTTCGATTCGACGTCGCCCATCGTCGACGCAGCCACGATCCACGAATTACCGAATCGCCTGCGCGAGGCTCAGTCCGTATTCGATCGCACGGGCGGTCTCCACGCCGCCGCGCTGTTTGAGCCGAATGGTCGTCTCATCGCCTTGCGCGAAGATGTCGGACGTCACAATGCCGTGGACAAGCTGGTCGGTTCGCAATGGCTCACCGGCCGCACGCCGCTGCTCCATGCCATTCTTTTTGTCAGCGGCCGCGCGAGCTTCGAACTCATGCAAAAGGCGCTGATGGCCGGCATTCCCATGCTCGTGGCCGTCGGCGCGCCCTCGAGCCTCGCCGTCGCGCTCGCGGAGGAATTTGGCGCGACGCTCATCGGCTTCACCCGCGACCAACGCTTCAATATCTACACGAACGCGTCCCGCATCCGCAGCGCCGCATTCGTCCCGGTTGTTTAAGCCAATCTTAGTTCCTTTTCCCATGAGCGCCCCCAACCAACTTCACAAGGATGGTCCCGAAACTCCGGAACCAACTGCCCCGTCGGCGAAATCGGCCACCTCGCTCGAGCCGCAACCACACACGCCGGGCGCGCAGACGCCGATTGAAACCGACGGCACGAAGTTCGGCGCGGCCAGCGCCGCCGCCGCGGGCCTGAAGGCGGTCATGGGTACCGGCACGTTCGCTTGGGGTCAGATGGGCGTGATCCGCGGAACGGAGGCAATGCTGAAGCTGAATCAGGTCGATGGCTTTGATTGCCAATCCTGCGCCTGGCCGTCGCCCGACTCCGATCGGCACGCGTTCGAATTCTGTGAAAACGGCATCAAAGCCATGGCCGACGAAGGCATGCGCGGGAAGGTGAATGCCGAGTTTTTCAAGGTAAACAGCCTTGCCGACCTCGGCGCGACGTCGGACTACTGGCTCAACCAACAGGGCCGCCTCACCGAGCCGATGGTCCGCCGCGCGGGCGCGTCGCATTACGAGCCGATTTCGTGGCCCGCCGCGTTCGCCCTTATCGGCACCGAGCTGAACAAGCTCGCGTCGCCGGGAGAAGCCGCGTTCTACACCTCCGGCCGCACCAGCAACGAGGCCGCGTTTCTCTGGCAGCTTTTTGCGCGGCAGTTCGGGACGAACAACCTGCCCGACTGCTCGAACATGTGCCACGAGTCAAGCGGCACCGCCCTCAACGAGGCCATCGGCATCGGCAAGGGCTGCGTCACGCTCGACGATTTCACCAAGTCCGACTGCATCTTCGTCGTGGGTCAGAATCCTGGCACCAATCATCCCCGCATGCTTTCATCGCTGCAGGACGCCAAGGCGAACGGGGCAAAAATCGTCTCGGTGAATCCGCTGCCGGAAATCGGTACCAATCGCTTCAAGAACCCGCAGCATTTCAAGAATCCCATCACCGCGATTCCCGCGCTGCTCGGCAAGGGAACAAAGCTCAGCGACCTCTGGCTGCCCGTGCGCATCCACGGCGACATGGCGCTTTTCAAGGGCATCATGAAGGAGATGCTCGCCGCCGAGGAGGCGAATCCCGGCCGCGTCGTGGATCGCGCGTTCGTCACCCAGTTCACCAGCGGTTATGAGGCACTCGTGGCCGACCTGAACGCGTCGTCGTGGGACCGCATCGTGCGGGACTCGGGCCTGACCCGCGAGCAGATCAAGCAGGCGGCCGACATCGCCATCCAGAGCAAGCGCATCATCTGTTGCTGGGCCATGGGCCTGACGCAGCATGTCAAGGCGGTTGGCACGATCCAGATGATCATGAATTTCCTGCTGCTCGGCGGCAACATCGGCCGCCCCGGCGCCGGCCCGTGCCCCGTGCGCGGCCACTCCAACGTGCAAGGCGATCGCACGATGGGCATCTTCGAGCGCGTGAGCGATGCGTTCCTCGACAAGCTCGGCCAGGAATTCAATTTTGCCCCGCCGCGCGAACATGGCACCGACACGGTGAACGCCATCAAGAAAATGCATTCGGGCGACATCAAGGTTTTCATCGCGATGGGCGGCAACTTCCTGTCGGCGACGCCCGACACCGAATTCACCGCGCAGGCACTCACCCGATGCGATCTCACGGTGCAAGTTTCCACCAAGCTGAATCGCGGTCACCTCATCACCGGCAAACAGGCGCTCATTCTGCCGTGCCTTGGCCGCAGCGAAACCGACGCGCAAGGCGGCGGCGAGCAGTTCGTCACGGTCGAGGATTCGATGAGCGTCATCAATCCGTCGCGGGGCCACCTCGAGCCGGCGTCCGGCACGCTGCGGAGCGAGCCGGCGATCGTCGCAGGCATCGCCACCGCCACGCTCGGGACGAAGACCACCGTGCCGTGGGACGAGTTGATCGCGAACTACGATCTCATCCGCGACCGCATCGAGCGCGTCATCCCGGGCTTCGAGAAATACAACGAGCGCATCCGCCGCGGCGTGTTCTACCTGCCGAACGCGGCGCGCGACCGGCGCGTTTTCAACAACGCCGGCGGCAAGGCGAAGTTCACCGTCCACGAGCTGCCCAACATCGACCCGGAGCCGGGCCAGTTCGTCATGATGACGATGCGCACGCACGATCAGTTCAACACGACGGTCTACGGCCTCGATGACCGATATCGCGGCGTGTACAACGGCCGGCGTGTCGTGTTCATCAACCGCGACGACATGAAGGAGCACGGCTTCACCGCGGGACAACTCGTCGATCTCACGAGCCATTTCCGCGGCGAGGAGCGGCAGGCGCCGCGCTTCCTGGTGACCCCGTACGAAATCCCGCGCGGCGCGGTGGCGACTTATTTCCCCGAGGCGAACGTGCTGGTGCCGGTCGACAGCGTGGCGGAGCGCAGCAACACGCCCACTTCAAAATTTGTCATCGTCACCCTTAAACCAACGGCCGACGTGGTCGGTGCAGCGCAGGCCATCGTGCGGGACGCGCGGGAGACCGCAAAGGCCCGCGAGACCAAGCTGCAGCCCGCCTGACCGAGTGCGACGAAACCCATAAAGATTTGGGCGCGGCGGCATCCGCCGCGCCCGAAGCCCGGACCAATTTGTTCCGGCGCTCCCCGCAACAAACGAAACGCCTTAAACCCCCAAAACAGAAAACCACACCCATGGGATTCCTCGATCGAGAAGCAACCGTGGCGGACTCCAGCTATTCGCGCTGGCAGTTCCCCACCGCCGCCATCGCTGTGCAAATGTGCATCGGCGAAATTTACGGCTTCAGCGTCTTCAACGTGCCGTTGACGCGGCTCATTGGCATTAAAGAATCAATCAAAGGCCAGGATTGGACCATTCCCGAAGTGGGATGGATTTACTCGATCGGTCTGATCATGCTCGGTCTCTCCGCCGCCGTCTTCGGCAAATGGGTCGAGCGCAGCGGTCCGCGCAAGACGATGGTCGCAAGCGCTCTGTGCTTTTGCGGCGGCCTCTGGATCGGCGCCCTCGGCGTCTACTTCCACAACATTTGGCTCCTTTATCTCGGCTATGGGTTTATTGGCGGCATCGGCCTTGGCCTTGGTTACATCGCACCTGTCTCGACGCTGATTAAGTGGTTTCCGGATCGTCCGGGCATGGCCACGGGCTTCGCCATCATGGGCTTCGGCGGCGGCGCGCTGATCGGCGCTCCGCTCGGTAATCTGCTCATGGAACGATTCAAGACCGCGACATCGGTCGGAGTTGGCGAAGCCTTCCTCGCGATGGGCGCGATTTACATCGTGTCGATGATGTTCGGCGCCTTTACCGCAAAAGTTCCGGCACCCGGATGGAAACCCGCCGGTTGGACCGCACCCCCGCAGAGCGCGAACCTCATGATCACGCAGAGCCACGTCTCGGCGGATGAAGCGATTAAGACCCGGCAGTTCTGGCTACTTTGGGTCGTCCTCTGCATGAATGTCAGCGCCGGCATTGGCATCCTTGGGCAAGCCTCCCTGATGTGTCAGGATATGTTCGGCACGACCGCGGCTGTGGCCGGCGGTCTGGTCGGATTGCTCTCGATCTTTAATATGGTCGGGCGCTTTTTCTGGTCTTCGACATCCGACTACACCGGCCGGAAGGGCGTCTATATCATCTACTTCTGTCTCGGCATGCTTTTGTACATCCTGATTCCATGGACGCAGAAGACCGGCGCCGTTTCGCTGTTTGTCCTCGTGACGTGCATCATCATCTCGATGTACGGTGGCGGCTTCGCGACCATTCCAGCTTATCTCCGCGATATGTTTGGAACCTATCAAGTCGGCGCGATCCACGGCAGACTCATCACGGCCTGGTCGGTGGCGGCCATCATTGGCCCGGTGGTGATCAACTACATTTCGACCGCGAAAAAGACGGCCGGCGTCTCTAAGGAACTTGTTTACAACGATTCGATCTACATTTGCGCGGGCATGCTGCTGGTCGGCTTGATTGCCAATCTGCTCGTGAGTCCGGTGAGTGCCAAACATCACTACACGGACGAAGTCGCCGGAGCGCCGGCCGCGTCCAAACCATCCGCAGTCGCGGCAAAGGCCTAAACCCCGAAGGAGAAAAACAAATGAACGCCAAAGCACTCATCTGCTGGATTCTCGTCAGTATCCCTCTCGGCTGGGGACTTTATCAGTCCATTCAGAAATCAAAGCCGCTATTCGCTGGAACAACGGCCATCGCCCCGGGCAAGCCCGCCGAGGCGCCGAAGAAGTAACCTCTGAATTCCTCCCTGTCATCGCCGGGTCGATCCTCGTGGTCGGCCCGGCGATTTTTTTTGGGCGAACCGGCCTTGTCGCCGGCCTCGCTGAGGCCGGAGCAGAACGAATGGTGGAACGCGACCGCGCGCGTTGCCCTTTCTTTGATAGGGACGTTTTGCCGAAACGTCCCAAACATCGCGGATGGGATGGCTCTCCGGATAAAGTCGTGTTCCGGCCTGGCATGCCAAAGCGGACAATTTCGGACGACCGCGGACGGTCGTCCCTGCCCCTTTTGGCAACGCACGGTCGCGTTCCACCTTGGCCGCTTGCAACGTTTCCACCGAATCGACCTGCCGCGGACCGACCCGCCGAAACCCTGCCAGAGCGGTCTCCGCCTAACCAAAGCGGAGGCAAGCCTCCGCACGCCAAAATCCTCCCATTCATTTCGAGTTTTCCGCCGGCAGATGATCGCGGCGGCGTATCCGTTGACCAGGTCGCTGAATCGTTCATAACCATTCGAGCATGCGCGCACGCCCGATCATTCCGCGATCCGTCTGGGTTCTGGGTTTCGTCAGTTTGCTTATGGACACCTCTTCGGAGATGATCCACAGCCTCCTGCCGGTTTTCATGGTGACCACGCTTGGAATGAGCGCCCTGAGCGTGGGCTTCGTCGAAGGCGTCGCCGAGGCGACCGCGCTCATCGTGAAGGTCTTCTCGGGGACGCTCAGCGACTATCTCGGGAAAAGAAAGTCGCTGACGGCGGTTGGCTACGGACTCGGCGCGATCACGAAACCAATTTTCGCGCTGGCCAGCAGCGTCGGTTGGATTCTCTCAGCCCGGGTCGTCGACCGAATCGGCAAAGGCATACGCGGCGCGCCGCGCGATGCGCTCGTGGCGGACCTGACTGTGCCGGAAATCCGCGGCGCGGCCTTCGGATTGCGCCAGTCGCTCGACTCCGTGGGCGCGTTCGCCGGCCCCAGCCTCGCGCTGGTCTTGATGGTTCTCTGGCACAATGATTTTCGCGCCGTGTTCTGGGTCGCGGTGATTCCCGCCGTGGTTGCGATGGCTCTCCTGCTCGCGGGCGTGAAGGAGCCGAATCGCTCGACGTCCGTGTCGACCGCCAAGAAGATTCGGTGGAGTTCGCTGCGAGACTTTTCGCCGGACTACTGGTGGCTCGTGGGCCTCGGCGGACTCTTCACTCTGGCCCGGTTCAGCGAAGCCTTCCTAATATTGCGTGGGCAGCAGTTAGGCTTGCCGATCGCGTTCGCGCCCGTCGTTCTCATCGTGATGAATCTCGTCTACGCGGCCTCCGCGTATCCGATCGGGAAGCTCGCGGACACTTTCAGCCGCCCGAAACTCCTCGTCGCCGGCCTCTTCGTTTTGCTCGCCTCCGATCTGGTGCTCGCGTTTTCTATGGGCCGCGTTTGGCTTCTCGCCGGCATCGCGGTTTGGGGTCTGCACCTGGGGCTGACGCAGGGCGTGCTCGCCGCGATGATCGCCGATTCGTCACCGGAGCACCTGCGTGGATCCGCCTTCGGCTTCTTCAATCTGGTCAGCGGCATCGCGCTGCTGATCGCCAGCGTGCTTGCCGGCTGGCTCTGGGACCGCTTCGGAGCGCCCTGGACTTTTGGCGCGGGGGCGGTGTTTTGCGGGCTTGTCCTGCTCCTGCTCGGCGCGAGAGGAATGGCGCGCGGCGCTCCCCGCGCGAAAGCGTGACAGCGACGAACCGGCATTTTTGTGCACGCGTCGTGTAAGCTGACTGCACGATTGTAGACGGCCTCGATGAGAGCCGGCGCGGGTGTGACATCGCATTCATGCGCCGTCTGCGACCGCGGCCAAGTTTTCTCACGCACGATGGATCCAGGTGGATCGGACGCCCCGCGCACGATGGCAAAGGGTTTGACAGCCCGCGGGCGCGGGCTGCATTTGTCTTCGCCAACGCGCTCGGAGATCGCGTTCCACCAGGCCCTCGATTCGAAGTTCGAAATTGCCTTTTGACCCGGGAGAAAAGTTTGAAAGGCTATCTCGCTTCGCTCGGTTCGAAGGAAGGGCGGAAAAGATTCAACGAGCGGAAAGTCGAAACGGCCCCAGCCACCCGCAAGCCGGTTGGTTCAAACTTGCATTCTCATACCTAGAATTTTCTTCGCGTTTCGACCTTTGAGTTTCCCGTCGTCCGGCCAATTTCCCGCTTGCCGGCTCGCGCGGGTTCATTAGCATCCGGAATCGGCAATGGAGTTTGCCATCCCGCCCACGGGAAAACCGCCTGGACAGTTTTCAGCGCTGATGACTCCTGTTAGACGTCAGCTTCGTCTTCAGGAGTATTTCTTATGCTGAGTTACTTGTGGATCGCAATCGGCGGCGCGCTGGGCACGATCGCGCGTTTTTGGTTTTCCGGATTTGTCGCGCAACGATTCGGCGAAAGCTTCCCGTTCGGCACGCTGCTCGTGAACATCAGCGGATCGTTCGTCATCGGATTCTTCGCGACCCTGACCGGACCGGACGGACGCGTGCTCGCCGCACCCTCGTTCCGCCAGTTTTTCATGATTGGCGTATGCGGTGGCTACACGACTTTTTCCTCGTTCAGTCTGCAAACTCTCAACCTCGCGAACGACGGCGAGTGGCTTTACGCGGGCTTCAACATCGTCTTTTCGGTCGTCCTCTGCCTCGTGGCCGTCTGGCTGGGCCACCTGGCGGCCACGCTGCTCAGCCGCACCTGACCTATGCCAAACGCCATCCCACGCGACGCCTTGCTCGTCCGCATCTTCATCGGCGAAAGCGATCGCCACGGACATCGTCCGCTTTACGAGGCGATTGTGCTCAAGGCGCGCGAGATGCAGCTCGCAGGCGCCACCGTGTTGCGCGGGCCGATGGGCTTCGGCGCCGCCAGTCGCATCCACACCGCCAAGATCCTGCGGCTATCGATGGACCTGCCGATCGTGATCGAAATCGTGGACAGCGATGAAAAAATCAACGCCTTCCTGCCGGTGCTTGAGGGCATGATCGGCGGCGGCCTGGTGACGTTGGAAAAGGTCCAAGTCATCCAATATCGGCCACCCAAATCGCCGTAAGATGGAAGTTTCACCCTGGCAAAATATCTGGTTTGTCGCGGCCGTGTGGATGGCGCTGGCGTTGGCCGCCAGCCTGATTTCCATCCGGACCGGCATTGCGGTGGCGCTGATCGAGATCCTCGTCGGGGTCGCCGCCGGCAATTTCCTTCATCTCCAGGCCAATGCCGAATGGATCAATTTTCTGGCCCTGCTGGGCAGCGGCATGCTGACCTTTCTGGCCGGCGCGGAAATCGATCCCGTTTCGCTGCGCGCCAATCTCCGCGCGAGCGCGCTGATTGGAGTTGCGTCATTTGCCCTGCCGTTTCTCGGCTGTTGGTTCTTTGCGCAATTCGTCCTCGGATGGACTCTGCCCGAAGCCCAAATCGCCGGCATCGCGCTCTCGACCACCTCGGTCGCCGTCGTGTACGCCGTCATGATCGAGGGCGGATACAGCGACACCGCGCTCGGCAAAACCATCCTGGCCGCGTGCTTCATCACGGACTTCGGGACCGTGCTGGCTCTGGGAGGTCTGTTCGCCAATTTCAATCTCTGGCTGTTGGTTTTCGTCGTGATCACCTGCGTCGTGCTTTGGTACATGCCGCGCTGGACGCAGGGTCTCATTACCCGTCTCGGCGCCACGCGGGTCAGCGAGCCGGAGGTGAAATTCATCCTCCTTGTCCTCTTCGCCCTCGCCGCGCTCGCCACCACGGCAAAAAGCGAAGCCGTGCTACCGGCATATCTCGTTGGCCTCGTGGTGGCGGGCGTTTTTTTGCGCGACAAAACGCTGGTCCACCGGATGCGCAGCATCGCCTTCGCAATTTTCACACCGTTCTATTTCATCAAAGCCGGACTCTACGTTTCTCTTCCGGCGGTGTGGACAAGCCTCGCCGTCATCGGGGGATTCCTGATGTTGAAAATGGTGACGAAAGCCGGCGGCGTCTGGCCCCTGGCGCGGCGCTATCACATGCGACCGCGCGAGGCAACTTACACGACCCTGCTGATGGCCACCGGACTGACCTTCGGGACGATTTCCGCGCTATTCGGACTGCAGAACAAGATCATCAAGCAGCAGCAATACACGATTCTGGTGACGACGGTGATCCTCAGCGCTTTTGTCCCCACCTTGATCGCGCAGAAGTTTTTCCAGCCCAGCATGCGAACGATGCACGCGTGGGGGCGGCTCTACCGCCGCAAACGCGGGGCGAGGAATTCCGCAGCCGAACTGGCTGAGGCGGAGGGATAGTCCGTCCGTTTTACGACGGTGTGCCGCGCGGGTTCACGAGGGCCGGAGCGCGATCAGGACCGCTCCCGCGACGATCAAGCCGCCGCCCAGCCACTCGTGCCAGGTGAGTTTCTCGCCGAGAAAGAGTGCCGCCAGCGCGAGCGTGAACACCACGCTCAACTTGTCGATCGGCGCGACCTGCGACGCCTGACCGAGTTGCAACGCGCGGAAATAACAGAGCCAGCTCAGGCCGGTGGCCATGCCCGAGAGCGCGAGGAACAGCCAGCAGCGCGCGCCGAGCAGCCGCACCTCGCCGCCACCGCCGGTGGCGAAGACAATCGTCCAAGCGAAGATCAGCACGACGCCGGTGCGCACCGCGGTGGCGAGGTTCGAGTTCACACCCTCGACCCCAAGCTTCGCCAGGATCGCGGTTGCCGCGGCAAACACCGCCGAAGCACCCGCCCAGAGCAGCCAGGAATTGCGCATGATTCGGTTTCCGTTGTTCGCCGCGCGGCGAGCCAGAAATTTCAGCTCCGCCAGCGCGCATGCTGAATATCCGCGATCGTCGGCTCGGTCCGCAAGTCCGCCGCGACCACCGCCGCAATCTCCGCGCCGGCGGGAGAAATCTCCACGTTGAACCGCGCGGGCTCCTTCCACGGCAGTTCGGGCGTCTCGGTCGATCCCACGCAGTAAAAAAAGACGCGACCCATGTTCTCGATCAACAGCGCGCTTTCGGTCACGCGCACGCCCGGCGATTGTTTGTCCGCCGTAAGATGGATTTCCATCCCGCGGCTCGAAAAGCCAGCTCCCGGGATTTCGACGCTCGCGCGACAGCCGTGCAGCGGCACGACGATGCGCGCGTCGCCGCGCGGCACGACGTACAGCGCGGCATCCAATGTCCACCGAAAAGTCGCCTTTGTCCGCGGGTGGACATTGCGGAAGAACGTCAGCTCGGCCTCGAGCACCTCGAAATGCGGCAACTCCCCCATGGGCGTGAACAGGCGCACCAAGTCGAGTCGCGACGCCGATCGAACCACCTGCCTTTCGCGGTCGAACCATGGCACCTCCAGCGTGTCCGCCGGAGATTTAAGCCGAACGACGAACGGCGCCCGCGTGGTCTCAATCCCGAGGACGACGCAGCTGGTGCCATCGCCGCCCGTAACTGCGAGCGCGTCGATTTCCGGCATCAGACCATCGAAATGCGGCCGCAGCGACGCCTGCCATTTCGCCAGGCCGGAGAGATCACACGTGCGACGTTTGCCGCCGCGAGCGACGCCGACGATCCAGAGTAGCCGGCCGCCACGCGCGGCGTTTGCCTGCGCCGCGAGACGCCGCGCGGCCGGAGCGGGCTTCGGCCACGTCAGCATCGCGTCACAGCCGGCCTCGGGCGCTTCGCCGCGATCGAGCCGCTCGATCTGGCGGAGGCCGAGGAACTCAAGATCGCGGGCGGACTTCATGGGGCCAAGATGCAGAGCAGGAGCCCTGCCGCGAAGGAGATTTTGGTGGTTGCCGCAGCGGGCCCCCAGTCCCTTTCCCCCTTGCCTTCGCGCGCGCCCGGGCTTTTCTTTCGGGTAACCGCCGCATCTCCGGCTCCCCCGGCCGGACAGCAGCCAGCCCGTCGACTCCCGCCGGGCTGAATACCCTTCCACTTCTGACTGACCCGGAACCCTTCTGCCATGCCCAAGGATCCCCTGGATTTCCATGCCATCGACCACGTTGAGTTTTACGTCTCCAACGCGCGCCAGGCCGCTCATTTTTACCGCAGCACACTCGGGCTCCAGCCGCGCGCCTATGCCGGTCTCGAAACCGGGGTCCGCGACCGCGCCTCTTGGCTGATCGAGCGCGGCCACGTGCGTTTCGTCCTCACCTCACCCATCCAGCCCGACCTCCGCCGGGATATTTCAGAGCATATCGCGAAGCACGGCGACGGCGTGAAGGACATCGCGCTGCGCGTGCTCGACGCGAAGGCGGCCTACGACGAGGCGATGCGCCGCGGCGCCACCAGCGTACAGGAGCCGACCGCGTTCGAGGATGGCAACGGCCGCTTCGTGCGCGCGAGCATCGCCACCTACGGCGACACGATTCACAGCTTCATCGAGCGCGAGAACTACCGAGGCTTCATGCCCGGATTCCGACCGGTCGAGAATCCACCACCGGCACCCGACACCGGCATCGCCGCGATCGATCACATCGTCGGCAACGTCGAACTGGGCGCGATGGACAAATGGGTCGGATTTTATCGCGACGTCCTTGGCTTCACCCAGCTCACGCATTTCAGCGACAACCAGATCAGCACGGATTTCACCGCGTTAATGAGCAAAGTGATGCAGAATGGTGCCGGGCGAATCAAGTTCCCGATCAACGAGCCGGCCGAGGGCAAGCGGAAGAGCCAGATTGAGGAGTATCTCATCCACTACGGCGGCCCGGGCGTGCAACACATCGCACTCGCCACCAAGGATATCGTCGCCACGGTGGATACCTTGCGGAACGCCGGAATCAATTTCCTGCGCGTGCCGCAGACTTATTACGACGACCTTCCGGAACGGATCGGGCCGATCCTCGAGGACGTGAAGGACCTCGCCGCGCGGGGCATTCTCGCCGACAAGGACGACGAAGGTTATCTGCTGCAAATCTTCAGCCAGCCCATGCAGGATCGGCCGACGCTCTTTTACGAGGTCATCCGCCGGCACGGCTGCAAGGGCTTTGGCGTCGGAAACTTCAAGGCGCTCTTCGAAGCCATCGAGCGCGAACAAGCCCTGCGCGGAAACCTTTGAAACCAAGAAGTAATCCCCTCCCCATCATACTATGCCGTTTTACTTCAAACTTGGTGAAATCCCACATAAGCGGCACACCCAATTCCGCAAGCCCGACGGCTCACTGTACCGCGAAGAGGTCATGGGACTCGAGGGTTTCCACGGCGTGGAATCCATCCTCTACCACCACTATCTGCCGCCGCGCGTGGTGAAGGCCGACCGCCTTGGCAGCGCCGCGATCGAGTACACCGACTTCGGCGCGCTGCGTCATCGCGCCCTCGAGACCGAGGCGCTCAAGCCGGGCCGCGATCCGGTGGCCGCGCGGCGCGTCTTGATGGGCAACAGCGACGTCACGCTGAGCGTCAGCCGCGCCGAGGGCGGCATGGATTATTTCTATCGCAACGCGCAGGCCTATGAAGTGTGGTTTGTCCACGAAGGCAGCGGCGCGCTCCATACGCAGTTTGGTCGCATCGATTTCACGCCCGGCGATTACCTCGTCATCCCGTTCGGCGTGACGTGGCAAATGAAGATTTCCACGCCCGAAGCCCGATTCTTCGTGATCGAATCAAAAAGCCAGATCGTGCCGCCCAAGCGCTACCGCAATGAATTCGGCCAATTGCTCGAACATTCCCCATATTGCGAGCGCGATATCCGCCCACCGACTGAGCTGGAGACCCATCTCGAGCGGGGCGAATTTGAGGTGCGGGTGAAAGTGCGCGACACCTTCACGCGACACATCCTCGATTATCATCCCTTCGACGTCGTCGGCTGGGATGGCTACCTGTATCCGTGGGCGATCAGCATCCACGATTTCGAGCCCATCACGGGCCGCGTGCATCAGCCGCCGCCCGTCCACCAGATGTTCGAGGGCCGGAATTTTGTCGTCTGCTCGTTTGTGCCGCGGCTGTTCGACTACCATCCACAGGGCATCCCCGCGCCGTACAACCACAGCAACGTGAACAGCGATGAGGTGATTTACTACTGCGACGGAAACTTCATGTCGCGCAAGGGCATCCGGAAATTCGATCTCACGCTGCATCCCAGCGGCCTCCCGCACGGACCGCAACCGGGCGCGACCGAGGCGTCGATCGGCGCCAAGGAGACCGCGGAGCTTGCGGTGATGGTCGACACATTTAATCCGCTCGAAATTACCCGCGAAGCGGTTGCGATGGAGAAGCCGGAGTACCAGGCCTCGTGGATGATCGGCGACGGATTGTGAGGGCGAGGCTAGGAGCCCGTTGAAATACTGGCATGACCCGCGTTACTGTCGATTATTTGCCTGGGCAAGGAGCGCGCGAAGCGGCTGGATCCAAAGTGACCCTGCCCGAGCGCGGCGACGCCACCCAAGCGAAAAAGCGGCGCAACCCGGAGGGCGAGCGTGGCTTGGGCCGTCTGCCGGGGTTGCTCGTCGGTCGCGGGGTCGATGGAACCCGCTCCCTCCTCGCGCCACCGCCAGCCAGCCCAAGCGACGCTCGCGCGGGCCATGCCAGTATCTCAAGAGGCTCCTTCGGCTGCTGATCTAAATGACCTCCGCGCCCGCCGCTCTCCGCGCCTTGCTGGCGAATGCGATCGACTACGCCGGGTTGTTTCCCCCGGCTAGCCTGCCGCTGGAGAAGGCATTACGGAATCAGGCGAGCTACGTTGACAGTGCCGAGACGTGGATGCTTGGCGCCTTTGTGCTTCCGGTGGAGCAGTTCGACACCGCCGCTCCATTTGTGGGACAGTTTGATCCGGCCCATCCGTTGCGCGTCTCCGCACTCGGCCGCAAAACGGACGACGCAGAGGCATTTCGACGGCAGCTCGGCGAAATCGTCGCCGCCATTCAAAAATTTGAGATTACGCACGGCGCCCGCGTCCGGATCGAGCAGGTGGAAATGCCACTTCCCCCCGACGCCGATGCCGCCTTGCTCCGGGACGCCGGCGCGGCCCTAGCCTTCTCGCGCGCCAGGATGTTCTGGGAAACACCCGTGGCCGAGTCGGCGGCGGCGATGGACGTGATCGCGAGTCAACGCGTCCGACAGCCCGGTTCGGATGCTGGCTTCAAGCTTCGCACCGGCGGCACCGCGGCCGCGGCGTTTCCCACGACCGCGCAGGTCGCGGAGGTCCTCGTCACCGGTGCAAGGCATCCGGTCCCGATGAAGTTTACCGCGGGATTGCATCATCCAATCCGTCACTTCAACGCCGAGATCGGCACCAAGATGCACGGCTTCCTCAATGTCCTTGGGGCCGGCGTGTTTGCGCGCGAGCACGGTTGGGATGTTGCCCAAACGGCCTCGATGCTTGCGGACGAGGATCCGGCCGCCTTACATTTCTTTGATGCCGGTCTCACCTGGCGACATTGGCGCATCGCGACCGACCGCATTTTGGTGCACCGCCAGTTCATCACTTCGTTCGGGAGCTGCAGCTTCGATGAACCACGGGATGACCTTCGCGCCCTTCACCTGCTTTGATCATGCCCGCTCCCCAACGCTCCTTTGTCGACGTCGCGCCTGACTCGCATTTTCCGATTCAGAATCTGCCGTTTGGCGTTTTTGAGCCGAGGACGGGCGGTTCATCGCGCGTCGGCGTCGCGATCGGCGACTACGTCCTCGATCTCTGCACGTTGGAGGACCGCGGGCTGTTCGTCACTCCCGAATTCCAAGGTCACCGAGTCTTCGGCGATCCCGCCTTGAATGCCTTCCTCGCCCTGGGCCGGCCCGCGTGGCGAAAAGCGCGCGAGATTATCCAGTACCTGCTCAACGCGGAGACCGCCGCGCTGCGCGACGATGCGGCGTGGCGGGCGCAGGCCCTGATCCCGCAGGCCGACGTGCGCATGCGGTTGCCCGCGCGGATTGGCGACTACACCGATTTCTATTCGTCGTACCATCACGCGAACAATGTCGGAACGATGTTACGCGGCGCGGAGAACGCGCTCATGCCGAATTGGAAGCACCTGCCGGTTGGCTACCACGGCCGGGCGAGCTCAATCGTCGTGAGCGGCGCCAACGTCCGGCGTCCCTGCGGCCAGACCAAGGCGGCGGACGCGCCCGCGCCGAGCTTCGGCCCGACGAAAAGCCTGGATTACGAATTGGAAACCGCGTTTCTCATCGGACCCGGCAGCGCGCTCGGCGAGCGGATCCCGATCGATCATGCCACGGATCACATCTTCGGCCTCGTCCTGATGAACGACTGGAGCGCGCGCGACGTGCAGGGCTGGGAATACCAGCCGCTCGGCCCGTTTCTCGCGAAGAATTTCTGCACGAGCATTTCGCCGTGGGTCGTGACGCTCGAGGCCCTCGAACCCTTTCGGAGGCCGCTGCCACCGCAAGATCCGGAACCCCTGCCCTACCTGCGGGCCAAGCGGGATGCGACTTACGATATCCAACTCGAAGCGCGGCTGCAGACGGCGAAGATGAACTCCCCTTACGTCATCACGCGCACCAATTTCCAAAATTTGTATTGGAGCATCGCGCAACAGCTCGCCCATCACGCGGTCGGTGGCTGCAATCTTCAACCCGGCGATCTGCTGGCCAGCGGCACGATCAGCGGTCCGACTGAGGAGTCACGCGGCTGCATGCTCGAGCTGACATGGCGCGGCGCAAATCCGCTCACGCTGCCGAACGGTGAGGTACGCCGCTGGCTTGAGGATGGCGATCGCCTGACGATCACGGGCTGGGCGCAGGGCGAAGGATTCCGCGTCGGATTCGGCGAGGTGACGGGGCGAATCGTGCCGGCCTAGGTGGAACGCGATCTCCGAGCGCGTTGCCAAAAAAACAAATGCAGCCCGCGTCCGCGGGCTGCCACACCCATCGTCAACGCGCTCGGAGATCGCGTTCCACCTGCCGCTATAGCCGTCCGCCAATCTTCACCCAGCCCGCTGCGCGCGCCGCGGCAGAACGAAGCAATTCCCGTCCGCGCGAAACCGATTCCTCGAAGCTCAACGGTCCTGGAGCCAGCGGAATCACCGCATTGAACAGATCCCGCAGACCCTGTTCGGCGCTGGGCTCGACCGCCACGCGGCCCGCGAATGCCGCCACAAATTTTCCGTGTTTTTTCGCCAGCAAGGCGACTCCGGCGGGACCCTTTCCCTCGAGGGTCTGTCCGTCGAGGCTTCCCTCGCCCGTCAGCACCAAGTCCGCGTCTTGAACGGCCTGTTCCAACTGGATGAGGTCGGACACCAGATCAAAACCCGGCTGCAATTGCGCCTCGCAATAGCTCAACAATCCGAAGCCCAGGCCGCCCGCCGCACCCGCACCGGGCGCCTCGCGAAAATCGTGACCCAGGCAATCGCGCGTCACGTCGGCGAGGCGCTCCAACCCGTGTTCCAGTCGCGATTGATCCGCGCCTCGAAGGCCCTTTTGCGGACCGTACACCGCGGTCGCGCCACGGTCGCCCAGCAAAGGATTACGAACGTCGCAGGCCACCATCACCGGCGGCATTTTCGAATCTGGTGCCACGACGCGCGCCAGCCGCAGGAGTCCGGTGGGACACGGCTCGATTTCCGCACCGGCCGCATCAAGAAATTTGTAACCCAGAGCCGCCGCCATACCCACGCCGCCGTCATTCGTCGCGCTTCCACCAATCCCGACGATCAGTCGCGTCGCGTGCGATTCGTGGATTGCGTGCGCCATCAGCTCGCCGGTGCCTCGGGTGGTTGATCGCCACAAGTCGCGCTCGTCGGCCGAGACGCGCGCCAGCCCCGATGCTTCGCTCATCTCCATCACGGCGGTTCGTCCGCCGGCCTCCTCCAACATTGCATAGCGGGCCGCCACCCGGCGGCCCAGTGGGTCCGCCACTGTCACCTTCACCCACCGGCCGTTTCGCGCCGCACAAACAATTTCCGCCGTGCCCTCGCCTCCATCCGCAATAGGTAACAGATGAAATTCCGCTTGTGGGAAAACGACGCGCCAGCCTTCGGAAATCGCTTCGGCGGCCTCATGCGCGCTGAGCGAGCCCTTGAATTTGTCCGGGGAGACGAGAATCCGCACGGGTGCAATGCTTCCGTGCTGCGCCGCGCGCGTAAAGGGCAATCATGGCCGCGGCCGCGGCTACCTGGTTGGCGCCATCGGAGCGCCCGCCGCCCTGGCGGCCCGCCTCTGGGCTTTGCGATCGGCGCGCATCCTGGCGCGTTCCGTTGGATCCAGCTTGCCGTCACCATTCGTGTCGTACTGCTTGAGACGCGCCGCCCGGTCGCGCTGCATGGCGGCACGTTCGTTCGCGTCAAGCTGGCCGTCACCGTTCGCGTCGTACTTCCGCAGCATGTGCGCGTGGACCCTGGCTTTGCGCGCGGCGGCGTCGGTTGCAACTGCAGTGGCGGGCGCAGCCGGGGTCGCCGGCGTTTGCGCGCGCGCGCAGGTGACAGCGAGGACGCAGCCCAGACAGGCGGCGAGGCAAGGAATCGTTTTCATATTCCCTTCAACCACGCCCCCTCCCACCGGTTGCAAACATTTCGCCACCGGGAGCCGCTCGGAGACCGCCCCCGCTGACGGTCGATTGTCCCCCACGCATCCCCGGACTTCTCGAGACCGCTTGGCCTTCGACGCTCGACTCTTCGTCCTCCTGCTTGCCACGGAACGCGGGCTCGGGAATGATGTCCGCATGTCCGCTCTGACCGTTCACATCGCGATCCGCAAGACGCTCGCTGTGATCATGGGTGGCGGCGCGGGCACGCGGTTGTTTCCACTGACGAAGGATCGCTCCAAGCCGGCCGTGCCGCTCGCGGGAAAGTATCGCCTCGTCGACATCCCGATCAGCAACTGCATCAACAGCGGGCTGCGCCAAATTTACATTCTGACGCAATTCAACAGCACGTCGCTGCACCGCCACATTCACGCGAGTTTCCAGTTCGGCGGATTGAACCCCGATGGCGGCTTCATCGAGATTCTCGCCGCGCAACAAACGCCCGAAGGCTCCTCGTGGTACCAGGGTACGGCCGACGCGGTGCGGCAAAACCTGCGCTACTTCCTCGAGGTGCCGGTCGATCACTACATCATCCTGAGCGGTGATCAGCTTTACCGCATGGATTACCGCGACTTGCTCGACCAGCACATCGAGAGCGGCGCGGAGCTGACGATCGGCACCGTGCCCGTTCACCGCGAAGCCGTGCCTTCCCTGGGCATCATGCAGAGCGACGCCGCACGTCGCATCACGCGCTTTGAAGAAAAGCCCAAGGATCCTGCGGTGATCGATCAACTCTCCATCCCCGCCGAACTGATGGCGGAGCTAGGTCGCAAGCCCGAGGACGGCGCGATGTTCCAGGCCAGCATGGGCATCTACGTGTTCAACCGGCAGGTTCTCGTCGATGCACTCAACAACAATCTGATCGATTTCGGCAAGCACATCATCCCCGCCGCGATCCGCGAGCGAAAAGTCCACAGCTACATCTTCCAGGGCTACTGGGAGGACATTGGGACGATTCGCGCATTCTTCGACGCGAACCTCCAGCTGACAGACTTGATTCCGCCGTTCAATTTTTTCGATTCGAACGCGCCCATCTATACGCGTCCGCGTCTCCTGCCCGCCAGCAAGGTCAACACCGCCTCCGTGCGCCAGACAATTTTTTCGGACGGTTGCATCGTGACCGACGCGTTTCTGGATCGCTGCGTCATCGGCATCCGCAGCATCATCGGCGCGGGCACGGTCATCCGGGAGAGCGTCGTGATGGGCGCGGATTTTTACGAGGCTGACACGCACCGTTACACGGCCGTGCCCGAGGGCATGCCCGCGATCGGCATCGGGCGCAACTGCAACATCCGGCGCGCGATCATCGACAAGAACGCGCGCATCGGCGACGGCGTGGTCATTTCCCCCGAGGGCAAACCTGAGAACTTCGACGGCGAAAATTTCCACATCCGCGACGGGATCGTGGTTGTCGAGAAAAACGCCGTGATTCCAAGCGGGACGTGGATTTGAGACCCGCGGACCGGTCCCCGCGATGACGATCCGGACTTTGGCCCGGTGGCTGTTGGGTCTCGCCTTTGTCGCTGCCGGCGTGCCGCATTTCACCCGTGCGGATATTTATCTTCCGATGATGCCGCCAGATCTGCCATGGCCTCGCGAACTTATTTTCGTCAGCGGCCTTTTCGAGATTCTCGGCGGCTTGGGCGTGCTTTGGCCAACTGAAAAAATTCAGCGCGCGGCGGGTCTGGGGTTGATCGCGCTGCTGGCCGCGGTTTTTCCAGCCAATCTGCACATGGCCCTCAATGATGTGCCGATGATGGGCCTGCATTTCTCGTCCGCCATCCGCTGGGGTCGGTTGCCGCTGCAGTTTATGCTGATGGCTTGGGCGTGGTGGGCGACGCGACCGCGCCAAATTCGGCGCTGACTCCGGCTCGCCCTCAGCGAGACCCCCCTACGATCGACGTACATAACGCCGGACCTCAAATTCTGCTGTCTCGTGGAGGATCTCCTTGGGCGTGAACATCGATGCAAATTCCGGGAAACGAGTGTCGCCGTTCGCCTCAAAAGGCAGATGGGTGAGCCAGAGTTCCGCGCAGCGCGGCAGCAGGCGCGCGTAGATCTTGGCGCCGCCCGCGATAAATATCTTCTCCACCGCAATCGACGATGGATCAAAACCGTCGAGATCGGGTACGACCACGACACCCGACGCAAAAGCGGCCGCCCGATTCCGCGTGACCACCAGATTCAAGCGGCCCGGCAGCGGCTTACCGATCGACTCGAACGTCTTTCGGCCCATCAATACGGCGTGCCCGAGTGTCGCGCGTTTGAACCATTTGAATTCCTCCGGCAGCCGCCACGGCATGTGACCGGCATTGCCAATCACGCCATTGCGCGCGACCGCCGCAATCGCGATGAGGGGAGGAGATGCAACCATCGGATTGGGGCCGTTACATCGGACGGCCGCACGTGTCCATCACTTGAGCGACTGCAGAACGTGGCCGATCAGCCGCCGCATCCGTAGGCAGCCGGCGATCCGCTTGTCGTTCTTCCCCGCGACGACCGGCAGCCATTTCAAGTTGTGCTCAAGCAGCATCGCCTCGGCCGTCGCGCAATTGTCATCCACCGTGATCGCCAGCGGGTTGCGCACCATGAACTCCGAGGCGGGCGCGTCGCCCGAAAGTCCCGCGCTGTGCGCCCGGATGAGATCCGTCATCGTGAGGACCCCGTCAAGTCCCTGGCCATCCGACGAAACGTAGAGAAACTCGTGGGCGTGCTCCACGAACGTGCGCGCCACGTCGCGCAACGGCGTCGCCGGCAAAATAATCGGGGTCGGCGCGGGCCTCATCAAATCGCCCACGCGGGTCAGCTTCAAGAATTCGCGGGCCTTCGGGTTGTGCTCCCAGACGTCGACCGAGCGGCGGTTGAGCGTCTGGGCCAGCGCATCACGCAACGGCGTCAGCGCCTTGGACACCTGCGTGAACACATTCTTGCCCATCACGAGCACTTCGACCGCCGTGCGGGCGCGGGGCGACGCATTTCGCGGCTGGTTGCTGAGCAGCGCCTGCTCGCCAAAAAACGCGCCGGGGCCAAGCACCGCCAGCACCTCCTCCTCGGACCGCCCGGGCGTCATGCGGAGGATTTCCACCTCGCCCGATTCGATGACGTAGAAATTCGCCGGGGCATCGCCCTGTCGGAAAACAAAATCGCCCGGTTGATAATGCGCGTGCGAAACGCGGTCCGTCAGCTTCGTGCGCAGGTGGGCGAGATCGCGCGGGAACAGCAGCGCCCATCCCCAATCAAACCCGACCTGAAATCGCCGCGACCACGACGGGAGCTTGAGGAGATACACCCCGCGCCAGACGAACCAGGCGAGGAAACCGGAGAGGTGCAGGCCCATCATCTCGGCCACCGCGGAGTGTCCCCCGATCGAGCAAAGCTGGCCGAGTACCTTGAAGGAAAATGGTCGCGAGGGCTCGCCCTGAACGATGCGAAAGATGTTTGCGGCGCATTGCGTCCCCTGCCGCTCCGCGAACTGACCGGTTGGCGGCGACGGTTGCCCGTCCTGGGCATTGATGATCGCGGCACAATCGCCAACGGCCCAGACGTTGCCGGAGCCGCGCAGCCGCATGTCCGGATCGGTGACCAGGCGGCCCTTCGCTTTTTCCGCGTCGAGCCGCATGACAATCGGCGCCATCGAGCTGCCAATCGTGCAGACGATCGTCCCGCCGCGGATGAATTCACCGTCGGCAAATCCCACCCCCTCCGGCGAGGCGACGGCGACGCGGGCGTTGAGGCAAAGTCGGACGCCGGTCGCCTCCATCTTTTTTTGTGCGAAGGCCCGCAGCGACGGCGTGATTTCGGGGAGAATCTGGTCGCGCGAGTGAACCAGGATCACCTGTGCATCCTCGGCCTTAAAATTGCGGAAGAGGCGCGCGCTGCCCCGAACCAGGTCGTTAATCTCGCCCGCCACCTCGACGCCACTGTAACCGCCGCCGACGATGATGAACGAGAGATACCAGCGCCGGCGCTCCGCGTTCGGGCAGACCTCCGCGCGCTCCATTCGCTCCATCACGTGCGAGCGCAGCGCGATCGCGTCGCCCACGGTCTTCAGCGCGAACGCGTGGTCCGCCATCCCGGGCACGATGTTCATGTCCGACACGTTGCCGCACGCGATGACGAGATGATCGAAAGGCAGACATTGCGTCGAGCCGTCCTCGCTTTCGTACTCGATTTGGTTGGCTGTCCGATCGATTCGAAGCACCTCCTCCGTGCGGCACCACACGCCGCGAAGCAGATCGCGCAGTGGCACCACGACGTCGAACGGATTGAGCGAGGAGCCGACGGCGTCGGCCAGCAGCGGGCTGAAGACGAGATGATTCTCCTGGTTGAAGATCACGATCTCCGCCTCTTCCGTGGAGAAGAGACGGCGCAGGGACTTGGCGCATTTCACGCCCGCGAAACCGCCGCCGAGGATGATGATGCGCAGCATGGGAAGCTCTTTCGCTGCCGCCAGAAAGAGCGAAAACAGACCGTCCGCACAAGCGAATTCCGCTTTTCCCGATCCACCGTGCAGCCGTCAGACCGCAATCGGCGCGCGGATCGCCGGATGCGGATCGTAACCGACGAGTGACACGTCCTCGAAGCGAAACGCGAACAGATCCCGCACGGTCGGATTGAGCCGCAACATCGGCAGGGAGCGCGGCTCACGCGAAAGCTGTTCGCGCGTCTGCTCGAGGTGATTCGAGTAGAGGTGCAAATCTCCAAACGTATGCACAAAGTCGCCCGGGTTCAGTCCGCAGACTTGGGCCACCATCATCGTCAGCAGCGCGTACGAGGCCAAGTTGAACGGGACGCCGAGGAAAAGGTCCGCGCTCCGCTGGTAAAGCTGGCAACTCAATTCACCCTCGTTTACGAAGAACTGAAAAAACGCGTGGCACGGTGGCAACGCCATGCGATCGAGTTCGCCTGGATTCCACGCGGTGACGATATGCCGGCGGGAATGGGGATCGCGGCGGATCGACTCGAGCACCGTGGTGATTTGATCGTGCGTGCGCCCGTCGGGGCCACGCCAGTCGCGCCACTGCGCGCCGTACACGCGTCCAAGATCGCCATCGGCCTTGGCCCACTCGTCCCAAATCGTCACGCCGTTCGCGCGCAGGGTTCCGGCGTTTGTGTCGCCGGCCAGGAACCACAGCAGCTCGTGCACGATGGATTTGAAATGGACCTTTTTGGTCGTGAGGAGCGGGAAACCCGCGCGCAGGTCAAAGCGCGCCTGCGCTCCGAACACCGCAATGGTCCCCACGCCCGTGCGGTCGGAGCGGGGCCGGCCATGTTCCAGCACGTGGCGAAGGAGGCGGTGATATTCGAGCATCGGGCTTGCGGCGTGGTCGGGTCTGGTAGTTAATCGCAGCCTATGACCCGCGCCATGAAGAAAATCATCCTCGCCGCCATTCTGCTCGTCGGCGCAAGCACCGCGGTTCAAGCCCAGACCAAGGACGAAGATCGCGAGATTGTCACGCAGATGTTCGCCTACAAAATCGGAGGGGAAGAATTCGAAGGCTACATCTCGCGCCCCGCCAAGCTCGACGGCCGCGCGCCCGGCGTGCTCGTGATGCACGACTGGACTGGCGTCGGCGAATTCGTCCGGGCCCGCGCGATGAACCTCGCCGAGCGCGGCTATGTCGCCTTCGCGATCGACGTCTACGGGAAGGGCAAGCGCGCCAAAGATTCCGCCGAGGCCGCGGCGCTGGCCATGCCGTTCTACAAGGATCGCGCGTTGCTCCGCGAGCGCTGTCAGGCCGCCCTCGCGGAGCTGGTCAAGCGGGACGATGTCGATCCGACGCGGATCGGCGCGATGGGATTTTGCTTTGGCGGCGCGGCCGTGCTCGAGCTCGCGCGCAGCGGCGCCGATCTGCGGGCCGTTGTCACGTTCCACGGTTCGTTGGCCACGCCAAATCCGGCGGATGCGAAGAACGTCAAGGGTCGTCTGCTCATCCTGCACGGCTCGCTCGATCCGCTCGTTCCGCCCGCCGACGTGGCCGCGTTCATGACGGAGATGAACGCCTTCAAGATTCCCTACCGGCTGGTGGCGTATCCGGGCGCGGTCCACGCGTTCACGAATCCCGATGCCGGCAGCGATCTCTCCAAGGGCGCCGCCTACAACCTGGAAGTTGCGGTCGCCGCCTACCGGGAGATGCAGCGCTTTTTCGAGCTGACGCTGACGCCCTAGGGAGAGCAGAAAACGTTGCGAGCGACCATTCGAATTCGCTTTGCTTTCTCGCCTCCAACTTTCTTCGAGTGTCGGGTTTGAATCCTCGAGTTTCGTTTCGGGTCGGGCCGTCAGGACTTTCCCGGACCGGGATTGACGAGTTGAAAATTCGGCCACAACCGGGGGATGAAATCCTCCACCATCTTCGCCGTCGCGGCTTCGGATCGTCCGTATTTTGAGAAGCCCTCGGTGACCGTTGCGGCCACGGTTACGTACGCCCAGCGTTGGTTCTGGCCGTAGAGCAGCCGGTCGCGAACATCTAACATCGTCCGCTTGAGGTGGTCCGCCGTGACATCGTGCGAGCCCACGAACCAATAGTAATTCAAATTGCGGAATTTCACGCGTCGGGGCGCCTGGCTCGCATCGGCCGACTTGAAAGTTCCTTCACCCTCGTTCGAGAGCTTGGTCATTTCCAAAGCGCCTGCGGGCACCAACGGCACGGACACCCGCGCGGAATTCACCACGTTCAAGCCCTGGGCCGGCAGGCAGCGCTCGGGACGATGAATCGACGTGCTCATGTCCTGCCCCGACAGCACGATGCTCACGTAAATCTCGTCGCCGAAAGTATTTCGATAAACCTTGCGCGCGAATTCCGTGTCCTTGGCGAGGGCCTCGCGCTCGCGCGCGGTCACCTCGACGTCGACTCCCTCCCAGTCGCCGACCCGCGCCGGCAGCTCCAGTCGGATGCCCGCCGTCCCGACCCCGGGTTTCCGCGGAAACAGAAACACGACGGCCAGTCCAAGTGCGATGGCCGCGACGGCCAACATGAGTCGTCTAGTAATCATACGAAGTGGGGTTCGCCTTCGCTTCCGGCGCCACCGGCTGCAAGCCCTCGGAAAGTTTCGCGCGGACGGCAGACGGTTTCAGGTTCACGATCCTGCTCGCGCAATACATCGCGATGAACGCGAACGGAAACGAAACCACGAACGCCGAAATGGTGTGGAAAGTGCCACCCGCAAATTTGGGATCGAAGAACCTGGCGACCGCCATGATCACGGTGATCCGCGCAACATTCCCGACGATCGCAAAGACGGCGGACAGCGCGAACAGCACGAGCTTCTTCCACACCCGATCCTGCGTGAAGTGCACGAAGATGGCGGTCAGCATGGTGATCGCCATGAGCGAGTTGATGCCGCTGCAACCGCCGATGATTTCGAACTCGAAGCTATTGTCCACGGCTCGCATCGTGGTTCCGAAAGGCGCGATCTTGATGCCGATGAAATTGCACAGTGCGCTCGAGAGTGCCGTCACGATGAACTGCAGCCGGAAGGTCGCCTGCTCGATGAAGTTGAGCGGCACGGCAAAGAGCAGGAACATCGTCGGGAAGAGGAGCACGCGCGCGACGTGACGGCCCCAGACATAGAGGATTAACCCGAAGATAAGGGCGGGCAGCGCGATCAGGGCCAGCCGCGGCTGCAGGGTGCGGGCCGCCATCAAAAACAGCAAAACGCCGCCCGCGATCCACCACGGTCCCCATTTCGAGCGGCCGACGGGGACCGTCGCCAACTTCGGCAGCGCGTGGAGGAACAGGAAAAGCGTGATCCAGGGGATAATGACGCCGTGCTCGTAATTCGTCTCGGGATTCCAGGCGGTCCACGCCCAGCCAAAGGCCGAGTGCAAATGATCCGAAAACAGACGGAGCAAGCCGAAGAAAACGACGAGAACCACGGCGAACGCCGCGACCCAACCCGCCGACCGCGGGTCCCGCGTGATCCACTCCCCAATCAGGGCACGCCGCACCTTGAACCAGTTCGCAATCTCTTCCGAAAGCGGAGGCATCGGAGGACGCGGAGGTACGACCGGGGTAGGAAGGGCTTCGGTGGACATCGACGGAATCATGAAAACGGCACCCGCCCCGCGATCTTGGCCGGGATTCGCGGCACGGCAAGCCCTTGCGTCGCGCTCGGCGCTCTGAATGCCGAACGACGAACGAATCGACCGCGAACCGGGACAAAACCCGATGGCGGCGAGGACGATTCATCACTCGTCATCGGATTTCGACCTTCGGGCTTTGTCCTAGCGGCCGCGGTGCGCGGTCCCAGGACGCCCGCGTGAAGGTGGCCGACCCGCTCAATACGCCTCGACCGGCGAGCGCTTTCCGTCGTCGGAACTCCGAGCGAGCGCGCCGTGCTCGCCCAGCGTGTCGACGCGCAGATTCCAAATCTCCGCATCGATCAGCCGGAACGTCTCCTCGCTGAATTCCGGCACCGGCGGAGCGAGGCGCGCTTTGAAATCCGCCACCGATTCCAACGCCCGATCGCGGGCCACCGCCGAGACCAAATCAATCGCGCGCCGCGCGTCGTCAAGCATTTGCACGCGGTGGCAGATCATCGCCAAATCATTGCCCGCCTCGATCGAAAGCCGGATTGCCTCCTCGAAGCCAAAGCCTTTCACGATGGCACCCATGTCGAGATCGTCGGTCATCACCAGCCCGCGATATCCCATTTCGCCGCGCAGCAAATCCGTGATGATCTCCGGAGACAACGACGCGGGAAGCCCCGACCCGGAATCCAGCGCCGCATAATAGGCATGGCAGACCATGACGCTGTCGAGCTCCGGCCCGAGCGCCCGATAAGGGGCGAGTTCCAGCGCGTCGAGTTCCGGGCGCGTGGCGCCGATCGTCGGCAGCTCATGATGCGCATCGGCGCGCGCCCGCGTGTAGCCGGGGAAATGCTTTCCGCAGCTCGCGATGCCAGCGGCCCGGAGCGCTCCGTTGAAGGCGCCCGCCAACCGCAGGACCTGATCGAGATCCACGCCGTAGCACCGGCCGCGCAGCGAATTGTCCACGGTCTCGTCGTCGCTCAGACAGAAATCGAGCACCGGGCAAAGATCGAGATTGAAACCGAACAGACGCAGCAGCCGTCCGGTGATGTCGCCATGCCGCTGGACGAGGCGGACGTCGTTCCGCGCCCGGAGCTGGCTCGCGCTGGGAGGTTCGTGTCCGATGACCTTGAGGCGCGAAACGCGGCCGCCCTCCTGATCGATCGTGATGATCGGTTCCACCACGCTGAGACCGCGAAGATCGTCGACCAACTTGCGGAGCTGGACGGGGCCCGTGATATTCCGCGTGAAGAGAATGAACCCGCCGGGCTGCACGCGACGGAGGATTGCCGCGGTGGCGGAATCAAGTTGGGGGCCGGGGACGCCGACAAGGAGCAGTTGACCGGGAGGCTGGGCGCTCATAAATGCGCTTCACTACTACCCAAACCCGATGCGCGCGAAACTCCTCATTCGGTTCGTCCTGCTCCTCGCCCTGACCGTTCCCGGCTTCGCCCAGGTGCTTCCCGGCATCGACGTGTTGCGCGCGCGCGGCTTCGACACACTGCGCGGCAAGCGGATCGGATTGATCACGAACCAGACCTCGCGCACCGCCAGCGGCGAGCCGACCCGCGCGGTGCTGGCGCGGGCGCCGGGCGTGCAGCTCGTCGCCCTCTTCGCGCCCGAGCACGGCATCGACGGCACCATTGGCGCCGGCAAGAAAGTGGGCACGACGCGTGACCGCGAGACCGGCCTGCCGGTGTACTCGCTCTACGGCGCGACGCGCAAGCCCTCCCCGGAGATGCTGCGCGGCCTCGATGCCCTGGTCTTCGATCTGCAGGACATCGGGTGCCGCAGCTACACGTATCTGAGCACGATGGGACGCGCGATGGAAGCGGCCGGCGAGGCGGGCATCGAGTTCATCGTGCTGGACCGACCCAACCCGCTCGGCGGCCAGCGCGTCGAGGGCCCGCCCATCGAGAAGGAGTGGATTTCGTTTGTCGGACAGTTTCCCGTGCCATACGTGCACGGGCTCACGGCCGGCGAAATGGCCGGCATGGCGAACGAGCGGAACTGGCTCTCGGCCCGCTGCCGGCTCGTCGTCGTGCCGATGAAGGGCTGGACGCGTGCGATGGTCTGGCCCGACACCGGTCTTCGCTGGATGCAAACGTCGCCCAACATTCCGAATGCGAACTCGCCCTTTTACTACGCGGCCACCGGGATTGCGGGGAATCTGGGCAACCTCGATCTCGGCATCGGCACGGGCGCACCCTTCCAGCGGTTCGCCGCCCCGGGCATCGACGCCGCGGCCCTCAGCCGGCGGCTGACATCGGTCTTCCCCGGCCTGCGATTCGGTCCGATCTCGGCCGACGGTGGACGATCCGGGGTCGCAATCGGCATCCCGCCTCGCAATGGCGCCAACCTTTCCGCCCTGAACATCTATCTCATGTCCGAAGCGGTGCGCGTGAGCCCGCGGGTGCTCGACAAGCCGAGCCGTGATCGCGACGGCATCCTATTCAAGATTTACGGCAGCCGGTCGATTGAGTCGCAATTGCGCAATGGGACCGCGCCGGCGCACATCATCGCCGGCTGGGACGGACCCGTGGCGCGCTTCCGCGGTGAGCGCTCGGCTCATCTCCTTTATCCGTAGCGCGGAAAATTACTTGAGAGTTGTGCGCCGACGGTGGACAGAGCGCCAGTTGCCGCCCTGGCGACCTGATTCCCTCATCCCGATCCCCCTTCCCTGTGCCCGAACGCATCGGCCTCTATGGCGGCACCTTCGATCCCGTGCATCACGGGCATCTCATCCTCGCGCGAGATGCGGCCGAGCAGTTGATGCTCGACCGCGTGCTGTTCATCCCCGCCGCGGTCTCTCCGCATCGAACCGATCTGCCGCCGACCGCATCCCAGGCGCAGCGTCTCGCGATGCTGCAGATGGCCGTTGCGGTCGAGCCGCGGTTTGTCGTCGATGAGTGCGAGCTGCACCGGCCGGAGCCCTCGTACACGTTCGACACAGTGAAGCAAGTCGAGTCGCGATATCCGGGGGCGCGCCTTTACCTCCTGCTCGGCGCCGACCAGCTCCCGCGCTTCCCCACCTGGCACCGGTTCACGGAGCTGCGCTCGATCATCACGTTCGTCGTTTTCAACCGCGCGATCGGCGCCGAGGAAGTCCTCACGGCGGCGTACCCCACGCTGCGCCGCCGGCTGGACATCTCCGCGACCGAAATGCGCAAGCGGGTTGCCAGCGGTCTGTCCATTCGTTACCTAGTCCCTGGCGAAGTCGCCGATTACATCGAGAAGCACCAACTCTATCGGGAGGCTAACCCACCATAAACTCGGACCAGTTTGCGCGGCACATTGCGGAGTCGGCGGCGGACAAGAAAGCCGGGGACATTGTGATCCTCGACCTGCGGGGCATCTCGACGTTCACGGATTTTTTCGTGATCTGCTCCGGCACGTCCGAGCCCCACCTCAAGGCGATCGCGGGCGAAGTGCGCGAGCAGATGCACGAGAAGTTTGGCCAGAAGACCACTTTCGCCGACGGTCTGCCCGCGAGTCACTGGGTGATTCTCGATTATTCCGATGTCATGCTGCACGTGCTCACGGCGGAGAAGCGCGCCTTCTACGCGCTCGAGAGCCTGTGGGGCGACGCGAAGCAAATTCGCGTCGGCGAGCCGGCCCCGGCGCCGCGCCCGCGGCGACCGCGGAAGAGTTGACGCCCGCAGACAAAGAGACGTCGAGGCCATGCAACTGCTCGTCGAAACCGAAATCGAATGCCCTTGGTGTTTTGAGCAGTTTCCCCTGGTGATCGATACGTCGTCGGGCGACTACGAGATGATTGAGGATTGTTCGGTTTGCTGCCGCCCGATTCAGCTGGAGATTCGGTGCAGTCCCGGTCGGTTGGACGACGTGCAGGCAAACCCCGGCTGACGCACCCCCGCACCCCCGCTCCCCGCGCCCAAACATGTTCCAGCACGACGCGATCGCCCGGTTGTTGCGAGACAACGATCCCGCCACGGTGCAGCTCGTGAAAAGTCAGCTGCTGCAGAATCCCGCTGACAACGCCGCGCACATCCGCGATTTGCTCGGCCGCACCGACGACGCCGTCGTGAGCGCCCACGCGCGCGACATCCTTGCCACGATCGAGGCCGCGCAGGCGGGCGAGGAATTCGATCTGCTCTGCCGCTTTTTTCCGGAGGACGGCGACATCGAATCAGCCTGCTGGCTGCTCGCGCGCTGCCTCGCTCCGGGCATCGACATCGAGTCCGCCGCGCGGCTGCTTGACCAATGGGGACGCGACCTCACGTCGCGGCTGGCCCGGCTCAAGGGGGACGACGAGCGCGTGGCGGAGCTGGGTGGTTTCCTCGGCGGCCATGTCGGCCTGCGTGGAAATACCGAAAATTATTATCATCCCGACAACTCGATGCTCCCGCGCGTCATCGAGTCAAAGCTCGGTATTCCGATTTCCCTCACGTTGCTCTACATCCTCGTTGGCCGCCGCGCGGGCGTGCGGGTGGAGGGCATCAACCTACCCGGCCATTTCATCGCGCGGGTCGGAGAGATTCTCTTTGACCCGTTTCATCGCGGTCGTGTGTTGAGCGCGTCAGACTGCGAGGGCATCCTGCGCAAACAAAACCTGCGCCCGCACGCGAGCTACCTCACGGTCGCCAGCTCACGCCTAATCCTCATCCGCACCCTCGCCAATTTGCTGTATATTTTCCAGGAGACGAATCGCGACGCCGACCGCGACCGTGTCGCCGAGTGGCTCAAGGCGCTGGACCGCGACTAGGCGGGCGGCGGGCGGGTTGGCGCTCGAACTGATACATTGCTTCCCCCATGCGCATCGAAGTCCTGAACACCGGGTCGGAACTGCTCCTCGGTGCGGTCGTCAATACGCATCTCGCCTTTCTTGGCCAGCAACTTTTCGGCATCGGTCTGCGCATCGACCGACAATCCTGCGTGCCGGACGGCCCCGTCATCGGCCCGGTCATGCGCGAATCCTTCTCGCGCTGCGACGTCCTGCTCGTCACCGGCGGACTGGGGCCGACGTCCGATGACATCACGCGCGAACTGGTCGCCGGCTTTTTCGACCTGCCACTGGAGCGCGACGAAGCCGTGTTCGCGCTCATCAAGGATCGGGTCGCCAAGTTTGGTCGCGAAATCAATGAAAGCCTGGCGCGTCAGGCGGACGTGCCGCGGGGGATGACCATGCTGCCCAATCCCCACGGCACCGCGCCCGGCCTGTACCTGCCGGCGCGAACGCACCAGGGTCAGGCGACGCCACACATCTTCCTGCTGCCGGGCCCACCGCGTGAGTTGCGTCCGATGGTGCTTCAGGAGGTGCTGCCGCGCTTGCGTGAGCTGCGCGCGAAGGCGGGCGGCGCGCCGGAGACGATGAAGGTGTTTCGCATTGTCGGACTCGGTGAATCGCAGGTGGAGGAGATGGTCGGACCTGCCCTGCAGGCCATGCCGGACTTGGAGCTGGGCTATTGCGCCCGCAGCGGCGAGGTCGATGTACGGCTGATCGGCCCGGCGGAAACAGTGGCCCGCGCCGCGGCAATCGTGCGCACCGAACCCGCCCTCCGCGAGCATCTCATCTCGGAGACGAACGAAACGATCGAGGAGATCATCGTGAACTTGCTGCGCGGACGCGGCGCCACGCTTTCCTCCGCCGAGTCCTGCACGGGCGGACTGCTCGCACATCGCATCACCAACGTGCCGGGCGCGTCGAAGGTCTTCATCGCCGGCCCCGTGACCTACGCGAACTCGGCGAAGGTCCAGGCACTGGGTATCGATCCCGCGCTCCTCGAAGCGCACACGGCCGTGAGCGAGGAAGTTGCCCGGGCGATGGCGCTGGGCGTGAAGCACACGTTCCAAACGGACTTCTCGGTCGCGACCACCGGCGTGGCGGGCCCGGAAGGCGGCACGCCGGAATCGCCGGTCGGCACCGTGTTCATCGCCGTCGCCGGACCCGGCGATGAAATCGAGGTGAAGCGCCGCCAGTTTTTCGTCAGCGACCGCGAGACTTTCAAGCATCTCGCATCGCAGGCCGCCTTCTATCTGCTCCGACGCAAGCTGCTGCTCTGCGCAAAATCTGACTAGCCGGCCGAGATTTTCCCGGGAAAACCCACGCCACCTTGTGCGGAACGCCGCCGGGCGGTGATCAACTCGTCGTAGATTGCGAAGATGCGTTCGAAGGCCACGCTCCAATCGTACCGGGCCGCCACCAGCGCCGCGGCCGCACGGCCCATCGAACGGAGATCGCGCGCGGCCATGCGCTCGATCGCATCCGCGAGCGCGGCGGGTGAATTCTCCATGGCCCAGTCCTCCAGACCGGAGAAGACGATGCGATCCATGCGACTGCCGCGAATTCCGCACACCGGGGTGCCGCAGGCCTGGGCCTCAAGCGTGACGAGTCCAAAAGTCTCCAGAACGCCTGGATGCACGAATAAATCCGCCGCGCGATAGAGCCGCGCAAGTTGCTCCGCTTCGATCGTCGGCTGCCATGTGACTGCCCGCGTTGTCTCACGCAGCGCAACCACCTCGTCACGATAGTTCCCGTCGCCGGCGATCAAAAGATGATAACGGCCCGGGCCGCGCCGGTGTAACGCTCCAAACGCGGCGAGCAGGGTCGCGACATTTTTTTCCGGCGCAAGCCGGCCAAGGTAAAGCAGCAGGCAGACATCCGCCGCGACCCCCAGCTCCGCGCGCGCAGAATCCGCCGGGGCATCGGACAAAAAAAACCTTGCCCCGTCCATCCCCAGTTCGGCAACCGACGTGTTGTTGACGCCCCAGTCCTGCAAGATCTCCGCGAGCGCCGGCGATGGCACGAGCGTGCGATCAAAATCGTTGTACGTGTGCCGCGTGTAGCGGCGGGCGACGTCCATGACCAATTGGGCGCCAAAATCGCCGACCCATCTCCGCGCTGCGGGCAGGACATACGCCTCGGCGAAATGCGAGTGGTAGTAGCCGACCACGGGGATGCCGAGCGACCGACCGGTGTTCTGCGCGCGCCAGGCCAGCTGATAGGGATCGCTACACTCGATCAGATCCGGGTGCTCACTTTCGATCACGTTCGACACCGCCGCAAGATTGAGCAGCGCGCGATATTGCGTGGCGCGCGAAATCATCGGCGCGCGAATCTCATGCACCCGCGCCGTCCCGTCAGCACGCTGGCAGGTCTCCGCGCCCGGGACGATCAGCACATGCTGCCAATTCGGCCGGTGGCGGCGCATCCAGGCAATCTTCTCGCCGACATATCGTTTCACGCCCCCGCTGGCGGGCGAATAGAACTGGGTGAGATCACAAATCTTCAAAGCCTTGGGCGGCAGTCTGGCTCACATCGGCCTCGCCGGGAAGCCGCGAGCATCTGCCCGCAATTCACGGGCGATCATTTCTTTCCGACCGCCTCGACGCGCAGGCCGTCGACCTTCCACCGCACGCCGTCCGCGGTGTCGACATAGATCGGCAGACGATGGAGAAAGCTCAGGTAGACGTGCGACTCCAGCGGTCGTCGCGAGGCGAGGTGCGTGATGATGATGCCCTCGTTTTGTTTTCCCGCGGCCGCGCTGGCAGGCAGCGTGATGCAGATCCGGTAAAGTCGCTCGGCGGAAATTCCGCGATTGCCGTCGCGCGAGACGACGAAACGGTAGTGCCCGCCGACCACAACTGAACCGGGCTCAGTCGGCTTGGCGATCGCATAGATCAGAAACGCGTCGATCTGTGGATGGTCAAAAATTGCGAAGCCGTACAAAGTTGAACAGGGCTGCACGACCCCGCTCATCGCGCGCAGGCGGGCCCGGAACTGCCCCTCCTCTGCCGCGGTCAGGCGTTCACCGGCGAGTCGCCGGAATTGCGGGGCGGCTCCAGCAACAAATGCGACCTCAAACGCATTTGCGATCGCGCCGTTCTCCTCGCGGACGAAGCGTATGCGTTCCGCGGCGCGGTCTCGAACCACGATCCAGCCGCGCACCTGCTCCTTTGCGAAATCGATTCCCCTGGTCCGCGCCATCCCAGTCGCCACGTTCACGCGCTGATCCTGCTCATAGATTTGCTTCCCGAGAAACGGCACGAGCGCCTCCGGGAAATCCTGCGCGAGTGGCTCCGTCTCCGCGGGCGGCGCGCCTTGTCCATGCGACGCCAGCGGCAGGACAAAGGAAAGGAGCAGAGCCAGCCAACGCGTTTTCACCCGCGAACGTGCACCCGATCGGTAGACCGGTCGCGGGGGAACTTTCCCATCGGTCCGGCCTCCTCATTTCAACGCGCTGAGCTCTTCCGCGTAGCCCGTCAATTCCATGTAGCCGACGCCAGTCAACGCCCGGCCCGCGCGGGTTCCCGTCGCGCGCACCGCGCCCTCCCAATAATTGATCACGCCAAGCGAGAGTTCTTGGTCTGCAAGCGGCGTCTCCACGCGCACCGCAAGTCCCAACGACGGAATCGAAAGTTCCCACGCGATGGGATAATTTCCCTTGGTTCGCTCACTCTTCCAACGCTTCCCGGCCACCAGCGCGAAATCCTCGCGACGCAGATGCGTCGTCCCGCCGTTGGCATCCACGAGCGTTCCGCTGGAGTTCGGGTCGATCGATCCATCGCGGCGGCGCAGGGTGTACAACATCAACTCGGTGCCATCATCGAACTGGAAGCAAAACCAATCCCAGCCCACCTGGTCCCTGCCGAGTTGATTCGACGCCCACTCATGATCGAACCAGCTCGTTCCCGTCACCATAAATCCACGCCCATCGACGGCCAGCCGCCCGGTGGTCTGCAGCCGCGGGAAGGAGTAATAGTGCGAGGCGTTGCGCGCGCCTTCGGCCTTTTGGCTCACGCCGTTGATGCCGTGCACGACGGGCGGTTTGTCCGCCCGGAGCAAAAAATCGATCTCGATCTTTTCCGTTCGCGCCGCGATGCGCCATGATCCGTCGGCCTGCGGAGTGAGCTGCCAGCCATCGATCCAAGCCAACGGCTGACCCGCCGCGGACGGGTCGCCGAAGCCGGCCTCGCCAAATGCGCCGCGCGTCACCTTCGAATCAAAATGGAACCGCTTCCCGTCGATTTCCGAAATCGCGAAATGCGCAAACTTGAAATCCTCCACCGCGAAGCGCGACGCACCCACCGGCGCCGGATCCCCCGCCGCAGGCCGAATGCCCTGCCGGAAAAACGTCAACTCATAGCCGAACGCGCGACCCGATTTTGCGTCGCGGAGATTTCCCGTGAAGTACCACCACTCGGTCTTGAAATTGCGATGGGGACCGTGGTCTCGCGGGAACTCGTATTTCCATCCGGGCGTCGCAAATGTCCAGCCCGCGTCGTCGCCTCCCCCCGTCGATGTCCCGGCTCCCGCGCCAGCGGCATTGACTGACGCAAAGGCGAGCGACAGCCCTGCAACGCGCCAAATCAGGATTCGCACGGGGGAGCCTAGGGCGTGGAAACACCCAGTCAAACTTCGGGTGGTGGTTCGCGTTGCCCCCACGCCTCCCGAACGTTGCCGCGCACGCGCAAGCCGCGCTGGAACCGCGATCAACGCCGGAACTTCATGAAGAGTTGATTCGCTTCTTCAAGCGTCTCCTTGCTGCCCACGTCGAACCACGTGCCGGGCACGCGCCACGTCTTTACCGGCACGCGCGGAAAGAGCCATTGCACCAGGCGGCCGGGTTGATCCGGGTTGTTCCCCTCCGCGATGTATTCCGCGATCCGCCGCACCACCGCCTTCGGGTAGAAGTAGAGGGCGATGCTGATCAGCGTGCTGGGCGGATCGGCGGGCTTTTCCACGAACTGCGTGATGACGCCCGATTCATCGACCGCCACGACGCCGTATTTCTTCGCCTCCTCGAGCGTGCCGACGTCATACACCCCGATGGCGGGACCGGACAGCGTGCGGCAAAAGCGGCCGAAATCCTCGAGGCTTTGCGAAAAGAGATTGTCGCCCGCCACCACGACGAGATCGCTTTGGTCGAGACCGAAGCGCTGGATGACCAGATTCATGTCGCCGATCGCGCCAAGTTTGTCGGCGTCGCCGGTCGTGCCATCATTCACGATTTCAAACTGCAGCCGGGACTGGCCCCTGGCATAGCCCTCCGCCCAGGCCTGAAAATGCGCGGCGAATTTGGCGTTGGTGACGACATAGACTTTTTCGATTCCGTCGATGGGCGCCATGTTGTCGAGTACCCACTCCATCATTGGCTTGCCCGCAACGGGCAGAAGCGGCTTGGGCTGATTGAGCGTCAGGGGATACAGCCGCGTGGCATAGCCGGCGGCAAGGATGAGCACATTCATGGGGGAAACCGGGATCGGCGCGCGAGGCAGGCAGAATCAGGCAGCGGCGGGCGCGGGTCGCCTCAACCGCGGCGGCGACGGCGTTGCTCGGGCTCGCGCGCGCGCCCCTTGACGGCGTCGCGCAGTTCCTTCGCGCAGACCGGATTCACCTTGAAGTCTGCTTTCTCCACGTCCTCGATCGAACGCAAACGATCGATCGTGCTGACGATGTAGTCGAACATCAGCAGGCCTTCGAGTGTGCCGATGAGCTCCGCCGGTTCGAGGTCATTGCCGAGACGATCCAGCAGCGACGTGCCTTTGATCGGGATGCCGGACAACCCAATGGCCTTCAAGACGGTTGTGTCGCCACCGCTCAGGGAGATTTCGCGCGCCATGCCAGAAGCTTGACCCCGCCGCGTCAGGTTGGCAATGTTGCGATGCGAATCAGCGTTGCGCGGGTGGCTCCGGCGGCTGGGGCGGCAGCTTCGCGGCGGGAAGGGACAGCGGTTCCGCTGGCTTGGCGGGAGCCGCTGGCTTTGGTGCGGACGCGGCGGGCGGCGATTGTCGGCCGGATCCGCCCGGCGGCGAAACCGCGCGCGGAATGGCCTTGATCATCGGGACGAGCGGCCCAACCGGCAGGGTTGGAGTCGACGACGCCGGACGCCCGAGCGCCGGGAGCACCTGGGGAGTCGTGTCGCTCCGATTTCCCGGCCCGCTGAGAAACGGCGTGCGGCTCAGCGGCGGCCGCGCCGGCCCGTGGGTCGCCTCCGGATTGGGGCGTGGCGGCGCCGGTAACACCGGCGTCACGGGTCGGATTTGACCCGCGGTCGCGGGCGGCGGCGCGGCGGCGATGGGTGCGATCCGCGCGGGCGGTAGCGCCGCCAGTGGAGAAGGGGGGACGGGCAGCACAATAGAATCTTCCGTCCCGGCAGGGGTCACAGGGACAGCCGCGATCGCGACAACCGGCGGCGCGCTGGCGGCGGGCCGCGGCGGGATGACGCTCGGCGGCGGCGGTTGTATCACCGGCGGGCGCGACGGGTCGTCGAGCGCCATGGACGGCAGTGTCGTTGCGTCAGCTTCCGCAGACGCATCAGGTGCCAGCGCCAGATCGACGTCTATGGCCGATTCAGCGGTTGGCTGCTCGTCTTCTTCCTCGTCGTCCCATTCGAGCAGCTCAAACTCCGACGGCACCCGTTCCTTTCGACCAGGGCGCACAATGGCCAGATCCACGACGATGTCCTGGTTCTTCCACGGAATGTTGGGAATCTCGAGCGGAAACGAGACCTTGAAATCCGGAGTTGCGCGCCGCGTCGCCGCCGCGGTCCAACCCATCACGTGAAACTCGTGCTTGCCTCGCCGCCAAGGGGTCGGTGACTCGTCGGCGTCGGCGACGAAATCGACGTACAGCGACGCGACCTCGCCGGGAAGAAGGATGAGCGGAAACACCTCCATTTCCTCAAACGACGACGACCCCGACGGATTCAGGCAGAGCGTCTTCCAATGAAACGTCCGCCGGACGCCGTCGGGCGCCACCACCACGGTGTCCAGGTGCCCGACCGTTTGCGAATGGCGCGTCATGTTCGCGACGCTCAATCGCACGCGGAATCGCTCGATGATGCGCAGCCGGTTGACGCTCACGCCGACCGCTCCCGCCGTGTGGATCGAAATTCTTCGCGGACGAAGGAGCCGCGCGATCACATCGGCCCCAAGCAAATACATCAGACCCAGCAAATTGACGGCTCCGAGGGCAAAGAGAAGGGTTTCCAGCCGCGTCGGTTCGGTGCCGGGAAAGAGCCATTGCAACGCGCTCGCGAGCCAACCATGCGCGGAGGTCGTCGTCTCGGAAACCGGGGGACGGGGTGACGCGGCCACGGACGG
>JANXRG010000110.1 GCA_025353105.1 Verrucomicrobiota bacterium
CCGGTCGGCGCTCCGCCGGCATGCGGTCCCATGATGCTCCAGAAAAATGTGTGATTCACGTGACCGCCACCATTGTTGCGAACGGCGGGTCGGATCGCATCAGGTACCGAGTCGAGCTTCGTGATCAATTCCGCGGCCGAAAGCTTGGCGAGCTCCGGCTGGTCTTTGAGCGCATTGTTGAGGTTCGTCACGTAGGCCTGATGGTGCTTGTCGTGATGAATCTCCATCGTCTTCGCGTCGATGTGTGGTTCGAGCGCGGTGTTCGGATAGGGAAGGGGAGCGAGTTCGTAAGCCATGGGATGCGGAGTTTTTGGGATGCAGTGAGGGTTCACCGTCGGAATCGTCCAGCGGACGCTTCGCGGGCCTGTAAAGTAGGCCCCTGGCGCTGAATTGCGAGCAGATGCTACAAGATGGGCGTCGAGGGCCAGAGGGGAGAGTCGCGCACGGGGCGAGGGGCAGCGCCTACGACGTTTCGTTTTGCTGGCTCTCGGCCCTCGACCCTCGACGCACGACTCCCCTCAGCCGCGCGAGCAGACCGCTCACGCGACGATGGGAGCCGGTCTCACGCACGGCGCGTTGCAGAGCGCGGGTCTGCGCGGCCACGATGACGAGCTGCCGGCCGCGCGTGATCGCGGTGTAAAGCAGGTTGCGCTGCAGCAACAGAAATTGATCGCTCACGATCGGAATCACCACCGCGGGGAATTCCGAGCCCTGCGACTTGTGAACGGTGATCGCATAGGCGGGCGCGAGCTGGTCCAACTCGCCAAAATCGTATCGTACCGCGGATTTCCGACCGTCGAACTCGACCGCGATTTCCCGTTCCGCGGCGTCCAGGTGGGACAGGCGGCCGATGTCGCCATTGAAGACCTCTTTGTCGTAGTTGTTTTCCGTCTGGATGACGCGATCGCCGACGCGAAACGTCCACCCAAACCGCTCGACCTCGCTCATGCCGCCGTCATCGCGCGCCGGATTCAACGCGGCTTGCAGGCGCCGGTTCAATTCACGCGTCCCGCATGCGCCGCGATTCATCGGCGAGAGCACCTGAATGTCACATCGCGGATCGAGGCCAAACCTCGCGGGAATCCGACGGACCACCAGCTCGAGAATCGTCTCCGCCACGTCCGCCGCCTCGGCGCGCGAGATAACGAAGAAATCGGCGTTCGCATCCTTTCCGCTCGTGCGCTCCGGCATCTCGCCGGCATTGATGCGGTGGGCGTTGACGACGATCCGACTGGCGGCGGCCTGGCGGAAAATCTCCGCGAGGCGAGCGGTGGGGACGATTTCGCTCTCGATGAGCTGACGCAGCACGAGCCCGGGACCGACCGAAGGCAGTTGGTCCACATCGCCGACGAGCAACAGCGACGCGTTCGGCGGCAGTGCGCGCAACAGCGCATCGAAGAGCAGCAGGTCGAGCATCGATGACTCATCCACGACGAAGAGATCGCCCTCGAGCGGCCGGCCGGGACCGCGTTGGAATCCGCCGCCGCCGCGGGCCTCGAGCAGCCGATGGATCGTTTTCGCGGGCTGGCCGGTCGCGGCCGTGAGTCGTTGCGCGGCACGGCCGGTCGGGGCGCAAAGCACGGGCACGATTTGCCTGGCGAGGACAATGCGCAGAAAGGCGTCGAGCAGCGTCGTCTTGCCGACGCCGGGGCCACCGGTGAGCACCGCGATCCGCGAGGATAACATTGTCCTCAGCGCGGTTCGCTGGCTGACGGACAGCTCGCGGTCGCTCTGTTTCTCCGCCCAGGCCGTGGCCTTGGCGAAATCGATCGTCGGGTAATTCGAAGGCGCGTCCGCGAGCGCGCGGACGCGGCGTGCGACATCGATTTCCGCCGCGAGAAGGGGTGGCAGATAGATCAGTGCGGCGTCCTCGATTTGCTCCGTGATAAAGTCCGCTCTCTTCAATCCATTTTCCAGCGCGGTCGCGGTGACGGTCTCCGTCACGCCGAGCAATTTTTCCGCGCGGGCGAGCAGCTCCGCGCGGGGAAGCGCGCAATGTCCTTCCGCGCCCGCGGCCTCCTGCAAGACATGGCGCAGGCCGGCGAGCGCGCGCTTGGTGGAGTCGGGCGCGATGCCGAGGCTCCCGGCGATTTCATCCGCCGTGCGGAACCCAATGCCGTGGATATCGCGGGCGAGCTGGTAGGGATCGTCGCGCACCACTTCGATCGATTTTTCGCCGTAGGTCTTGAAGATGCGTTGGGCCCGCGCCGTGCCGGCGCCGTGCGCGTAAAGAAAGAGCATGATCTCGCGGACGTGGCGCTGCTCGGCCCACGCGTTCTTGATCGCCTTCCGACGCTCGAGGCCGACGCCGGGGATCTCCTCGAGGCGCGCCGATTCGTTTTCGATCACGTCAAAAATCTTCACGCCGAATTTCGCGACGAGTTTTTTCGCGAATCCCTCGCGAACCCCCTTGATGAGGCCGCTGCCGAGGTAGCGCTCGATCCCTTCCTCGGTGGTCGGTGCGCTCGCCTTCGCTGACGCCGCCTTGAACTGCAGGCCATGGTTCGGATCGCGCACCCACGCCCCTTCGGCTTCCACCCATTCGCCGGCGTGGACGCTCGGCAGGCTGCAAAGGCACGTGACCGCCTCGAAACGGCCCTTCACCTTGACCCGGAGAATCGCGAACCCGTTCTCCTCGTTGAAGAACGTCACGCGTTCGACCGACCCGGAAAGGGATTCGCTCACGACGCGGGAAGCAACATCTCGCGATGGATCTCCGCAACATTGCGGCAGCCGCTCAGGCCCATCGTGATTTCAAAATCCGTCATGAAATTGCGGAGGACCGACTCGACGCCGGCGCGGCCTCCCGCCGCCAGGCCATACGCGACGGGGCGCCCCAGGCAGACCGCGCGCGCGCCGAGCGCGAGCGCCTTGAATGCATCGGCGCCCGTTCGAATGCCGCTGTCGAACAGCACCGGCATCGACTTCGGCACCGCGCTGACGACCGCGGGCAGCGCGTCGAGCGCTCCGATGGCACCATCCACCTGCCGGCCGCCATGATTGGAAACGATGATGCTGTCCATGCCCGCGTCCGCGGCGCGTCGCGCGTCGTCCGAGTGTTGGATGCCCTTCAATAAGATGGGCAGTCGCGTGTGCGCGCGGAGAAAGGGCAGATGCTCCCAGGCGATCGAGGGGCGGGAGAAGATCGACACGAACGTCTGCACCGCGGCGCGCGCCCGACCGCTGCACAGGTTGTTGAGCGTCGAACCGGGATGCGCGCGAGCCATGTCGAGCAAGGCGCCAATCGCCGCAAGCGATGGCTTCGGGCCAGGCGGCGCTGGTTGCGCAAGCGTTTCCCGGGTGAGCCGCTGAAAGACGGGATCGCTCGTGTATTGCGCGATGCCCTTGCCGCGCAGAAATGGAAGGTTCGCCGCATCGAGATCGCGCGGGCGCCAGCCGAGCAACGTGGTGTCGAGCGTGACGACGAGCGCGGTGCAGCCGCAGGCTTCCGCGCGCGAGAGGAAACTAGCGACCAGTTCATCGGAGCGACTCCAATAGAGTTGAAACCAGCGCGGCGAATCTCCCATGACCGTCGCGGCGCACTCCATCGGCTTCGACGCCTGGTTCGAAAAAATCATCGGCAACCCGCACGCGGCGGCCGCGGAGGCCACGGCGACATCGGCCTCCGCGTGTGCCAGCTCGAGGACTCCGACCGGCGCAAGCAGCAGCGGCGCCGGCAGGCGCTGGCCGAAGAGCTCGATGCTCGGATCGCGCGTGGAGACGTCGCGCAGCATGCGTGGGACAATCTGCCAGCGATCAAACGCGCGGCGGTTCGCGTCCATGGTCCGCTCCAGGCCGGCCCCGCCGGCGAAATACGCGAACGACGCGGGTGATAATTTCTCCCGGGCCCGCGCCTCCAGCGCATTCACGTCGACGGGGACGATCGGCATTCTTCCGCCGATGCCTTCGAGGTAGATCTGCGTCTGGCGCGACTGCGTGGGGCTCGGCTGCTCGCTCATGGCGGACCAGCATAAGCACGTTTGCCGCGCGGCGTCGATCCGCCTGGTGGAACGCGATCTCCGAGCGCGTTGGCGGAAACAAATGCAGCCCGCACCCGCGGGCTGCCCAACCCAATGGCATCGTGCCCGGAGGTCATGATCCACCTGCGTCCGGCGAGTGCGTGGGGCTCGGCTGCTCGCTCATGGCGGACCGGCAGAAGCACGTTCGCCGCGCGGCGTCGATCCGCCTGGTGGAACGCGATGTCCGAGCGTGTTGGCGGAAACAAATGCAGCCCGCACCCGCGGGCTGCCCAACCCAATGGCATCGTGCCCGGAGGTCACGATCCACCTGCGTCCGGCGACTGCATGGGGCTCGGCTGCTCGCTCATGGCGGACCAGCAGAAGCACGTTCGCCGCGCGGCGTCGATCCGCCTGGTGGAACGCGATCTCCGAGCGCGTTGGCAAAAACAAATGCCGCCCGCACCCG
>JANXRG010000119.1 GCA_025353105.1 Verrucomicrobiota bacterium
GCGTCCGCGAGCGCCGCTTGGGCGGCGGCGAGGCGGGCCACGGGCACACGGAACGGACTGCAACTCACGTACGCGAGACCCAGCTTGTGGCAAAACTTCACGCTGTCGGGATCGCCGCCGTGCTCGCCGCAGATGCCGAGCTTGATGTCCGGGCGGGTCTTGCGGCCTTTCTCCGTCGCGATGACCATCAGCTCGCCCACGCCGATCTGGTCGATCGTCGCGAACGGATTCTTCTTCACGATCTCGAGCTCCGCGTAGGCCGGCAGGAACGTTCCGCTGTCGTCGCGACTCATACCGAGAGTCGTCTGCGTCAGATCGTTCGTACCGAAACTGAAGAATTCGGCGGTTTCGGCGATCTCATCGGCGGTCAGAGCCCCGCGTGGAATCTCGATCATGGTACCGACGAGGTACTTCAACTTCACCTTTTGCTCGGCCATCACCGCTTTCGCGACCGCGTGCACGACTTCAATCTGCAAATCGAATTCTTTCTTGAAGCCCACCAGCGGAATCATGATTTCGGGGTGGCATTTGATGCCTTCCTTCTGTACGAGGGCCGCCGCTTCAAACACGGCGCGCGCCTGCATCGCGCTGATCTCGGGGAAGCTGATCCCAAGGCGGCAGCCGCGGTGACCCAGCATCGGGTTGAACTCATGCAACGCCTTCACGCGCTGAGCGAGGTGCTTTGGATCCATCCCGATTTTCTTCGCCAGCTCGTGCTGGGATTTCTCGTCGTGCGGCAGGAACTCGTGCAACGGCGGATCCAGGAAGCGAATCGTCGCGGGCAGACCCTTGAGCACGCGGAAGATTCCCGCGAAGTCATCCCGCTGGTAGGGAAGGAGCTTGGCCAGCGCCTTCTCACGCTCGGGCATGGTCTCCGCGAGGATCATCTCGCGCATCGCGTCGATGCGGTCGCCCTCAAAAAACATGTGCTCGGTGCGCGTGAGGCCGATGCCGACGGCGCCAAACGCGAGCGCGTGCTCCGTCTGCTCGGGATTGTCGGCGTTCGTTCGCACGTCCATCCGTGTGACCTTGGCGCACCATTCCATCAGCCGGGCAAAGTTCTGGTACGTACGGCCCCGCTTCGCCACCGCATCACCATGCACCAGCGCCTGGACAATCTCGGACGGAGCGGTGGGCAATTCCTCCGCGTAAACGGTGCCGCTGGTGCCGTCGATCGAGATGCTCTCGCCCTCCTTCCACGAGCGATCGCCGACGGAGACCGTCTTCGCGTTGTAGTCGATGACGAGTGCGGCCGCGCCGCAGACGCAGACCTTGCCCATCTGACGCGCGACGAGCGCGGCGTGCGAACTGACGCCGCCCTTCGCGGTGAGAATGCCCTCGGCGGCGATCATGCCGCGAAGATCCTCGGGCGAGGTTTCATTCCGGACGAGCAACACCTTCTCGCCCTTCGCCGCGGCCGCGGCCGCCCGATCGGCATTCAGATAGATCTTGCCGGTCGCCGCGCCGGGACCGGCGGGCAGTCCCGTCGCGATCACGGTCGCCTTTTGCAACGCCTTGCGATCGAACACCGGCGCGAGCACTTGGTCGAGCTGATCCGCGGGCACCCGCTTGATGGCGGTTTTCCAGTCGATGAGCTTCTCGTCGACCATCTCCACCGCGAAGCGCACCGCGGCGACGCCCGTGCGCTTGCCGTTACGGGTCTGCAGCATGAAGAGCTGGCCCTCCTGGATCGTGAATTCGAAATCCTGCACGTCCTTGAAGTGCGACTCAAGCGTCTTGCGCACCTGCTCCAGCTCGGCAAATGCCTTCGGCTGCAACGCCTCCAGCTTGGCCACGGCATCGGGCGTGCGCACGCCGGCGACGACGTCCTCGCCCTGCGCGTTCATGAGGAACTCGCCGTAAAACACCTTTTCGCCCGTGGCCGGATCGCGGGTGAACGCCACGCCAGAACCGGAATCTTCACCCGTGTTGCCGAAGACCATCGCCTGCACGTTGACCGCCGTGCCCCATTCCTGCGGAATGTTGTACTTCCGGCGATAGACCTTGGCGCGATCGTTCATCCAGGAGCCAAACACCGCGCTGACCGCGCCGTCGAGCTGGTCCCACGGACTGTTCGGGAAGTTCTTGCCTGTGCGCTCCTTCACGAGCGCCTTGAAACGCTTCACCAGTTCCTTGAGGTCGTCGGTCGTGAGCTTCGTGTCCTCGATCTCGTGATTGCCGTAGCGCTCGTCCTTCACGTGGCCGATGAGCGTTTCAAACGGCTCGTGATCCTCGTGCGCGGCCTTTTGCACGCCCATGACGACGTCGCCGTACATCTGGATGAACCGGCGGTAGCAATCCCACGCGAAGCGCTCGTTCTTCGTGGCCTTCGCCACGGCCTGCACCGTTTCGTCATTGAGGCCGAGGTTGAGAATGGTGTCCATCATGCCCGGCATCGAATCGCGCGCGCCCGAACGCACCGCGACCAACAGTGGCATCGCCTTCGTGTCGCCGAACCTCGTGCCCATGATCGACTCCATGTTCTCGACGCCGGCCTCGATCTGCGCCTGGAGCGACTTCGGATACGTGCGCTTGTTCGCGTAGTAATAGGTACACACCTCGGTGGTGATGGTGAACCCCGGCGGAACCGGCAGCCCGATGCGCGTCATCTCCGCGAGGTTGGCGCCCTTGCCTCCGAGCAGCGGCTTCATCGACCCATTGCCGTCCGTCTTCTTCTTCCCGAAAACATAGACATACATGCCTGACTTCGCCGGCTTGGCCGCCGCCGAACCCTTGGCCTTCGATTTCTTGGCGGCTTTCTTGAGAATCTTCCGTGAGGCTGTCGCCGCTTTTGGCTTGGTGGATTTTAAGGCGGCTTGGGCAGCCTTCTTCGCGGCCTTGGCGGCCTTCTTCTTGGATTTCTTAGACATGAATGCGGGACGAATTGGGGTTTGGAAACGGGAATGCCCCCGGCCGGAGCCGGCGGGCTTCGACAGTAAGCGCCCGCCCGTGAAACGCAAAAAGCGAAAATCCACTATGTCCTTGAATCCATGGCGCTCATGGGCCGCCGGACGGGATCGCGCCGACGGAACCTCAGTCACCGGGAATAAAAGCCCATCCGGCGCGTCTGATTGATGGTGAGGCGACGAACTTGGCACGGAACCATCATGAGATTCGACTCGCTTTTTCTCCGGAACCCCCGTCATGCTGCGAGGCTGCGACCCCCCTTCGCGCCCTGCCCCTCCTCCACTTTTCGCTGCACCGCGATGACGCGCCGATGTAGCCCCGATTTTTGCTGGCCCGTCCGCGCCATTGCGCGGGTCCGGACCGGCAAGAAACTAGAAAACCCCAAAAACCAAACGACCGTTAGCATATGAGCAAGACGAACAAATCCCTCATCCTCGGCGCCGCGATGGCGGGCCTCATCCTCGGTTCCGCGCCGGTCCAGGCCGCTCAATCCGTCCCCACGGACGCGGGCTACGTGGCGACGAAGGCGGACGAGAAGAAGGATCTACACACCTGCAAGGGGAAGAACTCCTGCAAGGGCAATGGCGGCTGCAAGACCGGCGACAACAGCTGCAAAGGCAAGAACTCCTGCAAAGGCAAGGGTGGCTGTAACACCATGCCAGCCGACGCCCCCAAGAAGTAATTCAGTCTGAAGTTTACAATCCGCGCCGGCATACGTGCCGGCGCGGAACTTTTCTCCTGCTGTCATGCCCGCCAATCCGTTCAACAATTTCACGAATTACGGCATCGGCATCGGCCTGCGCATCCCACATTACCACCATATTCTCGAGCAGAAGCCGGTGGTCGACTGGTTCGAGATCATCTCCGAGAATTTCATGGTCGATGGCGGCCGACCGCTCGAGGTTCTCGACCAGATTCTGGAACAGTACCGCGTGGTCCAACACGGCGTCTCGATGTACTTCGGCAATGCCGATCGCCCGAGCCGCGAACATCTCAAACGGTTGAAGACGCTCGTGAAGCGCACCAAGACGCCCTGGCTTTCCGACCACCTTTGCTGGGGCAGCGTCGACGGACGCTACACGCACGACCTGCTGCCCATGCCGTATACTTTCGCCGTCGCGCGCAAGACGGCACAGAATATCCGCGAGGTGCGCGATTACCTCGAGATCCCGATCTGCGTCGAGAATGTCAGCAGCTACGCCGAGTTCCACGCGTCGGACATGACCGAATGGGAATTTCTCAGCGAGGTGGTTGAGCGGGCCGACTGCGGGATTCTCCTCGACGTGAACAACATCTACGTCTCGTCGCGCAACCACGATTTCAATCCGTACGATTATCTCAATGGCGTGCCGCACCATCGCGTCGGCCAGATCCACGTCGCCGGCCACACCAAGTTCGAGAAGTACATCCTCGACACGCACGATCACCCGGTGCTCGATCCCGTGTGGAGACTCTACGACCACGCCATCCGCCACAGCGGTCACACCGCCACGCTTCTCGAATGGGACGCGCACATTCCCTCCTTCCATGAAGTCCACGACGAAGCGCTCAAGGCGAACCAATACCTCGGTGAAGTCGAAGCCGCGGAAAAAACCGATCCGGTCGCCGCGCGGCGTTAAGTCGGAGGCGGACCTCCGACAACTGCAGCGGCTGATGACTGGCGTGCTCTTCACGCCGCTCACCGCGGGCAATGACATGCAGCGGCGATTTCGCGATCGGCCGATGCGCCAGGTGGCCGAATCGTTCATCAAGCCGAACGACCGGCTGACCTCGTTCGAGCGGCTGGAGCTCTACAACCGGCAGTACTGGTTTCGCGTTTTGGATGGTTTGTACGAGGACTTCCCCGGCCTGCGGGCGGTCCTCGGCGAAGCGCGTTTCATGCGCCTCGCGGAGGCTTACCTGGCGAAGCATCCGTCGGTTTCCTTCTCCATGCGCAACCTCGGCAGCCGTCTCGAATCATTCCTGCGCGCTCAACCGAAGTACGCGGGCCGGCGCCTAGCGCTCGCCCTCGACATGGTCCGGCTCGAGTGGGCGCAGATCGAGGCGTTCGACAACGCGGCGCTTCCCGCATTGTCGTCGGATGATTTCCTCGACACGCCGCCGGTTCGCCTGCGCGTCATGCTGCAACCTCACGTCCTCCTGCTGGAACTGGGCTACCCCGTCGACAATCTCGCCATCGCGGCGAGACAGGAAAATTCCGGCATGCGGGGCGAGGCGAGCAACGCCGTGGAGGAATCGTCCTCCCGCGGAACGCGGCCCGCGATCCCACTTCCCAAGCGCGAGCGCATCTTTGTCGCCGTCCATCGCCACGACAACATGGTGTACTTCAAGCGCCTCGACCCGGAGGCGTTCGCGATCGTGCGCGCCTTGCGGGATGGCGCGACCGTCGTGGCCGCTTGCGAGAAAGCCTTGCGGCGCGCCGATTCCGCGATTGACTGGGCCTCCCGCGTTCGATCGTGGTTTTCCAACTGGGCGCAGCTTGGTTGGTTCGGTCGGCGGAAGTGACCATCCGGGGCGGCTGAAAACATGAGAACACGTCTGGTCGTCCTCGCCCTGGCCTGCGCCACCGCGGCTTTCGCCCAGGCGGAACCGCCGAAGATCGCGTGGCAGGAATGGTCACCCGCCGCCTTTGAACAGGCGAAACGCGAGAAGCGCTTCGTGATCCTCGACCTCCACGCCGGGTGGTGCCATTGGTGCCACGTGATGGACGAAACGACCTATCGCGATCCGCGCGTCGTGAAACTGATCGCCGAGCGCTTCGTGCCGGTCGGGGTCGATCAGGACTCGCGGCCCGACCTCGCAAATCGCTACGAGGATTATGGCTGGCCGGCGACGATCGTGTTAGATGCCGAGGGCAACGAGATCGTAAAGCGTCGCGGCTATCGCACGCCGGACGAGATGGCCTCAATGCTTCAGGCGATCATCGATGATCCGACGCCGGGTCCGTCGGTGCAGGTCGAGAAAACCGTCGCGTTCGCATCTGATGCCGTGATTTCGCCCGAGCGGCGGCGCGAACTTGAGGCGGCGTTCGTAGCCGGCTACGACCGAAAGCTCGGCGGCTGGGGCTTCAACCAGAAATATCTCTACTGGGATGGCGTCGAATACAGCTTGGACCTCGCGGCCACGGGCGACCGCGACGCCGAAAAGCGCGCCCGTGACACGCTTCGCGCGCAGCTTCAGCTCGTCGATCCCAGCTGGGGCGGCGTCTACCAATACTCCGCCGAGGGCGACTGGAAGCATCCGCACTTCGAGAAAATCATGCAGATGCAGGCGCAAAACATGCGCATTTACACGCGCGCCTTCGCGCAGTGGAAAAATCCGGCCGATCTCAAGGCGGCCCGCGACATCAATCGCTTTGTCGCCACGTTCCTGACGTCTCCGGACGGCGCCTTCTACACCAGCATGGATGCCGACCTCAA
>JANXRG010000001.1 GCA_025353105.1 Verrucomicrobiota bacterium
GCGCGGTGTTCGCGGCCGTGCGGGGCGCGAAATTGACGGCCGACAACTCGTTCTACCAGCTCCGCGAAACGGTCGAGACGGTGGTGAACAACGTAAAGACGCAGTTTGCGAACATCCTGCAGAACGAAGCGCTCATCCGAATTCAAGAACAACAGATCGCGTTGCTGTCGAGCCAGCTCAAGGATCAAGAGAACCGGTTTGCGGCCGGAACGGTGCCGCGCTTCGACGTGCTGCAGGCTGAGGTGGCGCTCGCCAACCAACGGCCGCAATTGATCAACGCGCAGAACAATTTTCGCATTGCGCAACTCCAACTCTCGCAGACGCTCGGCTATGATTACGTCCCCGACCGCGGCGAACGTCCGCCGTTCCGGGTGATCGGCCAGCTTGAAGTCATTCCCTTCAACATCAATATCGCAGATGCCGTCGCCATCGCTGAGAAATACCGCCCGCTGCTGCGCCAGGCGCGCCAGAATGTGATGATCCAGCAGGAAAATGTGAAGGTGCAGAAGGCCGGTTACCTGCCGTCGATTTTTGGCACCGCCAACTACTTGCTGCAGAACGATCGACGCACCCAGGATCTGACGAGGACGGACAACGGCTTCACGGTGGGCGGGAACATCACGTGGAACGTTTTCGATGGCGGTCTGACCTACGGCAAGGTGCGTCAAGCGCGGGCGGAAATGCTGCAATCCGCGGTCACCTACGAGGATACGCGTCGCAGCATCGGACTCGCCGTGCAGGATGCGTTGTCCCGCTTGCGGCAGTCGCTCGAGTTGGTCAACAGCCAGCGCGAAAACGTCGGCAAGGCCGAGGAATCGGTCCGCCTCTCCCGCGCCCGGCTCAGCGCCGGCGCGGGCACGCAGCTCGACGTCCTGAATGCGCAGGTCGCTCTTTCGCAGGCGCAGGTGACCGAATTGCAGGCGCGCTACAGCTACACGGTGGCGCTCGCCGATCTGCGCCGCCAGACCGGTACGAGCGCGGTGTACGTCGACAACTTCACCGATCCCGTCGTGCGGCGGGACCTCGCCGCCGGGACCGTCGTGCCGCAGACTCCGCTCGTGCGAAAATTTGCCAACCGAGGCCGGATTAGGCCGTTGCCCGAGAAGATCGACGCGGAGAAGCCGACCTACAAGCTGCCGGTGTTTCCGAACATCGGGCCGCTGCCGATTCCGCCGTCGGGCACGACCTCGGACGGAAAGTAAAGGCGCGGAAGCCAGCGGTCGAATGATTCGACAGCCGAAGCGCGGACTTCATCGTCCACGCTTTTCGGTGATAGTGATGCGCCGGATATGACGATCGCCCCCGAGCAATTCCCCGCGCTCAGCGCCTTTGACGATCGCATCCGGCACGGCTTTGTCGGACGGATTCCCAATCTCGACGTGGACCTGGATCGCGAGGCGGCGCTGGCGCGGCTGACCGACGTTCATCGGGAGGCGCGCGCGGGATTGGGCCTGGCGGGTTTTGCGTTTGTCCACGCCCAGCAGGTGCACGGCGCCGGCGTGGCCATCGTGTCGGAAACGCCGACCGCGAAGCCGGCGGCGCCCATGGCCGCCGTGGATGCGCTGGTGACGAACCAGCGGGGCATCTGCCTGGGGATTTTCGTCGCGGATTGTGCGGCGGTATATTGCTTTGATCCGGAGCAGGGCATCATCGGTCTGGCGCACAGCGGAAAGAAGGGCACGGAATTGGGCGTGGTGACCGAGACGCTGCGGATGATGGAAAGCCTTGGCGCCAGACCGGCCGACGTGGTGGTGCAGATCAGCCCGTGCATTCGTCCGCCGCACTATGAGGTCGATTTCGCGGCGGAGATTGCCGCGCAATGCCGCCGGGCGGGCGTGCGACAAATCCATGACGAGGGCATCTGCACGCATACGAACGTGGAACGGTATTATTCCTATCGCCGCGAAAAGGGCCGGACCGGGCGGATGCTGGCAATGCTGGCCTTGCGTGAAGGCTGAGCGCGACCGCTTGCCTCGGGCGGCATTGAAATCTAGCGTCGTCCCATGGACCTCGATTCGTTGCGTGCAAAGATCGACGCGCTCGACGATGCGTTGTTGCGGCTGTTCAACGAACGAGCGGGGCACGTGCATGAGATCGGCCGGCTCAAACGCGAGGGCGGACTCGAAATTTATGCACCGGAGCGCGAGGAGAAGGTGCTCAAGGCGCTGACCGCGCGCAACGAGGCAATCGGCGGACTGGTGAACGAGCAGGCCGTGCGCGCAATTTACCGCGAGATCATGTCGGCCTCGCTCGCGCTTGAGAAGGACCTCACGATCGCCTACCTCGGGCCGGAGGCGACGTGGACCCACCAGGCCGCGCGAAATAAATTTGGGACCAGCGTCCGGTATGCGCCGCAGTTCAGCATCAGCGAGGTCTTCGAGTCGATCGCGCGCGGTCGGGCGGATTACGGCGTGGTGCCGATCGAGAATTCCACCGAGGGCGCAGTGAACCACACGCTCGATGTCTTCATCGAGAGCGACCTGCGCATCTGCGCGCAGTTGGCGTTGAAGATCGAGAACAACCTGATCGCGCGCGTGCCACGGGAGCAGATTCACCGCCTGTACTCGCATCCGCAGGTCTTCGGGCAGTGCCGCCAGTGGCTGCGCGTGAATTTTCCGAAGGCCGAGCTGGTGGAGGTGTCCAGCACCGCCCGCGCGGGGGAACTCGCCGCCGCGGCCGACGACGCGGGCGCGCTGGCCGGCCGCATGGTGGCGGAGTTGCACGGGCTGGCGGTGCTGGAGTCGAGCGTGCAGGACCAGGTGAACAACGCCACGCGATTTCTCGTCATCGGCCCGCGCGATTGTCCGCCGACCGGCCGGGACAAGACTTCGCTCATGATCGGGACGCCGGACCAGGCGGGTTCATTGTTCCACGCGCTCGAGCCGTTCCGCACGCACGGGTTGAATCTGACGAAAATCGAGAGTCGACCGTCCAAGCGCAAGCCATGGGAGTATGTGTTTTTCCTTGATGTGGATGGTCACCACGAGGACGCCGCGATGAAGGCGGCGCTGGTCGAGGTGGCGGAGCGATCCACGCTGGTAAAGATCCTCGGGAGCTATCCGAACAACGTGTGAGCCGCGGCGCGGCTCGGCTCGGAAACTCGAAGACTGAAAGTCGAAATTCGCAATTGCCTTTTGATTTCGGCAAGAATTTCGAAAGGCTGTCTCGCTACGCTGGGTTCGAAGGAAACGCAAAATCCGAAGCGTGAATTCAGAAGTTGCATCATAGACGAACGTGGTCGCGAAAGTTGGTTGGTGGAACGCGACCTCCGGGCGCGTTGGGGAAAATGAATGCAGCCCGCGCCCGCGGGCTGCCAAGCCCTTGGCAACGCGCTCGGAGATCGCGTTCCACCTGCGCCAAGTCCATGGCAACGCGCTCGGAGATCGCGTTCCACCGGTCTCGAATGCCGCTTGGAACAGATGTGGTGGCGCGAAGCGTTTGATTTCCGCGCCCGGTTGGTGGATGGCAGGCGGACTGAATTTCCGTTGATGATTCCGCCTGAAACCCCCGAGTTCGAAATGATTCCGACCCCCGGCGACGAGGTCGCAGCGGAAAGCGCCCACGTGCCGCCGGATGATCCACCGTTGCGCGCGTTGATGGACGGAAACTTTCTTTCCTACGCCAGTTACGTGATTCGCGATCGTGCGATTCCCGCGCTCGAGGACGGCTTGAAGCCCGTGCAACGGCGCATCCTCCACGCGTTGCAACGACAGGACGACGGCCGCTTCACCAAGGTCGCCAATGTGGTCGGCGATTCGATGAAATTTCACCCGCACGGTGATGCCTCGATCGCGGACGCGCTCGTGGGACTGACGCAAAAGGGTTACCTCATCGAGGGTCAGGGAAATTTCGGGAATATCTTTACCGGCGATCCGGCGGCGGCCTCCCGCTACATCGAGTGCCGGCTCACGGAACTCGCGCGCCGCGAGATGTTCAACGAGGAGCTGACGCGCTTCGTGCCGAGCTACGACGGGCGCAACAAGGAGCCGGTGGTCCTGCCGGCGAAAATCCCGCTGCTGCTGATGATGGGCGCGGAGGGCATCGCCGTGGGTCTTTCCACCCGGATCCTGCCGCATAATTTCGGCGAGTTGCTGGAGGCGCAGATCGCAATCCTGCAGAACAAGCCGTTTGACCTGCGACCGGACCTGCCCACCGGCGGGTTGATGGACGCGGCGGGTTACGAAAAGGGATTCGGCAAGATCCGGGTGCGGGCCGTGATCGAAGAAAAGAAAACGGTCGCGGGCACCATCGTGGTGCGGGAAGTCCCGGCCGGAACGACCACCGACACCTTGATCGCCTCGATCGAGGAGGCCGCGCGAAAGAAAAAAATCCGCGTCAGCTCGATCGACGATTTCACCGCCGAAAAGGTCGAAATCGAGATCAAGCTGCAGAAGGGCGAGGATCCGAAGAAGGCGATCGCCGCGCTCTACCATTTCACGGCGTGTGAGCAGTCGATTTCCCTCCGCCCGATCGTAATCCGCGGCGAACGCCCGGTCGAAATGGGCGTGGACGAAATCCTGCGGGCGAACACCGGGCAATTAGTCGACACACTCCAGCGAGAGCTCGAACTCGGGCGCACGAAGTTGCAGGAGGAAATCCACGCCAAGAGCCTTGCGCGCGTCTTCATCGAGAACCGAATCTACAAGGACATCGAGAAATGCGAGACCCTCGAGGAAGTGCGGCAGGCGGTCCTTTCGGGCGTGAACAAGTTCCGCCGCGAACTTCGGCGTGACGTGACGGCGGACGATGTGGAGTCGCTCTTGCAGCTGCGGATCAAGCGCATCTCGCTCTTTGATCTCAACCAGAACCGGCGCGAGATCGCCGACGCGGTCAAGGCGCTGGCCGAGACCGAGTCCAATCTCGCGAGTCTCAAGAAATACGCGATCGGCTACCTCAAGAATCTTCTCAAGATTCACGGCAAGCGCTTCCCGCGACTCACGAGAATTGTGACCTTCGGCGAGACCGACGCGCGGGAGCTGGCGACGAAGAATCTGGCGATCGCATACGACAAGACGCGCGGTTATCTCGGCTGGGACGTGCGGGGCGACGGAATCGAAGCCGCGTTCAAGTGCTCCGAGCTCGATCGGATTCTTGTCATCCACTCGGACGGGCGTTATCGCGTGATCCCTCCCCCCGAAAAACTTTTTGTTGATCGGGATGTGATTCGCTTTGAAGTCTTTGATCGCGACCAGGTGTACACCGCGGCGTATGCGTCGCGGGCCGAGAGCTACGCGAAAAGGTTCATTTTTGGAGGCACGATCCTGAACAAGGAATACACCTGCATTCCCGAGAAGATGCGGTTTCATTTCTTGCACGGCGGCGCGCCGGAGCGTCTCTACGTCAAGTTCCGCGAGTACAAGCTGAAGGCCGGACAACGCAAGGCGCCCAAGGGCGCGCGCGGCCCCGAGAAGCAGACGATCATGGTGGCGGATCTGCCGATCCAGAATCCGAAGGTGCGCGGCACGCTGCTCAGCGAGCGTGATATCGAGTCGGCCTCGTCGGTGCGCCCGCGCGGCTGGCCGGAACAGATTGAGACCGAACCGACGCGCGCGAATGAGCCGGGTCTCGGACCGCTGTTTGGCGGCGCGGAGGATTGAACGCCTGGGATCTTGTTGAAATACGGCCAGGCCAGAATTTCAAAAGTCTCCTAAAGCCAGCCGGCGGCGCCGAGGACGGCCGCGGCGCCGAGCAACCACAGCGGATTCCATTTCGTGCCGAAGGCCACCAGCGCGGTGACGAGGCTGATCGTCACGTAATTCCAGTCGAGAGCCGCGGCTTGGGTGAGCACGAATCCGCTCGCGAGCACGAGCCCGACCGCGACGGGGACCAGCGCGCGCTGGAGCAGGAGTCTCACCGGGGATTGGTAAAAGCGGTGCCAGGCGCGGTGCACGCCGTAGGTCAGCAGGCAGCTTGGCGCGCACATCGCCGCGGTGGCTACGAACGCGCCCGGCACGCCGGCGACATGCCACCCGATGAGCGTGACGATGAGAACATTTGGTCCGGGGACAGCCTGGGCGATGGCGAAGAGATCGACGAATTGGGAGTTCGACACCCAATGGTTCTGTTCGACCGCCACGCGATGAAGCTCCGGGATGACCGCGTTGGCGCCCCCCACGGCCAGCAGCGAGAGCAGCACGAAATGATACGCGAGCGATCCGAGTGGAGAGGTGGGTTTCATTTCTTGAAGATCCGCGCCAGAATCAATGAGGCGGGAATCAATCCGAGCAGCACCCAGCCGATCGGCCAGCGCAACAGCGCGACGGCGCTGAAGCCGGCGGCGGCGACAAACCCGCCGCGAAGCCCATCAATGCCACTGCGGGCCATTTTCGCGGCCATGGCGATAACCAGTCCGGCGGCAGCCGCCGAGACGCCGGCCATGGCTCCGCGCACGGTCGTCAGGTCGCCGTATTTCACGTAAAGCGCACCCGCGCCGATGACGAGGCAGAACGGCACGACGAGGAGAGCGCCGAAAGTGACGAGCGAACCGCGCCAGCCTTGAAAGCGCGCGCCGACACAGATGGCGAGATTAACGACGTTGGGTCCGGGCAGCAACTGGCAGAGGCTGAGCATCTCGTTGAATTCGGCATCGTTCAGCCACGCCCGTTGCTCCACGATCATCCGGCGCGCCCACGGCAGGACGCCGCCGAAACCGGAAATCGCGATCTGAAAAAATCCCGCGAACAATTCACGCAGCGAGATCGCTCCCGCGGGGGAAATCGTGGTGTCGCCCACGGTGATATCCGCCATGATTCGCGTGAGAGTAATCGACCGTCTGCGCGCGACAAACGTAACGAATGTTCACCAAACCTCGACTTCACCCGCGTCGCTCGTGAGCCGGCGTCCCGCCTGCTCAAAGCCGGTTCGCAGGTAACCGAGAGCCAGCCAATCGGCGGTGTTCGGCACCGGGACAGCGCTCGTAATCTCACCGGCCGGTTTTTCATCGCTCCTGAGCGTTTGTCCGGCGTGCAGGGGGAACGCGGCGCGCAAGCGGCGCAGGTGATGATTCACGCGGCCGACGCTCTTGATTCGCGAGATGACCTCCTGCCCGATGTAACAGCCCTTGGTGTAGCTGATGGCGCGTTCCTCGAGACCGGCCTCGACTGGAATGGTGTCCTCGGCGAGGTCCAGTCCCCAGCGCGGTGTGCCGCCACTAATCCGGAGCAGCTCAATCTCCGCCGCGCGCAACTCGCCTTCCCCAAGCCACGCGCGCAACGGCTCCGCGAGAGGCGCGGCCGCAAAGAGGTCGAGGCCCTCGCGCCCGTAACGTGCCGAGAGGGCGACGCGGACATGCGGCGCGAGCTCCGGTGGGAGATGACCGATCGCGCGCGGCCCGACCACGTGGAGAAGCGCATTCGCCTCGGTGATGTCGTCGAGCGTGACGTCATCCGCGATGATGTATCGGTCGAGCCGGGCGGCGAGCGATTCGCGTAATTCCGGCTCGGCATCGATCACGTACGCGTCGGGCTCGGCGCGAATAAAAATGTCGGCGCACATTTTCCCCTTCACCGTCATCACGCAGGCGAAGAGCGTGGCGTCCTCGCGTGCGAGCCGGATGTCGTTGCTGATTTGCCCTTGGACGAAACGCTGCCGGTCGGAGCCCGCGAGCCGAAATTTAGCGCGGGCCGAGAGGTCAGCCCAGCCACCCTCGGAAAAGAACGTTGCCATGCACCACTGAATCTCAACCGGTCGCCGGCGCAATCTCCCGCTGCGTCCTGGCGCGCGGGGAAACGCGGTTCCGCCGCTCACTCGCCGATGAGTCGCTTGAGCCAGCTCTTCGGTTTTTGCTCGCGAATCAGGCGGGCGCGCGGGGCATTGTCTCCACCGCCGCCCGGCCGGAGGCCAACCCGCTGCGTGGGTCGGATATCCCCGGGAATGACCGGGTCAATCGCCGGCGGCAGGATTTCTGAGACGACTGCTTCCAAGACCTCGTCGGGCGCTGCGGGGGGGTCGGGTTCAGGATCCTTGGGGCCAATCGAAGTGGGCTGGACGGGTGTGACCGTCACTGCCGGTAGCTTGGACGGCGGTGGCGCCGGCTGGGCGCCTCCGAGCGGCGACTGCAACAGGGCCTGAAGATTCGTCGTCGTGTCGCTGAGGCGGCGGACGATGCGGTGCGGTGTCCCGGCCGGAAAACTAGGCGACTGCGGCGGCGCGGCCGGAAAGGACGGAAGCGGAACGGCGCCCGTGGGCGGGGGACGAACGGGTGCGGGCGGCGGTATTCGCGTGGTCGCAGGTCGCGTCGTCAGATTCGATGGAATCGGCGCCGGACGGACAGCCGGGACGGGCGTAGTCGCCGGTCGCGTGGTCAGATTGGATGGAATCGCGGCTGGCACCGGACGGGTGGACGGAATGGGCGGAAGGCGGGAAATGGGCGTGGTGGCCGGTGGCGTGGGCAGATTTGATGGAATCTCCGTCGTCGGTGGACGGACCGTCGGAAGGCACGGAACTGTCTCCGTGGCGGGTCGCGCGGGCGAGGTTGGCGTGAGCGCGGGCAGTCGCACCGGAACGGTCGCGGACGTGGGCGGACCCACGTGCACGGGCGTGGTGTGGAGCAACTCCAGACCGCGCCGCGGCTTGATCTCGCCGCGGCCGCCGTGCGTTTCCGGAATCATTCCGCTCCTCGCGGGCGGGTTGCTCAGTTTCGGTAGAACCGGCGTGGCGGGAATTTGAGGGGCGGGTGCATCGGGCTTCTTCTCCATGCTCTCCGCCGGCTCCGATGCTAACTCGTCCGACAACTCCGTCGCGGTGGTTGCGATGGCGTCCGTGGTTAGGGCGGCGGGAACGTCCGCCGGGGCCGGTTCCGCGGCGACGGGCTCGGGCTTGGTAATTTCCGCGGGCGGGAGCTCGGGCTCGAAGGCACGGGAGAGAATGGCGGCATCGGAGGTCGCCCAACCCCGCTTCATCGCGCCGAAGAGCAGTCCTGCCACCGTTCCGGTCGCGGGCACCGCCGGATTCGACCCGGCCAGCTTGAGCGCGAGCTGGAGGTCGCGGTACAAATGACGCACCGGGCTGCCGCCCTCGAAATTGCCTTTGATCATCGCGGCCAGTTTTTCCGAAATGAACGCCGACCGCGCCGGGTCTTCGTCGAGCGCATCGAGCAGCGCCTCGGGTTTCAGGCCGCCCGCTCGCGCGAGCGAGAGCATCTCGGAAAGGCCTTCGAGCGTCAGCGCGGTCAGGATTTGCATCGACAGTTTCAATCGCGCGGCGTCGCCGATTCCGCCGACCGGAACGATGCTTCGCGCGGTGGCCTGCAGTACGGGACGGGCGTCCTTGATCGCGGCCTCGCTGCCGCCGACGTAGTACACGAGCTGTCGGTTGCCGGCTTCGGCGCGGCTGCCCGCGAACGGCGCGTCGACATAGCGGGCGCCGGTGCTTTCGACGATGGCGCCGAGCTCAAGTGCGGTCGCGGGCGCGATCGTGGGATGCGCGAGGATCACGTGGCGCGGTCGCAGCGCGGCGGTGATTGTGCGGATCACCTTGTCGAGCGCCGCGTCATCGGGGACGAACAATTGGATGGTGTCGCAGAGATCCACGACCTCGACCGCGGAGCCGAGAAAGTTGGGTTCCGCCCGGGGGGAGCGGTTCCAGACGTAGACGGAAAAACCGGCGGAGCGCAGGCCGGCCGAAACCTTCGAGCCGATCTGGCCGAGGCCGATAACGCCGACCCGATTTTTTTGCTTCCGCGACATGGTGCGCGTGGACGACCGCTCTCCCTACTTCGCGAGGAAGATCTCAATCTTCGCTTTTTCGCGCAATGATTCCAGCAGCTTTTTCAAAGCTTCCTTCCGCTTTTCGACCTGGATCAGATTGGCGATGCGGCCGCGGAGTTGATCGAGCGGAATCGGTTCGGCTGGCCGCCGGCCGGTCAACTGGATGATATGAATTCCGATTTTGGTGCGCACCGGCGACACGATGTCGCCCACCTTCATCTTGAAGACGGCATTGCCGAAGGCGGGGTCGACGTCGTCCTTCGCAAAATACCCGAGGTCTCCGCCGGCTTCGCGGGTGACGGCGTCCTCGGAAAACTGACGCGCGAGCGGCGCGAAGGCCTCGCCCTTGATCAACCGATCGGCGAGGGTCTTGATCTGGCGTTGCTTCTCTGCGATCACCGCCTCGGTCGCGCCGGGGTAAATCTGGATCAGGATGTGACTGGCGCGCATCATTTCGGGCGAGGTGAACGCGAGTGAACTCTCCCGATAAACTTTTTCGACCTCCGGCGGTGTCACGGTGATCTTGTCCGCCACTTGCGAGGCCAGCCAGCGCTCCTGCTTGAGCGCGGTGCGCAGGTTGTCCCGGACGCCCGCTTCCGTCTGACCACCTTTGATGAGTTCCTCGCGAAAGACCGTCTCATCGGTAAAGCTTCGCTTGAGTTCCTCGAAGCGCTGATCGACCTCGGCGTCGGAGACGACGACATCCTTCGATGCCCGCGTGAGGAGGCGATCATTAATGATTTCCTGGACGACCTTGTTGGTCGCGTCCGTGCGTCCCTCCGGCGTGAGCTTGCTGGGTTCCAGACCGCTCGCCAGAACGATCCCGTCAAAAACCCGCAGCACGTCGACGCGGAGAATGGGATCGCCGTCGACCTTGGCGACGACATCGGGGAGGTCGCTCGCCGCGAAAAGGGGGAGGGCGCCGAGGACGGTTGCGGCGACCATCTGGAGGGCCGTGAAATAGGGGCGGGGCATAGGGCGGGATACATCGCACTGCCGCCGACGGATTCTAGGAAATATTTGTCGGCCCGCGTGTTCCGGTCAGCCGCCGCGGCCGGGCGCATTCCGATCCCCTGCGTTTTGGGTCGCGGGTTTTTTCGGCGGTGGCGTCGGCGTGGGAATCGAGGGAGGCACTGGCACAGCGCGGGCCCCGGGTGGTCGCTTGTTCCGGGAGCGCGGGCGCGCCCGGGGCGGGCCGGCGAAAGGAGCCCAACTCTTGATGACAAAAGCCGGGGTCGAGCTGGCGGGTGGAGGCAGGGCGATCTTCGGTGCCTCCGCGGCCTGTTGTTTCATTTGGGCGCGCACCGCTGCCACCGGCATCGAGTCGGCCGGGGCCCCGGCCCAGCCGCGGTCGGGCCGGCTGGCGGCGAGGACGGGTCCCGCCACGGGCGGCTTGATCGCCAAGTTGTCCGCCGGCATTCCGACGGCCCGGGGATCGAGCCCGCCCGGCGGTGTGATCCTCGGTGCGATGACAGCGTACACGTCGCCCGCGACGCGATTTCCAAAGCCGCCCGAGGGAGGCGCGGGGCCCACCGCTTGGGCCACGAGGCGCAATTGCGCGATCGGATGTTGGACCACCGGGCGCAGCGCCGAGTAGCTCGGCCCGCCCACCCAGATGCAGCCGCGCCCGGACCAGTACGCGATGTTCGTGCAACTCACGGTCGAACCCATGAAGCCGAAATTGGACGACGGCCGATAAATCCAAGGCAGCAGGCCCGCGTCGCCGAAGTTGGCTGCGGGGACAAAGTTGTAGGCGGCCGGACCGATGTCGCAAACCACCTCCACCTGCGCGGAGATGCCCGTAGCGGAGTGGAAGATCGCCTCCGGTGGCAACGGCGCCCAGCCGATGACCTCCTCGGATTCCACCGCGAGGGTCTGCGACGCGGCGCGAGGTGGGACCGGAACGCGGTGGTTGGTGAATTTCGGGCTCGCGCGCCAGGCGACCCACGCGGGCCCCCATTCGAAGCCCGGAATCCAAACCCATCCTGTGTCGGGAATTTTCGCCCAACGGCCGTAGTGATACGTCGCCCAGCCAAAATCCTCGTGGGACACCCAGGTCCAGCCTTGATCCGTCTGGCTCCAGGAACCATCCGCGTAGGGCCGCCAGTCGGCTTTTGTCGTCGCAATCTGTGGTTGCCAGACATACCCGTAATCGGCCGATTCCCTCCATGATCCGCTTTCCGGCAGCGCAGCGTAGAAGAAATCGAAGTTCACTTTGCTCGTCCCGGCGCGCGCGAGGGGCGCGGCCTCAAAAGCGAGGAGAAGGAACGCGGTGACCCGGCCCGCGACGGAACGACCTTTCATGTTCAATGCGATCGAAAATGCGCCGCAGAATTGGGTTCGCGCAAGCGGGGCGCAATCCGGGCGATCGACGTCAGGACGAAGGCGTGGGCTGGCCGCCCTTGGGTGTCTCGGGCCGGCGCGCACCTTCGGCGGCGCGCCGCTGCGCTTCGGCCTGTTGCTGGCGGGCGGCTTCGACTTGGTTTTGGGCGCGCGCTTGCGCTGCGGCCTGGACTTCCCGTTGCCGGTCCGCCTGCGCCGGGCGCTGAGCTTCGAGCTGCTGCTGGCGCTGGGCCTGCGCGGCGGCCTGCGCCTGCCGCTGCTGGTCGCCCGGTTGCTCGCGTTGGGCTTGGATCCTCGACTGGGCCTCGGCCTGGGCGCGGCGCTGGTCATCGATTTGCTGCTGGCGAATCGCGTTCTGGCGTTGGACGGCCTCGCGCTGCTGCTGCTGGATGTCCTGACCGCGGCGTTGTTGTTCCGCGATCAACCGCTGGCGTCGATCGAGATCGGCGGCCTGTTGCTGCTGGAGTTCCTGCTGTCGCACGGCCTCGGCGCGACGCTGCTGCTCCATCACGCCCTGTTGCGTCTGGCGCGCCACGTCGCGCCGTTGTTGCTCCGCGAGATTGCGTTCGCCCGCCACGACGTCAGGTGTCCGGGCGGGGTTCGCCGCCGTTACGTCGGGCGGTGACACCATCTGGCGCGGACGGCTGGGTGCGCCCGGAGCAGTCTGGGCGGCCGGATTTTGCGGAGCCGCCGACACGACGGGCGCGGAGGAAACTGGCACCCGCGCAATATTCCGCGGCGCGGTGGCGCCAGGTGCCGCGGCGCGGGGCGGGGCCTGACCCGCCTCACGTTTCAATTGTTCGCGCGCGGCCTGCACCGCCTGCGGCTGGAGGCCCGGCGCGTCCCAACCTTTGACGCGATCGACGCGGGCGATCTCGGCCTTGAGGTTGGCGGGTCGCGTGGGGGAGGCATTTCGGGGGATTCCAATCGCGCCCGATGCGATGCCCGGTGGCGGGACGATGCGCGGCGCGGTGACCTGTAACGTGTTGCCGCGAATTTGCGACATCGACGCGAGCGCGCCGGGGCCGGCTGGATTGCGCGGTCCGACGCCCGCGGGCGCGCGGCGCTCGATGGTGAGCCGCGGAATTGGGCGCTCCACGCGCCGGTACACGTTCGCGAATTGCGGACCACCGCAATAAATCCGCGGGGAGCCGCGAACACCGGCGTAGGAACAATTCGTCACGTTCACGGTGCGGCCGATGAAGAAAACGTTTCGCACCGGCGCCAGGATCACGGTCACCAACACGGGAGCGCCGAAGTAACGGGTCGGTACGAAGCAATAATTGGCCGGGCCGATATCGTAGGTGTCATCCACGCCGCTCGTGAAGCCGACCGCAGCGTCGAACGCCGCCTCCGGTGGGAGAGGTGCCCAGCCGATGTAGTCGGATTCCGGTTCCTCGTTCGACTCGATGGCTCCGACTTCGGGCGCGTCATCGCGGTATTGCGGACTGCTCCGCCACGACACCCAAGCGGGCGCCCATTCGTAGCCTGGGATCCACACCCAGCCCACGTTGGAAAGTTTCGCCCAACGCCCGTAGTGATACGTAGCCCAGCCAAATTTCTCGTAGGAAACCCACGTCCAGCCTTCGTCCGTGAAGCTCCAATAGCCATCGGCATATGGCCGCCACGTCTCGCTTGCGGCCGCGGCGCGCGGCTGGAAAACGTAGCCGTATTGCTGGGTGCCGAACCAATCCCCCTCGGCTTGCAGGGCGCCGTAAAAGTAATCGAAGTTTACTTCCTCCTCAGCGCGCGCCGACCGCGGCGCGGCGCTGAGGGTGATGAACAGAAGCGTGACGAGCAAGCCAAGGGAGCGGGGATTCATCCGAGGATTATTTTAGCGGTATTTTCTCCTCGAACAACTTTGCCGGCGCGGCCGTCATG
>JANXRG010000015.1 GCA_025353105.1 Verrucomicrobiota bacterium
CAGAGAACGGCGGCGAGAAGGAATGTGAGGGCGCGACGAACCATGGGTTGAACAAACGAAAGCTCGCAGGGTAGCGAGGGATCGGCAGTTGAAAAGGAACAAGGAGCAGGGAGTAGGGAACAGGGAACAAATTCTTCGGCGGGAATCCATCGTCCGAACCTCCCCGCCCCTTGGCGACCTGATTTTCTCTACCTGGGCCGCGAGCGCGCGTTCGGCGCGTACTCGAACTGGACGGTCGTCGACCACCGATCGCGATCCGGATCCACCCGTTCCACCCAATACACATCACAACCCTGCCCGTCGGAAAAGAGGAGCGTCCGGGGCTCGTTGAATCCGAGTTTACGCTCCACGGTCTCGGATCCGAATTTGTCGCGCGCAAAGGTGATTTCCGTCTGGCTGATGCGCCGGATCCGCAGCATCGCGTTGGGACCGCCGATGGTGGAAAGATAATAGAGATCGCCGATCCGGATGTCGCGCTCGACGATGAGCGGCGTCGGCGCGGGCGTGGCCTCGGGCGGAGCGGCGGCTTCGACGGCGGCAGCCGTCGCAGCGGCCTCGAGGGCGAGATCCTGCGCGTCACGCGCACGCTCTTCATTTCGCTCGCGCTCGACGGACGCGCGACCCGAGTCGTAGGTGTAGCCGAGTCGAAACGGAACTGGCATCGCGGTCCACGCGATCGCCGCGACGCCGCCATCGTGCTCCACGTGAAACGTCTCGCCATCGAATTTGACGATGCGCGCGTTCTGCAGGGGCTCGCCGAAGCGGTTGACGATGACCGGCGCGGGCGCGGTGGCGGTCGGCGCGCCCTGCCCCCATCCCACCAGCGGGGTCAGGAAAAACAGCAGGGCCGGAAGCGAAGCACGCAGGGTCACGGCGAAAAGTCTACCCCAGCAGGACCGTCCCCGAAAGCAGCAAGCGCGCAGGCAAAACCGGCGCCCATCACAAAGCGGAATCCATTTTCCAGTGCGCCTTCCCGCAATAGATTTTCGCCATGCCCCGACACATTACAGCACCCACTCGCATCCATGCCGCCGGCACTCCGCCCAAGGTCATCGAAGAATTCATCGGACATGTGAATTCGGCCACTTCGGCTGTCAGTGTTGCGCGGATGCAAAGTCCATCGGGCTGGAGCGAGCCTGGCCAGACGCCCGAGTTCGACGAGTACACGGTGGTCCTGCGCGGCGCACTGCGCGTGGAAACGCGTGAAGGCACATACGACGTCACCGCCGGCCAGGGCATCATCACATCGAAGGGCGAATGGGTTCGCTACAGCAGTCCGGGTCCGGAGGGTGCCGAATACATTGCCGTTTGCCTCCCCGCGTTTTCGCCGGACACCGTGAAGCGCGACGAGTAATCCGAACTCGGTTGGAACGGGACTCGCTCGGAAATCGCGTTCCGCCTTACCGGCTTGGGACCGGTCGGCGAGCGGTCCCTACAAATTAGCTTACGTGCCCCACCTCAGTGCGCCGGCACGTCGGCCAGGCCCAACGTCTTGAGTCTGGGCACCGAGACATTCCGGACATAGGAATCATTCGGATTCTTCCGGACGTAATCCCAATGGTAAGACTCCGCCGGATAGAATTTGTCGAGCGGCGCAACCTCGGTCGCGATCGGCTTGGATAGTTTCTTCTGCGCCTCAGCCTTCGAGCCCTCGATCGCCTTCCGCTGCGCTTCGTCGTGGTAAAGCAGAAGCGAGCGATATTGCCGGCCGAAATCAGGCGCGACCCCGTTCGGATTGGTCGCGTCGTGCGAGCGCCAAAAAATCTCGAGCAATTTGTCGTAGCTCACCTTCGCGGGATCGAAGGTGATCTGCACCACTTCGGCGTGGCCCGTCAGGCCCATGCCGACCTGGTGGTATGTCGGATTTGGCTCCTTGCCGCCGGCGTAACCGGGAACGACGTCGGTCACGCCATCGATGCGGCGGTAGATGGCCTCGACGCACCAAAAACAGCCGGCCCCAAACGTGGCCTTGGAAAGTTCTGCCGCCGGTAGCGCGGCCGTGGGGAGCAAAACGAACGCCAGGGCGGCAAGAAGAAGTCGGGACAACATCCTTGGAATTTCCGCAGCGTTGCGCCGTTGTCGATTCAAGATTTAATGGGGTCGGCCCCTCTCCGGCTCACTCTTAACTCTTAACTCTTAACTCTGAAATCCAAATTCCGAACTCCCGACCCGGTCCGCACCCTTGCACCGAACACCACCTACTTCCTGGCCGGCGGGCGAGCCTTGGCCTCACGCGAACGCCGGCCGCGTCCAGCCGCGAGCGACTCCCCTGCCAGCAGGGTCATGACGGGATGCTCGATCCGGCGTTCCGCGGTGATCAGGAAGAATTGCGTCTGGCAGGCCGTCGCGCGCCCGACCGAAACAAAGCCATAGCGCTCGATGGCCTCCGCCACCACCACCGTTGGCACCACGGTGACGCCGATGCCTTCGGTGGCCACAATTTTGGCGAAGGCGGCATCTTCAAACTCCCCCACCACCGCGGGTTCCACCCCCACTTCACGAAACCACTTCTCGAGATCGCGACGCAGCGCCGTGTTCTGGGTGGGCAGCAGCATCGGCGCGTGGTGCAGGTTACGCGGGAACCGGCCCCGCAGCTTTCGCGCGAGCACCGGCGCCGCGCAGAAGGTCAACCCGCTGGAACCAAGCGGATGCGTAAAGGTCTTCACCTTGGCGCTCGATGGTGGTGGCTCATCCGCGAGCACGCCGTCGAGCCGGTGCGCGGCCAGTTGCCCCAGCAGGTCATCCAGCTTGCCTTCCTGGCACGTGACATGCACCGCCGGCACCCGCGCGAAGGCCGGCCGCAGAATCTCGAGGCTCAGCAGCTTGGGGAAGGAATCCACCACGCCCACGTTCACCCGTTGCGCCCGCGCGGTTGGGGCGCGCCGCGCCGTGGTGAGCAATTCCGTGCCCAGGGCGAAGATCTCGTCGGCGTATCCGTAGATCAGCCGGCCAAAGTCAGTCAGGACCAGCGCGCGACCGCTGCGCCGGAACAGCTCGGCGCCGAGCGACGCCTCCAACTGCGTCACCTGCGCGGAAATGGAGGGCTGCGAGACCCGCAGCCGCTCCGAGGCCCGCCGCACGCCGCCCTCCCGCGCCACGGCGTGGAAATACCGGAGATGATGATAATTGAGCCATTCTCCGCCGGGATTCGATCGTTCCATAAACTGGAAGGATACATTCGAGAATGCGTCTTTGTCGAATGCCGCCACACCGCAGAGACTCAGCTCGCCATGAAAATCATCCTCCAGCACCACCACCACCGTCCGTCCTCCTCGTTCAACGCCCTGCTGGCAAAATGCCTGGAGGCCCTGCGGGGGACGCGGCAGATCGACGAGGCCCGCATCCGGGTCGAGCACCGCCCCGAGGCGAGCCCGGCCTTCCGGGTGACCGCGCATCTGGTGACCCCGGGTCCTGACGTGTTTGCGGATGCGGTCGATCACACGCTGCGCGCGGCCCTGCAGAAGGCCATGGCCCAACTCGCTGATCGCATCGAACTGCGCCAGCTCAAACGCGCCCGGCGCGCCCAGCGCCCGTTCCGCACCTCCATCCCTGCTGCCAGCGCCGGTCCGGTCCGCGCCTGAGGCAATCCGCCGGCCCTCTCCAGCCCCGTCCCATGAAGTTCACGAACCGGCCCAGCTCGCGTGCGGAAGAGTTGCTCGACCGCTACATCCACTACGTCTCGGAAGACGGCATTGACCTCCCCCGCTTTGTCGAGCAGGGCGGCCGGCTGCTGGGGCGTGGTGAATTTAGCGGCCTCGCCGCCGGCGGTGGCAACCTGCGCGATAAGATCGACCACTTGCGCAAGAAACATCCCCGTCTCGGCCGGCAGCTTGAGTTCCTCGCCAACTTCTTCGAGACCGCCGGGGCGCTCACGCCCGAAACCGTGCGCCATGAAACCGCCTTTGCCCTGCTCTACGCCGAGAAGGATCTCGACATGATTCCGGATGAAACGCCGGGGATTGGCTACCTCGACGACACCGCCATCGTCGAGACCGTACTGGCCAGGCATGCCGAAGTCTTCGAGCAGCATTGCGTCGCCTGGAAACATGACTGGGCCTCGATCAAGCCAGGGCGAGCCGCCTGAACCCACCGGAAACCTTACGCAAAATACCGCCGCCGGAGGTCGCCGGGCCTTACGAGGTCCGCGCGGCTTCCGGCGACCGGAAGTCGTGTCCCGGGGACCCTCCGGGACTCTCCGTGAGGCCGTTGACCCGGACTCGCCCGCCCGGCGCTCGCCTACCGGTGGCCCGAGCATCCGGCCACCGAAACATCCGCCCACCATTTTCTAATGACTAACAACCTTTGGCTCTGGATCGGTTTCAACATCTTCGTGCTGGCGATGTTGGCGCTCGATCTTGGCGTCTTCCATCGCAAGGCCCATGTGGTGACGCTCCGGGAGTCCCTCACCTGGACCGCCGTCTGGATCGGTCTGGCGTTGCTGTTCAACGCCGGCATCGCCCATTACCTTGGCAGCCAGAAGGCGTTGGAATTCTTTACGGGATACGTCATCGAGAAATCCCTCAGCGTGGACAACGTCTTCGTCTTCGCCCTGCTCTTCTCGTATTTTGCGGTGCCCGCGCTCTATCAGCACAAGGTGCTCTTCTGGGGCATCATCGGCGCGCTGGTCATGCGCGCGATCATGATCGTGCTGGGTGCGGCGCTGCTCGCGAAGTTCGCCTGGATTCTCTACGTCTTCGGCGGATTCCTCATCCTGACCGGCATCAAGATGATCGTGAAACGCGAGGAGGAAATCCATCCGGAGCGCAACCCCATCGTGCGCTGGTTCAAGCGGATCATGCCGGTTACCCCGGATTACCGCGGCGATCGCTTCTTCGTGCGCGAGCACGGGGTGCGCATGGCCACGCCGCTTTTCGTGGTCCTGCTGCTGGTCGAGATTTCCGATCTGATCTTCGCGGTCGACTCCATCCCGGCGATTTTCGCGGTCACACGGGATCCGTTCATCGTCTACACCTCAAATGTCTTCGCCATCTTGGGATTGCGCTCGCTCTATTTCGCCCTGGCCGGGGTGATGGACAAATTTCACTACCTCAAGATCGGACTCGGCGCGGTGCTCAGTTTCGTCGGCGTGAAGATGATCCTCGGCCACACCGCCTGGAAGATTGACACCCTGGTCTCGCTCGGCGTGATCGTCACCATCCTCGCGGCCTCGGTCATCCTCTCCCTGCTGTGGCCCCGGAAAGCCATCGTCAAGGTCGGTCCGATGGTCGAAGGCGGTTCCGCGCCCTCCTGATGAGCATTGTCATCGTCGAAATCCTGATCGTGCTGGCGCTCTTTACCGCCCACGGAATGTTTGCCATGAGCGAAACGGCGCTGGTTTGCGCGCGGAAATCACGGCTGCGTCAAATGGCGGCGGACGGCCACCCGGGCGCCCCCGCTGCGCTCCGCCTCGCTTCCGCCCCGAACCGCTTCCTGCCGACCGTCCAGGTCGGCATCACGCTGGTGGGACTGCTGGCCGGCGCGCTCGGTGGCGCCACTCTCGCCGGCACGCTGGCCGACACGCTCAGACCGGCGCCCTTTCTGACCGCGTACGCCGATGCACTCAGCGTCGGGCTGGTGGTGCTCGCACTCACCTTTGTTTCCGTGCTGATTGGCGAGCTCACCCCCAAGCGCCTCGCGCTGTCCGCCCTCGAACGGATCGCCTGCCACGTGGCCCGGCCCGTCGAGTGGCTCAGCCGTATCGCGCAGCCGGTGGTGCATCTGCTCGGCGCCGCGACCGGTCAATTGCTCCGCCTGTGCCGGATTGCGCCCGGCCCGCCCGATCACGTCTCCGAGGAGGAAGTCCATTTCCTGCTGCGCGAAGGCTCCGCCAGCGGGGTCTTCCACCAGGACGAACCGCGCATGGTCGAGTCCGTGCTCTCTTTCGATTGCCTGCCCGTCAGCGAAATCATGACGCCAGGCGCGAAGCTGGTGTTGCTGGGGCCCGATGAACCGAGCGAAACGCTCTGGCGAAAGATCGTCGCGTTCGGCCATTCGAGTTATCCCGTGGTGGACGCTGACAATCAGAGCGTCCTCGGGGTGGTGACGGTGAAATCCCTCTTTGCGAACCTGGCGGCACACACCCCCGCGCGGGTGGGTGATCTGATGACGCCCGCGTTGCGAGTCGCCGCGGCGGAGCCCGTGCGGGATGTGCTCGACCGGTTCAAGCGCACCGGCGTCCATTTCGCGGTGGTCGGCGAAACGGGCGGGCCGGCCGCCGGCGTGGTCACGCACGTCGACCTGCTGGAGGCCATCGGCGGCGACATGCCTTCGCTGGAGGAGCGTCTCCGGCCGCAAGCCCGCCAACGCCCGGACGGGACCTGGCTCGTCGACGGCCACTTTAATCTGGCGAAGCTCGACACCTTGCTCGGGGTCAACCTGCAGGCGCACGCAGCCGGCGGTGCTCCCACCCTGGCGGCGCTAATCGGGAAGCGGCTCGAGGGCCATCCGCGGGAGGGCGATACCTTCACCTGCGCGGGTCTGCAAATTGAGATCATGGATATGGATCGAACGTCCGTGGATAAGGTGCTGATTCAACCGGAGCGGGCGCCCAACGCCCGACGCGGCCGGAAACCGGCCGTCCTCGCGTTATGAGCCGGATCGCCCAGCGCATCGTCGAAGCGGGATCCTTCCGGGCGGCCATCACGGCGGTCATCCTGTTCGCGGGTGTGCTCGCCGGCGTGGAAACCAGCGCCGCGATCCAGGCGCAGCACGGCGCCCTGCTGCACGCCCTCGATGCCGCGGTGCTGGTAATCTTCGTGATTGAAATTGCGCTGAAGCTGCTCGCGCACGGCCGCCGGCCGCTCGATTTCTTTCGCGATGGCTGGAACGTTTTCGATTTCTCGATCGTTGTCCTCTGCCTGCTGCCGGTGGGCGGTCCGTTCGCCGCGGTGCTGCGTCTGGTGCGCGCCTTGCGGGTGTTGCGGCTGATCACCGCCCTGCCGAAGCTGCAGCTCCTGGTGGGCGCGCTGCTCAAGAGCCTGGGCGCGATGGGCTACGTCGGCCTGCTGCTGGCCCTGATGTTCTACATTTATGCAGTCACGGGCATCCACCTGTTCGGCACGCAGTCGCCACAGTACTTTGGTTCGCTGCCGGTGGCGCTGGTTTCGCTTTTCCAGGTGATCACGCTTGACAACTGGAGCGACCTGCTGAGCGCGACCCAGCGCGCGGCGCCCGTGGCGGCGACCGCCTACTTTGTGACCTTCATCCTGCTGGGCACGATGATCATGTTGAATCTCTTCATCGGCATCGTCATGAACAGCATGTCGGAAATGCACGTGGAGATGGACGGGCAGCGGCAATCCGCCCGGGCGCAGTCCGAGGCCGGCAGCGTGCTCGGTGATCTCTCGGCACTCGGCCGGCAACTGGAAGCGCTGCGCACGCAGGTCGAGTCCGTCCGCGCCCGCGTCGCGTCGGAGCCCTCAGGCGGTCCAAGTCCGACTGGAGCGAAAGGAATTAGGGACTAGTCCGTTAGGAGGACAAGCGCCGCCCCCAGTTCGTCACTCTTAACCCTTAACTCCTAACTCTTAACGCAACGCTCCCATCGACTCCCACCTCGCCTTCATCATCGGATCACTGATTTGTACGGCTGCACCCGGACCCGATAACCTTGCAATCCTCAGTCTTGGATTGAGCCATGGTCGCCGCGCCGGCATCGGATTTGCCATCGGCTGCTCGCTCGGCTGCCTGACCCACACCATTTGGGCGACGCTCGGCGTGGCAGCGATCGTAGCCGCGTCGGACGTGGCCTTCACCGCGCTGAAATTCGTTGGGGCCACCTACCTTGTTTACCTCGGCGTTCGGGCTCTCCGCAGCCGCGGAGAGGAGGTCGGGGCGACCGAGCCCGAAGCCTCGTCGCGTTTTCTCCTGCGCGGGTTCATTGCAAACGCGATTAATCCAAAGGTCGCCCTCTTCTTCCTCGCGTTCCTGCCGCAGTTCGTGAATCCACAAGGCCCGGTCGGGCGCCAGATGGTCTGGCTCGGCCTCGGTTTCGCGGCGCTCACGCTTGTAATCTTTGTGCCGCTCGGATTTTTTTCCGGCGCCATCGGCGTCTGGCTGCGGCGCCGGCCCGGGGTCAGCCGTTGGATGGGCCGCCTCACCGGGACGCTCTTCATCGGACTCGCAATTCGACTCGCCCTCGCCCGTCGGAATTTCTAAGTCAACCCGGCGAAGATTTCCGGCTGCCGAGGCGGTAGAGCGCAGGCACTTTGGAGTTTGCTGTCCTGAATGTTCACCCGACACGCTCTCCGTTTCAGGCCATCGCGCTGGTTCTTGCGGTGTGTCCGATCGTCAACGGCGATTTCTCCCTCCCGGTCCTGAGCGGATCGCAGAATCACCTCCTCGCGGCGAATGAATTGACCGGCTGGACGGTCTCGACGGGCAATGTCTCGCTGCAAAGCGCCGCGTGCGCGACCTTTTACACCCAACGCACGCAGGCTACCGGGAACGTAAGCGGCACGCCAGCGGATCCGACGCAGCTCATTGATCTCACGGGGGCGAGCAACTCCGGCGGCGTGATCATGCAGAACATCAACTCGGCCCTGGCCGGTCAGCTCTATCATTTTTCGCTCGATAATTATCGCTACGGCAATTTCAGCGGACAGTCCTTCCGGGTCACGATTACGGATCTCGGCTCGAACAGAACGATCGTGACGCAGACGCTCGCGACGACCCAGGGTGTACTGCAGACCGTCGGCTTCAACTTCACCGCGACGAACTCCCAGATTCGCGTGACGATCCACGACATCGGCGGCAGCGACACCAACGCCGGATGGATCGATAACGTCTCCGTCACCCTCGTGCCCGAAGCCGCCACGTGGGGCGCGCTCGGCGGACTGCTTTCGCTGGAGCTGGTCTGGCGCCGTCAGCTCGCCGCCCGGGCTTCGGCCGTACGGCCGGGACGACGGTTTGACCGGCTCAACCGGCCGCCTTAGCCTTTTCCTCTCCCGCCCCGCGCGTGCGATGTGCTCCTCCCGGTGCGCCGTTGCGCCGGACTTTCCCCCGCTTCCATGGCCGCCGTTCCCTCATTCAATTTTTGCCTCGGTGAAACGATCGACATCTTGCGCGAGTCGGTGCGCAAGTTCGCCGAAAAAGAGATTGCCCCACGCGCCGCGGAGATCGATCGGGTCAACGAGTTCCCCGCCGACCTCTGGCGCAAACTCGGCGCGATGGGCCTGCTCGGCATCACGGTCGAGGAGCAATACGGCGGAGCGGGCATGGGCTACCTCGCGCATATTGTCGCGATGGAGGAAATCTCCCGCGCCTCGGCCTCGGTGGGGTTGAGCTACGGCGCGCACTCCAATCTTTGCGTTAACCAGATCCGGCGTTGGGGCACGCCGGAGCAGCGGACAAAGTACCTGCCAAGATTGATCACGGGGGAACACATCGGCGCGCTGGCCATGAGCGAAAGTGGATCCGGCTCCGACGTCGTGTCCATGCGCCTTCGGGCCGATCCGGACGGTGACCACTTCATTCTCAATGGCACGAAGATGTGGATCACGAATGGTCCCGACGCGCACGTCCTCGTGGTGTACGCGAAGACGCTTCCGGACGCTGGTCCCAAGGGCATCTCCGCTTTCCTCGTGGAAAAGGCCACGCCGGGTTTCAGCACTGCCCAGAAGCTCGACAAGCTCGGCATGCGCGGCTCGAACACCTGTGAGTTGGTCTTTCAGGACTGCCGCGTTCCGGCCAGCCAGTTGATGGGACCGTTGCATGGCGGCACCAAGGTGCTGATGAGCGGACTGGATTATGAGCGCGCCGTGCTGGCGGGCGGACCGCTCGGCATTATGCAGGCCTGCTTGGATGTCGTCCTGCCCTATGTGCACGAACGCACGCAGTTTGGCGAGCCTATCGGCTCGTTTCAACTCATGCAGGGAAAGCTCGCCGACATGTACACGCTTACCAACGCCAGCAAGGCATACATCTACGCCGTGGGCCGCGCGTGCGACGAGGGGAAGGTCACGCGTCGCGACGCGGCCGGAGCGATTCTCTACGCCGCGGAGAACGCGACTCAGATCGCGCTCCAGGCGATCCAGGCGCTCGGGGGCAACGGTTACATCAACGAATATCCGACGGGTCGTCTGTTGCGCGACGCGAAGCTCTACGAGATTGGCGCGGGTACGTCGGAAATCCGCCGCATGCTGATCGGGCGCGAGTTGTTTGAACTGACGCGCTGAACGCTGGGATTCGCCAACTCACACACCCCATGAGGGCGCACGTTGGCGTGCCTTCCTCGTCTGCCCGGTGACACCCGGGCGGGAAGCGCGAAGATTTGCCGGCGAGCCTGTCCCAATGCTGGCCAGGCGCGAAACCGTTGGTCAAACCCAAATCCGCTTCGGCGGCCAGCCCGTTGCCCTGCACCGATGAGTTCACGCCTCAACTCCAGCCGCGCCACCGCGCGTGCGGAACCGCCAACTCAAACATGCTGATCGACCAGGATTGGGTTTCCGTCGGGGTCAACCGCGATAAAACTTGCCGGCCCGGTGGATGTCTCGTCGGCTTCGGAGATAGATCTACAAATATTCGATCGGACCTCCATGACCAATTCGCTCCAGTGCCTGATCAGGCGCCGGGGTCGCCGAAGTCCCTGTCGAGGGATGACGAGCAGTACGGGCAATATCGAAGTGACGGGTCGATGCGAACTCCGAGCCTGCGACCGAACTGGTACAACGGGCGTGCCCCACGCCAAACATCGAGCGCCGAAGAATTCACTTATGAGGCCGGAGCCAAACAACAAGCTGCCGACGACGGCGACAATGAACGCATAGGGCTCCACGCGCGCTGCTGCAAGCACCATGGAAACCGCAAGCAGTGGACCGCCCAGAACGGTCACAATCGTACCTCGCCTGCCATAGCGGTCCAGAAGCTCCCTTGTGGTCATCGAATGTGCCGCTGCCTAACGAGACACAAGATCAGCGACCGCGCCCTAGAGCGCGCGTGGCTGCAAGCAGGACGAAGCAATTACCCAAAAGCTACGCATCGGAGAGGGGCGCGGTTCGCTGCATCGCCCGGCTAGGCGATTGGGCGTGCGCCATGTTCACTTCGTAGCCGGAGACGGTTTAGTCACCTGACCGGCGGCAATCCTCCACCCATCGGATTGCTTCACCACGACCACCATTATCGCTCTGTCCACTGCGGGCATGGGTTTGCCAGCGTCATCGCGCTGACCGGCAAGTAACGAGTGAAACAATACAACTGCCACGTCGGGCGTTAAGGTCTGAACTTTCGTAGCACTCTGAACCACCGTCGTGCTCTTCGCCCATGTGGCGTGAATCTCTGCAAGCTCCTTCACAAGGTCGCTCCGGCCCTCTGCTCTAACTTCAGCGATCGGGACCCAAATGACATCTTCGGTGAAAAGGCGCTCAAACGCCTTGGCATCATGCGAATTCCAGGCCTTCGAGAAGTTCTCAACGATCGCTGCTGGACTGGCGCTCTGAGCCGAACTGATATTGGCAAAGCCGATGCACAAAAACGGTAATGCAAGCAATTTCACTGTGGATCGTAGCATATGATTTCCTTTTTTGTCGGGTCTAAAGAAGCTAACAGTCCTGTCAGCCGCCTAACACCCCAAACTGAGCGACCGGCGAGGCGGAATGTAAAGTCTCAAAACGGATGTTGCGCGAACCGCCGAGGCCAACCGAGCGAAGCGAGATACGTCATCAAATATTTGATCGGACGTTCATGACCAATTCTCTTCAGTGCCGGGTTAGGCGTCGGTGCTCCTCGCCCTGAGGACGTCGGAGAAGGGGTTGGGACAAAAGATTTGCCATTCGTGCCTGGAATGGCCGGCGTCGCGGACAGCCCGATTTAGTCCGCTTTTGATTCCCAGGCGCGCAGCCTGCTTCAAATAGGCGGCAACGCCAAATGCACGGGCAAATCAATCGGCTGTAGTACAAATGATCTCAACAATTCTTCTCCCCGGTGACAGTTTTCTGTGGCTCCTTGTTGTCGCGGGACCTGTTATTGGCGGTTTCATATATCGGACGCTGAGCCGGCCCACAGCAGCAGTGGGCATCGAACCCAGTCAGCCCACGCCCATTGAACCGGACGCTCTACCGGTTCCGACTCAGCGGGTCGGAATTCCGCCGACCGCGCTTGTGAGAATCCATGAAGCCTGCAGCGGACTCATAAAGGAAGGCGAGCTGGACATTCGCTTCAAACTTCGCAGCCGCCTGGATTGCGACAAAATGCTCGAGGTGATGAGACGGATTAAGGAGAACCTTCAGCTCACAAAATCCGTCTTCAACAACGTGGAAGCTGAGATCCGCGCGAAGCTCGCCAGCCCGGCGGTTGCGGCGGGGAAGAACACGGGCCGCCTTTCCGGCCTTTTCGGACGAGGCGCAGCCACGGGAGGGCAGGTCGTGGCCGCCAAGCTCGTTGAACTCGAAGGGTACGAGAAGGCCACGCGCCTGATCGACAGGTTCATCCTCGAACTCGGTGGGGCGGAAGCTTCCGTCTTGCACCTCCCCTTCTACGCCGACCCCAATCTCGCGTCCGCCCACTCATCGCAGCCGCAAGGCTAGAGGCCCCCGGCGCCTTGTAACGACTCAAACTGAGCGTTCGGCGAGGCGGAAAGTAAAGTCGGAAAGCGGATGTTGCACCCACCGAGATTTCGTTTCGCTCCGGTGTTTGGTTACGCGCGAGCGCCGAAGACGAAGATGCCAAGCGGCGGCGGGACGTTGAGAAGTTCCATCCGGAAAGAGTAACGAACCAGCCGGCATTATTACTGAACCCGCCGCATCACTTTGAGCTTTTCGCCAGTACCGTCCGGAAATTCGCTTACCTCGACCAACGTAAAGGTGGGACGTGACGGTGCGCTGGCAATCTGACCCACCTGCGGCACAAGGTTCGTGATGCGTCGCACTATTGGGCCCGGCTCCAGATTGATTTCGTAGGCTTCTCCGACGCCCACAGAACGAGGCGTGGGCCAGACCTTCACGGCAACGTGCTGGTTGGTACCTTCCTCAAAGCACCAGTAAAATTTCGGCGCGTCCATGGTTGCAAAGTGACCCCAAAAGCCTCGTCTACCAACAAGCATTTGCGAGTATTGACACCCCCGTACCATTTTTCCCAGTGCGATCCAATGGGTGCGCAGCGCGCAGACAAGGCAGATCTTCCAACTGGCGCGGCCGACGCCGACGCAGGCATCGCCCAAGAGCTGAACGAAAACCAATTCATCCTCGATCGAACTCGAAAGGAAACCAAAACCCGACCAGGGGGTCAAAGCACCCAAAGAAAAACAATCTTGCGGGGTTCACCGATCGAAAACTCCGCCGAAGTCATCGCATAAATGACCGCCAACCCATTTTATCCCTTGCCAAATCAACAGCCATACCAACGACCCAAACTGAGCGACCGGCGACGCGGAAGGCAACTGCGAACCAGGAATGTTGCGCCAATCCGCCAAAACGGCTCGGCGGCTTGGGTCGATGGCCGGTCTCAGCCCAGCCGGGGGCTAGTCGACATTCGGGATCTTCACGATGCTGCCCTTCGCCTTCGGGTCGTTTGGATCCTTCACCACGGTTACATACAGATCCTTCCCGCCCTCGCCGAAGGCCACATTTGTCGTGCCTTCTCCCGCCGCGATCTCGAATACGTGCAACAGCTTGCCCTCGGGGGAGAGCTTCAAGACCTTGCCGCCGGTCCACTGGGCGACATAGATGTTGCCCTTGTCGTCAATCTTCATGCTGTCGGGACCCAGCCACCATGACTCAACCTTGTTCTTCACGAGGAGGTTAAGCAACGCGAAGTTCGACCTCTTGCCGAGCGAGCCGTCGTCGTTGATTGAGAACTTCAAGATGCAGTTTCCGACCGTCTCACTGACATAGAGAGTTTTCTGATCCGGGGAGACACCTATCCCGTTTGCGTGATTGAGATCCCCCGCCACTTCGACCCATTTCTGGTTGCCCGGCGCGAGATAGACGATTCTCCCGATCACCAACGTCGGGGGTTCAGTGTTGTTGGTGTATTTGCCGAAGATCGTGGCATAAGCACCGCCGTTGGCGGCCACCACAATATCGTTGATGCCGCCGTCGAACGGCTTGCCGTTGCTGTCGGTATCCCAGCGGCGAAGCTGCTTGCCCTGCCTGTCGACCTCGAGAATCGCACCGTGATCGCAGCAGGCGATTAGGAAGGTATTCTGCTTGGTCAGGGCCAGTCCGTTGTGTCCGCAATCCGGGGTTTCGTTAAGCACGGTGCTCGTCTTGCCATCCCACCTCGACAACGTGTTCGAGACCCAGCCGACATAGTAGAGATTGCCGTCAAGGTACAACGGGCCCTCCGCACCGAGGACGTCGCTCACGACGGTCGTTTCGGTGGCACACACGGACGTGGCGACCATCAACGCGCTTGCGACGCTGCAGAAGACTTTGATCGACCTCATGTGTATTCCCTTATTATTGTTGACGGCGCATCGTGCCGGGATGCAGGCAGAAGATCAAGTGGATCGTCCGCTGCGGGTAAATGTGAACGTCGCCTCCTGGCCATACCTGACCTGACCCCAAAGGTGGCCTCCCCCTTACCCCTTTCTGCGGACAACCTGTTGAGCCTCCACAGTTAGGCGCAGCAAAGCGCGGACTACGGAAATCTCTCGAACTCTTGGCGAATGCCATCGTCCTGAAGCACAAATTTGGAGGGCGTGAATGAAACGATCGTGGACGCCGTGGTGTGCAACCCGTCTTCGAGCGGATACGTCAATACGAGCTTGTTCCCGTCTACGTACCAGCGACGACCATCGATGTCCTACGGAGCGGTCTCGTGTCTCTGCACACCCCATGTGCCATCGCGGTGAAAGATGTGAAACTTCCTTGGACCAAGCCACCGACCGACTAGTCGCTCGAAGTAACCGTGTGGATCTCGTGCCGGCGCTGTGGAGGGTGCGTCCGCTTGGCTGCAATGAACTGACGCCACGGATAGCGAGAGCGAGAGAAGAATGACTCTTGTAATGGTCACAGTGCTACCGAGCGCGCCTAACGACCCAAACTGAGCGACCGCGAAGCTGTTGGCAAGCAAACGAACGGAAGGCTCAGAGCGGTTCGCTCCAGTGCCTGGTCAGGCGGCCGGAGCGGCCGAGCGTGAGAAGCACGCGCGAAACGCCCATATGGTCGGTACGAGAAGAAATAGCGAAGGCGCTAAGACAACTGCAGCCAGCCAGCCATCAGATGCAAAAATGGCAAGCCACCAATGCGGCGAAAGAAAACTAACAGACGGGCGACCCTGCCGGGATAGCCAAGCTTGGGCGTGATCGTCCAACGGAATGGAACCGATCGCGAAAACCGCAACCGTAAGCCCGAGGAGAAACAAGGCTCCGAAGAAGACTGAAATCCGAAACACAAAGTCAACGTTCAGACTGCCCTTCATAACGAAAATGTGTGTCGCGCAGGTCGCCTAACGACCCCAAGCTCAGCGACGGCGGAGCGTGGCGCGGCGCGTGCCCAACCGTGGCACGAAGGACAGACGCC
>JANXRG010000022.1 GCA_025353105.1 Verrucomicrobiota bacterium
CGGCCCACTTCACGACGAGTCGGGATGCTCCTTCTGACGGTCCATCTCACGATTCAGCCCGGGCAGGTCGTCGCCTTCATGCCTCGGGCTCTGGAGAATGCGACAAAATCAAGGGCCGAGCCCGGTTGCCGTCAGTTCGACGTCCTCATCGATTCTCAAGATCCGACGCGGGTCATGCTTTACGAAATTTACGACAGCGAAGCCGCCTTCGAAGTGCATCAGCAAAGTGCGCACTTCAAGCGTTACGTCGCCGAGGCAGTTCCCCTGCTGATCGAACGCGAGCGACATTTCTGGAAATTCGCCTGAGGGGAACCCCCCGCGGGGACGTCGAGATTCGCAACCCGCTTCCTTTCTTCATTCCAGTTCTTTCCAAGCTTCGAGTTTAGCTCGCTCGCCCTGCGCGGGCCTGCCTTCCATTTTCTTCTCTCGGTCTTTCTTCGAGCTTCGAGTTTCGAGTTTTCCGAGCGCGACGCGCGCGCATGGGGGGGGATTCGAACCCCCGGTACCTTTTGGGCACACACGCTTTCCAGGCGTGCACAATCGACCGCTCTGTCACCCATCCTTTGGCGTTCACCTCGTCGTCCGAACGACTACGCCACAACGCGTACCCATACCCGATAACGTTCAAGGGACAAGGGAAGTGATGAGTGGCGAGTGATGAGTCACCAGCGAGCAGGTGTCGGAAGTCAGCGGATAGACGCCAGCGGGTCAGCGGTGTTTGCCGAGCAGCCTCACGGTCATCACCCATCACCCATCACTCTTCGCTCACGAGCCGCCTCCCGGCGGTTCTATCGCTGCCTTCGCCGCGGCCAACTCCTGCTCAATGCTGGTGCCCCGCTCCCGCAGCTTTTGCAATTTCAACTGCAAACGATTCATCTCAATCACCGCCCGGTTCAGGTGACCCCGCATCTCCGTCGTCTGCGATTGATGCTCCTTCAATTGCAATTTCAAATCATCCACCCGCTGCCCCACCTCTTCCTTCGTCAGCGTCGTAAAATCGACCGTCCGCACCTCGAGCTGCTTGCCCGAAAGTCGCGCCGCGCCTGGGAGGCCGCCTCCCATCGACGACGAGCCCGACGTCCCCTGATCGGCCCGGCTTATTCCCATCTGGCTCTCGGTCGCGTCCGGCCCGCGATAAAACGGCACCGCAATCCGGCCGCCACAATGCGGACAGTTGAACGTCATCCCCGCACCGTCCCGATCCACCACCAGCTCGCCTTCGCAATGCGGGCAGTTGAAAACGATGTCGCGCTCCATGACCTGAACGATCCCGGAATCGGAAGCTTGCTTGGCAACAATTTGTTCGGACTCCGGCGTGGACATAGGCGCAGGGCGAAATAAGAGCGAGAACCGGGCCGTTTGCGAAGCAATTTTTCTGCGACCCTTTCCACCGTATCGCCTCCATCCCGATTTCGCCCAAATTCGTAGATTTACCAAATTCTCTCGGAAGGTCGGGAAACTGTCCTCTGCTCTCGGGCCTCTGCCCTCGTTACTCCACCCTTTCCTTCCATTCGTGTTCATCCGTGTGAAATTCGTGATTTCAGACGCAGGATTTCAGAGGCCTTGCCGCAAATAGCGTTTGCCATCGCGCCCCGAGGTCACGATCCACCGTAGCCCGCCTACCTTTCCGCATTGAATTTCACACGTCGAACTTCCTTCGAGTTTCGAATTTCGAGTTTCGAGTTTCCCGGGGCAGTTTTGCCTCGAGCTGCGCCTTCCTGTCGCTATCGACATGAGGTGGGACAAAATATGGTGCCACTATGTCCCGTTTTTCGCCTTGCCCTCATTTCATGAATCATAACAACTAACTCATAACAAATAACTTACAGTTGTGTCGTACAACTGGAACACCCCATGCTAAAGGAAACTTCACGTCCCAGATACCCACAGGGCGTGGACGCATCCCCTATTTACCATGGCTAAAATTCTCGGCATCGACCTCGGCACCACGAACTCCTGCATGGCCGTCATGGAGAACGGCGAACCCGTGGTTCTCGAAAATTCTGAAGGCGCGCGCACGACGCCGTCCATCGTCGCGTTTTCCAAGACCGGCGAACGTCTCGTCGGCCAGGCCGCCAAGCGCCAGGCCGTGACCAACGCCACAAATACGATCTTCTCGGTGAAGCGCTTCATGGGTCGCAAGTTCGACGAAATCGAAAAGGCCGGCGACACCAAGCGCATGCCCTACAAGATGGTGAAGGCCGCGAACGGCGACGCGCACATCGAAGTGGAAATCAACGGCGAGAAGAAGAAGTTCTCCCCGCCCGAGATTAGCGCGATGATCCTCGCGAAGCTCAAGGCCGACGCGGAAGCCAAGCTCGGCGAAAAGATCACGCAGGCGGTCATCACTGTTCCCGCATACTTCAACGACTCGCAGCGCAATGCCACGAAGGACGCCGGCAAGATCGCGGGCCTCGAGGTGCTTCGTATCATCAACGAGCCGACCGCCGCGTCGCTCGCCTACGGACTCGACAAGAAGAAGGACGAAAAGATCGCCGTGTACGATTTGGGCGGTGGCACGTTCGACATCTCCGTGCTCGAAATCGGCGACGGCGTCTTCGAGGTCAAGGCGACCAACGGCGACACGCACCTCGGGGGTGACGATTGGGACAACCGCCTCGTCGATTGGATCGTGAAGGAGTTCAAGACGGACTCGGGCATCGACCTCACCAAGCAGGCCGACGCCATCCAGCGCATCAAGGAGGAGGCCGAGAAAGCCAAGATCGCGCTTTCGTCCGCGCAGGAATACGAAATAAATCTCCCGTTCATCACGGCCGACCAGACCGGCCCGAAGCACATCGCGAAGAAGCTCACGCGCGCCAAGCTCGAGCAGCTCACCGACGATCTCTTCGAGCGCACGATGAAGCCGGTGACCGACTGTCTTAAGGACGCCGACTTCAAGGCCTCGCAGATCGATGAGCTCGTGCTCGTCGGCGGCATGACCCGCATGCCCAAGGTCATCGAGACCGCGCGCAAGCTCGTCAGCAAGGAGCCGCACAAGGGCGTGAACCCCGACGAAGTTGTCGCGGTCGGCGCCGCCATCCAGGGCGGAGTCCTCAAGGGCGACGTCAAGGACGTGCTCTTGCTCGACGTCACGCCGCTCACGCTCGCGATTGAAACGGCCGGTGGCGTCGCCACCCCGATGATCCCGCGCAACACGACCATCCCGACGCGCAAGTCGCAGATCTTCTCGACGTACAGCGACAACCAGCCCGGCGTGGAAATCGTCGTGCTGCAGGGCGAACGCCCACTCTCGCGCGACAACAAGAACCTCGGCAAGTTCCACCTCGACGGCATCCCGCCGGCCGGCCGTGGCACGCCGCAGATTGAAGTCACGTTCGACATCGACGCCAACGGCATCCTGCACGTCAGCGCCAAGGACCTCGGCACGCAGAAGGAGCAGAAAATATCCATCACCGGGTCCAGCGGTCTCTCGAAAGAAGAGATCGAGCGCATGCAGAAGGAAGCCGAGGCGCACGCCGAAGAGGACAAGACCGCCAAGGACGCCATCGAGACCAAGAACCAGGCCGACTCCCTCGCCTACCAATGCGAGAAGCAGCTCAAGGAACTCGGCGATAAGGTTTCCGAGGAAAACCGCAAGCCCGTCGAGGAAGCGATCGTAGAAGTGCGCAAGGCCATCGAAGGCGGCGACACCGACGCCATCAAGAAAGCCTCGGACGACCTGCAGGAGAAGTTCGGCGTCATCAGTGCCGAGCTCTACAAGCAGGCCTCGGCCGCCGCGGGCGCCACGCCCTCGGGCGAACCCGCCCACGAGGGCGGCGAGTCGACCGACGAAAAACCCAAGGAGAAGAAGGCCGACGGCAAAGTTGTCGACGCCGACTTCGAGATGGTCGACAAGGACAAGAAATAATTTCGGCGCGCGGCGCGATGTGAACCATCCCGCCGCGCATCGTTAGGACCAATCCGATTCAGCCGCAGTCCGGCATCTAAAGTTCGCGCGGCGGCTGATGACAAAACCAAAACACGCAACCCCAAAAACACATGGCCAATAGCATCCAACCTCTCGGAGACCGCGTTCTCGTGCAGCCGCTCGAGGAAAAAGAAGTGAAAAAGGGTGGGATCATCATCCCCGACTCCGCCAAGGAGAAGCCCCAGGAAGGCAAAGTCATCGCCCTCGGTACGGGCAAAATCGACGACGAAGGCAAGAAAATCCCCTTCACCGTCAAGAAGGGCGACATCGTCCTCATCTCGAAATATGGCGGCACGGAAGTGAAGCTCGACGGCGAGACCTACACGCTCCTGCGTGAGGACGACATCCTCGGCATCCTTCACTAACGAGACCCTTGTTCCCAGCGACCAGAGGACAGAGAACAGAAGTCAGCGATCACTGGAACAACTCATCACTCATCACTAGTCACTCAGTCACTTAAAAAATTATGGCAGCCAAACAACTCCAATTCGACGAAACCGCCCGGCACGCTCTGCTGCGCGGGATCGAGAAACTCTCGCGGGCCGTCAAGGCCACCCTCGGGCCATCCGGCCGCAACGTCATCCTCGACAAGAAATACGGCTCCCCGACCATCACCAAGGACGGTGTCACGGTCGCCAAGGAGATCGAGCTTGAGGATCCGTACGAAAACATGGGCGCCCAGCTCGTTCGCGAAGTCGCCAGCAAGACCAGCGACATCGCGGGCGACGGCACCACCACCGCCACCGTTCTCGCCGAGGCGATCTTCAAGGAAGGCCTGAAGAACGTCACCGCCGGCGCCAACCCCACGTCGCTCCAGCGCGGCATCAACAAGGCCGTCGAGGCCATTGTCGCCGAGCTGAAGCGGATCTCCAAGAAGGTCAGCGACCGCACCGAGATCGCCCAAGTGGCCACCGTTTCGGCCAATTGGGACACGACCATCGGTGAGATCATCGCCGACGCGATGGACAAGGTCGGCAAGGACGGCACCATCACGGTGGAAGAAGCCAAGTCGATCGAAACCACCCTCGACGTCGTCGAAGGCATGCAGTTCGACAAGGGTTACCTCTCGCCGTACTTCGTGACCAACGCGGAAGACATGGAAGCGAACCTCGAGAACGCCTACATCCTCATTCACGAGAAGAAGCTCAGCTCCCTCAAGGACCTGCTCCCGCTGCTCGAGAAGGTGGCCAAGAGCGGCCGTCCGCTCCTCATCATCGCCGAGGAAGTGGAAGGCGAAGCCCTCGCCACGCTCGTCGTGAACAAGCTCCGTGGCACCCTCGCCGTCTGCGCCGTCAAGGCCCCCGGCTTTGGCGACCGCCGCAAGGCCATGATGGAAGACATCGCCGTCCTTACGGGTGGCAAATTCCTCACGGAAGACCTCGGCATCAAGCTCGAGAACGTCACCCTCGATGACCTCGGCAAAGCCAAGCGCGTCTCGATCGACAAGGAAAACACGACGATCGTCGAAGGCGGCGGCAAGACCAAGGACATCAGCGGCCGCGTCACGCAGATTCGCCGCCAGATTGAAGAGACCACCAGCGATTACGATAAAGAGAAGCTCCAGGAGCGTCTCGCCAAGCTCGCGGGCGGAGTCGCCGTCATTAATGTCGGCGCCGCCACCGAGACCGAGATGAAGGAAAAGAAGGCCCGCGTCGAAGACGCACTCCACGCCACCCGCGCTGCGGTGGAAGAGGGTGTCGTTGCCGGCGGTGGAGTCGCTCTGCTCCGTGCTCAGTCCGCGCTCAATAACCTCAAGCTTGAGGGTGATGAGAAGGTCGGCCTGGAGATCATCCGTCGCGCCGTCGAGGCCCCGCTCCGTCAGCTCGCGCAAAACGCGGGCCGCGAAGGCGCCTTGATCGTGGCGGAAGTGAAGAAGCTCAAGGGCAACTTCGGTTACAACGTGGCGACCGACAGCTACACCGACCTGATCAAGGACGGCGTGCTGGATCCGACGAAGGTGACCCGCAGTGCCCTGCAGAACGCGGCCTCCATCTCAGGCCTCCTGCTCACGACGGAAGCGATCGTGAC
>JANXRG010000028.1 GCA_025353105.1 Verrucomicrobiota bacterium
GAATACCACGTGCGATCGGTCCCCCGCTGGACTATGGTCCCCGGCCCATGCCCTTTCGCTCCCTCGGTCTCGATCCACGTATTCTTCAAGCGGTCAAGGAGGCGGATTACACCGAACCCACGCCCATTCAGACCGCCGCCATTCCGCTGATCTTGGCCGGTCATGACGTCATCGGCATCGCGCAAACGGGCACCGGCAAGACCGCGGCATTTACGCTCCCGATTCTCACGAAGCTCGCGAGCCAGCTCGACGGCCCCGGTCGCCGCGGCACGCGCGTGCTCGTCGTCGCGCCCACGCGCGAACTCGTCGCCCAGATCGAGGAAAACGTCCGCGCCTACGCGAAACATCTTCCGCTCCGCATGGCCACCGTCTTTGGCGGCGTCGGCGAGAAGCCGCAGAAGGATGCTCTCCGCTCGAACGTGGACATCGTCGTCGCCACGCCGGGGCGCTTGATCGATTTGATGGGCCAGCGCTTCGGCGACTTCACCGGGCTGAATTTCCTCGTGCTCGACGAGGCCGACCGCATGCTTGACATGGGATTTCTTCCGCCCATCCGGCGCATCGTCCGCCAGCTTCCCAAGAACCGCCAGACGCTGATGTTCTCGGCTTCGCTCTCCAGCGAAATCGAGTCACTCACGCACGAATTTCAGCGGTCGCCAAAGATCGTGCAGATCGGTCGCCGCGCGAACCCGGCGGAAACCGTGACGCAGCTTGTGTACGAGGTGCCCAAGCACCTGAAGCCCTCGCTGCTGGCCCACCTGCTCCAGGATCCCAGCATGGACATGGTGCTCGTCTTTACGCGCATGAAGCACAGCGCCGATCGCGTGGCCCGCAAGCTGGAGAGTCTCGGGATCAAGACCGGCGCGCTGCATTCCAACCGCTCCCAAAACCAGCGGCTGAAAGCGTTGAAGGATTTCAAATCCGGCGAAGTTCGCGTGCTGGTGGCAACGGACATTGCCGCCCGCGGCATCGACGTCGATGGCATCTCACACGTGGTGAATTACGATTTCCCCATGCAACCGGAGGATTACGTCCATCGCATCGGGCGCACCGGCCGGGCCAATGCGGTGGGCGACGCGATCAGCTTTGTCAGCCCGGAGGATCACGGTGAGTTGCGAGCGCTTGAGCGTTTCATCGGTCGCGGCATCGTGCGCAAGCGCGCGGACCATTTCGATTATAACGCGGCCGCGCCGGCCGGTGAGTCGATGGATCGTGGACCGCGCGGACCGCGCGGTCAGCCGCAGCAACGGCGCGGTGGTTCGTCGCAAGGCCATGGCGGCGGAGGTGGAGGTGGTGGGTCACGCAAACCGCGGCCTTCGACGCCCCAAAGTGGAAGCTGGAGCCCGGGCGGCAGATCTTCCGGCGGCGGTCGACGCGGGCCGAGGTGATGTGGAGTCGAAGGTTGACCGTCAGAAAATTAAAGCCTCACGCCCCTGCCATCGGAATATCAACGCGGGAAGTCACGAGTGCACTTCTCCCGCGAATCTCCGGGCGTCGATCGTAGACTGTCGACCGTCGACTCTCGTTGGCCGCTCGCGGCCTACGCGTCCTTCCAATGAAACGTGATCGGCTTCTCGATGTCGGGATGAATGCTCTGGTGCACGGGACATGCGCGCGCGGCGTTTTCGAGCGTGGCGCGCTGGGGGTGCGTTGAGGCAATCGGCATCCAGATCTCGGCGGGGAGGCGCGCAATGCGCCGCGGTCCTTCCGTCGTCATCTCCTTGGTGATCTTGATCTCGATCCCCGTCAGGTCGAGTCCGTGGCGGTTAGCCACGATCGCCATGGTGGTGGCCATGCAGGTGGCCGCCGCGGTAGCGACAAGATCGGTCGGCGAGAAGGAGGCGCCCTTGCCCTGGTTGTCGACGGGGGCGTCGGTGTTTAGCTTCGCTTGCGACGGACCGTGAATCGCTTCGCAACGCAAATCACCGAGATATTTGACGGATACAGGAACGCTCATGGCGGAACGTATCGGCGAGGGTGAAGGCCACGTCGAGGGCGGCATTCGCACGCGACGCGAATGTGATTCTTACAAAATTTCCAAATTTGCCAGATTTACAGAATTTTTTTGGAGCAACCCGACGGAGCAAAATCATTTTGGTTTCACGCGGAGACGCAGAGACGCGGAGCCTGTCGCAATTGATTTGAGTTTCTATCTTTCCCCTTTTTCTTCGAGTTCCGAGTTTGCCGCGCAGCGGCTTTCATTCGCGCCGCTTGGTGATCATGATTTCGTTGCCCTCGGTGTCGGCACACATGGCGAGATGCGCGGGTTCCTCGGGCGTGTCTTCCGGTTCCCGCAGCACGGTTCCCCCGCCCGCCCGCAGCGCGACGCACGCGGCGAAAAGATCGGCGACCTGAAAGCTCAGGCCTGTCCACGTCCGCTTGCCGCCTTCCCCGCCGCCGTGGATGCCAATCGCGGATCCGGCCACCTTGATCTCCACCATGACATCGGATTGCCGCACGACCTCAGCGTCGAACACGTCACGGTAAAATTTCAGGGCGCGATTCGTGTCCTGCGCCCAGATGATGTACTTCAGTTTTTCGACGTGCATGCGCAATGCCTAGCAGAAAGAAAGGCATCCGCGAAGACGCGGATGCGAAGTTTCCAGCGCCGCGATGGTCGGAATCCGCTTGAGGGCGGCCGGAAGCACCCGCAATCTGGATAAGACCGATGCCGCCCGATTCGCCCGCTGCATTCCCCGAGACGCGCTGGAGCCTTGTCCTGCGTGCGCAGACGAGTGCCGTGCCCGACGAGCGGGCCCGCCTCGCGCTCGATGAGCTCTGCGCGAACTACTGGTATCCGTTGTACGCATTTGCCCGCCGCCGCGAAATCCCGCCGGCCGAGGCGGAGGATCTCACCCAGGGTTTCTTCGCGCTGCTCGTCTCACGCAGCCTGCTCGACAAGGCCGACCGCGAGCGCGGCCGCCTGCGCTCCTTCCTTATTGGCGTCTTCAAGCTGCATATCGCGGACGAAACGCGGCGGGAGCATCGGCTCCGCCGTGGCGGCGGGCATGCCCTCGTCTCGTTCGAGCACGCGCAGGCGGAGGAATGGTTCGTCGCCGAAACCGCCGACGGCGCCGCGCCGGAGCAACTCTTCGACCGCGACTGGGCGGAGACGGTCGTGGACCACGCCATGCGCGCGCTGGAGGAGGAATGCGCGCAGAAGGGCAAGGGCCCGCTGTTCGCGCGGCTGCGCGAGTTTCTCTCCTGGGAGCACGCGGAACCTGAGGTGGCCGCGGCCGCGCGCGACCTTGGCATCACCGAAGGCGCGCTCCGCGTGGCGGTGCACCGGCTGCGCCATAATTTTCGTCAGCAGCTCCAGGCGCAGGTCGCCCAGACGGTCACCACGCCGGACGAGCTCCAGGCAGAACTGGATCATCTCTTCCGCACGCTCCTCCGCGAGTAGCGTCACATTTTCGTCGGGCACGAAATTTTCCCAAATGCATAAGGCCGATGTAACAACCGCTCGCGCACAGCCGATGGATGATACGATGTCCTCGCGTCCGCTTTGCCGCCACTGCGGCGCCCCGCTCTCGTCGCGCGCGTCATCGACCGGCGATTGTCCGCGCTGCCTCGTCGCCAGCGCCCTCGCGGCCCCGTCCGAGGACGCGGCACCGGCGGACTTCGGTGATTACGCGTTCGGTGACGAGATCGGTCGCGGCGGAATGGGGGTGGTTTATCGCGCACGCCAGTGCTCGCTCGATCGCGAAGTCGCGCTCAAGCTGCTGCCATTCGAATTGCTCGAGAGCGAGGATTTCCTCGAGCGCTTTGAGCGCGAGGCGCGCCTGATGGCGCGGCTCACGCACCCGGGAATCGCGCGCGTCTTCGAAGCCGGCATCAGCCGGCGCGGCCAGCCCTTTCTCGCCCTGGAGCTTGTGGCGGGTGACCCGGTGACGACGTTTCTGCGAACTCATCCGCTGCCGCTGCGCGGGCGCCTGGAACTATTTCTGCAGATCTGCGAGGCGGTGCAGCACGCCCACCAGCGCGGCATCATTCATCGCGATCTCAAACCCTCCAACGTGCTCGCGTTGGCGGGAGAAGGTGGCCCGAGCATCAAGGTGATCGATTTTGGCCTGGCGCGTCCGGCCGGCGATCACGCCGCGGACGCGGCGCTCTGGCGATCGCAAAGCGCGGTCGTCGGAACCCCGCTCTACATGAGCCCGGAACAAGCCGGCGGGGGCGACGTGGACACGCGGACGGATGTTTATTCGCTCGGAGTCCTGCTGTGCGAGATGCTCGTGGGCGCAGCGCCGCTGGCCGACCGATCGTTCTCGAGCGGCTCGCGCGAGGAGATCGCGCGCGCTCTGCGGGAGACCGCCGCGCGCCCGCCCAGCGAATTGCTGACGCAAGGCAGCCCCAGCGCGGCGCCGGCGCTTCGCGTGGCCGAAGTGCGCGGCGATCTTGATGCCATCTGCCTGCGCGCAATGTCAAAAGATCCTGCCGCACGATACGCCACGGTCGCAACAATGGCTGACGACATCCGGCGTCACCTCGCGCATGAGCCCGTGAGCGCCGTCCCGCTCACCGCGCACTACCGGCTCGGGAAATATGCGCGCCGCCATCGCATCCTTCTCAGCGTGGCGAGCCTGGTGATCCTCGGCTTTGCGGGCGCGGCGGTTTTCAGCGCAGTGCAGGCCCGCACGGCTCGGTTGCAGCGGGACCGGGCCGAGCGCGTCAAGGCGTTCCTGATCGATGTCCTCGGCGCGCCAGCGCCCGGGGCCGATGGCCGCGAGGTCCGCGTGATCGACGTGCTCGCGAAAGCGAGGGAGCGGGCGGAGCACGATCTCAGAACCGATCCAATCGTGCTCGCGGAAGTCCGGCTCACCCTCGGTACGACTTATTACAATCTCAGCCTCTACGACGAAGCGGAGCCCCTGCTGCGAAGTGCCCTGGCAGAGACACGCCGACTGACGGGCGATCGATCGATTGCGACCGCTGAGGCGCTGAAAGCCATGGGCGAGCAGTGCAATTGGACAAGCCGGCAGGACGAAGCCACGAAACTTCTGACGGAATCGATCGTGATTTACCGCACCCATCTTCCCGAAAGCACGGCGGCACTCGGGCGTGCGTTGCAGAGTCGCGCGTCCGTCGAGATTCACTCTTCAAGGCCGCTGGGGGCGATCCCGCTACTCGAGGAGTCGGTCCGTCTGGCCGAGCGAGCGGGCGGCCCGGGCTGCGTCGATTCGCTCGTCTCGATGGGAGACCTCGCCACCAGCCTCGACAAGCTGGGCCGCACGAACGAAGCGCGGGTGATCTTCGACAAGGTGATTCCCGGCATGAGGGCAAATCCGGCGCTCCTCGAAAACCTTTCCGCGATGCTGAGTTCCCTCAGTGACCTGCTAGCCGAATCGGGCGATCTGGCGGCTGCGGAGCGGGCGCTCGTGGAGAGCGTCGCACAGCGGCGCATTCTTTATGGGGACGAAACCACTCCGGTGGCCACCGCGCTCGGCAAGCTGGCTTGGACGCGCTACCAGCAGGGCAAGTACCAGGGAGCCGAGATCGACGCCCGGGCCGGCGTTACCATCCAGCGCAAGCTCCTTCCCCCGGTGGCCCGGGAGTATTTCTTCACGCTGCGTCCGCTCGCCTTTACGCTCCTCAAGCTGGGACGGACAATGGAAGCGGAACCAGTTTTTGTCGAGTTGGTCGAGGTAACCCGTCGTCACATGGCCGCCGATGCTGTCATCGTGAAGCAGGCTGAGCAGGGCCTGGCGGAAGCCCGGGCCGAACGCTGATCGACCCGCCCGGAGAAGATCTACCGACGGTGAAAGATTTTCTGTAACGAGGCGCCCGCGCCGACCGATGCACGGTCGTGAAATCCCTCATTCGCCCACTCGCCTCCGCCGCCGTCGCACTCATCGCCCTCGCTGCGCGCCCGTCCGAGCTTGCCGCCCAGGGCGTGCAACCGAGCCCACCGCCCTGGCGCTGGCTCTGGATCGGGAGTTCCAATCCCGCCGACACCTGGGGCAGCCCGAATTCGCTCAACCCCGGCGCGCTCACCGGCAACTTCCTCCTGTTCCCCAACAACACGCCCGCGCCGCCCATCTTCCGCCCAAACACCGGATCGGATGAGGTCGTGATCGACCCCGGACAAATGAGTTTCGGCACGCTCGGGGAACCCATCACGGGCACGGTTTCATGCCGGATCGAGAGTTCTTCCACTTGGAAAGTGGGCCGGATCTCGCTCGCCGCCGGGACATCGCTTTCGCTTGGACTGAACAGCACTCTCCGGGTCACCACGGTGCCGGCCACCGGGTATCCCTCTTTCGCTGGCTCCGGCGCAGTCATCGTTGATGGCGACATCCGACTCAACGCCGGTGCGGGCGATAGTGCGCTGCGGTTCGGCACTGCCGCAACGATCGGTGGGAATGGCTTCGTCACAATGGTCGATGCGACATTCACCGGCGGATCCACAAATTATATCGGCGGCGAGACGGCCGGGCTCGGCCTCGTGCTCGGCTCGGGCTTCACCATCCGCGGTGGGGGGTACATCGGCGGCGGGGCCTTCGGCGCCCCCCAATCGATGAACATCACGAACAATGGGACCATCGATGGGACCGGCACGATCAATCCGCTCACGATCTTCCTTTCGAACCTCATCGGCTCGAATCTCACCAACAATGGCACGCTCCGGGCCAGCGGCGGCGGCTCGTTGCGCTTCAACTCGTTGGCCAGCACCGCGACGATCTTCAACACGGGCAGCATTCAGGCGCTGACGGGATCGACCGTGCTCGTCGGAAGGGGCATCACAGTTTCTGGGGGTAACCTCGCCACCGCCGGCACCGGCGTAATCCGTGGTGAAGGCGGCGGCGGCGTGTTTTCAAATGTGACCAACACCGGCACGATCGCGATCGGATTCGGCGAAACGGTCCGGCTCGCGGGCACGTTCACGAACAACGGCAGCGTGAACTTCGATTCCACCGTTGCGGGCGGCGGCGGCAATATCTTTCTGGCCGGGAACGTGACGCTGGCCGGCACCGGCAACATTACGCTCAAGGTCGAGAGCCTGGACGCCATTACGAATCTCGCGCCAGCCTCCACGCTCACGAACTCCGCCAGCCACACCATCCGCGGCGCGGGCCAGCTGACCTCGCTCGGTAGTGTGGGCATCGAGAACACGTTTTTCTTCACCCTGGCGAACGCTGGGCTCGTCGACGCGAACGTGCCCGGTAAGTCCCTCGTCATCACGCTGCGCGACGTCGACAACGGCCGCGTCACCAATGTCGGTACGATGCGCGCGAGCAGCGGCGGCATCCTCGCCTTCGATGGCAATTCGGGCATCGGCACCGTGACGAACGCCGGCGGTCTCATCCAGGCGCTCGACGGATCCAGGGTGCTGGTGCGCGCGAATTCGGTCATCAATGGCGGCACGCTGGCCACGAGCGGCACCGGCATGATCCGCCCCGGCGGCAACGGCGGTACTTTCACAAACGTGACCAACTCCGGCGCGATCGGGATTGGTTTCGGCGAGACGGTCCGGCTGGCTGGCACGTTCACGAACAACGGCAGCGTGAACTTCGACTCCGCCGTCGCGGGTGGTGGCGGGAACCTGTTTTTCGCCGGCGACGTGACACTCGCGGGGACCGGCAGCATCACGCTGAAGGTCGAAAACCAGGACATCATCGATGCAATCAACGTGAACAGCACGCTGACCAATTCCTTCAGCCACACGATCAAGGGATCCGGGGTGATGGGGCCGGGTTCAGTGTTCTTCGCCTTCGCGAATGCGGGAGTCGTGGACGCAAACGTGTTGGGAAAATCACTTACGTTCATCACCCGCGATGCCAGCGGTGGTAGTGTCACGAACACCGGAACACTGCGCGCCAGTGGCGGTGGCCTGCTCACCCTTGCAAGCAACTCCGGCCCGGGCACGGTCACCAACACCGGGGG
>JANXRG010000066.1 GCA_025353105.1 Verrucomicrobiota bacterium
AGGCCAGCACGCATTCGCGCAGGGGCATCGACACGATGAAGGAATCCGCCTTCCAGGTTTGGGCTGTTCCATCGCGGCCGATCGTCGAAACACCCGTCACTCGCGCGCCATCCCGGAGAATCCTGGTCACCTGCTGGCCCATGTGCAGCTCGCCGCCAAGGCGTTGGATGTCCGCGGCGGTTTGTTCCCACATCATGCCGGGACCAAAGCGCGGATACTCAAATTCATCGATCAGTGTCTTGATCAGCGCCCCGCCCGGCTTTTGCTTTTGCGGCAGCAGCGCGTTCAAGATCGCGCTGGTGAGTGACAGGCCCTTGATGCGCTGCGCGGCCCAGTCGGCGCTCAGGTCGTTGCACGACATGCCCCAGACCTTCTCGGTGTAGGTCTTGAAGAAAATGGTGAACAGCTTGTCGCCAAAGCGATTCGTCACCCAGTCCGCAAACGACTTCTCCGGCCGGATCGGGAACAGCTTGCGCCACGCGTAGCTGAGCACGCAGGACACGCAGGTGAAGAATCCGAGACCAAACAGCGCGTTCTTCGCCTTGAGCGGATAGTCAAAAAACTTCCCACGATAAAAAATGCGCGACAGCCGCGGCACCTTGATAAACGCGCCGGGCAGCCGCTTTCGCCACCAATTTGTCACCTCCTCGTTCTTGCTGAAAAAACGGTGACCGCCGATGTCGAAGCGATAACTCTTGTACCGCACGGTGCGGGCGATGCCACCGACGTAATCGGGGTCCTTCTCGAGAACCGTGACCGCCAATCCGCCTTCGACCAGCTCCGCGGCGGCGGTCAATCCGGCCGGGCCCGCGCCGACAACCAGAACCGAAATGGCGCGTGATGTCGGTGACACGAGGATTGTGGCTTCGGTCAAGGGTTTCGGGTTCACAGTCGGAAAAGCGCGCGTTAACCATCGAACATTGGAGCATCCGTGTAGCAGGCTGCGCGCCTTTCGCAATCTACCTTAGCCCTCGGCCGAGGGGGGCAAAGGGGCCGCGTTGGGATCCAGCCTCTCATTTACCCGGTTCCAAATCAGCGGAAAGTCACGTTCGGCTGGTGCGTCGCCGGCGGCGTCCTCTCGCATGGATTCAGCGTCGGCCCGGTTTCCCGCTTCCAGCAACGAGATGGCAATCCACCATTTCGCATTCGCGGTGGGTGCCAACCGCAGCGACGAGCGGAACTCGTCCAAGGCGGCCAGACGTTGATTCTGTAATCTCAGGATTACTCCACGCAGAAGCGTGCGCAGCGCGGGCGGCGGACCGTCCAGGGCGCTCTCGGCGAGCCAGGGAGAAAAATCGATTTGCATCGCCGGCGGCAACAACCGGGCATCCGCCCGGAGGTAAACATCCATTTCGGCCTGCATTCGGGCCGCCAGGCGGAGCTGGTCTGAAGCCAGGGCCCATTCGTGGGCGGCCAGCAGCGACTGGGCGGATTGCACGAGCAGTCGACCCCGGACGCTTTCGCGCCGCGCCCGCGCCTTGCGTGCATCCTCCCGGCGTCCGGACTTCTCCAAACTGTCGATGATGTAGTCGTGGGTCTGGATGTCGCTCGGGTACAAGCGGAGAGCGCGTTCCGCATACCGGCCCGCCGCGGCGTATTTGCGTTGCCCCAAAAGAAAGGCGCTGAAACGTCGCAGGGTCTCAAAATTGTCCGGTTCCACCTTCAACGACATCCGGAGATTCATGGCGGCCTCGATGACGCGGCGATCGAACGAGTACTGCGAGCCGAGCGCTTGCAACGCAAAACTGTTCACCGGGTTCACCCGCAACGCCTGCTCCCAGACGGTGCGGGTGTTTGTCCAAGTCAGGCTCTGGGCGTGCGAGGCGAGACTGAGCGGGAGCAGGACCACGACCCCGACGGCGCCGACGCCCGCGATTCGCGTGAACCGCGACCAAGCTTCGCCGCCGAGAACCTGCCACAGTCCATGAGCGGCGACGACGGCAAACAGAATGGGCCCTAACATCGCGACGTAGAGATAACGATCCGCCACGCTTTGCCGTCCAAAGGGAATGATGCCGACGAGCGGCAGGAGCAACCCGATGAACCAGAACCACGAGAAGAGCGGCACGCGGGAGACGCGCACGAAACGAATGGCAAGAGCCAGCAGAAGCAAAAGAAACAAACTCGCCGCAGCCACGAGGGACAAATCCGGTTGCTCCGTGAGCGCGGGATACAAGACGCAAAGTCCCGCGGGCCAGACCAGCTTCTCCAAATAGGTGACATAACCCAACACCCCCTCCGCCAAGCGCCAGCCGAGCGACGCGTTCATCGCGCCGCCGACGCCGCCCACGTCGCTTTGACCCACATAGGTCAGGGCGCTGCAGAGGAGTGCGATCAGCAGAAACGGAATTTTCTCGATGACCACGGTCAACGCGTTCCGCCACGCGCCCGGCTCGCCCCAGCCGTCGGTCGGGAACAAGCGCCGCGAAGGCCACCAGTCGAGAAGCAGAAACGCCAACGGAAGCGAGACGACGGACGGCTTCGCCATCAGCGCGAGGGCGAAGAGACCGAGCACCGCAAGATACCGCCCCGTGGTCGGCGCCCGGGCAAAGCGGAGATACGTGCAGAGCGCGAGCAACGAAAACGTGCCGCTCAACAGGTCCTTCCGGCCGGCAATCCAGCAGGTCGCTTCCACGTTCAGCGGGTGCAGTCCAAAAATCAGGGCCGTGAAGGCGCCGACGCCGACCGAACCCGTAGCCGAACGGACCAAGAGGAATACCAGCACGGCATTCAGCGCATGGATCAGGACACTCATCGCATGATGGCCGGCCGGATTGCGGCCAAATAAATCGACATCCGCCAAACGGCTCACGAGGGTCACGGGCATCCAATATTCGGTCTCCCGCGAGACGTCACCAAAGTTAGCCGTGGCCGCCCAGGCCAGGTTTCCCAATCCAAGGCCGCCAGTGAGGCGGCCATTGTCGCGCACAAACGGCACGTCATCGTAATTCAAGAACTCAAAATTTGGGGTCTCCCGGTAGGTCCACCCGATCGTCGCGAAAAGCAGCAGGACGATCCAGATGGATGGTCGTACGCCTAACCAGGACGTCGGTTTTTGGATGATGCGCATGGACCAGCCGATCCTTAGCAGAAAGATTCGCCTGGCGCAGGATCGCGTGTCATGAAAATAAGAAAAGCGCCGACCTCGCAAAAGGTCGGCGCCTTGAAACAGACTTGCTTACAAACCAACTAGCTGGTCGGGTACGGCGACCAGAAGGCATCGTCGCACACGTCACTCAGTTGGCTGAAGGCAAGAGCCGGAACCACCGGCAGGGTGCCGATCGGATAATTGCCCGAGTAGGTCACCCCGGTCAGGATGGCGCCGCCGGAGGCCAGGTTGGTGCCCGTCTTGAAGTAGCGGGTCAACTGGTCAAAGGTCAACGTGTTGTTGCCGAGGTTGTATTCGATGGCGTACTGATCGACCGCCGCGTCAATGAGACGGAGGTCGTTTTTGATGCTGGTGCCCTGCGCGCGCTTGCGGGCGCGGAGGAAGCCAGGGACGGCAATCGCCGCCAGCAAGGCGATGATAGCCACCACGATCATGATTTCAACGAGGGTGAATCCCCCGTTTTTACGATTTCGCATGTTTTATATGTTTATGCTTGAGGGACTGCTTGTTTTTCGGGAGACGGCAGTCCGTAACGTCATCCCGACCTGAATATAAGCACTATGGATGCCGACGTGCCCGATCAATAGCTTAGAAACGTCAAAATCTCGTGTCGTCCCGCGCCCGCGGACCCGGGGTTCCCCTCCAAGCAATCACCACAGGCGGAAACAAAAAAGCGCCGACCTCGCAAAAGGTCGGCGCCGTGAAGAATCTCAATCTGCCAATCGACTACGATGTCGGGTACGGCGACCAGAAGGCGTCGTCGCACACGTCACTCAATTGGCTGAAGGCAAGACTCGGAACCTTCGGAAGCGAGCCGATCGGGTAAGATCCCGAGTAGGTCACCCCGGTCAGGATGGCGCCGCCGGAGGCCAGGTTGGTACCCGTCTTGAAGTAGCGGGTCAACTGGTCAAAGGTCAACGTACTGTTGCCGAGGTTGTATTCGATGGCGTACTGATCGACCGCCGCGTCAATGAGACGGAGGTCGTTCTTGATGCTGGTGCCCTGCGCGCGCTTGCGGGCGCGGAGGAAGCCAGGGACGGCAATCGCCGCCAGCAAGGCGATGATGGCCACCACGATCATGATTTCAACGAGGGTGAATCCCCCATTTTTACGTTTATGCATATAGTTAATATTTGTTAGGTTGGGGACTGACCTCCAAATGGGGTGACGCCAATCCCGTAAACATCCACCCAACCGGTATCGTAGCAGCCACGGTGCCGCGATGGACTAATCAGTTGTTTGTCCGTGATTTTTTCACACGGTTGTCTCGTTTTCGCCGGTTGCTCCGCCCGCCCTTCCCTGAGAAGGATCAGACCAAGCCCAAAGCCTGCTCTCCGACCCGTCGTGCCCGCTCCAAATCCCGCGCCCATGGCCCTCGTCAGGCGATTCCATCCCGGGTGGGCCGCCGCGGTCATTTGCCTGGCCCTTCATCTCTGGAACCTCAGTGTGTTCGCGAGTTCAGCCTTTCTCCCGCCAGACCGCGGTGATGTCCGGTACTATTTCGATTGGGCAACCCGCATTGCCGGAGGAACCTGGACCGACGGACAGGCGTTTTTTGGGCTCCCATTGTATGCGTATGTCCTGGCCGCCATCCTCCGTCTGACCGACGGAAGTCTGGTCGCTCCCCTCCTCATTCAATCTTTCGCCAGCGCAGGCATTTCATTCCTTGTCGCTGATTTCGCAATTCTCATAGTTGCGAACGTTCGAGAAGATTCTCTCAGGAATGAGGGCGTTTTCAATTGGATGAGCCGACCTGCATGGATTGGCATCGCGGCGGGCGTGGGGTGGGCGTTCTTTCCGCCGGGCCAGGCTCTTTCCCTGGCGCTGATGCCGACCATTCTCGGCATTCTCTGCTTTTGGCTCCTGGTTCGATACACGGTGGCGGTGACGGAGACGCCGGGTCTAGGGAAGGCAACCAGCGCCGGGATCGGCATCGGACTGGCGGCAACTTTGGTAGCGAACATCCTTTTTCTGGTCCCGCTGCTGGCGGTGCGCATCTGGATGGTCCGGGGCCCGGATCTCCGTCCCTGGGGATCCGTTCGCGTGGGGGCCGCGCTGATCGTGGGTGTCGTCCTAGGCATCTCCCCCTGCTGGGCCCACAACTATTATGTGGCCGGTGAAAACGTCGTGCTCTCGGCGCACGGTGGGATCAATTTCTACGTGGGCAATCAGCCCGGCGCGACGGGATACCCGAAAATGCCCCCCGGCATGCGCGCGAGCCAGGCCGGCATGATGGAAGATTCCCTGATCATCGCCGAGCAGGCGAAAGGTCGATCCTTGACGCGCGCGGAAGCCGGCGCGTACTGGGCGGGAGAAGCGAACGACCAAATTCGCCGCCATCCGCTCTCTTGGCTTCGGCTGCTGGTGACCAAGATTCGAAACTATTGGAACGTTTTTCAGTACGACGACATCGGACTGATTCAGAATTTTCGGGACGCTGCGATTACGGCGCCGGGCCCGCGCTTTGGTTGGATCGCCGCCCTGGGCTTGCCGGGTTTATTGGTCGCCGCCCGATCGCGCCCGGTTGCGCGATGGATCGCCGCCGCAATTCTGCTGCATCTCCTTTCGCTCCTGCCGGTATTCGTCACGGAGCGATACCGGATGGTGGCGGTTCCGGGGTTGCTCGCGGGCGCGGCGGCCGGTCTGGCGTTGGCGGGGGATCTGCTGGCCGCGCAACGCTGGCCGTCAGTCCTCAAGTGGTATCTGGTCCCGCTCGTCGCGTCGGTCTGGCTCGTCACGTTGCCGACAAACGATCCAAAATTATGGGCGCTCGACCGCTACAGCGCCGCGCGAACCCTGCTGGATCACGGCCAGCGGGACGAGGCGGAAAAGCAGGCGGCCGCCGCGCTGGCCTTCGCGCCGGATAATCCGGAGATCAATTTCCTGATGGGCAATTGCTGGCTCGAGAAAGGGGACCGGCAGCAGGCGAAGAATTTCTATCGCCGCACGCTGATGCTCCAACCCAATCATGCCGGAGCCTTGAACAACGGCGGAGTCCTGGCCCTCGAGGAAGGCTATTGGGACATGGCCAAGGAACTCTTCGCCCGCGCCGCGGCCGCGA
>JANXRG010000111.1 GCA_025353105.1 Verrucomicrobiota bacterium
ACGAGAGAGCTTTTTCTCCGCCCAGCAGCAGCGGTACGACGCGTACAATGCTTTACTCCCACGCGACAAACGCGCCTAACCAGGCGCTGCACCTAACCGATTCGGCGGCGGGGCATTTCTTGCCTATTTCCAGTTGCGTCCCGCCTCATCGGTAGGTGAGTTTGGGTCGTTAGGCGTCGCTCGCGCACACTAAAACCAAACCAACACCACTCATATGTCACAATGCACAGCACCAGTATATGGCCATCGCACGGCGAGCGCTGCTGAGAACTGCCCCGCGTGTCGTGGCCGCTCTCGCGGCTACAGATCGTATTCGTCTCCGTCTTACGATTATCCATCCTACTCACCGCCGCAAAGCGCCGGCGGCAGCAGTGGTGGTGGCGGCGGGTCCGGCAGTAGCGTTAGGCCGCGTTGGTCGCGAGCAGGTTCGACATTGGCATATACAGTTACCGAGGTGCGGGCACTTACCCCAATCCGGGACACCGTCGAGAAGCGAGCATCCCTGCCTGACCTTCGGGACGTCTTTCTCTGCCACGCGTGGGACGACCGGAGCGGAGCCGCCAAGGAGCTAAACGATTTGCTCGAGTCGCGCGGCGTCAAGGTCTGGTTCAGCGAGAAGGATGTGGCCCTTGGCACGCCGCTACTCCGCGAAATCGACAGGGGACTCGCGAAGTCGCGAGTCGGCATCGTGCTGGTGACCCCTGCGCTGCTCCAGCGCCTCAAAGGAGAGGGCATCGCCGACAAAGAACTCTCGGCACTCCTCGCGCGTGAACAGCTCGTTCCCATCGTTCACGGCACGACGTATGAGGCTCTCCGCGAGGTCAGCCCCTTGCTTGGCTCGCGATCCGGCTTAAGCACTGCAGAAGCTTCGATGGCGAACGTCGCGGCCAAGCTAGCCGAGTTGGTCGCTCTCCCCTGATGAACAGCTCTTTCCCAAGACCCGCAACGCCTAAGCACTGGAGCGAACTGCTCCGGCTGTCACGCTGGCTGCTTCCAGCCTCCGCCTTTCCCCCACCATGCAGCCAGCGCGCCAGCCTCCGCAGTCGCTGAGCTTGGGGTCGTTAGGCCACTTTCCCCCGTCCCACTAATCCACGCACATGCCCAAAAAGCCAAAGCCTACGCTACCACTGAAAGCCACCAAGCGGGCTTACATTTCGCAGGCGGATGTTCCGAACAACACGATTGACGAGGCGATGCGGATTCCACGCGCCTTGGCAGACAACTATGCGGGAGGCCCAGCAAGCCCACTACAAGTTGCCCACGCGCTAAACATGACACCGACATCGGGCGGCTTTCGTAACCTCTGTGGTTCCGCCATGGCTTACGGACTTACTCAGGGCGGCTACAATGCCAAAGAGATTATTCTCGAACCGCTCGGAAAGCGAATCGTTCAGCCCCTCGAAGACGATGACGACACCACAGCTACGCGTGAAGCCGTCTTGAAACCAAGGGTTCTCGGCGACTTCATCCGCAAATACAATAACTCGCCCATTCCTCGCCGCGAAATAGGACTCAACGTGCTGGCAGACATGGGAGTTCCCCGCGAGCGTTGCGAGTCCGTCTATACACTCATACTGGATACTGCTGCGAGCGTAGGCTTCATCCGGGACATCAAAGGCAAGCAATTCCTTGACCTAACCGGAATGGCGCTGCCGCGCCCAGCGGAGACCAAGAACGATGCAACAACCCCCACCGTTCCAGAACCCGCACGGGAAACGCCTGCGCCATTGCCAACGCGTAGCGGCGATGGTGCGTCAGCAGCAGTTTTGCCGTCAGCCACGACGCGCCGCGTTTTTATCACCCACGGCAAGAACACCGCATTCATCGACCCAATCAAGAAGCTGCTTGGTTTCGGTGAGCTTATTCCGGTCGTGTCTGTCGAACGGCAATCTGTGTCGAAGCCTGTTCCTGAAAAGGTCATGGATGACATGCGTGGCTGTGGAGCGGCCATCATCCATGTTGATGCAGACGAGACGCTTGTCGACAAAGCCGCAAACGAACGAAGCATCATCAACGCGAACGTGCTGATTGAAATCGGTGCTGCGATGGCGCTTTACGGCCGGCGATTCATTCTGCTCGTGCGCGAGGGAGTCGCCCTTCCCTCCAACCTTCAGGGGCTTTATGAGGTTCGCTACACCGGCGACGTTTTGGACGGTGGAGCGACTATCAGACTTCTCGAAGCGATAAACGATATTAAAAACAACCCTTTGCCTGACCGCTATGCACCAACCGCTAAAGAGGCCTAGGCACTGGAGCGAATTGGTCATCGAGATTCGATTTAAGGTTTGATGACCCATCTCTTCCGCAAAGCGGGACCGATTGCGCCGGGCCGACTCGGCGGGTTGACGCAACATTCCGAGTCCTCGCTTGCCTTCCGCCTCGCCGGTCGCTCAGTTTGCGGCGTTAGGCACCGGCGCCAAATGAGCTTCGAATCCGACATCGCTGAGCGCGTAGACCGAGCAGCGTTCGAAACGCAAATGCCCGTCAGTCATACCAGGCAAACATGACCAAGCCCGCTTTCAGGATCCGTTTCCGAGCGAAACTCCTGCGGCCGGCGGCGGCCGCGAAGATCGGCTCCTGGATCTTTCTGACCTTGCCGAAGGAGGCCAGTGCGAAACTCCCCTCGCGGAGCATGACGACCGTCGAAGGCACCATCAATGGCTTCCCCTTTCGAGCCACGCTCGAACCAGACGGGCAAAAAAGTCACTGGCTCAGAGTGAACCGGAGGCTATCCGAAGCTGCGGGCGCCGTCGCCGGCGACTTCGTCACGCTGGCGATCTCGCCGTCGCAGGTGGAACCGGAGCCCAGGGTGCCGGCAGATCTCAGGCAGGCTCTCGCGGCCGTTCCGAAGGCGCGGGTGTTGTGGCCGGACCTCACACCCATCGCGCGCAGAGATTGGATCCACTGGATCACCTCCGCCAAGCGGCCGGAGACTCGCGCGCGTCGGGTCAAAAATGCCTGCGCGATGCTCGCCGCCGGAAAGCGACGCGTTTGCTGCTTCGATCGGTCCGGGTTCTATAGTAAGAGCCTCAGCTCCCCCAAGACGGCGCACTAAATGAATACGATTGCTTCCGCGTGTCCCAGCATAAACCCCACTCCAGGATTCGCACCACGTGGCAGAGGGAGAAACGCGCTGCGCAGCTTGTGGCGCAGTGGAGTCGCCATCGCGTCTTTGCTTGTTTTGATGGTGCCGTCGTCGGTGCGGGCACAAACCAGGGATCCTCAGGTTACGGAAGAGAAAGTGAGAGCGGTCCTGCCTGAGCTCGAAAAATATATCCGGGACGCGCAGCAAAAAACGGGGGTGCCGGGAGTTGCGGTTGGCGTGGTGTACAAGGACAAGGTCCTGTATTTGAAGGGATTTGGCGTGCGTGAAGCGGGCAAAACGGATCCCGTGACCGAGGACACTGTCTTTCAAATTGCTTCGCTTTCAAAGGCCGTCGGTTCAACCGTCGTTGCCGCGCTCGTCAGTGACGGCGTCGTCTCGTGGGACGCAAAGATTATTGATCTGGATCCCTCCTTTCAACTGCGCGAGCCGTACGCGACGAGTCAATTGACGATCCGTGATTTGTATTGCCATCGAAGTGGCCTGCCCGGGGATGCTGGGAATGAGCTGGAAGAGCTCGGGTACACGCGCGATGAGATCTTGCGTCGTTTGCGCTACATGCCGCCCGCAACCAGTTTTCGTTCCACCTATGCCTACAGCAATTTTGGCCTGACCGGTGGAGGCGTCGCGGCGGCGAAGGCGGCGGGCAAGTCGTGGGAAGAGGTCTCGAGGGAGAAATTGTATGGGCCGCTGGGAATGACCCATACCAGTTCATTGCATGCGGACCTGTTGAAGGAAACCAATGTGGCCAGGCTGCACATCAAGGTGGACGGGAAATGGGCAGCGAAAGCGATCCGGCAACCGGATGCGCAATCGCCGGCGGGCGGAGTCAGTTCGACCGCGAAAGATATGGCGCGCTGGCTGCAACTGCAGATTGGCACGGGGAAATTCGACGGCAGGCAGTTGATCAAGTCCGAGGTGCTGCTGGAGACGCACACGCCGCAGATTGTCAGCGGGACGAACATGGACACCGGAAACGCTTCGTTTTATGCGCTGGGTTGGGTGATACAATATGACGCGGCGGGTCGAACCATCTGGACGCACTCGGGCGCGTTCAGCAAGGGTGCGCGCTCCGTTGCCACCATCTATCCGGCGGATGAACTGGGCATTGTCGTGCTGGCGAACGCGTTCCCCAGCGGGTTGCCCGAGGCCGTCTCGGCGACGTTTTTTGACCTGGTGCACAACGGCAAGCCGCAACGTGACCATTTCGCGCTGTTTGACTCGCTGTTTGAGTCGCTGTTTGGACCCGCGAACAAAAAGGCGATTGAAACTTATGCGACTCCGCCTGCGCCGGTTTCGCCCGCCCTGGCTGACGGCGCGTATTTGGGAGCTTATGCCAACAACTACCTGGGGACTGTTCGTATCGTGGCGGGCAAAATCGGACTCGTACTGCAAGCGGGTCCCGGTAAGTTGAACTATCCGCTCAAGCATTGGAACCGGGATGTCTTTCTATGGTATCCGGGACCCGAGTCGCCCGCAGTTCCGACGCCTGTCACATTCATAATAGGACCTGATGGGAAGGCCTCGCAGTTGTTCATCGAAGCAATGGATATCAACGGCCAGGGAATTTTGGAGCGCGTGCCCTAGGAGCCGACTGTTGTAAGGATGCGACCGCTCCGCTTTCCGCGCAGCGGCCACCAGTCATCGGCGTCACGCCCGTCCTCAACACGTTGGTCTTGCGACGAATGGCGATTTCACAGAGCATGAACAATATGCTCTCTCGCCACGCCAAGAAATCCGCATTCATCATTCTCGTCGCGCTCGTGGCGGTCGCATCCGCTCCGTTGCGCTCGCCGGGACAGGGCGGCAAACGCGTGATTCGATTCTGGCACCCGTACACCCAGCCCCAGCGCGCCGAGGAGATGCTGAGGGCAGCCGGCGAGTTCGAACGGGCCAATCCTGGGACCAAGGTCGAAGTCGAAATCGTCCCGTGGGCCAATATCAATGCGCGTTGGCGGGCTGCCCAGGCTGCGGGCACGCTGCCGGACGTCGGCATCGGGAATCCCCCCGATTACCTGGACATGTGGCAGAGCGGCGCCATCCTCCCGGTGGATGATGTGATCAGCGCACTCGGAGGGGACGGGCGATTCGTGGCGGGGATCCTGGATCGCCACACCCGATTCCAGGGAAAGACACTGGCGGTCCCGCATTACATGCATGCCCTCGTGCTGCTCTACCGGAAGGACCTGCTCGCGGCCAAGGGCCTGGAACCTCCCGTCAACTGGGACGACCTGCTGCGGGTGAGCAAGGCGCTGAACGCCCCTCCCGAGCGCTATGGGTTCCAGCAGTTGTGGAGTCGCGAAGACTGGATTGGCATCCCCTGGGTGCTCTACCCGCTGATGCGGTCGAACGGCGGCGAGTTCCTCGACAAGAACGGCGCCGTGGCATTCAACACGCCGGAGAATGTCGAGGCGGTGCGATTCCTGGTCCAGCTCTACAAGGAGGCGTCATCTCCCGCCGCCTTCGAACTGGAGAGGAACAAAGACCAGATCGAGGTCCTTTCAAAGGGCCGCACCGCCCTCGACCTGGGAACCCTTTATGCGATTCCGCAACTCGAGCAGGAGAACCCGGCTGTCGGCAATCAGTTGGTGGCGACCTACCCGCCGCGCAACAAACAGGTTGGGTGGTTCACCTTCGCCAACTGCCTGGTTCTCTTTAAGGGGAAAAATCCGGAAGACGGAAAACGTTGGATCGAGTTCCTGCTGGAGGATGAGCGGTACAGTCGCTTTCTGCGCAGTATCCCTGGGGCGATGATGCCCGTGACGGTCGCGATCGACCAATCGGACAAATTCTGGGAGCATCCCTTCTTTCGCCAGCACCGCGGAGAGGTGAGAATCCTGCAGGAAGGTGTCGCCCAGGGATCGTTCCCCGGCGCGAGTCAGGGCCTGAATGCGAACCTCGGGCTGCTGGTGGAATCCAAGGCCCTGCCGCGCATGATCGAACGAATCATCAAGGAGAATGTCGACGTCGAGAAGGCGGTGGCGCTGGCACAGCAGGAACTTGAGGCCGACCTGGCAAAGATTAAGGCCGGCCGCGAGAAACCAACAAGGAAGCCGTGAGGCTTCTCCGCCTCGTCGCGCCTGGCCTACTCGCGAGCGCTGTCGCCGGGTCATTCCTGGTCGGCGACATTTCGAGCGCAGCCGCCGCCCCGGCCCGCGCAGGCCATGCACCGGGTTCGGCGCCGCGGGAACGCGGAATGGCCAAGGCCTGCCAATTCGATCCATCGGGACACAAGGTCCGCTTCGTCACGGTGGTGCCGGGCGTCCGCCTCGAGGTTTTGGATTGGGGCGGCACTGGGAATTATTTGGTCTTGCTCGCGGGACTCGGCGACAACGCGCACGTGTTCGACCAGTTCGCCCACCAGTTCAACGATCGCTTCCACGTGATCGGCATCACGCGCCGGGGTTTCGGTCGATCGAGCCAGCCCGCGGGTGGCTATGACGTCGGCACGAGAGCAAGCGACGACATCGCTGTCCTGGACAAGCTGCAAATCCCGAAGGCGATATTTGTCGGGCATTCCATTGCCTCGACGGAGCTGAACGTGCTGGGGGCGAAGTATCCTGATCGCGTGCAGAAGCTGGTTTACCTG
>JANXRG010000023.1 GCA_025353105.1 Verrucomicrobiota bacterium
GCGCGGAAAATAAACCTTGGTGATCAACTGCGCATTGCTGAGTACGGACTGGCCGGCGTTGGAGAGGGCCGACGAAAAAAACTGCCACGGCAGCATGCCCACGTAGATCAGGATCGGATAGGGGACGCCGCCATCGGGCAGTTTCGCGAGGCGGCCGAAGATGATCGTGCCGACCACCATCGTCGCGACCGGCTGGAGGATCGCCCAGACGATCCCGAGAACGGTTTGCTTGTAACGGACGAGCACGTCGCGCCAGGCGAGAAAGTAAAAGAGTTCGCGGTAGCGCCAGAGATCGCGCCAGTAACGGGCGGAGGCGTGGCCGGCCTCGATGACGAGATCAAATTCGGCGGGCTTGGAGGCTGGATCGCTCAATTGGCTCGTTGGGATGCTGCCGCCCTTGGTCACGCCCCACAAGCGGACACTGGCTTACAGACAACGCAGTCCGGACGCGTCCGCCTCGGCCGGCCGCGCGGACGTGGCGGCATGGGAATTTCCATAGCCGCCGCGCGACCCGCTGCAAGGCCAAAGTGTCGGGGCCCGCAAATTCGGTGCTGCCACTTGACACTCGAAAGCGCCGTCGAAACCGCGCACGGTGCACCGATTCTCCATTCTTGAATCGTCCAGAAAGTCCGCGCCCGGGGTTGGCGGGCGGCCTGCGCCGGGTCGCCTCGGGAATCGATCCAGGATTCGCATCGGTGGGTCCGGCGGCAGCCCGTCCTCCCGCGGTCGAGGCGTGGAGCGGATATCTGCAACGCCTGACGTACGCGATTTCGGGGTGGCTCGACCGCGGCAACATCGACGCGATGTCGCACGCGCTGCGGCATCTGCCCGGAGACGCGCCGATCGTCGAGATCGGATCGTTCCACGGGCCATCCACTTGTGTTTTGTCTCTTCTCAAACAGGTCCACGCGGTGAAGAACCGCCTGTTCACCTGCGACGCTGGGTGTCGGGCGAGCTGGATCCGAAGAAAAGGATTGAGGGCTCCGATGCGCTGACCAACGAGGGGTTTTCGGACTTCGGGCGGGCGTCGCCTCCCTCGAGCGGAACTCCCACGGCGCCTGAGAATCAAGGATTTGCCGCTTTCTCCTCGTCGAGCGCAAAGTCCCGGCAATGGTTGAGGTAGGCTGCCTCGTGCGCGCCCACCAACTCGGTGACTCCATTCCAGAGCCACGAGGGTGCGTTTAGACGCCGGGTGTGCCTTCGTTTCAAGGCACGCGACCACGATTCGCAGTCTGCTTTTTGCAGTTGACGCCCGTGAGCCTTTCCCACCACGCCCGCCAACAACCCCGCGGTCAAAATCGCCTCGTCCCGCGTCAAGCCGACGAACTCAAATTTTAGATCCTGTGGTCTCAACTCGCGGACGACGACCGACCGCAGTCCGAACTTGGCCGCGTCCATGCGGTCGCCTAGAAACGGAGAGAGATTCCGCGCCCCCATGACGACGCGCTCGGCATTATCGGAGGGCATCCGGGCGCCTTTGATGCTGGGGGCCAAGGCCTTGGTCGCTTCTTTCACGTCCATGAGCCGATGCTTTCGATCGCGTTTCCTCCCGATTTCCATCAGGACCGCATAACGAACGCGGCCCAGCGAACTGCAGCCCTTCATCCAATAGGCGGCATCCAGAAGTTTGACGTGCATGTCGTCATCTTCAATCCCCAAACTGCGGTGGAGTCGAGGTTGCGTCGACGCCGAAAACAAATTTTCCAAGTCCGACTTTTCTTGATCCGTCAGCGCCCAGAATTTTCGCCCAAGGGGAATGCGGGGTTTCACATCTTCAATTCGTTCCGCGGCCAAATGCCGCCATTTTCGATTGAGCGAACTCCGCATTACTTTCCGGACCGGCGCGAGCTGGGTGGGAACCACCTTTGGTTTCTTTCCGTTCAGACCCACGAGGTAGTTTTCAATCAACGCCTCGACCATCAGGGCGGTGGTCGTTCCCGGCAGGTCAGAGCTTCGAGACGCCATGGCGAGGGACAGCGCAAGCCGAAGCAAATCGTGGGCGGGATTGCCAATGACGGTTTGATCGAGATCACGAATTTGGATCTCCACGTTGCCTTCCGCGTCCGCGACCGGGCCGAGGTTGCCAATGTGGCAATCGCCGCAGATCCACAGGGGCGGGCCGGAGGGGATGGATTTGAGCCCCGCTTCGCTGCCGAGCCAGGCGTAGAACCGGTCCGTGCTCCCGCGCACGTAGGCGTGCGCGGACTCCGCCATCTTTATCCGTCGACGCTGCTGCAGGAAAAGCTTTCGGGCGTCGGGAGCAATGTGTGATTTGGACATGCTGGGGAGATCTGCCAGTCGGGCTCTGACATTTTCATTGGGTCATCGCGGCGTGGTTGAAGCTCGGCGCGGCCATTCCGGGGCTTGCGCCAGCGGCAGGACCGACCGTCAAACCATGCGGTGAGGAGAGGATTCGAACCTCCGGAAGGTTTTAACACCTTCAACGCTTTAGCAAAGCGCCGCTTTCGACCACTCAGCCACCTCACCAGTGACGGCGTCCAAAGACGAACCGAGCGGAACCGTTAAAGCGAGGCAGGGGCGGAGTCAATCCGAAGTGCGAATTAGGAAATCGGAATGCGGAATGGCGGAGCGGGCGAAGCGAAGACAGCCGAGGTCCACGGAGTGGACCGAGACAGCCGGTCAAGCCGCGCACGGGTAGCGGCGACTGAGGCGGGAGCCGAAGGAGGCAAAGGACAGGGGGAATGGCGAATGCCGAAGTGGGGCGAAGCGAAAACAGAGAACAGAGGTCGGAGGACAGGGGGGAATGGCGAATGCCGAATGCGGAATGCGGAATGCGGAACTAGCGGAAGAGGTCGTGTTCCTTCCTCCTTGTTCCTTTTCTACCAATGGAGTCAGCGCCATGATGACCGGACGCATGCTGACGGAACACGAAGCGCTCGAGAAAATCCTTGCCGAGGTCCAGCCGCTCGCGGTCGAGACGCGGCCGCTGCGGAACGCGGCGGGACGTTTTGCCGCGGTTGATCTCGCGGCCACGGTGGCCAGCCCGCCGTTCGATAATTCCGCGATGGATGGTTTTGCCCTGGCGTTCGGCGGCGCGGAGGCGGCTGCCGGAGCCAACTTCCAAATCATCGGCACGCAGGCGGCCGGGCCCGATGCGGGATTCGCGCTCGCGGACGGGCAGGCCGTGCGCATCTTCACCGGCGCTCCGCTGCCCGCGGGAACGACCGGCGTGGCGATGCAGGAGGACACGCGGATCGATGGCGATGCGGTCGTGTTGTCCGACGCATGCTCGCGCGATGAATTCATCCGCCGGGCCGGCGCGGATCTGTGCCGGGGCCAGCACATCCTCTCGCGCGGGGAACGCCTGAATCCGCAGCGCCTGGCCCTGCTGGCGTCGCAGGGTCGGGCGACGGTGGACGTGTTCGCGGCGCCGCGCGTCGCGATTCTCAGCACGGGCGACGAGTTGGTGCCGGCCGGCCAGCCCTTGGGTGCGGGACAAATCTACGAAAGCAATGGTGTCCTGCTCGCCGCGCTGGTCGAGGCGTCCGGCGCGAGCGTGGCGGACGTGCGGTCCGTGCACGACGATCCGGTGGCGCTCGAGGTGGCGATGCGATTGGCGCTGGAGGCCGCGGATGTGCTGATCCTTTCGGGCGGCGTGTCGGTGGGTGAACGCGACTTCGTGAAACCCGCGCTGCACCAGCTCGGCGTGCGGACGAATTTTTGGCGCGTCGCGATCAAGCCCGGCAAGCCGTTCCTTTTTGGGCGCTCGGGGACGGGCGCGTCGGTCTTCGGGTTGCCGGGCAATCCCGTGTCGAGCTTCGTGACCTTCCTGCTTTTCGTGCGCCCCGCGTTGCTCCGGATGATGGGCGCGGCGGACGTGTCGCCGGTGACGCAGACGGTTCGCACGGAAGCGACTTTGAAAAACGGCGACCCGCGTCCGCATTATGTGCGCGGTCGTGTGGAAGCCGGTGTCTTTCATCCGCAGGGCCGGCAGGAATCGCATGCGCTCTTTGGTTTGAGCCGCAGCGATGCGCTCGTCCGCGTGGCGCCGGGGACGGAAATTCCGGCGGGCGCGATGGTGGCTGCGATCGCGTGCTGACGCGGTCGGGCGGCGGCCCGCCAAAGCTGCGAACTTTCCGACGCTCTTGACAGCCGCTAAGGCTCGCTGATCGTCAACGTCATTAACCATTAGCGCTCCCCCTTTCGCATGCCCCTCATTCAACCCAAGCGCGGCGCCCCGCGGCCGGCTCCGTCCGCCGACACGGAGGAACTCGCTGGCATTCTGATGCTTATCCAGCGAAGATTCCTCGTGAATCTCTCGCGCGAACTGGGCCGGGGGAATGTTTCGTTCGTGCAATTCTTCCTGCTGACGGCGCTGGCGCAAGAGGATTCGATGACGATGTCGGAGGTCGCGCGGCGCATGGGGCACACGACGGCGGCGGCGACGGGATTGGTGGACAGGCTGGAAAATCTCCACTATTTGGAACGCTCCCATGCCACCGACGATCGCCGGAAAGTTCGCGTCAAGATCACGCCCAAGGGCCTTGCTCTCGTGACGCGGATTAAACAGGATGTGGTGCAAAATCTGACTTCCATCATGACGCATTTGACGGTGCCCGAGCGGCGGGCCTGGTTGCAAATTTATCGCAAGGTCCACGTGTTGTGCCAGGGCGCGGACACCGAGACACTCTAAACATGAAATTCGTTCCCCGACTCCTCCGTCCCCTCGCCGTGGCGGCTCTGATCAGTCTGCCGTCGACCTCGTTGGTCTTGGCGGCCGACCGGGTGGGGACAAAGTCGCCCGCGAGATACGCTGGGTCCACGTCCGCCCAGCGCACGCTGACCCTGGATGAGGCCGTGCAACTGGCGCTGAAGCAGAACCCGGACATCCTGAAGGCGCTCCAGGATATCCAGCGCACGAAGGGGCAGATTTTCCAAGTCGCGGCGCAAGGCGTCCCGAACCTGATCGGCACGGGCAATTACGTGAACACGGACAACAAGCTCCGCCAGGGCCTAAGCTCGAGTTCCGGCAAGAATTCTTCGCTGTTCGTTCCCCTCATCGATCCGCAGACGGGCGTCCAAACCGGAGTGCTGGATCTGAACAGGCTTTCGTCCGGGTCGGGTTCGAATTCGAGCCTGAACAACACGTACCTGCTGAACATTCAACTGCGGCAACTTATCTACAACGGGGGCGCGGTGTTCGCG
>JANXRG010000030.1 GCA_025353105.1 Verrucomicrobiota bacterium
GTCAGAAAAGCGGAGGTCGAAGCGTTGGTGAAGGCGAGTCCATCGATCTGAAAGAGAATTCCAATGCCGCCGAAGAACCCCAGTCCGATGCCCTGCCATAGTTCCACGCGCGTGAGGCTCAGCAGCGTCCGAGCGGCGAAGAACGCGAGGACCACGGCGGCGATGCCGAAGCGGAAAACCAACATATACGATGCCAGGAACCAACTGCTCGCTTCCGGCAGGAGCTGGCGCTGGCCGATCTCGACGGCCTTACCCATCGGAAAACTAAGTCCCCACAATATGGTGGCGAACAACAGGTACGCGATCGCACGACCCCGCCGTGACGGCGCGCCAACGCGATCGGACGGGACGGGTTCGTGCTTGAGTTCCTGGGCAGGCTGGGACATGTAAAACACCGGACCACCAAAGGCCCGACCATTGAGGATGGGCGTGTCAGGCGGGACGCGCAGACCGGGTTCCGCCCGCCCGAAAGCCGGGGCAGTGAACCGGGGATTATAGCCGGGACGAAGCGGATGCCAACGGGTGCCCGGAGCTCGGAGACGTTTTTGCGATTGACCCGACGCTCGGGAAATCGCTCATTGGGCGCATCGTGCGGCGTCAGTTCGGTGCCGGACCCGCCGCGCATCCCTTGCGTGCCAGCCCACCTTCAGACCTTCCTGCTCGCCGACGTGCCGTGGCTTCCGGGCGTTGGAGCGTTGGCGTTGCTGGCCGCTCTCGTGGCATTGTGGGCCATAGAGCGGAAGGCCCGACGTGACGCGGAGCGCGCGCTCAAGGAGTCGCTGGCAGCGGAGGCAAGGAGTGCCGACGCCCTTGCGCAGGCGCAGCGCGCGGCGCGCGACGCGCAACGGCTTGAGGCGGTCGGGCGATTGACCAGCGGCGTGGCGCACGATTTCAACAACCTGTTGACCGCCATCCTGGGCTACGCGCAATTCGCGCAGATGAAACTCGGCGCCGGCCACCCGCAGAACGCGTATCTGCAACAGATCATCAGCGCCGCGGAGCGCGCCGAAAAACTGACCCGGCAATTGTTGAATTTCAGCCGGCAGGAATCCGCCGGTCCGCAGGCCTTCGACCTCAACCTGGTGGTCAAGGAAACCGGCTATTTGCTCCGCCGGCTCATCGGCGAAGATGTCGCGTTGCACATGCGCCTCGCCCCCGAGGGCGTGATGATGCGCGCGGATTCCGGCGAGGTGGCGCAATTGCTCGTGCATCTCACGATGAACGCGCGCGACGCGATGCCCAAGGGCGGCGAGCTGTGGATTACGACCGAGACCGTGGGCGAGCATGTGACGCTCACGATTCGCGGCAGCGGCGGCATCGGTGAATCGGCCGCCGCGCGCAAGTGGATTGTCCCTTCCGGTGGCCTGCTCGAAATCGATCGCGATGCGGAGGGGGGCGCAGGATTTCGGGTCGCCTGGCCGCTTGTCGTCGACGAAAACGAGTCGCGCGCGGTGTCCCACATTCCCGAACCGTTGCCGTCCGATGGCCGCCGGAAGGCAATTCTGGTCGTGGAGGACGAGGATTCACTGCGCCGGTTGATGTCCGAGATGCTCGAGAGCCAGGGCTACGAAGTGCTGACGGCGTCCGACGGCGAGAACGCGCTCAGCCGCGCGGAGACGCATAGCGGGAAGATCGATCTCGTCGTGACGGACTTGGTGATGCCACGGCTGGGGGGAAGCGAGTTGGTGGTAAAATTATTGGAGCGTCGGCCGGACATCCACGTGTTGTATGTCTCGGCCCATGCGGACGAGGTGGTCTTCCAACGCGCGGGCGAAACGGGCGGGGAGTTCTCGCTTTTGCGCAAACCGTTCGATGCGGGAACCTTTATCCAGGCCGTACGCGAGGCGCTCGATCACGCCGGCCCGGCAGCGACCTGAGCGGGGCGAACTTCAACCGAACGCAATCGCCGTGATGCCGAGGAGCATCATCGCCGAGGCGACGAGCCGCCGCCGCATGCCTTCTTCATCAAACAGATGCGAACCGAGGAAGACGCCGATCAGGATGCTGATCTCACGCGCGGGCGCGACGTAGCTCACGGGCGTGAAGACCATCGCTGTGAGGACGAGCAGAAACGAGAGCGGCCGCAGCAGTCCGACGCCGATGACCTCGCGTCGTTGCGTCTTCCAGTGGTTGCGCACCTCGGGCCACGCGCGCATCGCGATGGGCGCGAGCACGGCGACGCATACGACCGAGGTCGAATAGTCCTGCAGCAGCGGCGGCACCCGGAGCGTGCTCACGGCGTATTTGTCCCAGAGCGTGTATGCCGCGATGCAGCAACCGGTGAGAATTCCGTACAACCGGCCCTGGCGCAGCCGGGCGGGGTCCTGGGAGCGGTGACCTCCACTCGAAATCACAAACACGCCCGCGAGGACAAGCGCGATGCCGACGAGCGCGATCCACGACGGACGCTCGCCAAAGAAGAGCATCGCGCCGGCCGCCGAGAGGAGAGGTCCGGTGCCACGGGCCAGCGGATAAACCAGCGAGAGATCGCCGACATTGTAGCCGCGTTGCAGCATGAGGTAGTAGGCGACATGCAGGAAGCCCGTTCCCAGCATGAACCACCAGCCCGTCGCGCTGATTTGCGGCTGCTGCCAGAACCAGTAGCCGAGGACGACCGGCGCGTAGATCACACAGCTCGCGGCTGAGAGCAGCCAGGCCACCGGGGCCCCGCCGCCGATGCGCTTGGCCAGCAGGTTCCACGATGCGTGGATGAAAGACGCCGAAAGAACGAGGGTAAGCGCGAAGAGAGACACCGGGAAAAGGGGGCAGCATGGGAAACATTTCGGAAAAATCCAGTTGAAGCGCGGGGATTCCCTCGTTTCTTCCCACCCTCCCGTCGCGTCGGCCCGTTCGCGTGGTCGACCGGCACCCTGGAGTCGTAGCTCAATTGGTTAGAGCGCCGCCCTGTCACGGCGGAGGTTGCGGGTTCGAGCCCCGTCGACTCCGGTATTTTTTTCGAGGCATGAATCCCGTTCCCACCCGCGCCGGCCTCGGCTTTTTGCTGCTGAGCATCTCGCTCCCGCTCTACCTGATTGACCAGGCGACAAAGCTTCTCGTGCACCGGCTGCTCGGAGATCCGATCGAAGTCATCCCGGGATTCTTCCAACTCGTATACGTGACCAACACCGGCGCGGCGTTTGGCCTCGGCAAGGACAACAACTACTTTTTCATCGGATTGTCCATCGTCGCGGCCCTCGCAATTTTCTTCCTAAACCGCCGGGGTGTCTTCGCCGGCAAATGGCAACGCTGGGGCGTGGCGCTGCTCGGGGCGGGACTGGCGGGAAATCTGACCGACCGCCTCGCCTATGGCCATGTGATCGATTTTCTCTACTTCCAGGCGGGTCCCGGCGGACCGCACTGGCCCGCGTTTAACGTGGCGGACAGTTGCATCTGCATCGCGGTGGCTTGTTTCCTGTGGAGTTCCATCAAGGAATTGAAGAGCCCCGAACCGGCCCGACCCCGGGAGTGATTTTGGGCGCGCTTTGATCTTTCCATCGGAGTCCCGCCGGCTATCTTTACCGGCATGAAATCCCTCCTCCGTTTCGCCGCCGTCTCCGTGCTCGCCCTCGGGTTTGTCGTGTCGACCCCCGCCGCCGACGCCGCCACGAAGAAGCCCAAAAAGAAGGTCTGCACTGAGGCCTGCTGCAAGGATGGCAACTGTGCGGAGACCGCGAAAAAGGGTGGCAAGTGCGACGCGTGCTGCGACGACGCGAAGAAGACCTGAGTCGCGAGCCATTGCCGGATCTTTTTTGCAGGGACGCGAGTGATCGCGTCCCTTTTGCTTTGCCCGGAACGGAATCCTCCGCATGGTCCGCCTCGTGTCCGATCAGATTCTCCGCGTGGATGACCTCACCGTGCGGCGCGGAAGGCAGACGATTCTCGCCGGGATCGACTGGCGCATCGCGCGCGGCGAACATTGGGTGATCCTTGGTGCGAATGGCTCGGGCAAGACCTCGCTGCTCAGTGCGCTGACGGGCTATCTCACGCCGAGCGCCGGCCGCGTCGAGGTGCTCGACGCGGTGTACGGCCACGCCGACTGGCGCGACCTGCGCCGCCGCGTCGGGTTGGTGAGTTCGTCGATTCGCCAGATGATGCCGGACGAGGATCCCGCGCTCGCGGTCGTGCTTGGCGGACCGGACGCGGTCATCGGCGCGGGGTGGAAATCCACGGCGCGGGAGATCGCGGCGGCGCGCGCGGCGCTGCGCGAGACCGAGTGCGTCCACCTTGCGGTTCGGCCGTGGGCCGTGCTTTCGCAGGGCGAGCGGCAGCGGGTCTTAATCGCGCGGGCGCTGGTGGCGAAGCCCGCCGTGTTGCTGCTCGATGAACCGTGTGCGGGACTTGACCCGGTGGCACGCGAGAAATTCCTCGATTTCATGGAGCGGTTGGCGCGCGCGAAGAAATCGGGCGTCACACTCGTCCTGATCACGCATCACGTGGAGGAGATCACGCCCTCGTTCAGCCACGCGTTGGTCCTGAAGGAAGGCCGCGTGCTGGCCGCCGGGGTGAAGAAGCACGCGCTGACTTCGGTCAATTTGGGCGAGGCGTTTGGGGCGCCGCTGCGATTGCGGCGGGTCGGCGGTCGATATGATCTACGGAAGCGTTAGGGAGGAGCGCCTCAAGACGGGAAACTCGAAACCCGAAATTCGAAACTCGAAGGAAGTTCAGAAATTAATTGAAGCGGGAGAAAATCGAAGGTGATCCCTTGAGTTTTCTTCGTTTTGTCCGGTTACACTTTCTTCGAGTTTCGAATTTCGAACTTCGAGTTTAGGCGGGCTCAGCGATGCCTTGCGCGGCCCACGGCCGCGCCCATATTGGAGCCCCACTCCCATGTCCGACGAACGCAAATCCCCCGAGCAACGCCACCAAATGTCCGATCTGGAGCGCCTCCGGCACTCCGCCGCGCATGTGCTGGCCACGGCCATTTTGCGCGTCTGGCCCGAGGCGCAGTTCGCCGCCGGTCCGCCGGTGGAGAACGGCTTCTATTACGACGTCGAATTGCCCCATCGCATTTCGCCGGAGGATTTCGCGCGGATCGAAGGGGAGATGAAGAAAGAGGTGAAAACGAACCACGTCTTCGAGCGCGTGGAGGTCTCGCGCGACGAGGCCATGGCCCTCGCGCAGCGCGGCGAACTGGCCGCGCTGGGCTCGCGAGGGGAGCCCAGCAAGTTCAAGCTCGATATCATCCAAGGCATTCCCGCGGGCGAGAAGATCACGCTCTACCGCAACGGCGATTTCACGGATCTCTGCGCCGGACCGCACGTCATGCGCACCGGCAACATCGGCGCATTCAAGCTCACCCACGTCGCGGCCACCTACTACAAGGGAGACGAGCGCAATCCGCAGCTCCAGCGCATCTATGGCACGGCGTTCAAGAACAAGACGCAGATGGACGAGTACTTCGCGATGCTCGACGAGGCGAAGAAGCGCGATCATCGCAAGCTCGGCAAGGAGCTGGAGCTTTTCTGCTTCGATGAAGATGTCGGCCCTGGCCTGCCGATGTGGCTCCCGCGTGGCACGGTGCTGATCGAGGAACTCGAGAAGCTTGCGAAGGAAACGGAGTTCGCCGCCGGCTACCAGCGCGTGCGCACTCCGGTAATCGCGCGCGAGAACATGTATCTCACCAGCGGACACCTGCCGTATTACGCGGATTCGATGTTTCCGCCGATGGAAATGAAGGCTGACGAGGAGTCCGAAACGGAAATCGCGACAGTATCGAAACGTCTTCGCAACTACGAGCGCCATCTTTCTAGAATTCAGGGGCGCTTGGATGTGAATGTTGAGACGGACGAACCCCCCTACGATCCGGTGGGCGAGATTCAGCAGCTGGACCTGTCGAAAGCTGACGTTCAACACGAAATTGAGCAGGCGAAAGGTCGGCTTGATGAACTGAAACGGAAACATCGTTACTACCTCAAGGCGATGAACTGCCCGCATCACCACAAGCTGTTTGCGGCGATTCCGCGGTCGTATCGCGAGCTGCCGCTGCGCCTGGCGGAATACGGCACCAACTATCGTTATGAGCAGTCGGGCGAACTCTTCGGCCTGATGCGCGTGCGCGCCATGCAGATGAATGACGCGCACATCTATTGCACGCGCGAGCAGTTCGAATCCGAGTTCAACGCGGTCAACCAGATGTACCTGCACTACTTCAAGCTCTTCGGGATCGAGAAGTACGTGATGCGCTTCTCCACCCACGATCCCGCGAAGCTCGGCGAGAAGTTTGTCAATGATCCGGAACTCTGGAAGCAGACCGAGGACATGGTGCGCAACGTCCTGATCAAGTCGGGCATCAATTACATCGAGGTGCCGAATGAGGCGGCGTTTTACGGGCCAAAAATCGATGTGCAGGTTTGGAGTGTTATTGGGCGGGAATTCACTTTGGCCACCAACCAAGTGGACTTCGCTGTGCCGCGCAAATTTGGGCTGGTTTAT
>JANXRG010000040.1 GCA_025353105.1 Verrucomicrobiota bacterium
GATCGGCGCGCGGATGCTGCACCGATCGAGATCCACCTGCGCACGCTTCACCGCCGCTTCCTGGACGAGAATCGTCGCGTCGGCCAGCATGAGGTCGGTCTTCGCCTTGTCGTAATCGGCTTGCGACGCGACTCGGTTGTCGCGCAGGCCGCGGGTCCGCGACTCGTTGAGGCGCGCGATTTCGAGATTCGCTTTGGCCTGCGCGAGCGCGCCCTGCGCGGACGCCACATTGGCCTCGTAGGTGGGCGGATCAATTTCCGCAATCAACTGGCCCGCCTTCACCGGCGAGTTGAAGTCCACGTAGAGCTTCGAAATGGTCCCGGAAATCTGGCAGCCGACCGTGACGTTGATGATCGGGTTCAAGTCGCCGTTGGCGGTCACCACGCGGACAATGTTTCCCTTGGTGACCGGCACCGTCGTGTAAGTGATCTTTTCGCGACCGACCCCCGGAATGAACCTCCAGGCGATGAAGCCGACGACGGCGACGGCGGCGATGAGGATCGCGAACTGCCGAATTCTGGAATTCATGGAAGATGGACCAACACGTTATTTCACAGCGCCCGTCCGCAACCGCCCTGACCACAAGCAAAGGATTCTGACGCTGCAACGCGGCACAATGGGTCAGACCGGGCGGCGGATCAACAAAGCGTGGGCTACCATGCAAATCCCGCAGGCCGGTCTGCTCGTCGGGGCGGCCCTAACGGCCGGGAACAATCTTCAAACGCACGGCATCTGCTGGCGTCGCCAGAGTGTCTCGGAAATAGATCTTCAGGCCGGTCGACGGCTCCTCGTACAAAAGATAAAGGCCATCGATCCGGCTCGACCCATCGTCGGGGTCGCTCTTTATCCGTTTGCGTTCGGTTACCGTCGGAACCTGCACAAAAGTGCCATCGCGCGGAACATTTGCGCTATCCGGTAAAACCTGGCCGCTCATCTGCGAACGCCACATCATTCGCGTGTAATCGACAATGGAGTAACGAATGCCGTCCTGGTCGGTCTCGATGACGACGAGACTTTTGTTCAAGCCCCCATATTTGACCATGGACAGCGGGTCGTTGAATTTGACGTCAACTTCCACGGCGTCCCCTGCCACGGCCCAAAGGGGCAGCAGGATCGAGGCGAGGAGAAGAAGACCGGAGATCGAACGGCAAAATTTGAGCATGCTGCGAGATTGCACATGCGGCGGCGCGAACACAAGGACCACCACCGTCATCACTCGATCACGCGAATACCTTCCAGTTCAAGGGCGCGAAAGATCTCGGCGAGGTGCTCGCGTCCACGCGTTTCCACCGTGCAGAAGACCCGTACGGCAAACACATCGCCTCCGGCAAACGCGCGATCGTGCTCCACCTGCTGCACACTCGCCCCGGCCTGCGCGAGCAGCTTTGTCAGCGCCGCCAAGCCACCCGGCCGATCGCTGATCACCGCCTGGAATCGAGCGATGCGGCCGTCGGCCACGAGCCCTTTCTCGATCACGCGGCTGAGAATCACCGGATCAATATTTCCACCGCAGAACGGCAATACGACGCGCTTTCCGCTCAGCTCCGGCAGCTTGCCGGCGAGCATCGCGGCCAGGCCCGTCGCACCCGCGCCCTCGACGACGAGCTTTTCCAGTTCGACGATCCTCAGGATGGCGAGCGCGATTTCGTCTTCGTTCACGGTCACGATTTTTTCGAGGAGCGGCGCGGCGATGGCAAAGGCGTTCGGGCCCGCCTCCGGCACGGCGAGACCGTCGGCGAGCGTCGCGCGGGTTTCGCAGCGCACGGATTTTCCGGCCTTCATCGCTTCCTGAAAACATGTCGCTCCCTCCGCTTCCACGCCGTAAATTTTTACCGACGGCCGGAGGGTCTTGATGGCAAGCGCGATGCCGGCCAGGAGACCACCGCCGCCGACGGGAACGACGACCGCATCCACGTCCCCGACCTGCTCCAGAATCTCGAGGCCGATCGTGCCCTGCCCCGCGATGATGTCGGGCGCATCGTAGCCATGAATGTAGGCGAGACCCTCCTGCGCGGCGATGGCGTGGGCCTTGTCGCGCGCGCCGGCGAAATCGCGGCCCTCGAGGATGACGCGCGCGCCGAGTCGCCGACACGTGTTCGCTTTGATCATCGGGGCGAATTCCGGCATGCAGACGGTCACCGGAATCCCGAGCAGGCTGCCGTGGTAGGCGAGGCCGAGCGCGTGGTTGCCGGCGCTGGCGGCGACGACGCCGCGCTTGGCCTGCACCGGGTCGAGGCGGGCGAGAGCGTTGCGCGCGCCGCGCTCCTTGAAGCTGCCGGTGCGCTGTAGATTCTCCAGTTTGCAAAAGATCGTGCTGCCCGTTGCCTCCGAAAGCGGGATGGACGCCGGGCATGGCGAAACGAGCACCGAGCCCGCGATGCGCTCTCGCGCCACGGCGATGTCGGCAAAGGTCACGGGGGAACTCACGCGTTCACTCAATCCGGCGCCGCTGGAGAAGCCAAGCGCGAAAGGTGAATCGGGCGCGCGGCGCATGATTCTGGTGGAACGCGATCCGAGCGGGTTGGCCGTGGACTTGGCCGCCCGCGGGCGCAGACTGCATTTGCTTTCGTCAACGCGCTCGGCGATCGCGTTCCACCTTCCTGCCCTTCCCCCGCTTGGGGTCGGGTGCTATTCTCGACGCATGTCCGACCTCCAGTCCCAAATCGAGGCGTGCGGCGAGGAAATTTTCTCGCTCGTCGATTCGCAAAAGAAACTGCCGGACGCGATTAATCCCGCGGCTTGGTACGGGCGGCTGATGGAATGGACGATGGGCCAGGAGCGCCTCAAGGTGCAGACGCTGCGTTTCGTCGACACGCTTCCCGTGCTCAACAGCAGCCGCGAACTCAATGCGCACATGCACGAGTATTTCGGCGACCCTTCGCTCGAGCTCGCCGGCCCGCTCAAACTTGGCCTCGGCCTTTCCTCGCTCGCGCCATGGCTCGTCGGGCCGGTCGTCCGCACGGGCGTGAAGCGCATGGCACGCTCGTTCATCACGGGCCGCACCGGCGCCGAGGCGGTGCGCGAGCTGCGCAAAATCCGTTCACGCAAGATCGGGTTCACGGTCGACATTCTGGGCGAAGCCGTGGTGAGTGAACGCGAGGCGGATGAATATCAGGCCCGCTACCTAGAGTTGATCGAGAGCCTCGCGGCTGAGGCAAAGAATTGGTCGCCGATCGATCAGCTGGAGAGCGCGGGGACGGGCGCGCAACCGCAGCCGATCGTCAACGTGTCGGTCAAGATTTCCGCGCTCTACTCGCAGATTCACCCGGCCGATCCCGAGACCGCGCTCTTCCACCTCAAGCGCCGGCTCCGCCCGCTCTTCCAGCGCGCCAAGGAACTGGGCGCCTTCATCAATCTCGACATGGAGAGCTACGCCGTGAAGGATCTCACGCTCGATCTGTTCGAGTCGCTCCTCGACGAACCCGAGTTCACGAATTTTCACAACGCCGGCCTCGTCCTCCAGGCCTACCTGCGCGACTCGGGCGACGACTTCGAGCGCGTGCTCGCGTGGGCCCAGGCGCGCAACCGCCGCATCACGATCCGCCTCGTGAAGGGCGCCTACTGGGATTACGAGACCGTCATCGCGCGTCAGCGCCGCTGGCCCATCCCCGTTTACCTCCGCAAGCCGGAAGCCGACGCCAATTTCGAGCGCATCACGCGCCGCATGCTCGACAACCACGTCAACATCTACTCGGCGTTCGGCAGCCACAACGTGCGCAGTGTCGCGCACGCCATGGTCTACGCCGCGAAGGTCGGGCTCGGGCCGTCCGACTACGAGGTCCAGATGCTTTACGGCATGGCCGAGCCGATCAAGAAAGCCATGGTCGAACTCGGTCACCGCGTGCGCGAATACTGCCCCGTCGGCGAAATGCTGCCGGGCATGGCGTACCTCGTGCGCCGACTGCTCGAGAACAATTCAAACGACGGCTTCCTGAAGGCCAAGTTCGTGACCAAGGTCGGTTCCGCCGAGCTCCTGCGCGATCCGAACGAGTTGCTCCAATCGCTTCCCGCGAGCAACGGCGCCGCGCCGCGCCGCGAGTTCGAAAACGATCCGCCCGTCGACTTCACCACGGCCGAAGCGCGCGCGGAAATGCGCGCCGCGCTCGCACGCGAGCGGGCCGCCCTCGGCCGCACCTACCCGCTCGTGATCGGGAATCGCGACGTCACCACCGCGGAAACGATCGACTCGGTCAATCCCGCGCATCCATCGCAGCTCGTCGGCCGCGTGGCAAAAGCGACCATCGCCGACGCCGAGGCGGCCGTCGAAGCCGCGACGCAGGCGTTCCCGCGCTGGAGCCGGGTGCCCGCGGAAGGCCGCGCCGCCCTGCTGGACAAGCTGGCGGGCATTTTGAAACGCGAGCGCTTCCCGCTCGCCGCGCTCGAGGTGTTCGAGGTTGGAAAGCCATGGGTTGAGGCCGATGCGGACGTCTCCGAGGCGATCGATTTCTGCGAATTCTATGCGGCCGAAATGCGCCGCCTCGGCCAGCCGGCGCCGACGCACCGGGTAGCGGGTGAAACGGGCTACACCGAGTACGTGCCGCGCGGTGCGGGCCTCGTCGTGGCACCGTGGAATTTTCCACTCGCGATCCTGGCGGGGATGACCGTGGCCGCACTCGTCGCGGGCAACACCGTGATCATGAAACCGGCGGAGCAATCGAGCATCGTGGCCGCGCGCTTCATGCAGCTCTGCCGCGAAGCGGGTTTTCCGCCCGGGGTTCTCAATCTCCTTACCGGCCTCGGCGAGGAGGTCGGCGAGCACCTCGTCAATCATCCCAGGATCGATTTCATCGCCTTCACGGGATCGAAGGAGGTGGGCCTGCACATCTGGGAGGCGGCCGGAAAGACGCGGCCCGGCCAGGCGAATCTGAAAAAGGTCGTGTGCGAAATGGGCGGCAAGAACTCGCTCATCATCGACGCGGACGCCGATCAGGATGAAGCGGTCCTGGGCGCGTTGTACGCAGCCTTCGGCTTCCAGGGCCAGAAGTGTTCCGCGCTCTCGCGCCTCATCGTGCTGAACGAAAACTACGATCGGTTCCTGCAACGACTCGTCGAGGCGGCCTCGGACATGGTGGTCGGCGATCCCGCAAAGCCGAATACGATCGTCGGTCCGGTGATCGACGCCGACGCCCACCAGCGGATCAAGCGCATCGTCGAAGTCGGCCGGAAGGAGGCGCGCGTCGCCTTCGAGGGCAAGGTGCCGGACGACTTGACGGACGGCTATTTCATTCCGCCGACCATCTTCGCCGAGGTGCCGCATGACGCGACGATTGCGCGCACGGAAATCTTCGGGCCGGTTTTGAGTGTGTTCCGCGTCCCCACGCTCGACGAGGCGCTCGCGCTCGCGAACGACACGGAATTCGCGCTGACCTCCGGAATCTACTCGCGCAGCCCGGCGAATCTGGATCGGGCGCGCCGCGAGCTCGTCGCCGGCAATGTCTACCTGAATCGCCCAATCACCGGCGCCATCGTCGCCCGGCATCCGTTTGGTGGTTACAAGATGTCGGGCGGCGGCACCAAAGCGGGCGGCACGGATTATCTTCTCCAGTTCCTCTTCCCGCGCGTCGTGACGGAAAATGTCATGCGCCGCGGATTTGCCCCGCCGGAGGAAGACTAGGAGAGGAAGGTCGAGGAACGAGGGTCGAGAAGCGAGGGCTTTTGATCGTAAATCGTGCGGAGAGTCCGCCGTTCCCCGTGATCAAGATGGATCGGGCGCTCCGCGCACGATGGCAATGGGCTTGGCCGGCCGCGGCCGCGGGCTGCGTTTGTTTTGCCAACGCGCTCGGAGATCGCGTTCCACCATCCGCCGCATTTGCTTTGCCAACGCGCTCGGAGATCGCGTTCCACCATCCGCTGCATTTACTTTGCTAATGCGTTCGGAGATCGCGTGCCTCCGATTGTGCACCTCCGGCTTTCGACCGTCGACCGTCGACCCCCTGTCTTTGCCACTGGCGTTTTACGACGCGCCATAGCATTCTCGCGCGCAATTCCCCAAAACCCACCCGTTCTTTCCCCCATGGCCCTCGCCCACCTCACCGACGAACAGATCCGCACCTGGACCCGCCAGCAGAAGGACGAGTGGTGGTTTACGACCGTCTTCCGCGGGAATCTGCCACAGCTCACGATTCGTTCCGCGCTGACTGGGTTCTTCCTCGGCGGCGCCCTGGCGGCCACGAATCTCTACATCAGCGCCAAGACGGGCATCACGCTGGGGGTTGGCCTGACATCGGTGATTCTCGCGTTTGCACTCTTCAAGGGCCTCACGCGGTTGGGTGCGAAGGATTTCACGATTCTCGAGAACAACGCGATGCAATCTATCGCGACGGCCGCGGGCTACATGACCACCCCTCTGGCCGCCAGCCTGTGCGCGTACATGATGGTGACCGGCCGCATCATTCCGTGGTGGCAGATGCTCATTTGGATGGTGGTGATTGCGCTCCTCGGGGTGCTCGTCGCGTTTCCGCTCAAGCGCCGTTTTATCAATGAGGATCAACTCCCATTCCCCGAGGGTCGGGCGGCGGGCGTTCTGCTGGACGCCATCTACACGGACGACGCGGGTGCCGGCATCTTCAAAGCGCGCGTGCTCGGCATCGCCGGCGCCATCGCGGCCTTCTATCAATTCATCTGCGGCGAGGCCCTGCAGCGCCTGTTGCAGTTCAAGATTCTCCGCCTCGATTCGCTGTTCGGAATGAAGGAGCCGTGGCATTTCCAGGACCAGATCGACAAATATTACTACGCGCTGGCGGCGATGTGGAATCTCTGGATTCCGAAAATCCTAGGGACTGACATCCGTCAGCTCGGCATTCGATTCGGTCTGGATTTTGCGATGATTGGGGTCGGCGGCCTCATGGGCATCCGGATCGCGACCAGCGTTCTGATCGGCGCCCTCTTTAACTTCGTCGTGCTGGCCCCCATCATGATCAAGCTGGGCGATATCAAGCCGCTCGTGAAGATCAGCGACGGCGTGATGGGCTTCAGTCGCGCGAGCATCGTGAACCAATGGTCATTGTGGTGGGCGGTGACGATGATGGTCGTCGGGTCGCTGGTGGCACTGCTCGGCAAACCGGAGCTGTTCCGCGGCCTGTTTGCCAAACTCAAGGCTCGCAAACCTGCGCCTGGGGCCGGGAAGGCTGCGGGCCCGGATATTTTGAAGCACATTGAATTGCCCCTGTGGATCTCGTACCTCGGTGTCCCGGTGCTCAGCGTGGTGGGCGCATGGGTCACCCATGTGTTCTTCAACGTTCCTTTCTGGCTCGCGCTTTCGTCGCTCCCCCTGATTTTCGTGCTCAGCATCATCTGCACAAACGCGATGGCGCTCACGTCGTGGACTCCGACCGGCGCCCTCAGCAAGATCACCCAGTTCACGGTCGGCGCGATCGATCACACCAACCCGGCCTCCAATCTGACGACCGCCGGCATGACCGCCGAGATCGCCGCGAACGCCGCCAATCTGCTGTCCGACATCAAGCCCGGCTACATGCTGGGCGCGAAGCCGCGCCAACAGGCGATGGGCCACGTTATTGGGATCTTTTCCGGCGCGCTGTTTGCCATCCCGCTCTTCTTCCTCCTCTTCCTCAAGCCCAACGCCGCGGGCGTCCGTTCCGTTGAGACGCTGGGCCTGGAGCCGTTCACCTTCCCTGGGGCGGTGCAATGGAAGGGGGTGGCCGATTTGATTGCCTCCGGACTCACGGGGCTGCCGCGATCGGTCATTGTTTCCATGATCATCGCTGCGCTCTTCGCGGCCTTCATCGAAATCTACGGCATCGTGCGAAAGCGGCCGTTCCCGCTCTCGACGGTGTCCATCGGCCTCGGCGTGGTGCTGCCCGTGGATGCTTCGATCGGGATGTTTGCCGGTGCCCTCTTCTTCTGGTGGCACAGCCGGAGACACACCACCGTCGGTACGCCGGGCCACCGACTGTGGGTCGACAGCGTCGAGCCCATCTGCGCCGGTCTGATCGCCGGCGCCGCGCTCATCGGCATCGCCGACGCCATCGTCAGCGTCCTCCCCTTCATGGAACATTAGGCATTTGTCATTCCGCATTCCACATTCGGCATTCGCACTTCTCATGATTCCCACCCATCACCAAGCCTTCCACGTCACGCGCTACGGCGGTCCCGAGGTGCTCGAATTGAAAACGCTGCCCGTGCCGCAGCCGGGCGCGGGCGAAGCGCTGGTGCGCGTGTGCGCCGCGGGCGTGAACTTTGTCGATAACTACCAGCGCAGCGGTCTCTATCCCGGCGAGATTCCGTTTGTGCCCGGCAACGAGGGCGCTGGTGAGATCGTTGCAGCCGGTGCGGATGTGCCGTCGACCCGAATCGGCCAGCGCGTCGCGTGGGCCTCGGTCCGTGGCAGCTTCGCCGAATACGCCGTGGTCCCCGCCGCGCGGCTGGTGCCCGTGCCCGCCGGTTTGGACGACATCCACGCCGCCGCCGCAATGCTGCAAGGCATGACCGCGCATTATCTCACGCACTCCACGTATCCGATTCAACCCGGCGACTCGGTCCTCATCCACGCCGCCGCCGGCGGAACGGGCCTGCTGCTCTTGCAAATGGCGCGACTTCGCGGGGCTAAAACGATTATTGGCACGGTGTCGACCGCGGAAAAAGCGAAGCTCGCCCGCGAAGCCGGCGCCACCGACGTGATCCTATACACGCAGTCCGATTTCGAAGCGGAAACCAAGCGTATTACCGGTGGCGCAGGCGTCCACGCGATCTATGATTCGGTCGGTGCAACGACCTTTGAAAAAGGGCTGGAATGTTTGCGGCCGCGCGGCACGATGGCGTTGTTTGGCGCCTCAAGCGGCCCGGTCGACAAAGTCTCGGTCAAGGCGCTGAACAAGGGTTCGTACTTCTTCACGCGCCCGACGCTGCATCACCACGGCGAACCGGGCGGCGACCTGGAATGGCGCAGCGGAGACGTGTTTCGCTGGATCGCGAGCGGCGAGCTGCAGCTGCGAATCGGCCACATCTATCCGCTCGCCGAGGCCGCCCAGGCCCAGCGCGACCAGGAAAGCCGCGGTACGACCGGCAAGCTCGTGCTCACCGTGGGCTGAGCGCGATCAGGGCGTGTTGACGCGCAGGCGGAGGAAGCGCTTCGGGCCGGTGATCGGGTCCACCGGCTGCGTGTCTCTAACCTCGACGGTGAACGTCGGCGCGGCGCCGGTTTCACTCACAAAACCTGCTCCGGACGTGACCGCGCCGCCGCTGCTCGAGGCGATGTTCGTCCAGGTCTGCAAATCGGCGGAGGCCTCGACGATATACGTGAGATCGGTGGCGACGCTTGAGCGCGAAAACGTGATGTAGGCATACGGAACCCCGGCGTAGAGCTTGATCCGCGCGACGGGCAAACCCGCCGTTCCGGCCTTCGTGGGATCCAGTCCCAGCGCGTATTCCATGAGATTCGCGATGCCATCGCCATCGAAGTCGAAGTTCAGCGCGCCGTTTGCCCCGGTCAGGCCATAGCTCGCCAGGTAGTTGGTGGACAGCGTCACCGCGTTCAGACCAAAGTTCTGCGTGGCCGCGGGCGCCACGCCATTCGAGGCGTTCACCGTGATGCCCGGGAAACTGCCCGTCCCGGCGGACGTCGGGGTGCCGGCCAGCGATCCCGAGCTCGACAGAGTCAGGCCCGGCGGGAGTGTGCCTCCGGTGACGGCGAAGGTCGGCACTGGCGAACCCGTCGCCGTGAACGTGTGCAGGTACGGCGTGCCGACCGTGACCGGCGACGGCGGCAATCCGCTAGTGAAGCTGGGCGGCGCAGAGCACGAAGCACAAACACGAATGTTCGAAATCAACTGGATGGTGTCGACCCGCCACACGGCCCCCGGAGGCGTCGTGTCACGGTCCGTGCCCAGCCGGAAGCGGAATCGAACGTTTTGCCCTGCCGCCGAAGGCGGAAGATTGACCAACGTTGACGTGTAAGCCGCATCATTGTTGCCACTCCAGGCGGAACGCCCAGCCAGCACGTTGCCAAAGCTGGCGCTAATCACCAGATTGTAGGCGCCAGAGACGAAGCTGCCGCCGGCTGTGATGATATCGCCATAGGCGCCACCGTTTACGGAAACCTCGAGGACACCGCCATCGTAGCCAACGCCCGGGGCTGATTCGAAATTCCATCGGTGCCGAAAGCTTATTTGGCCCCCGCCTGCGGGAATGGCCACCGTAGGAGTGACGAGGACGACCTCCGACGGAAAACCAATCGGAGTCGCGAAAACCGAGTTCGGCGGCGTGTCCGGGGTCGCGCCGTCTGTCGTCCAATTGGTAGCTCCGTTAAGGCCGCCGCTGACGACAGTCGACGTCCAGCCCGCAGGCAACGCCGGCGCCGTGACGCCGTCGAAATTCTCGAATGTATTGGTCACCTGCGACGGCGCTCCGAGCTGGATGACGTAGGTGATCGTCCCATAATTGGTGGCGCCGTCCTGCAACTGCAACGTCGCGGTGATCGTTCCGCCGCAAACTCCGCCGGCCGTGAACTGGAAAGATTTCGAGACGCTGCCACTGGCCGCGATGGCCCCGTAGTTCTGGGACGGATTGCCGAGCGGCGTCACCCCGCCGGAAGATTGCAACGTCGCGACGAGATTGACCGTCGCACTGGCGCCCGTGTTCATGATGGGAAGGCTCAGCGTGACCGTCTCGCCCGGATCCACCGCCCCGTTCGGCGGCAGGCAACTCTCCGTGCTCGGCGGCGGCGCGGCCCCAGCCGTCAGCAACGGGTTCGGCGAGATGACGTTCACATTGAAGATGCGCACAGCCGCCGCACCGCACGTGTCCAGCACGGTCACGCGGACGGGCGTGACGCCGAGCGTGCTGCCCGCGGTGGGGGTGACCGTGACCACGCCGGTGTTCGCGTTCACCGAAATTGTTCCGCCCCCAGGCAGCGTGGTCGGGAGCACGGACACCGGTGCCGCGATGAGATTGTTGTTGGCGTCCGCCGGCCCCGCAGACGGGCTGACCACCACGCTGCCGCCGGAAATCGGCACATTCACATCCGCGTACGTGCCGATCGTCGGCGCGGGGTTGGGTGTGATGGTCAGGTTCACGATGCCGGACGTCGTCGAGCCGATGGCGTCTGTAACGGTGAGGGTGATCGGGTATACGCGGCTGGCCAGCGTCGTCACGATGCTGCAATTTGCCACGACGCCGAGCGAGATGCTTCCGGCGCTGATGCTCGGCGTCACGGTCACGTCACCGGGCAGGTTCGACACCGCGACGCTCACGCCGGTCGCCGCCGTGCCAACCGTCGCGATGGTCGGCGTCGGCGTACCGCGCGCGATGGTCACGCCGCCTGGGATGGTCAGAGCCGGCGGGGTGTTGGTCGACGTGATGGTGAGATTTGCGTCGCTGATATCGAAGAAGATATTTCCCACGGCCTCAACCTTGAGGCGGCCCTGGGTGGTCGCGACGTTGGCCGCGCTTGGGATGGTGACACTCGCGGTGCCCGTATTGGGCGCGCTGGCCGCGAGCACGAACGGGAAGGTGTTACCGCCGTCAGTCGAAAGACTGATCTTCACGTTGGCGCAATTGATGCCGTTTGCCGTCGTTCCGGCCACATTCCACGTCACCGTCTGACTGGAGCCACCGGCGATCGTGCCGGCGCTGTTGAGCGTTCCGGTAATGGCAAAGGGTCCGGCGGTGGCGACGGACGATACCATCATCGAGGCATAGTTCGATCCGCCGCCGTTCAGGTGATTGTCGCGCACCGTGACGCGGAACGTCATCGTGCGCGTGGTGGTCGGCAGGAATTCACCACTGATCAAGTCCGGGGAAATCGTCGCGGGCGGAATATTCTGATTATTAAGTATGTAAGTGAGTGACGGAAACAAACGCGTGGGACTCGGCGATGGATCGTAGGACCGAAAAATTGGAGACGCGCCGTTGTCGCGCGGTGCAGCCGTCGGATCCTGCGCGGGCCCGAGATCAAATTCCTCCCAGCAATACGTCAGCGTGTCCCCGTTTACGTCACTTGCACTCGCCGTGAGCACGAACGGGGTCTGGCTTGGAATCGTGTAATTTGTGAGAGTCCCGATGGTCGGCGGCGTATTGCCGGTCGCGATCGTCGTCGGGCAAGCCGCGACCGCGGGTCTCGACGTGTACGCGTCGATTTCGTCGTAGCTGATCGTGTGGAAGTAATCGTCGCTGTGCGGCGCAAGGTCCTGGGGCGGGCAGATGCTCGCATAGGCCATGATTGTGGTGCCGCTACCAGGTTCGTATGCGGTCAACGGATTCCGATTTCCGCCGGCGCAGTTGCCCGACGTGCCATTGAACGGATGATTTGCGCCAAACTGATGGCCCATCTCGTGGACGACGTAATCGATATCGTAGGGATCGCCGACCGGGTTCGAGCTGCCAGTCACTCCCTGGGCCTTGATTCCGGTGACGCAGACCGCCCCCAGATCGGCGATGCCACCGCCCCCGGTGCTGAAGACGTGGCCAATGTCGTAGTTGGCGTTTCCAATGATCGCATCAATGTTCGTCTGGTTCTGGCCCAGCATGGTCGACCCGTTGTTGTTCGTGTACGGCTGCGTCGCCGCATTCGTATAGATAAGCTTGTCGGTATTGGCCACGAGCACGAACCGAATCGCGAGGTCGCGCTCGTACACCGCGCTGCAACGATTGATCGAGGTGACCATCGCGGCCAGCGCCTGAGGGACGGTGCCGGGATTCGAGCCGGAAACCACCGCCGTATACTCGGCAGTGGCGGCCAGCGCCAGCCGATAAACGCGGAGCGAGGCGCCCGTCGGGCGCGCTGCGACCGCCGCCTGCTTCTGCACTGCGTCCGCCGTCAGGCCCTTGGTGTGCACGCCGCACTCCCATTTCTTGTCCGGCGCGATGAAATTCCGCTTGTAGTAAGAGATGTAGGTCGTGTCGTCATCGGCCCAATACGGATCAATGAAATATTGGCCGTGGGCCGATAGCACGATGGCGTGAAAGCCCCGCGGCGTTACGTCTATGCGCATGGACGCAGTGGGGTCATCAATCCCCTGCCCCACGTAGGTCTTGATCTCCGGATATTTCTTCGCGAGTCCCGGGTCCATGACGGGCGAATCCTGGACGCGAAAACGCGCGAATTTTCCGTAAGGCAGCGGCACGTCGATCTCGAGGCTGTACACGCTGTCCGGCACGCTGAAATCCGGCGGCGCCTGCTTGAGCAATTCCTGTAACGCCGGCCGATTCAGTTGCACCGTGCGATAGGACATCGGCACGATCTCGCGCCTCGGCGCCACGCCGCCCGCCGTCAAGGTCACCACGCCACGGGACGCCACCATCGTCCGCTCGTCGACGTCCTTCCAGACGGCGCTGCTCGTGGTCGCCGCGGGCGTTTGCGCGTAACCCGTCGTAAGGCCCGTGAAAAAGAGGATGAAAACGAGGTGGAATCGTCGGGAGGACATCGGGGGCGAAGGTTAATCTGCCGCAGGAATCGTGCTCAAGAATTCGGGATCCGCGCTGTGGGATCCGACCGAGGTGACCCGCGAACGCTGGCGGAGCCGGTCGCGCCCCCGTGGCGCCCGATCGCCTCCATGTGCGTCCGATCTTCCTCCGGCAAGGCCGCGGTCCATGACGTTTCCTCGCCGGGCTCGGGCAACACGTGGCCAAATTCCATCATCGCCCGCGACGGCAGCTCAGAGATGTAAATCCACATGGCGCCGACCGGCACGCCCGCCGCCGTGGCAACTGCGCCGGCCAGTCGAGAAATCAGCTCGTGCCGAATCTCCGAACTTCGGCCCGCGCGAATATTGCCATCAACGAAAATCTGATCGTCCGCCAGCGGTTCCCCACCGACGAACCAATCGCCGGCCGGCACGTCGCGAAAAATGACTTCCGCAAAGAAACCGGGCGCGCCCGTCACCTCGCTGTGGACGCGCGTGATGGCCTTGGCGATCGCCGCTTTCCGCGCGGCGTCGAGAACATTTGCCGGGGCGGCGCAATGGTAGGTGGGCATGGATGGTGGGTTCTAGGCGTGCGCGGCGAAGCTCGCGAGCAACTCGGCCGGGGTGACGGTGGCAGTTCCGAGCTTGCCCACCACGACGGCCGCGGCGTGATTCGCCACCTCGGCGGCTTCCTCGGGCGTGCTGTCGGCCGCGAGACAAAGCGTGAACAGTGCGATGACGGTGTCGCCCGCGCCCGAAACATCGAACACCTCCTGCGCGCGCGTCGGCAGCGCGTACGCGTCCTGGCCGCGTTGAAACAGCATCATGCCCTGTTCGCCCAACGTCACGAGCAGCATCGGCGCACCCCATTTTTGAAGCAGCGCGGCGCCCACTTCGGCCAGCGCCGGGTCGGTATTCGCCGGTGCGATTGCTTCGGTCGGCTGGCGACCCACCGCCGCAAACGCTTCCGCGCGATTCGGCTTGATCGCGGTCGCGCCGGGCCAGCGGAGGGGATTGTGGACGTTCGGATCGACGGTCAAAATCCGATCCGCGCCGGCGGTGATGCGGCCGATTTCATCCACGAAACCCTGCGTGAGAAATCCCTTGCCGTAATCCTCGAGAATCACCGCGTCGAACTCCTGGATATGCGCGCCGAGCCAGGCGAGGGCCGACGCGTGCACGCGCTCCGGTGGCGCCGACTTCCGCTCGCGATCCACCCGCACGACGTGCTGCTGTCGCGCGATGATGCGCGTTTTCACGATCGTCTGGTAGGCCGGATCCGATTGGATGCCATCGAGCCCGATTCCCTGCGCAGCCAGCAGCGAACGCAGGCGGCCGGCGTGCTCGCATTCGCCGACCAACCCCATCAGCCCGACGCTGGCAGTGAATTCGCGAAGATTGCGCGCCACGTTCGCCGCCCCGCCGGGATAATACACCTGGCGGGTCACCTCGACCACCGGCACGGGGGCCTCGGGCGAAATCCGACTGACGCGGCCGTAAATGAACTCGTCCAGCATCAAATCCCCGACCACGAGGACACGCTTCGTGGACAGGCGTTCAATCAGCTGGCGGGCGCGGTCGGTAATCATGCAAGCCGCCATCAGGGCGGCGGCGGCGGAGCCTGTCAAGCGCGGGAAAACGGGTTCCGGCCCCGCGGTGGGAAGCGGCCAGCCGTTGACGCGAGTGCCGGTGTATGTTTGTCTTCCCCCCGCCTAACCGGGTGATTTCGACCAGATCCTACATGAACAAGCCCTTTCTTGGCGCGATGACCGCCCTACTTGGAGTTGCGAACCTGACACCGGTCGCGACGTGCGCCGAGGCCCCGCCGGCGAAGATTTCGATCCGGGATTTCCCCGCCACCACCGTGGACAACGTGGTCGTGCCCGTGCCCAGCGAGGTCTTCAACGCCCTTGAGAAGATGGGCACCGTGGCGTGGCGCTCTGAGCTGCGCCAGAGCTTCACGAAGTTGCGCGACGGTCGGCCACAGATTGCCCTCCTGATGGGCACGGTCATCGCCGACGGCTTCCTCGCCGTGCAAGCCCAGGACGGCGAGCGCGTGAAGGAAATTGGGCGCACGGTGCTGGATCTGGCGCGCGACATTAACGTCCGCGAGGTCGTCCTTGTGCATTGCAACAGCATCATTGAGGCGGCCGACCGCCGCGACTGGAAGATGGTGCGCAAGGAGCTCGATCGCACGCAGCAGGACGTGCGGCAGGCGATGGACCAGCTCAAGGACCAGGAACTTTCGCAGCTGGTGAGCATCGGCGGCTGGATTCGCGGCACCGAGGCGCTGACGGCGCTCGTGATGAAGGATTACACCGCGGACCGCGCGGAGCTGCTCGCGCAACCGGGCCTCGTGAATCTTTTCGACCGGCAGATCAACGGGATGTCGCCCCGGATGAAAAGCACGCCGCTGCTCGGGAAAATCCGCGCGGGCCTGACGGAAATGCGACCGTTGATCAGCATCGACACGCCCATCAGCCGGCAGTCGGTGGAGACCATTCATGGCATCACGCGCGGGCTGGTTCGCGCCATCTCGCCGGGCGACGCCTGAGACGCGCGCGGGCCCCTTCCCTTTCCTGACCCTGTGAAGCTTAGAATCTCTCTCCTTGCTGCCGGCGCATTGCTCGCCGGGTTCGCGGCCCAAGCCACGGTGGACGACGCCCTGTCGTTCGCCCTCGAAGCAATGACGCCCTACATTAAGGAGGGCTTCACCCTGCGCGAGGACACCTGGGGCGGCGACTTGCCGTCCGCGACCGCCAAGGCAATTTCGCAACAGCTCTTTAAAGGCAACGAATATTGGTTTACGATGGGATCGGACGTCAGGGGAGCGACCATTTCCGTGCACATTTACGACCGAGAGGGAAACCTCGTGGAAACCAACGCATGGCAGCGCGAGGTGTTCGCCGGCGCGTACATCAAACCGACAAAAACAGGCTCCTACTTCCTGATCGTGAAGATTGAGAAGTCCCCCCGCGAACGGACCCCGTGGGGCTTGGTTTACGCCTACCGGTGAGTGCCTCCATTTCCAACGACGCGCCGACCGGCGCCGCGCTCATTGATCCGACGAGCGAGCCGGAGGTGCTGACCCTGCAGTTCGAGAACGCGCGGACCGTGCAGTCGCTCTACGCGGGCGACGCCAGCCTGCTCAAGACCCTCGAGGAAACGCTCGGAGTCCGCGTCACCACGCGCGAGGGCTGGCTGAAGATCGAGGGCGAGGCGAAGTCAGTGGCCAGCGCGGGCGAAGTCTTTGAGCAGCTCGATCGCGCCCGGCAGCAGGGCGTTCCGATCCGGCGCTTTGAATTCAATTACGCACTTCGATCGGTGGTCGAGCCCAACGGCGACAAGCGCGGCCTCCATGCGCTCGGACAGGTGAAAATCCACACGTCGGCCCGCAAACCGCCCGTGCTGGCCAAGACGGCCAACCAGCTCGAGTACGTGCGCACCATCGAGACGAACGACGTGGTCTTTGGCCTCGGGCCGGCCGGCACCGGCAAGACGTTTCTGGCGGTCGCGATGGCCATTGCCGCCCTGCGGCGCGAACAGGTGGGCCGGATCATCCTTACGCGGCCGGCCGTCGAAGCCGGCGAGGCGCTCGGCTTCCTGCCGGGCGACCTGCAGGAAAAGATTTTTCCGTATCTCCGCCCGCTTTATGACGCGCTTAACCGCCTTCTCGAAACGGAAGAGTTGCAACGTTACCTCGATCGCAAGATGATTGAGATCGCGCCGCTGGCGTACATGCGCGGACGCACCCTCGACGAAGCTTTCATCATCCTCGACGAGGCTCAAAACACGACGACCGAGCAAATGTTCATGTTCCTCACGCGCCTGGGAACGGGAGCGAAGTGCGTGGTCACGGGCGACCGCACGCAGATCGATTTGCCGCCGAACCGCCGCTCGGGGCTGGTCGAGGCAATCCAGGCGCTGAAAGACGTGCCGGGAATCTCGTTCTGCCAGTTTGAAGAATGTGACGTGGTGCGGCATGAGCTCGTGCAATCGATCATCCGCGCCTACCGACTGCATCGTTACGGCGAGCCGGGGAATCCGGCAGCCTTGCCCGCGGTCCGCGAACGCGGCGCCGGCGGATTCTGATCCGCCCTCGCGGCGACCCCTTTCTGGTATGTTCTCCCTTTGGCGCAAAAATCGGCTGGTGAAGCAGGGCTTCGCGTGTGAAAAAACGCGCAAAACCCAGGGCGGTCAGGAATTTCGACGCGTGCTCGAGGAGAGTTATGAGGTGAAGTGGCTCATCCTGCTGCTCTTCGCGGCGGGGCTCGCGACGCTCATTTTCTGGGGCCCCCAACCGAACCAGGCGCAGAAATGCCTGCTCGGGCTTCTCATCCTCGCGACGGCCGCCGCGCAGTTCTGGGTCAATCATCCGCAAACCTTCGCCAGCAACTCGAAGCTTGTGCTCGTCTTCGGTACGAATCTCATCCAGCTCACCGCTTTCAAGGTGGTCCTCGAAATGATGGACTCAGGCACGGTCTCGCTCACTTACGGTCCGCTGCTTTTTCCGTACGCGTTCGCCCCGCTCGTGCTCTCCGCGCTGCTCGGGCGCAACCACGGCCTCCACGCCGCGGTCTTCAACAGCCTCTGGTCTTCGATCCTGCTGCGCAACGTCGAGGCCATCCCGATCGTCATGAGCCTCATCAGCGGCTTCGTGGCCGTGTTCGTCACGCTCCAGGTGCGCAACCGCCTCCAGCTCGTGAAGGCCGGTGCACTCGTCGGCGTCGCCGTGTGGCTGCTCGCGCTCAGCTTCCAGCTCATCGAGATCTATTGGTCCGCGCTCGCCCAGACGCCTTGGAACATCGTCGGCCTCCAGACTCTCGTGATTTTCCTCGTCGCGATCGGTACGGCCATCATCGTGAGCGGCACGCTGCCGATTCTGGAATCACTGTTCGAAATCACCACGCCCACTTTCTGGCGCGAAAAGGGCGATCTGAATCATCCGCTCCTCAAGCGCCTCTCGACCGAGGCGCCCGGCACGTATTTCCACAGCATCGGGGTGGGCCAGCTCGCCTCTGAGGCGGCCGAGGCGGTCGGTGCCAACGCCGATCTCTGCCAGACGTGCGCGCTCTTTCACGACGTCGGCAAGCTCGTGAAGCCGGAGTATTTCACCGAAAACATGTCCGAGGGCGAAAACCCGCACGACACGCTCGCGCCGAGCATGAGCGCGCTCATCATCATGGCGCACGTGAAGGAGGGCGTGAACTTCGCGCTGGAGTACAATCTCAACCGGCAGATCACCGACGTCATCCAGCAGCACCACGGCACGTCGCTCGTCTGGTATTTCTACAATCGCGCGCTCGCGCAGCAAATCGAGGCCCGCGAGCACGGCAAGATCGCGAAGATTCACGAGGATGACATTCCCGAGGTCGACGAGGCCACGTTTCGCTATCCCGGCCCGCGCCCGCAGACGCGCGAGAACGCCATTCTGAGCCTCGCCGACGCCCTCGAGAGCGCCTCGCGCTCGCTCGAGAAGCCGACGCCGCAGCGCATCGAGGAAATGGTCGACAAGATCATCGCCTCGCGCGTCAAGGACAGCCAGCTCGACGAATGTGACCTGACGTTCAAGGAACTGCGCGCCATCGCCGAAAGCTTCACGACCACGTTGCAGAGCATGCTGCACCGCCGGATCGCGTATCCGAAGGAACACAAGGACAGCGAAAAGAGTGAGTCGAAGACGACGACGGTGCCGGTCGCCAGCACCCCGCGACCCGCTTCGGCCGCGTGATTTCCGCGCGCATGAGCGGCTCCGAATCGCTCCCGCGCGTTTCGCTCGTGAATGCGCAGCGCCGCGTGAAGGTCCCCCTCGCCGCCCTGCGGCAACTCGCCGCCGAGGCCATCGCGCCCTGTGCGTTGGCCGTCGGACCGCAACCCGCGGTCCTGCCGAACTTTGCCGAGATTGTCGTGTCATTCGTGTCCGACGCCGTCAGCGCGCGCATCCACGGCGAATTCGGCGGCGTGCCTGGGCCGACCGACGTGATCACGTTTCAGCATGGCGAGATCGTGATTAGCGTAGAGACCGCCGCCCGCCAGGCGCGCGCGAATCGTGAGCCGTTGCGGCGCGAGATCTTCCGCTACATCGTGCACGGCCTGCTTCATTTGAACGGTCACCGCGACGACACGGCGGCCCAGCGCAAAAAAATGTGGGCGGCGCAGGAGCGCATCGTGAAGCGACTTGCGTAGGTCGGCGGCGTCATCCCCGCGGAGAGCGTTGAATTCGCCGGACGCGGGTGCTAGCGTCCCCGCCGTGCGGCATTTTACCGAAACCCCGGCGACCTCGGACTGGAGCGAACTTCCCCTTGTGCACCGTCCGCACTCCGGGACGTTTGGGGGCGAACCCCTGAGTTTTGCGCCCGCCCCGGATGCGCATTTCGCCGGCGTGTGGACGCATTGGGCCGCCGAAACCTTCGGCCCGCACCTGCTGGATGCCATGCTCCACGTGATGAATTCCACCCGGGCCGACCACACCCGCGATCTGCTCGCGCTCGACGCCCACCTCGCGGGAACTTTTGCGCCCGACACCGTCCTGCGCCTTCGCCGGGCCGGTCACGCCATGCTGGGCCGGATGGACGGGATGCGCGGTTCGCGCTCGGCGCTGAAATTTCGCGCGGCGGCAGTTCGGGGTGAGACGCCCGGTCTGTTTCCGATCGTGTTTGCGCTGCAGTCAGCCATTTACAACGTGCCCGCGCGCCCCGCGCTGCTGGCCTATGCGCGGCTGGAATGGCGCGCCGCGCGGGAAGCGCAAGGTGGACCATGGGATCATCCGGGTGAAATCGACGCCAACCTGATCCTGTCCCGCATCGACGCTCGTTTTCATCCCACGATCGAACCCGCCGCCGTGGCCGCAGTTCGTTGAAGCATGCCGCCGATTGCCAACCCGGAGATTCTCGAGCAGACCGCCGAGGACACCGCGCTCGATCTGCCTTGGAATGTGGTCGTGCACAACGATCCGATCAACCTGATGAGCTACGTGACGATGGTCTTTCAGCGCGTGTTTCAATACTCGAAGGAGCGGGCCACCAAGCATATGCTCGAGGTGCACCAGAAGGGCCGGTCGATCGTCTGGAGCGGCACGAAGGAAAAGGCTGAGCTCTACGTGCAACAGCTGCATTCCCACCTGCTACTTTCGACGCTGGAGAAGACCTCGTGAAACCTCCGAGGAAGCGCCGCGAAGTTCCGGCTGGTCTCACGCTCACCGGGCTCGAGTCATTCGTGGTCCAATTGCTTCGCCACATTCCGGAGTGCGCGGACCCCGGCGATGACCGGCTGGCGAACGCCCGGCTCTTCAGTCCGCCAACGCGCAAACCCGACGCAAAATTGCAGCACGACTGGAGCCAGTACGTCCAGCCCGAGCTGCGGACCCTGTTTGAATCCGCACGCGACACCGTGAGTGGCGATCTCTCGCGGATGAGACCGGAGATCGCTTCCGGGGCGGTGGAACTGGCCGCCAACGCCGGCGGAGAGACGACCTTTCGCCTCGTCATTCCGGCGAAACACTTCGACGCGTGGCTCAACGCGCTCAATCAGGCGCGACTCGCCATCGCCGCAAAATATCACCTCGACGAATCCGACATCACCAACCCGTCCCCTCTGCCCTTCGCCAATGAGCGGGACTACCGGCTGTTCCAGGTCGATTTTTACGGCTACCTGCAGGAGCGAATCCTCCTGCGCCTCGAGGAAAGCGCGAGCTGAGCGCGGAGGCTCAGGTCCCCGCGGTAATCACGCGCTCGCAGACGTCCCGCAGTCTCCGGCGCAGCGGCAGCGCGCGTTCGGCGAACGCACGCTGCGCGGCCTCGTACTCCGCGCGACCCTCGACGGACTCGATGCGCACCGGCGGATAACCGAGCGCGGCGAGATCGTATGGGCTCGCACGCATGTCGAGCGAGCGCGCGTCACGCGCAAGCGCGAAGCAATCCGTGATTAGATCGGACGGCGAAAACGGCGCGAGCTTCTGCGACCATTTGTAGAGGTCCATGTTCGCGTGCAGGCAGCCCCGTTGCTCGAGCGCGGGCGCACGCTCACGCGAAGGCTGCCAGCGGTTGAGCGGTCGCGCCTCCTCCGTGAAAAAACGAAATGCGTCGTAGTGGGTGCAGCGCAGCCCGTGCCCGCGCACGACCTCCTCAATCTCCGCCGCCGGGAGCCGCAACGGCCATGCCGCGTGTCGCACTTCGGCCACGCGATAGACCATCGCCCATTCGTGCAGGCCGGCGCACCCGAACTGCGGCGGACGCTCGGTGGTCGCGTGCAGAAAATTCGCAAGCCAGCGCAGGCCCTCGCGACGCGACGCGGAAAGCCGCGTCGGATCCGCCGCAACGCCACCCTCGCATTCCGTGTACCCGGAATACGCGAGGTATTCGCGGGCCGATTCGCCGCCGAGCGCAACCCCCAATCCCGGATGCCAGCGGCGCAACAGCGCGGGCCGGTAGCCGTAGTACTCGAAGAGAAAATCATCCACCGGATGCTTCTGTCCGAGCGAGCAACGCTCCAGCCGGGGTGCAATCCAAGGTTGAACGCGCTCTTCATGCGCCTTCCGCCTCTCCCGCCAAATCTCCGGCGCGAGAATCCCGACCGTCCTCTCCGTCATCACAGCCATTCTTCCTTCCTCCCGGTTCCTTGTTCCTCTTCCTTTTCTCCCTTAGCTTCCATGCGCGAGGCAGGCGCCGATGAAGCCGCGAAACAGCGGATGCGGCGCGTTGGGCTTGCTTTGAAATTCCGGGTGGAACTGGCAGGCCACGAACCACGGATGGATTTTCGGATCAATCTCGATCAACTCAACCAGCTTTCCATCCGGTGACGTGCCGCTGATGACGAAGCCGTTCTTCGCCATCACGTCGCGGTACTTCATGTTGAACTCGTACCGGTGACGATGCCGCTCCATGACGGATGGGCGACCGTAAACCTGCGCCGTGAGCGTATCGGGAGCGAGAACGGCCTCGCTCAAGCCGAGCCGCATCGTCGCGCCCTTCTTCTTCACGTTTCTCTGCTCCTCGAGCAGGCAGATGACCTGGTCGGGGGACTTCGGATCGAACTCCGTGCTGTTGGCTTGCTCGATGTGGCAGACGTGCCGCGCAAATTCGATCGTGGCAATCTGCATGCCGAGACAGAGGCCGAGATAGGGCAGCTGGTGCTCCCGCGCGTAACGCGCCGCCACGACCTTGCCCTCGACCCCACGCTCACCAAATCCCCCGGGGACCAGCACGCCCGCCACGCCGCCCAGCAGTCGCTCGGCCGCCGTGGGATCGTTCTCAAGTTCCTCGGCATCGATCTTCTGCACCGTGATGCCGCAATCGTGGCTGGCCGCCGCGTGCGTGAGGGATTCGTACACGCTCTTATAGGCATCCTGCAGGTCGGTGTATTTGCCGACGAAACCAACCTTCACGTGCTTCTTCGGATTGATGACGCGCTTCACGAAGCGCTCCCAGTCGCCCATTTCAGGCGGCGGCGCGTTGAGGCCCAGCAGCTCGCAGACGGTGTCGTCGAGGTGCTCGCGATGCAGCATCAGCGGCGCCTCGTAGATCGTGTGCGCGACGTCGCGCATCTCGATAACCGCCTTCAGCGGCACGTTGCAGTAAGTCGAAAGCTTGGCGCGAATCTCGTCGTCGAGCGCATGCTCGGTGCGGCAGACGAGCACCTGCGGCTGGAGACCAATCTCGCGCAGCTTGGCCACGCTCTGCTGGCTGGGCTTGGTCTTCAATTCGCCCGCCGCCTTGATGAACGGCAGCAGCGTCACATGCATGACGATGGCGTTGGTCGGACCGCGTTCGAGGATGAATTGCCGGATCGCCTCGAGGAACGGCAGACCCTCGATGTCGCCGGTGGTCCCGCCGATTTCCGTGATCATCACGTCGGCCTGCGGCTGCTCGCTCTCGATAAGATGGATGCGTTCCTTGATCTCGTTGGTGACGTGCGGGACGACCTGCACGGTCTTGCCGAGGTAGTCGCCATTGCGTTCCTTCTCGATGACGCGCAGATACACCTGGCCGCTCGTGAGATTGTTGTGCTTCGTCAAGACGCCACTCGTGAAGCGCTCGTAATGCCCGAGGTCGAGGTCAGTCTCGGTGCCGTCGTTGAGCACGTACACCTCGCCGTGCTGGAACGGGCTCATCGTGCCGGGATCGACGTTAAGATACGGGTCGAACTTCTGCATCACGACCTTGAGGCCGCGATTCTCCAGCGTGCGCCCGAGCGCGGCGGCCGCGAGGCCCTTGCCGAGCGAACTGACGACGCCGCCGGTGACGAAAATGTGCTTCATGGGGGAAGACGAAAAGTTAAGCTTGAGAGTTAGGGGTGCAGCGAGAGAAGGGCGAGGGCGGCCTCGGCGGGGGTGACGTCGGCGGGAGAATCAACGCCCAAGGCTTCATGTTCGGTGACTAGCACGCGAATGCGAACGCCGTTTTCAAGCGCACGGAGCTGCTCGAGTCTCTCGATTTTCTCGAGCTCGGACGGCGGCCAGGAGACAAAGCGCTGGAGAAATGCCCGCGTGTAGCCGTAAAGCCCGTGGTGACCGTAGATCGGCATGCCGGCAATCGAATGCAGGAAGCCAGCAAACGGAATCGGGCTGCGCGAGAAATAAAGCGCGTCACCGTTCGCCGCGAGCACAACCTTGACAATGTTTGGATTCTCAAAGTCGGCCGGGTCATCCAGCCGCGCGGCGGCGGTCGCCATCTCCAGCGCGGGATCGTCCGTAAGGGCGCGCGCCAGCCGGTCGATTAGCGCCGCCGGAATCGTGGGCTCGTCGCCTTGGACGTTGATGAGATGCGTCGCGTCCGGCAGGCGGCTGGCGACCTCCGCCAGCCGGTCGGTGCCCGACGGATGAACCGCCGAAGTGAGTTCCACCCGCGCCCCAAAGCTGCGGGCGGCGGCGGCGATGCGATCGTCATCGGTGGCGAGGATGACGTCGGCAAGCTCGGTTGCTTCGCAGCATCGCTCCCAGACGTGCTGGACGAGCGGCTTGCCGGCGACGGGGTGGAGCGCCTTCCCGGGGAACCGGGTGGAACCCCACCGGGCCGGGATGATTCCGTAGATGCGTGCCACGGGGGAAGACTCAACCACACTTCCGGGCTCGCTGCAAAATCCATGCAGTTGCCGATGGCAAATCGTCAGCGACAAAATCCGCCCCGGCCAGCGCAATTTCCGCCTCCCCAACGCCCGTCCGGACGAGGATCGATGCCGCCAAGCCCGCCCGGCGGCCGGCCTCGATGTCCCCCGTCCGGTCGCCCACCATGAAGGAGCGCGCCAAATCCAAACCATGGTCGCGCGCCGCCTCCCGCAGCATCCCCGGCCCCGGCTTCCGGCGCTCGGTTGCCTCCTCCGGATGGTCCGCACAAAAATAAGTTGCGTCGATTAATCCTGCTCCCAACTGCCGGAGCATCTCCTCGTGCACCGCCTGATACTCCGTCTCGCCGAAAAACCCCCGCCCAATCCCGCTCTGATTCGTCACGATGACGAGCCAAAACCCCGCTGCCTTCAACTCCCCCAGCGCCTCCCGCACTCCTTGATAAACGACCACATCCTTCGCCTCGCGGACATAGCCCGCGTCCAGCATCAAAGTCCCATCCCGATCCAAAAACACGGCCGGTTTCATTCAAAACATTCCAGTTAACCATCATAACTCTAATCTCATCACTCTTCACTCATCACTTCCCGTCACCCCACCATCGCCCCCCGCCCCCGCATCAACCGCTGCGACGCAAACGTGCCCAAGCCGACCAGCACCACCGCCGCCACGCCGAGCGCGGCGCCCGGACCGCGTCCGGTCATGCTCTGAAGGTAAAAATAGATGCCCAACGCCAGCGGCGCCTGCTGGCTGGACGCAAGCAACACCAACGTCGTCGAGAGTTCCACCGCGGCGGTGACGAAGACTGTGATAAATCCCGCGAGGATGCCGCCGAGCATCAGCGGCATGACGATGCGAACCACCGCGCGGCGCCGGGTCGCACCAAGGTTGAGCGCCGCTTCCTCGAGCGACGGATGCACCTGCTGCAAGGCCGCCACACACGAGCGCAACGCATACGGCAGGCGTCGTACCGTGAGCGCCAACGTGATCGTCACCCACGTCGAAAGCACCGCCGTCTCCGTAAACGGCACGTTCATGCCCTTGAAAATGCGCAGATAACCGATGCCCAGCACAATCCCAGGCACCGCGAGCGAGGCCGACGCCAGAAAATCCAGCGCTTTACCGCCGCGGACCGGAGTCCGCAGCATGAGATACGCAATCGCGACGGAGATGAGGACACCCACGCCCGCCGCGACGCCGCAATACAACAGCGTGTTCCAAATCATCCGGGGCGAATCCTGAATCATCGTCGCGTAATGCGCGGTCGTGAACGAATCAGGCAGCACCGAGAAACTCCAAATCTTCGCAAACGAAAGCAGCAGCAGGCCGATGAGCGGCGAAAGCACCAGCAACAGCACGCCGCCCGTCCACGCATACGCCAGCACCCCGCGCCACGCCCGCAGCGGATACTTCGATACCGCAGTCCCTCCGCGCTGGCTCGTCGAATAATCTCGACCGGCCAGCGCTCGATTCGAGAGCCAGAGCGTGACGAGCGAGATGATCACGAGCGCCACGCAAATGACGTAACCGAACGGATCATCCACGCCCACCGACGTGATCCGCAGATACGCCTGGGGCGCGAGCAGGTTGGTCACGCCGAGCACCAGCGGCGTGCCGAGGTCGTCAAAAACCTTGATGAACACAAGCAGCGCGCCCGCGAGATACCCCGGCAACACCAGGGGAAGCACGATGCGGCGGAAGAGCCGGATGCCCGTGCAGCCGAGGTTCTCGGCTGCCTCCTCCATCGCGCCGTCCAGATTCGCCAGCGCCGCGGCGACATTCAGCAGGATGAAGGGAAAATAGTGCAGCGATTCAACGAAGATGACGCCGGTGAGGCCTTCCATGATCGGGATGCGGAAGCCGAGATATTCCTTGAGCAGCAGATTGAGCGAACCGTTTTTGCCGAAGAGAAGCTGCAGCGCCACGGCGCCCACGAAGGGCGGCATCACCAGCGGAATCACGGCGAGCGAACTGACTATTCCCGCACCGCGAAACTGAAAACGGGCGGTCAGGTACGCCAGCGGTAGCGCGAGAATCGACGACGCCAACACGGTCAGCACGGCGACGTAGAGGCTGTTGTAGAACGACTCGCGCAGCAGTGTGACGTGAAAAAGCGACGCCATGTGCCCGAGCGTGAATGACCCGTCGGCATTCGTGAACGCGGACTTCACGACCGCCGCAACCGGGAGGACGAGCGTGACGAGCAGGAAGAGTCCGATCGCGGCCACGAGCAACCGCTGGCTCAGGGAGGCGCGGGTCATCGCGAAGTCACAGTCCGGTGGCGCACGGGTGAGTTTCCTACTAAATTTCTAAATTTTCTAAATTAGTAAATTGGGGGACTTGGAGGAGAGATTGCGGATCGCGATGTTGCAGCTCAGTCCTGTCCGATAATTTATTAATCAGGAAAATTTTGTAATTTGGTAAAAAAACAACGACTTCTCACATCGCCGCAGCCTTCGTCGCGAGTTCGGCCGCCTTCGCGTAATTCCCCTTCGCCTGCGTGCCCCACGCTTCCTCGACCGCCGTCACTTTCTTGGCGGTCTCAGCGTCCTTCTTCGAGGCTTTGAAGGTCGCCAGAAATGCCTTGTCGGAGATCTGCGTCGGCGAGACGAGCGGGCTGAAAGCCAGTCGCCGCGCCTCGTCGAGCAGCTTGCTGGCCTCCAGATTCTTTGATTTTTCGACCTTCACCTCGGCCGCCTGAATCGCCCTGGCCGCCTCGACCAGTTCCTTGTGGCGGAAAGTGATGGTCTGGTCGAACAGCGCGCTCACGACGTAGTAGCGCGCCTCGGAAAGCTGGGCATCAAACTTCACCTTCGCCGTAATTGGCTTTTCGAACGGGCGCGGAAAATCCTTCGGCGCCTTGGCATACGCCGCCGGCAACACCGGCAACCGGCTGATCTTCGGTTCCAGCAGAAGCTCCTGGCCCTCGGTCGAGACCGAATAGGCGATGAATTTCTTCGCCGCGTCGGCGTTCTTCGCGCCGGCAATCAACCCGATATTGGCCGGCACGATCGCGGTGATGCTTGGATAAACAAAGTCGACCGGAAACCCGCTGTTCTTCGCGGCCAAGCCGAAGAAATCGATCACGAGCCCAAGGCCAAATTGACCACTGCCCACGCCATCCGGCACCGCCGTCGAACGATCGGAAATCACCGCGCAGTTCCCCGCGATCATCGCGATCTGGCGCCAGCCGTTCTCCCAACCCTCGCCCTGCAAAATCGTCTCCATCGTGAGCTGCGTCGTGCCCGACCGGGAAGGCGCGCAGGTCGCCACGTGGCCAAAATAGATGGGCTTGGCCAGGTCGGCCCACTCTTTGGGCGCGGGCAGGTCATTCGCCTGGAGGTATCGCGTGTTGAACATGATGCCGTACCCCGCCAGCGCCTGCCCCTTGTAGAATCCGTTCGGATCGTTGATCGGAAAATCGCCGATCTTCGCGGGAATCGCCGGATTCAGGTCAGGCAGTTTTTCGAGCAGGTTTTCCTTCGCCAACACCTCGAAGGCGTCGGGCGCGGACACCCAGAAAATGTCCGGTTTGTTGCCCGCGGGCGATTCCCGCACGTACGCGATGCCCGCCGACGTGCCCTTGTTCAGGATTTCAACCGTGGTACCCGGCGTCCTGGCCTCATACGCTTTCTTGTACGCATCGGTTAGTTCCTTGGGGAACGACGTGACAATCGTGACGGTGTCGGCGCGCGCGGTGACGGCGGCAAGCATCGCGAAAGCAGCGAGCAGGCGGATCCGAATGGTTTTCATGGGGAAATAATCTGGGCGTTGTGGAAGGAGGGGGGCAACCGATGCGCACGTTAAGGATCCGCCGCCGTTGTGTCCAGCCAACGCCCGACCCCTCCACTCGATCAGGACAAGTCCGGCCATTTCGTGGTAATTTACGCCTCCCTCTCTCCCGATGAAAATCATTCGCTGGAACGATCCCGATTTCGCCACCCAGGTTGCCGCACTCGATCGGCGCGCGCACCCGACGGAAGCCGTCCGCACCACGGTGTCAGAAATCCTGGACCACATTCGCTCGGGCGGGGACGAGGCGCTGATGCGATTGACCGCTCGGTTCGGCGGTCCGGATTTTTTGGATTCCAACGCGCTGAGGGTCACGCCCGCGGAGTTCGCGTCCGCGCGCAAGTCGACCGATGCCGCCACGCACAAGGCGCTGCAGACCTCGTACGTAAACGTGCAGGCCTTCGCGCGACGCGGGCTGCGGGAAGACTGGGAATTCACGAACGCACAGGGCGCAACTGTCGGCGAGCGCTACCGGCCCTTTGAGCGGGTGGGCATCTACGTTCCGGGCGGAAGCGCGCCATTGGTTTCGACCGCGTTGATGACGGTCACGCTCGCGCAGGCGGCGGGCTGCCCCCAGATCGTCGTCACCACGCCCTCCGACCGCGAGGGTCGCATCGCGCCCGCACTCCTCGCCGCGCTGGAACTGGCCGGCGCCACGGAAGTTTACCGCGTCGGCGGGGCGCAGGCGATTGCCGCCATGGGCCTCGGCACGCGCACCATTCGGCCCGTCGCGAAAATTTTCGGTCCGGGAAATTCGTATGTTGTCGAGGCGAAGCGCCAGCTCTTCGGGGTGGTCGCAGTTGACTTGCTCCCGGGTCCCAGTGAAATCCTCGTGCTGGCCGATGATTCGGCGCGGCCCGACTGGATTGCGGCAGATCTTCTCGCGCAGGCGGAGCACGGTGGAGACAGCGCGATGGTCCTGATCACCACGTCCGAATCCGTGCTCGTCAACGTGTCGATCGCAGTCGCGATGCAGGTCGTGATGCTCCCCCGCCAGGTCCAACTGAACGCGGTGCTGGAAAAGAGCGCGCGACTCATCCTGGCGAAGGATTTGGATCACGCGATCGACCTGGCCAATCGCTACGCGGCGGAACACGTCTCGCTGGCGTTTCGGGATCCGCGACCCATCGGCGATCGCATCACCACGGCGGGTGCGATTTTCCTGGGCGGGTTATCGCCGGTGGCCGCGGGCGATTTTCTCGCCGGCCCCAGCCATACGCTTCCCACGGGCGGCGCGGGCAAGTCATTCTCCGGACTCACCGTGGATCAATTCCAGCGCCGCACGAGCATCATCCGCTACGATGCCGATTCGCTGCGCAAATCCGTCGACACGATTGAGAAATTCAGTGCCATCGAGGGTCTCGACGCCCACGGACGGTCGGCGGCGATCCGGTTTGCGTGACCCTCATTCCCGGATCTGGCCCTCGCCGCGAATCAAGTATTTGTAGGTCGTCAGTTCTTCGAGGCCCATCGGGCCGCGGGCGTGCAGCTTGTCGGTGCTGATGCCGATTTCCGCGCCAAAACCGAACTCCGCGCCATCCGTGAAGCGCGTGCTCGCGTTCCAATAAACCGTCGCGGAATCCACCTCGCGCAGGAAGCGCTCGGCGGTCGCCTCGTCCTCCGTCACGATCGCGTCGCTGTGGTGCGAGCCGTGTCGATCGATGTGCGCCAGCGCCTCGTCCAAACCGCGCACGATTTTCACGGCCAGGATCAGTTCGAGAAATTCCGTGTCCCAGTCCGCCGCCGACGCCGGCACGCAATTTTCCGCACCGAGCAGCCGCCACGTTTCGTCGTCGACGCGCAACTCCACGCCACGCTCCCGCAACGCCGTGGCAACGCGCGGCAGGAGCTTGGCCGCGGCAGCGCGATGCACCAGCAGCGTCTCCACCGCGTTGCAGACTCCCGGGCGCTGGCATTTCGCATTCACGACGATGCGCTCGGCCATGTCCGCATCGGCCGCCTCGTCGAGATAGATGATGCACAAGCCGGTAAAGTGCTTGATCACCGGCATCCGGGCGTAACGCACCACCGATTCAATCAGGTCTTTTCCACCACGCGGAACGATGAGATCCAGGTATTGGTCCATCTCCGCGAGCAGGCGGACCGCCTCGCGATCCGTGCCTTCCACCATCTGAATCGCGTCCTCGGGCAATCCGGCATTCCGCAACCCGGCCCGCAAAGCGTCGACGATGGCCTGATTCGAAAACGTGGCCTCCGATCCGCCGCGCAAAATCGTGGCGTTGCCGGTCTTGAGGCAGAGCCCGGCGGCGTCGCTCGTCACGTTCGGCCGTGATTCGTAAATGATGCCGACCGTTCCGATCGGCACGCGAATCTTCGAAATCTCGATCCCGTTGGGGCGCGTCCATTCCTTCAGGATTTCACCGCCGGGATCCGGCAGCGCCGCGACATCGCGGACCTGCTGTGCCATCGCGGCGAGGCGCGCCGTGTCCAAGCTGAGGCGATCGATCATCGCGGCAGAAAGTCCCTTTAGTTTCGCCGCGACGAGGTCGCGCGCGTTCGCATCGAGGATGGCGCCTTCGCCGTCGATCAGCGCATCGGCCAGCGCGAACAGCGCGGCATCCTTGCGGTCGCGCGCGATTGTGGCGAGGCGGCGGGAGGCCGCCCGTGCCCGCCGGCCCAGCTCGAGCACGTGTTCGGCGAGTTGGCTCATGGGTTTTCGTCAGGAGGCAAGCACCGGCGGAACGAACCGCGTGCCGACCGCCTCGCCCGCCGCGACGCGTGGCAGCACGCCCGGCTTACGGCCATGCGCGATGACGGCCGTGATCCCGGAATCCACCGCCAGTTTCACCGCCTGGAGCTTCGACGCCATGCCGCCGACCGAAAACTGTCCGCGTTCGGCGCTCGCGAGATGCGCCACACTCTCGACGTCCGTCACCTCGGGAATCGGCTCGCCCTCGGGGTCGCCGTCCAGCGTGAGGCCATTGGCACTGGTGAGAAGGATGAGGAGATCGGCGTGGACGAGCCGCGCCACCTCCGCGGAAAGCCGGTCGTTGTCGCCGAAGCGCAATTCCTCGACCGCCACGGTGTCATTCTCATTGATGATCGGCACGACGCGGCGCGAAGCGAGCAGGCGCTCGAGCGTGTTTTTGGCGTTGGCGTAGCGCGTGCGGCTATCGAGATCGAAATGGGTGAGCAGCACCTGCGCGACGAGGAGGCCGCGCCGGCCAAAGAGCGAGCTGTAAAGCCGCATCAAGCGCGATTGCCCGATGGCGGCGCAGGCTTGGATCGATGCGAGATCCTTCGGCCGCTCGGTCAGGCCGAGGGCCATCAGCCCGGCGCCGACCGCGCCACTCGAAACGATGATGCATTGCATCCCCCGCTGGACCAGATCGGCAATCTCGTACGTTAGCCGCCGGAACTGCCGCACATCCAGCCCGGTGCCGCCGTCTTCGGTGAGCAGCCCAGTGCCAAGCTTGATGACAATGCGATGGGGCGTGGAATCCATGGGCGTCCGAAAGTAGCCGCGAATGCCAGAAAGTCGACGGCCGACGGCCGACCGCCGAATATCCTTTCGGGTGATAAGTTAGACGCGTACGTCACCGGCGGACTCGGACTGCTGGCCGTCGGCAGTCGACCTTCGACGGTCGACGCCCTTTCGACTACTTCGCCGCGACGGTCTTCTTCGCCTCGTCCAGTAGGTCGACTTTCACCCAGGTCGAAGCCAGGGGCGCCTTGGAGGTGCCCTGGTCGATCTTGCCGACGCCGAACTTCACCATGTAATCAGTGGTGATCTGGATGTGCTCGGGCGTGATGTCATAGGTGAACGGCGAATTGCTGATCGCATCCTTGAATTCTTCCGACGTGATCTGGCCCTTGAACATCTGCTCGCGCACGTACTTCTCGGCCACGTCGGGCTTGTCGATGAAGAGCTTGGTCGCCTCGACGAAGCATTTCATCACGCGCAGCGCAACATCCCGATTGCCATAGAGCTTCTCGGCCATGACGAGCGCGCGCACCGGCTCACCCATTGGCGTGTCGTAGGGCTTCAACATTTCCTTGCCCCATCCCTTGGCGATGGCCTGTGAGCTTTGTGGCTCGCTCTGGCACATCGCGTCGATCTGCTTTTGCAGCAACGCGCCGTTCAGATCGGCGTACGCGAGGTAAATAATCTGCACGTCCTTGTCGCCCTTGTCCGACCACGTGAGGTTGTGCTTGCTCAGCTCCGCCAGCAGCGCGAGTTCCTGGGCGCCACCGCGGGCGACCCCGACCTTTTTCCCCTTGAGATCGGCCACCGATTTCAAATCCAAATCGCTGCGGCTGACGATGCGCACGCCGCCCTTGGCGAATCCGGCCACGCAAATCACCGGCACGCCTGCGGCGCGACCGGCGATGGCGCCGTCCGCAGCGCTCGCGGCGAGGTCGATTTCGCCAGCGATGAGGGCGGGCACGATATCGACGCCCTTGGCAAACATTCGTTCCTCAATCTTCAAATTGTACTTGGGTGCGAGTTCCTTCATGTAAGAGACGGCGCCATAGTGCGCAAATTTGAGGTTGCCGAGCCGGACCACATCGGGGTCGGCGGCTCGCAGCGAGGAGGAACCAAAGACCGCGAGGCCGGCGAGAAGCAGCGAGGCAACAAGACTTTTCGTCATAAGCGGTAGGAGGATACGGTTGATTTGGAAAAGAAGCGGAAGGATCTCCGCCTCCTCGAATTCGCTCCGGGAGGCCGGGGTGGTTGCGTTAGATCGTAACTCACCGGGAACGTTCAATTCCGCGCTCCGCCCCCCGCTTTGCCACAACCAACGTTGACTTCGCGACGGATCTTCCTAGCCTGACTTTGTGAAATATTTCACAAGGGCTCGGACTTCCCCGCCAGAGGACACGGCGAAGGACATCAAGGAAATCCTTACCCTGGTCCAGCCGCAGTTGCGGAAGGTGGACGAGGCCATCCAAGTGCAGGCGGGTAAGTTTGACGACGCGATTTCCGGATACGTGGCGTACGCGCTCGAATCGACCGGCAAGCGTTTGCGGCCCGCGCTCGCGTTGCTGGTGGGCGGCGCCACCGGCGGCATCACCCCACAACATGTGGACCTCGCGGTCATCGTTGAAATGATCCACCTCGCAACGCTGGTGCATGACGACATCATGGACGGAGCCGACACGCGGCGCGGCCAGCCCACGCCGAATGCGCGCTGGGGTAATGCGATCACGGTTTTGCTGGGTGATTGCCTCTTCGCGCATGCCCTGGACCTCTCCACGAATTTCGAGGAAGCCGACATCAGCCGCCGGATTGCGCGGGCGGCGAACGCGGTGTGCACCGGCGAAATCATCCAGACCCAGCGTCGCTTTGATTTGAATCTCAGCCACGCGGATTATTTCCGGATCATCGAGCTGAAGACCGCAGCGCTGTTTGGTTGCGCGGCCGAGCTGGGCGCGCGATTGAGCGGCAGTGATCCCGCGATGTGCGAATCGATGAAGCAGTTCGGCCTGAAGCTCGGCACGGCCTACCAGATTTACGACGACTGCCTCGACATGGCGGGCGATGAAACGCAGGCGGGAAAGACGCTCGGCACGGATTTGCAAAAGGGGAAACTTACGCTCCCCGTCCTGAATTTATTGCAGTCTGCGTCGCCCGCCGATCTCGCAGTCTACAGCCAGATCATTCTTCGCGCGGAGGAACCCGAATCGGTGGCCATCACCGCCGCGGCGCGGCGGAGCGGCTCGCTGCGCAAGGCCATCCACACCGGCGTGGACATGGTGGATGAGGCGATGCAACTCCTCGAGACGTTGCCGCCCGGGCCATACGCTGAAGCCTTGCACGCCATCGCGGGAAGAATCTCGCAGATGATCGAGAGCTTCGCGGCCGAGGCCGGCTGACAGGCGGCGGCAGGATTCGCCTTTCCATCGCAGGGTGAGGTGGTTACAACTCGCGCATGGCGGCGTTGAGAATCCGCGAACTGCCCGAGGGCGAGCGCCCCCGGGAACGGCTCATGCGGCTCGGCGCGTCCGCCTTGTCTAACGCCGAACTCATCGCGATTTTGCTGCGGACCGGGATGAAGGGCGCCAATGCCGTCGACGTCGCCCACCAGTTGATCGATCGGTTCAAGACGTTGAACGAATTGGCGCGGTGCACCCCGAGGGAACTCGCCAGCATCAAGGCGATCGGGCCCGCCAAGGCCGCGCAATTGGCGGCCGCGCTCGAGCTCGCTTCCCGCGTCGCGCACGAGACGGTCACACGGCAGCGCGTCGATACCCCGCAAATCGTCTGCGACCTTCTCGGCCCCGAGTTGCGCGCGCTGCGGAAAGAATCGCTCCGCATTCTGCTGCTCGACACGCGGTACCAGCTCATCCGCCAGGAGACGGTGTCGCTCGGCACGATGAACGAGAGCCTCGCGCACCCGCGCGAGATATTCCGGCCGGCGCTCGTCTATTCAGCCTATGCCGTCATCGTCGCGCACAACCATCCCTCGGGCGACCCCTCGCCCTCGGAAGCCGATCACCGCCTGACGCGACGGCTCGCCGAGGCCGCCGCATTACTTCAGATCACCCTTCTGGACCACATCATCATCGGCACACCGCAGGCCGGGCGCGCGGCCTACTTCAGCTTCAAGGAAGCGGGAGTGCTTTGAAAGGAAGAAGGAGGAAGGAAGAAGGAACAAGACCCGCGGCGCGGAAAAGTTCACGCTCGTCTCCGTTCCCGGCGCGTGATTAGTTGAGTCCACCAGGCCGTCTCAAGCGAGCAGGACAATCTTGTTCCTTCCTCCCTCCTCCTTGTTCCTTTTCTTCTCATGCGCATCCACACCTCGGCCGTAATCGCGCCGGAAGCCCGCATCGCGGAGGATGTGCGCATCGGGCCGCACGTGTTGATCGAAGGCGCGGTCGAAATCGGAGCGGGATCGATCATCGGCCCGAACGCCGTCCTGACGGGACGGGTGAGGCTGGGCACGAAGAACAAGGTGGGCGCGGGGGTCATCCTCGGGACGGACCCGCAGGATCTTTCCTTCGATCCCGGCACCGACAGTGGCGTGTGGATCGGCGACGGCAATACGCTGCGCGAATACGTCACGGTGCACCGCGCGACCGTCGCGGGAAACGACACCACGATCGGGCATCACAACTTTCTCATGGTCGGCGTTCATCTCGCGCACGACGTCCGCATGGGAAGCCATTGCGTCGTGGCGAACAACGTCCTGCTCGCCGGCCACGTGCAATTCGGCGACCACGTCATGGTGGGCGGCGGTTCCGTCTTTCACCAGTTCATGCGCGTGGGCGACGGGGTCATGATTCGCGGGCTCAGCGCGTTCGGGAAAGATGTGCCCCCCTTTTGCGTCGCCGCCGGGATCAACCGGGTCAACGGGTTGAACGTGATCGGCCTGCGTCGCTCGGGTCGGAGCGCGGAGGAGCGGGCCGAGCTGAAACGCGCGTTTGAGTTGCTCTATCGCGGCGGCCTGAATGTTTCGCAGGCCCTGGAAAAGTCCCGCGAACACGAGTGGACCGGCGCGGCGCGGAATTTTTTCGGCTTCGTGGCCGCCGCACACAAGCGCGGGATTGTCGCCTACTCCTCGGCGGACGCCGAAGAGTGAGTCGACGGTCGACCGCCAGCCGATCCGCGAATCGAATCCCATATTGCTTGTGGGCGAGACTCTCTGGCCCTCGGTTCTCGAACCTTGAACCTCGCTGGTTCTGATTCCCATTTGCCTTTCCGGCCCCGCCTCGCCTAGCCTTGGCGCCTATGAAGATTTTCGTGACGGGCGGCGCGGGGTACATCGGCAGCAATTGCGTCGAACAGCTCCTGCTCCGTGGCGACAAGGTCGTGGTTTTCGACAATCTCACCGAGGGACATCGAAAGGCCGTCCACCCGAAGGCGGTCTTTCACCAGGGCGACCTGCGCGATCCGGTTTCCATCAACGGGGCGATGGCCGCCGCGAAACCCGACGCCGTGATGCACTTCGCGGCGAATGCGCTGGTGGGTGAGTCGATGGAAAATCCGTCCAAGTATTTCCAAAACAACGTCGCCGGCGGCATCAACCTGCTCGACGCCACCGTCGCCGCCGGCGTGAAGCGGTTCGTGTTTTCGTCGACCTGCGCGACGTTTGGCATGCCCGACAGGGTGCCGATCGACGAGACGATGCCGCAGCGCCCAATCAATCCGTACGGGGAGTCCAAGCTGATCTTCGAGCAGCTCCTGCGGTGGTACGACCGGATCCATGGATTGAAATTCGTCTCATTGCGTTATTTCAACGCGGCGGGGGCGAGCGAGACCTACGGCGAGGACCACCGCATCGAGACGCACCTCATTCCAAATGTGTTAAACGTCGCGCTCGGCAAGAAGGAGCGCGCGGAAATCTTCGGCGGCGACTACGAGACGCCGGACGGCACCTGCATCCGGGATTACATCCACATTCTCGATCTGGCTCAGGCCCACCTGCTGGCGCTCGGTAAGGACGAAAGCGCGTTCTACAATCTCGGCACCGGCGGCGGCAACTCGGTGGCGGAAGTGATCGAATGCTGCCGGCGCGTCACGGGCCGCAAGATTCCCGCGGTCGTGAAACCGCGCCGGCCGGGCGACCCGCCGCGGCTGATTGCGAGCTCGAAGAAGATTGCGAAGGAACTGGGCTGGAAACCGAAGTATCAATCCCTCGATGCCATCGTCGAAAGCGCCTGGGCGTGGCACGTGAAGCATCCCGACGGTTACGGCGACTCGCCGCACTGACGCTTTTCCGATGTCCTTCCGCCTTTCGACACCTGCGCTGGCGCTGCTGGGATTGCTCTCCGCCCAAATCCTGGCCGGCGCGCCGGGCGGCGGCTTGACCTGGCCGGAACCGGGCCCGATCGAAATCTCCGCCGCCGAGGGCGCCCGCTACGAGAATCGCACTGCCATCGCGATCGGCAGCGTCAGCATCCAACGCGACGGAACGAGCATCTACGCAGACTACGGCGAGTATCATCTGGACACCCGCGAGGCGATCCTGATCGGCAACGTCCGCATCTATCGGGACGGCCGGTTAACCATGGCGAATCGCGCGCGGTACAATCTCGAAACCGGGGCCCTGCAGGCGGACAAATTCGACGGCACGCAGTTTCCATTTTTCCTGTCGGGCCAGCAGGCCGTCTCCGCGGGCAAGAAGGAGCCGCTGACGCTGACCGACGCGTCGGTGACCACCCATGATTCCAGCAATCCTGACTACCAGATTCGCGCCCGTTCCGTCGTCGTCTACCCCAACGATCGGGTCGTGTACAAGGGCGTGAGGCTCTACGTCGGCAAGACGCCGATCATGTACCTGCCGTATTTCGTGACTTCGCTGGAGTCGCGCGAGGATGACGGCATCGAACTCGCACCGGGCCAGAGCAGCACCGATGGCGTGTTCTTGCTGACGAAATACGGGATCCCGATCTCGCAATCCCTGACGCTGCAAACGGTGCTCGACTACCGCACCGAGCGTGGCATCGCGGGCGGACTGAATTTCTTTTACCGGCCGAACGCCCCGGTGTCGCGTCGCAATCCAAGTGCGAATCCTTTCCTCGGCCTCGCCGGGAACACCGATGACCAGCCCAGCGGGCCGCAGGCCGGCGCGGCCGGGCGGGACCCTCGCGGGCTCCGGTCCACCGAAGGCGCCCGGCTGCTCACGTATTTTCTGGAGGATCAAGAACCGGACCTCAACCGCACCAGCATCCCCCGCCTGCCCGTCTCACGCGGTCGCTACCGCATCGCGGTGGAGAACGTGCATTTTTTCACCGACGACCTCTACGTCAAGCTCGCAGCGACGAAGCTGAGCGACCAGTACATGCTGCAGGATTTCTTCCGCAAGGAATTCTCGCTCGATCCGCAGCCGGACAACGTCGCCGCGTTCACGCTGCGCAAGGACGACTTCACGCTCACGCTGATCGCGCGCTACCAGCTCAATAATTTTTACGATTCGACGGAGCGACTGCCCGAGCTGGTGCTGGACTTCAAGCGGGTGGAACTGGCGGGGACCGGCATTTTTTACGAGGGCGAGACCGGCGCGGCCTACCTCAAGCGTTTCTTCGCCAACGACCGCGTGTTTCGACCCACGTACGCTTTTTCCCGCCTTGACTCGTTTCATCAACTGACCTCGCCGCAGACCTTCTTTGGCTGGCTGAACATCGTGCCGCGCGTGGGATTCCGCCTGACCTATTACAGCGAAACCGCGCCGAACCAGACGGTGGCGAATGCGCTGGGCGCGTCGACCTACAACGCCAGCCAAATCCCGACGGCGATTGCCCCCTTTGCGGTGGCTGGCTCGTTGTGGCGCCCCGTTTTCAACACCGGCTTTGAAAGCTCTTTCAAGCTCACGCGCATCTTCAACGTGCAGTCGCGCGCGCTCGGGCTCGACCGGCTGCAGCACGTGATCGAGCCATACACGAATCTCACGTACGTCCAGGATCTCAACCAGCAGACGCGCGTGCCCCTTCCCGCCGATCGGCTCCAGCCCACCACCGCGCTCAACCCGATCGACTTCCCCCAATTTACGGCGATCGATTCCATCCGCTCCGCCACCGCCGCGCGCTTCGGGGTCCGCCAGCGCTTCCAGACGAAACGTGACGCCCTCACGTTCAACTGGCTCGAGCTCGACTCCTTTTTCCAGCGCGATTTTCGCAATCCGTACAACAAGACGAGCTATTCCAATTTTTTCCAAAGCATCCGGTTCCGCCCGGTCCCCTGGATGTCTCTCTCGTTCTATTCGCAGTTTCCGATGACTCGCGCCGGCTTCACGGAGGTGAACACGGCCGTGCGGTTCATGCCGAGCAGCAACGTCGAGATCGAGTTGGGCCAGCAATTCCTGAACAATAATCCGTACTTCCCAAACAGCAGCCTCACGACCTACCGCTTGTATTATCGCATCGGTGAAAATTGGGCCGTCGGGGCCGGGGGTCGTTACGAATTTTCCGACCGCACGCTCGAGAACCAGACCTACACGATTTATCGCGACCTCACCAGTTTTGTCGGCAGCATCAGTGCTGTCGCCAACAACAATCGAGGAGTAAGGGATGTTGGGTTCCTCCTCACCTTCACCCTGAAGGATCTGCCGAGCTTCAGCCAGTCGCTGAACTACAATCCGGGCCTCAGCAACCCCTCGCCGATGACGCAGTTTTGATGGGGCGGCCGGCCGGCCCGGCGAAGTCCTTTGGCGCCGGCGCGTTTTTAGGGTTAGTCCTCCGGCGTCCATGTCCGCCGCCCCCTCATCCCTCGCCCACGATCACGGCGTCATCACTCGCTGGCGCGCGTTCCTGCCGGATGTCACCACTGACACCCCCGTCATATCGCTCAACGAGGGGTCGACCCCCCTCATCCACTCCCCGCGCCTGAGCGAATGTGCCGGACGAGGAACGAATGTCTACCTCAAGTACGAGGCGTTGAATCCCACGTGCTCGTTCAAGGATCGCGGCATGACCGTCGCCGTGTCCAAAGCGGTCGAATCCGGCGTGCGGGCGATTGTCTGCGCGTCCACCGGCAACACCTCCGCCTCCGCCGCGGCGTATGCGGCGCGCGCGGGTGTCGCGTGCGTCGTCCTGCTGCCCTCGGGCAAGATCGCGCTCGGTAAGCTGGTGCAGGCTTTCGCGTACGGTGCGAAGGTCATCAGCGTCGAGGGGAATTTCGACGACGCACTGCGCCTGGTGCGCGAGCTCGGGGCCGACGCATCCACCGGCGTGGCGGTGGTCAATTCGATCAACCCGCATCGGATCGAGGGCCAGAAAACCGCCGCGTTCGAAATTATCGAGGAACTTGGCGACGCGCCGGCGGTCCATTTTTTACCGGTCGGCAACGCGGGCAACATCACCGCGTATTGGCGGGGTTACCGGGAATTCCATGCGGCGGGTCGCGCGAAGACGCTCCCGCGCTTTGCCGGATTCCAAGCCGCGGGCGCCGCGCCGATCTTTTTCCGCACGCGCGTCGAAGACCCGAAGACGATTGCCACGGCCATTCGGATCGGAAATCCCGCCAGCTGGGCGAGCGCGGACGAAGCGGTGGCCGGCTCGCGCGGCGCGATCGACATCGTCACCGACGCGGAGATTATCGACGCCCAGTCGTGGCTCGCCCGACACGAGGGCATCTTTGCCGAGCCGGCGAGCGCGGCGTCCGTGGCGGGGCTGTTGCGTTGCGTGGACGCAAAACGCGAACCTTGCGCCACCTGCCCGCTCCGAAACGTACCGGAGGGCGCGAACATCGTGTGCACGCTGACCGGACATGGCCTGAAAGACCCGGACGCCGCGCGCGCGAATCTGCCCGCTATTTCCTCCATCCCGGCGGAATTGTCCGCGGTGCGGGCGGCGATTGGCGGTGGATGAGCAGAAGTATTTTTTACAAAACTACCAAATTTTCCAAATCAACGAAATTTAGAGAGGTCTCCGTCGATGATCCACTCCAGTTTTTTGACCAATCGTTAATGCTTCTAACTTTTGATCATTCCTTCGAGTTTCGAATTTCAATCTTCGAGTTTGGGTTCCGTGGAAATCAATGATTCCTTCGGTCTTCGTCCATGTCTTCGCCTCTTCTCGTCGCCCGCGACCTCCAGCAATCATTCACGATCGGCCGGCGCCGGATCGAGGTGCTGCGCGGCATCTCCATCGACGTCGCCGCGTCCGAGGTTTCCTTCCTCGTTGGCGCAAGCGGCGCGGGCAAGACCACGCTGCTTTATACATTGGCCGGACTGGAACGGCCCGAATCCGGTGAGGTGCTGTTCGAAGGGCGCAACATTTACAACCTTGGCGGGCGGGATCAGGCGCGCATCCGAAACGAGCACATGGGCTTCATCTTCCAGGGTTACCATCTGCTGCCCGAGCTCACCGCGCTCGAGAACGTCCGCCTCCCGGCCATGATGGGTGGGGCGTCGACTGAAAACCTTGATGAGCGCGCCGCTTCCCTCCTGAACGACCTGCAACTGGGCGACCGCCTGCATCATCTTCCGGCCGAGCTCTCGGGCGGCGAGCAACAGCGCGTCGCCATCGCCCGCGCCCTGGTCAATGACCCCGATATTCTCTTCGCCGACGAGCCCACCGGGAACCTCGACTCCAAAACGGGTGCGGCGATCATCGAATTGCTACTTGCGCTCGTGCGCGACCGGCGGAAAACGTTACTGGTGGTGACCCACGACCAGAGCCTCGCCGAGCGCGGGGACCGCAAGCTCGAGATCCGCGACGGTATGTTGACCAGCCATTCCAACTCCACGGCCCCATGAAAATCTATATCGACGGTGAATTCCACGGTGAGCACGAAGCAAAAATCTCGGTCTTTGACCACGGTCTGCTGTACGGCGACGGCATTTTCGAGGGCATCCGCTTTTACAACGGTCGTGTACGCCGGCTCGAGGCGCACATGGACCGCCTCTGGGACTCCGCCCGCGCGCTGTGCCTGACCATTCCGCTGACCAAGGCCGAAATGGTCGAGGCCCTGCTGGAAACACTGCGGCAGAATGGGCTCGAGGACGGCTACGTGCGCCTCATCGTCACTCGCGGCGTGGGGAATCTCGGGCTCGACCCGAATCGCTGCGAGCGCGCCAGCGTCATCATCATTGCTTCGAAAATCAGCCTTTACCCCGAGGAGTTGTATCAAAAGGGCCTGACGATCATCACGTGCGCCACGCGCCGCGTGTCGTTCGCCGCCATGCCGCCGGCGATCAAGTCGCTCAACTACCTCAACAACATCATGGCCAAGATCGAGGCCAACCAGGCCGGCGCCGCCGAGGCGCTCATGCTCAACGACACGGGCCACATCGCGGAATGCACCGCCGACAACGTGTTCGTGGTCAAGAAGGGCCGCATCTTTACGCCGCCGGTCAGCGCGGGTTCCCTGCGCGGCATCACCCGTGGGCTCGTGCTCGAGATCGCCGATGAGCTGGAGATTCCGATCACCGAGCCGGAGCTGACGCGTTACGACGTGTTCACCGCCGACGAAGTGTTCCTGACGGGCACCGCGGCCGAAGTCGTCCCCGTCACCATGTGCGACAGCCGCATCATCGGCGAGGGCGTGCCCGGGCCCGTGACCTTGCGCGTGATGAAGCGTTTCCGCGAAATTGTGCGCACGACGGGAACCCCGTTCCATGCGGCATCAAAGCAGGAAGCTCTTGCGGGCGCGGCCCGCTGAGCGGAGATTGCAGCGCTGTCCCCTATGCGCTGCGATGCCTGCCAGAACAACGAAGCCACCGTCTTCCTGACGCAAATCGTCGAAGGGAAGATGCAGAAGGTGAATCTTTGTCCCGACTGCTCGAAGGAGAAGGGCGTGACGGATCCGACCGGCTTTGCGCTGGCGGATCTTCTGCTGGGACTCGGCACCAACACCGAGCTGGAGAAGCCGGCCGTGGCGGCTTCCACCGCCGTCAGTCCCGACGCGCCGGCGCTCAAATGCCCGACCTGCGGTTTCACGCAGGCTGACTTCAAGAAGACCCAGCGCATGGGTTGCAGCGAGTGCTACGTGACCTTCGCGGAGAGCGTGGTCACGCCGTTGCGCTCCAACCACAAGGGTTCGCAACACGTGGGGAAGGTGCCGGCGCGGCAGTTCGCGCGGGCCGAACTGGACAACCGGATGCAGACCTTGAGCGACGATCTTGTGAAGGCCGTAAAGGAAGAGGACTACGAGGGCGCCGCGCAATTGCGGGACGCCATCCGGAAGCTTGAGGGGCAGCTCAAGACCGCGGTCTGATGTGGCGTCGGTGTTTTCTTCACAAAATTTGCTCCTGCTTAGAAGAAGAAATGTTTGAGGAGCCATCTCGCTTCGCTCGGTTCCAAATTCACCAAATTTACCGAATTACTGAGTTTAGAAAGTTACAGAACATCGCGGCACCCGGGTCTTCATGGGAAATTAGACAATCAACCCATCCATTCTCTGAATTTTGTTAATTTGGAAAATTTGACAATTATGTTCAAAAAACCCGACTCCGTCCGCCGATCAGATCCGCCCGCTGACCTGACATGAAATTCGCCAACTTCATCAGCGGCCCGCTGGCGGTGCGGCCTGCGGGCGCGCATCACGACATCGTAATCAGCAGCCGCGTGCGCCTCGCGCGCAACGTCAAGGGTCGCCCGTTCCCGGGTTGGGCGAAGAAGGCCGATCGCCTCGCGGTGCTTGAGGTCATCAAACCGCCGGTCGATGCCCTGCCGGAAATGGACGATGCGTTTTCCGAGTACCTGCAGGATCTTTCCGCCACAGAAAAGCAGATCCTCGTCGAGCGCCATCTGATCAGTCGCGAGCACGCCGCCAAGAGCACCGGCAGCGCGGTGGTCATGAACCGCGAGCAGACCGTCAGCATCATGGTCAACGAGGAGGATCACCTGCGCATGCAGTCGATCCGCCCCGGCTTCCAACTCAAGGCCGTGCACCGGGCGATCGACGAGATCGACACGCGACTCGAGGACACGCTGGATTACGCGTTCTCGCCGAAGCTGGGCTTCCTCACTGCCTGCCTGACGAATGTCGGCACCGGCATGCGCGCCTCCGCGATGCTGCACCTGCCGGCGCTCGTGCTCGACGAGAAGGTCAATCAGGTGATTCAGGCCGTGAACAAGATCGGCCTCGCCGTGCGCGGGCTCTACGGTGAGGGCAGCGAGGCGATGGGCAACCTCTTCCAGATTTCGAACCAGACCACGCTCGGCGAGCGCGAGGAGGACATCCTTGGACGGCTGAACAAAGTGATTGAGCAGATCATTGAGCACGAGCAGAACGCGCGCGCCACACTGCTGCAAAAAAAGTCCACGACGCTGCTCGACCAGATCGGCCGCGCCTTCGGCATCTTGATGCACGCGCACTCGATGACGTCGAAAGAGGCTCTGAATTTGTTGTCGTTTTTACGGCTGGGCACGGACCTCGGATTTTTTCCGGCCGATCGACGCCAACCCCTGGATGAATTGTTCACGGAGACGCAGCCCGCTCATTTACAGCGCGGGTCCACGCAAAAACTCGGCGCCGAAGAGCGCGATGCGCTCCGGGCCGACATCATCCGCGTGAAGCTCAAGGAACTACCGGGGCCCGATTCATCAAGGCTGGCGGCCGCGGGGTAGCGCCGAGGCATCGACTTGCCAATTGAACTCATGAAAAACCCTCGCCATTTCATTTTCGCATTCGTTTCGATGACTGCGCTGGTGTGCGCTTGCCAGCGTCCGTTTGCGCAGGATCTCAAGCGGTCGCAGATCCCCGACGCGATTAAGGCTCCCGCCACCGAAAAGCTGTTGCTCACCGTTTCGGCAAAGGGTGTTCAAATTTACGAATGTCGCGCGACGAAGGACGATCCGAGCAAATTCGAGTGGAGTTTCAAAGCGCCGGAAGCGGATTTGTTCGATGCCACCGGCAAGAAACTCGGCCGGCATTACGGCGGCCCGAGCTGGGAGTCGATGGATGGAAGCAAAGTGGTCGGCGAGGTGAAGGCGCGCCACGACTCACCCGGGACGATTCCGTGGCTGTTGCTCGCGGCCAGGAAATGCGAAGGAACCGGCGTCTTCGACAAGGTGACCACCATCCAGCGCATTGACACGGTGGGAGGCAAGGCGCCAGCTGGCGGATGCGACGCCGCGAATAGCGGCAAGGAGCTTCGGGTGAATTATGCGGCGACGTATCGGTTCTACGTCGCCGAGGACTGAGCACGGTATTTCACCGGTGGGCAACGCGAGGTGCCGATCGTTGTAGCCGGCCTCGCTGAGGCCGGAGCGGATGGCACGAACCGCCCGAATTTGAATCATTTTCAGACGCGAGGCCCTGGCCGCACCGGCCTTGGCGAGGCGGGCCACCAAGGAACGTTTTCCGACGCGTGATATTCGTCTCGCGATTCGCGTGTAACTTCCGCTAGAAATGTCCAATGAAAACTGTCTCAGCGATTTCCGCATTGTGTGCAATTGCGATCGTTGTGCCCTCGGTGTCCGGACAGGAGAGGCCGCGCGAGCGCGAAATTTCGGTGACCGGGCGTGGCTCAGTTTCCAGCACACCCGATGAGGTGACGTTTAAAGTTGGGGTGGAATCGGATGGCCCCACGATCGACGCGGTTCGTCGCGACAACGATGTCAAGATGAACGCCATCATCAAGGCGCTGAAGGACTCGGAGGTTCCCGAGCGGGACATCGTCACGACGGACACGAGTTTACGAAAACGCTTCACGCCAGCGCAGGACAGCCAGACCAAGAAGGACGCCACCACATTTACATTCACCCGCGAGGTTTTGGTCAGGCTAAGAAAGGTCGCAGGCGCGGAGGAGGTGCTCGCGAGCGTCATGAAAGCCGGGGCGAACCGCGTGGCGGATTTCTCGTTCATCGACTCGAAAAAAAAGAACATCGCGAGGCCGCGCTGGCGCTCGCCATCAAGGACGCCATTCAAAGCGCTGATGCTATCGCCTCGCAGTTTGGCGTTAAGCGTGGGAAGGTGATTTCAATCGCAACGGAAACCCTATCTACGTCTGAAGGCGAACGGGTAATTGTGACGGGCTCATTCATCCCAACGAGCGAAGTGCCTTCATCGGGCCGGAGTGTGGCGACAGCAGGCTTCTCGGCTGGTGAGGTAAAGATCGACGCATCGATATCCGCGCGATTTGAATTGGAGTAATGGTCCGGGGAAGAACCGATCTTGGAAATCCCAACGCCCCGAGCAAAACGGCGCGCCGCCTTTTTCCTTCATGCCCACCCCCGACTCCATCCACGCCCAGACGCGCATCGGTCACGTGCATCTCAAGGTGGCGGATCTCGACCGCGCGCTGGATTTTTACTGCGGCGTACTCGGCTTCGAGGTGACGCAACGCCTCGGCCGGTCCGCTGCGTTCATCAGCGCGGGCGGATACCATCATCACATCGGACTCAACACCTGGGAAAGCGCCGGCGGCAGACCGCCCGCACCCGGCACCACCGGTCTGTATCACTTCGCTATCCTCTATCCCAATCGCGCGGCGCTCGGCGATGCCCTGCGACGCCTCATCGCGGCCGGCATCACGCTCGACGGCGCGTCGGACCACGGCGTCAGCGAGGCGCTCTACTTGCGCGATCCCGACCAAAACGGCGTCGAGCTGTATTGCGACCGTCCCCCGGCACGCTGGCCGCACTCACCCGACGGCGGGGTCGCGATGTTCACCAAAAGCTTGGATTTGGACGCGCTACTCGCCGCCGCGGACCAGCCAAAGTAACCGCGCAACCTCACGGGAAGCTTGCAATTCCCGACCCGACACGTTGATCATCGACGCCGCAGACGGCTCCTTCCAAAGCAGCGGCTGAAAAGCCGCCCGCGAACGGGGCGAAACCAAACTGTGACAAGAACCCAGGCACGGTGCCGGCCTATGGCGAAAACCCATCTTCCACCTCCCCCGGCGCTACTGGATTTTCTCAAGCCGTACGACCACGAGATCCAGCAACTCGCACTGGCGGTCCGGCGATTCGTGATTGAGCACATCCCGCCAATGACGGAATTGATCGTGGACGCCAGCAACGCGGTCGCGATGGGCTTTACGCCGACGGGCAGATTCAAGGAGGCGATCTGCCACGTCGCCGTCTACGCGCGCCACGTGAACCTTGGTTTCAATCGCGGCGCCGAACTCCCCGATCCCAACCGTGGGTTGAAGGGCACGGGCAAGGCCATCCGGCATGTCACGATCGAACGCGCGAGCGATCTCCAGCAGCCGCAGCTGGTCGCGTTTCTCGCGGCCGCCGTTCGGCGGGCCCACGCCGGATCGGCGCACGCGGGCATCATCATCAAGTCATTCTCCGGCAAGAAGCGGCGGCCCGCGGCGGCGAAGAGCAAGCCCGGCTTGGCTCAACATGCGGACTGACTTGCCGCCAGGGTCCGACTTCGAACAGGATGGCGTCCGCGCATGAAATCCATCGTCCCTCCGATCGTCGCCTTCGCCCTCACCGTTGGACTCGCTGCTTCCGGATTGCGGGCCGCCGATCCCGTCGCCAAATCCGAACCAACGCCCACCGCACCGACCAAGGCCGTGATCCCGATGGAGTTCGACAATTTCTTTGTCGTTCTGCTTCTGCGACCGGAAAACGCGCCCGACTATCCCAAGGACGAACTCGAACGCATCCAGGCCGCGCACATCGCGAACATCGTTCGACTCCACGAGGAGAAGAAGATCTCGTACGCCGGGCCCTTTGAGGATTTTTCCGGACGCAACGTGCGCGGGATGTTCATTCTCAAGACCGCGTCGCTGGAAGAAGCAAAAGCGTGGGTGGAGACGGATCCCGCGGTCAAGGCCGGCCGGCTCAGGCCGGAATATCTCAAGTGGTTCGTCGAGAAGGGCGCCTTGAAGTAAGCGCGCGATTTCTCCCCCTGATTTGCCCATGTCGACCCATCCATCCTCCCCGCCCGGTTCCGCCGCGGTGCAGGGCGATCTCTGGAGTGCCCGCGCGCAGGATTGGGCCGACATCCAGGAAATCGTGCAGCGCCCCATGTTCACCGCGGTCCTGCAGGAGATGATGCAGGGACCACACGTGGACCTGCTCGACATCGGTTGCGGATCCGGACTCTTTGCCGCGATGGCCGCCGCGGCCAGCCGCGTGGCGGGTCTCGACGCCTCCGGCGCACTACTCGCAGTCGCCAAGCGCCGCACGCCGCAAGCAGATTTCCGCGTCGGCGAAATGGAGACGCTTCCGTTCGACTCGCGTTCCTTCGACGTCGTCACCGGCATTAACTCCTTTCAGTACGCGGCCAATCCCGTGAATGCGCTGCGCGAAGCCCGCCGCGTTGGATTACCGAACGCGCGAATCATCATCGCCACGTGGGGCCGACCCGAGGATTGCGAGACGTCCGCGTATCTTGCCGCGCTAGGTCCGTCAAGCCCACCTCCGCCGCCCAACACTCCGGGTCCCTTTGCGTTGTCGCAGGATGGTGCGCTCGCCGCGCTGGCGGAGGCGGCGGGGCTCCTCCCGCAGGACGAGCGGGAGGTCGAGTGCCCATTCGCGTACCCCGACGAGGAGACAGCGATACGCGGGATGCTCTCCGCCGGACCCGCCGTGAAGGCGATTCAGGAACAGGGCGAGGACAATGTCCGCGAGGCGGTGCGAACAGGGCTCGCGCCTTTCCGCACTCCCAGCGGGGCCTACCGCATGCGGAATCGCTTCCGCTACCTCGTCTCGCGAAACCCGTAACCGACGCCCGCCACCTCTCCTCATGGAACTTCACGGCGTGCTCGAAACGGCGGTGTACGTGGACGATCTCGACGCGGCGGAGGATTTTTACGGTCGCGTGCTGGGTCTTTCGCGAATCAACCGCGACCGGAATCGACACGTCTTCTTTCGCTGCGGCGCCGGCGTCTTTCTCGTCTTCAACCCGGAGGCAACCACGAACGACCCGGCTTCGGTGGACGGCAACATGGTACCCGCGCACGGCGCGCACGGGCCTTCACACATGGCGTTTCGCGTCCGCGACGACGAGCTCGCCGCCTGGCGCGAACGGCTCGGACGCGAGCACATCGCGATCGAATCAGAGATCGCGTGGCCGCGCGGGGGACATTCCATTTACTTTCGGGATCCGGCGGGCAACAGCATCGAGTTTGCATCGCCCAAGCTGTGGGGACTCGAGGAGGACAAACTCCCCACCTGATCGCACCGCCGCGCCGCGCGCGGGTTCATCCATGACCCGGTTTTCACCTCTGTGGAGCGCGGTGGTGTCGCATCGTGCCTTTGACAAGCCCCGCCCGGGCCGTTTAATTCCGGCGAACGATGAGCCTCGACCTTAATCAAATCCTGGGCGACTGGCCGCACGAGCCCGGCCAGATCAAGGTCCGAAAGGTCGCTGGGCTCGACGGCCGCGAAAAACTGCAGCTCCGGATCGACCTTGGCGTGATTCAGATGGAGATGTCCGGCCGCCCCGACGGCACGCGCCCCAAGGGTTGCGAATCATTGCTCACCTTCCATTTGGAACGCGCCCGCGAACAAGTGGCGTCCGGCGGGAAATACGATCTGTCGGCCGACGACTGCGGCGAACTGCAACAGGAGGGCATCCAGTATTATCACCGCTACCTCGCGCTTTATCAGCTCAAGGAATATGACGCCGTCATTCGCGACACGCAGCGGAACCTCGACCTGTTCGCCTTCGTGGCCGAACACGTGGAGCGCGACGAGATGTCGATGGCCTTCCAGCAGTTTCGTCCCTACGTGCTGATGATGAACACGCGGGCGAAGGCGGCGCAGGAACTCGACAACGAAAATTACGGCGCCGCGATCCGGCACATCGAAAAAGGTCGTGAAACGATCTCCGACTTCTACAAGACGAGCGGCAATCCCGAAGCGGCGACCGAGAGCGCCGAGTTGTCTTTCCTGGATGATCTCCTCGAGGAAGTGCGCTCCAAGCGCCCGCTGACCAAGATCGAGAAGTTGAAGCAGGAACTCGACACGGCGGTCGCCAGCGAAGCCTACGAGCGCGCGGCGCAACTGCGCGACGCGATTCGCGAGCTGGAGGGGAACGCCGCCAACTAGCCACGCGATGAATCCCTCCATCATCGAGCGCAAGGAGCGCTGGGCGCGAAAGATGTCGGGCAAGGAGCGCCCGCCGGTGCGCTCGGACGATCGGCTGCCCCCCGGCCAGCACCTCACGCGCGGATTTCCGGTGCTCGATCTCGGCATCCAACCGGAGATCCCAACGAGCGAATGGAATTTGCTGATCGGCGGGCTGGTCGAAAATCCCGTCACGCTCACTTGGGACGAATTTCACCAGCTCACGCAGTTCGAGGACGTGAGCGATTTCCACTGCGTCACCACGTGGAGCAAGTATGACTGCCGGTGGAGCGGTGTCTCCTTCTTTTCCCTCTGCGATCTTGTTCGGCCCAAACCCGAGGCGAAGCATCTCTACTACACGAGCTACGACGGTTATTCCACGAACACGACGCTGGAGGCGGCGCTCGACGACGACACCCTCGTGGCCACGCGCTTCGACGGCGCCCCAATTCCACGCGAGCACGGGGGTCCGGCCCGCGTCATCATCCCCAAACTCTACGCCTGGAAGGGCGCGAAATTTCTGCGCACCATCGAATTTCTCGGTGCGGACAAGCTTGGATTCTGGGAGGTGCGGGGTTACAGCAACACCGCTGACCCGTGGACCGACGACCGCTTTTCGTGAAGGGACGACGGGATCGTAATCTTTCCGCCCGGTGTCCCCGCTCCGGCCGGCTTCCGACATGAGTTTGAACGTTGTCGTTTATTCACCGTGCTGGAATGAAGCGGTCCTGCTCCCGTTTTTTCTGCGCCATTACGGACGGTTTGCGCGGACCATCAATCTGCTCGATAACGGCTCAACGGATCGCAGCCACGACATCATCGGGGAGTTTCGCCGGCGCCGCCCGGATGTGACCGTGAATGTCCGGCCCCTCGACAGCGCGGGCCAAACCAGGGAGGACTACATCATTAACTTCAAGAACCACGCATGGAAAGAATGCGCGGGCCAGCCGGTGGACTGGGTGGTGATTGCCGACGTCGATGAATTTGCCTACCACGAGAATCTCCCCGCGGAATTGCGGCGGCTGCGACGGCACGGTTACACCGCGTTGATGGGGGTCGGTTATGAGATGATCGCCCAACACCCGCCCCGACCGAACGACCCGGCCGAGTTGACCAGCCTCATCAAGCGGGGCCGCTTCAGCGCCGATTACTCGAAATGCATCGCCTTCGATCCCAATCAAATCACCGCGATCAACTATCACCCGGGCGCACACGTCTGCACCCCGGGCGGCAACGTCAGGATTCACCACGACCAAAGCTTCAAGTTGTTGCACTACAAGACGCTCGGTTACGAGTATTACATCGGGCGGGTCCGTCAGCTTCGGGAGCGACGCTCGGAGGTGAATCGTCGAAACGGTTGGGGGGTCCAATACGACTATGATGACGCGTTCCACCACGATTGGTTCGATGAATTGGAACGCGAGGGGGTCGAGCTCATTTGAGTCGGGACGAGGGCGCGGACCCGCCAGCGGGAACGTTTCTGCTGTTGGCGACGCCCACATCGGCTATGAATTCGTTTCTCGCAGCGCCTTCCCGGCGACGCCTTGTTCCCGTGACGTAAAATGTCGACACCCTTGATTGAAGTCCGCGATTTGACCATTCGCTTTGCCAAGCGCGATGGCTCGGGCAAGCCCGCCGTCGAAGGCGTGTCCTGGAGCATTGAGCGCGGGCGCGGGCTCGCGGTCGTCGGGGAATCGGGCAGCGGTAAGAGCGTCAGTGCGCTCGCCCTGACTCGGTTGCTGCCGGAACCGCCTGCGGTCTACGACTCCGGCGAGATTCTGATCGAGGGCCGCGATGTGCGAACGATGAACGAATACGAACTGCGCGCGGTCCGCGGCGGAAAGATCGGCTACATATTCCAGGAGCCGGCGACCTCGCTGAATCCGGTCTTCACGCTGCAGACGCAAATCGGCGAAGTGCTGCGCCTGCACCGGCCGGACGTGACCCCGGCGGCGCGCGACGCGGAAATCATCGCCTGGTTGAACCGGGTGGGCATCGTGGAGCCGGAGGGGCGACTGCGGGCCTACCCGCACGAACTGAGCGGCGGAATGCAGCAGCGCGCGATGATCGCCATGGCCCTGTGCGCGCGGCCGGCGCTGCTCATCGCCGACGAGCCCACCACCGCACTCGACGTGACGGTGCAGGCGGAGATCATGCAGTTGCTGCGCGACCTGAAGGAGCAACTGGGTATGTCCGTGCTGCTCATCACCCACAATTTCGGGATCATTCGCGGCCTGGCCGACGAGGTGGCGGTGATGTTCCGCGGGAAAATCGTCGAGCGCGGTCCGACGGAGACGGTCCTGCGCGACCCGCAGCACCCCTACACGCGGGCGCTGATCGATTGCATACCCCGCCTCGGCGCGAAGCGCCATCGCCTTGCCACCATCGATCACGAAGCGCTGGCCAAAGTCATTTGATTCGCCACAGAGGCATCGAGGAAAAACGTTGAACGATCCTCATAGTGGTCAACTCCGGCCCAGCCATCTCTCTCCCTCTGAGTTCTCGTGTCTCTGTGGCTAATCACTGCAGCCGCTTGCCGACTTCCTGGCTGACGGTCTTGCCATCGGCCCGGCCCGCGAGCTTCGGCTGCAATGCCTTCATGACCAAGCCGAGCTGGGCCTTCGTCGTGGCGCCGACCTCCTGAATCGTCGCGTCGATCATCGCGGCCAGTTCCTCGGAGGTGAGGCCCTTCGGCAGATAGGCCTGGAGTATTTCCAATTCGGTCTGCTCCTTGGCGGCGAGCTCGGGACGGCCACCCTTTTCGAAGCTGGCGATGGAATCACGGCGCTGCTTCACCTGCTTGCGAATCACCGCTTCGACCTCGGCGTCGTCCAGCACCGCAGTGGCGCCGCCCTTTTCGATCGCGGCCATCTGCACGGCGGATTTCAACATGCGGATGACGTCGAGGCGGGTCTGCTCCCGCGCCTTCATCGCTTCCTTCAAGTCGTGGACGATGCGTTCGTTGAGGGTCATGTCCGCACTGTGCGCGAGCCGGCTTGCCGCCTCAACCCTTAAGCTTCCGCTCCAGGATCTGTCCGACGACCACCGGGTTCGCGGTGCCTTTTGAGAGTTTCATCACCTGACCCTTGAGAAAATTAATGGCGCCGTCGTTCCCACCCTTCACGTCCGCCACGACCCTGGCATTCGCGGCAAGGACCTCATCGCAGAATTTTTCCAGCGCACCGGCGTCGCTGACCTGCTCAAGGCCTTTTTCCTTTACGATTGCGAGCGCCGCTTTCCCGGTGCCGAACATCTCGGTGAACACTTCCTTGCCCTGCTTGCCGCTAATCTTGCCGGATTCTATCACGGCCACCAGTTCGACCAGGGCGGCGGGAGGCACCGGCGAATCGACCACGGTTTTTGCGTCTGCGGAAAGCGCCGCGGTCAGATCGTTGAGGATCCAGTTCGCAACCGGCTTGGGCTTCACCGCGGGTGACGCGGACGCCGCGACCGTCGCCGCTTCCTCAAAATACGTTCCGAGCGCCAGATCATCGGCCAGCACCGAGGCGTCATAAGCCGTGAGTCCGTAGTCCGCGACGTAGCGCTGGCGCTTCGCGGCCGGCAGCTCCGGCATGAACGCCTGCGCCTCGCGGAGCAAATCCTGCGTGTGCACGGGAAGTAAATCGGGATCCGGGAAGTAGCGGTAGTCATGCGCCGATTCCTTGGTGCGCATCAGGAACGTCCGGCCAGCGGCCTCATCCCAACCGCGCGTTTCCTGCTGAAGCTTGCGACCCGCCTCGAGCTCGCCGGTCTGCCGTTGAATCTCGTAGGCCAACGCGCGCCGCACGCCGGACACCGAATTCATGTTCTTGATTTCGATCTTGGTGCCAAATTCCGGCTGACCCTCGGGCCGCACGGAAACGTTGCAGTCGCAGCGCATCTGGCCCTTTTCCATATCGGCGTCGCTGACGATGCCGTAGAGCAGCGTCTGCTTGAGTGCGGTGAGGTAGGCGAACGCCTCCTCGGGCGTTTCAAGGTCCGGCTCACTCACGATCTCCATCAGCGGCGTGCCCGCGCGATCGAAATCGATGCCGGTGGCGGTCTCCAGATGGAAACTTTTCGCCACGTCCTCCTCCAGATGGATGCGGGTCAGCCCGATGACTTTATCCGCGGTCGCAATCGATTTCTGCGCGTCCTTCGGATACGCGAGATCGTGCAGGACGACCCCGCCGCCGAGACAAAGCGGCATGTCATACTGGCTGATTTGGTAGTTCTTCGGCATGTCCGGATAGAAATAATTTTTCCGGTCGAACTTGCAGGTTTCGGCGATGCGGCAGCCAAGCATCAGGCCGGTCAGAATCGTGAGTCGAATCGCCTGCTTGTTCATCACGGGAAGCGCGCCGGGCAGGCCGAGGCAGACGGGGCAGGTCAGGGTGTTGGGCGGCATGCCGTAGACCACGGCGCAGCCACAAAACATCTTGGTCTTCGTCTTAAGCTGGACGTGAACCTCTAGGCCGATGGTGGTGAGATAGCGCATGATTCGAAGCCGCGGAACGTAAAGGAAGCCCGGGGCGCGAACAAGCGGCAATCCGTCGCCGTCGCCCGCCGGACCTCACGGCGGACCGGGCGGACGCGCGGTCGCGGGATTCTCCTGCAGCGCGTAGTTCAACCCGGATTCCAGGTCAACGGCCTTGATGAGGGCCAGCATCGCCGGGTCATTTGCGAAGTCGACCAACTTTGGATTCCGCAGCAGCACGGCATAATTGTGCTCCGCCGCCAGCTTGGAAATTTCCGGGTCGGCCAGCAACGCTTGAAACTTTGGATCGCGCACGACCGACTTCATCGCCGGTGCCTCGAGGAAACGCTTCATCGCCTCGGGCCGGCCCAGCACCTTGCCCGCCTTTGTCATGACCTCGTAATCCCGCGTCACGAGCGGATCTGCTGCCTTCACGACCGGGCCGATGGGGCCGGACTCGAGTTCTTTTTTCCACGAGAGCGACGCGTTCATAACCTGATTGGCGACCGCCTCAGCTGCATCGGGCGTCACGCCGGCCGGGGTGCCGGGGGCGGAGCGTCCCTCGGCGATGGCGCCTACCAATCGCACCGTTACGATTAAAGCCCAGACCACCACGAGCCCGAGCAGCAGCCCCAGCGCGGCGCCACTCAACCCGTAGAGAAGCCGCAGCAACCCCACGCCCTGCTGGTTCGTCTTCTTGAAAAGGACCGCGCCGATGGCGCCGACGAGAAAGTAGCAAAGCACGCCCACGATGACGCGGCCAACCCCGAGCAGGACGATGTCGGGATAACCGAGGATCGGCCGCAGCGGCGACACAAGGACATCGCCAAAGAAAAGCGCCGCGATGTAGCCCGCGGCCACGCCCCCGAATGCCACCGCCATGCGCGCCGGTCCCGCCCTCCAGCCGCGGATGAAATTCCAAAGCAACACGATGCCGCAGACCAGGTAAAAAATGGAAACGGAAGTCGCGGTAAGCACGGTGGGGAAAGCCACCATAAGCACATCTTGACCCCGTTGGAAAACGAACAAGCTCCGCATCCGCCGTGGGTTTTGTATTTTGTCCACCGCCACGCGATACTCTGGCGTGAGCTCGAAAACCAAAACTCCGGTCAACGCGGACGACATCGCCGAAATCTTTGAGAACATCGCGCGGTTTCTCGCCTTGAAAGGCGAAAACCCGTTCAAGATTCGCGCGTACCAGAACGGCGCGCGCGCCGTCGAGATGTTCGCCGGGAATCTGCGCGAAGCCGCGGAGAAGGATGAACTCGGTGGCGCCGCTGGAATCGGCAAAGCCCTGGCGGAGAAAATCAAGGAGCTCGTGACGACCGGTCATCTCGAATTCTACGAAAAACTGCGCGAGGAATTTCCCGCCGGAATTCTCGAGATGTTTGAGCTGCCGGGACTCGGCGAGAAGAAGATCAAGGCGCTCTACGAACAACTGAAGGTGACCGGCCTCCCCAAGCTCGAAGAAGCCTGCCGCAAAGGCCTCGTCGCCGCGCTGCCGGGCTTCGGCGACAAGACCGCGCGGAAGCTCCTGGCCGCGATCGAGCAGCGGAAATCCATCGCGGATCTTTTCCGCCTTGGGGACGTGGCGGCCGAGGCAAACGCCATCCACGCCGCGCTGCGCGACCATCCCGGCGTCGCCCAAGCCAGCCCGGCCGGCAGCTTCCGCCGGCGCAAGGAAATCGTGCACGATCTCGACTTTGTCGTCTCCACGACAGAGCCCGGGGAAGTCGGAACCTTTTTCGCGTCGCTCCCGCAGGTCGCGTCGGTCATCGCGCACGGGCCGAC
>JANXRG010000089.1 GCA_025353105.1 Verrucomicrobiota bacterium
GTTGGCGGGGATGATGATCTCGCCGGTCTCGACGTCGAGCACGTCCAGCGGGATCTTCTCGCCGAGCAGGATGTTGCTGAGAGCCGTGGTGAGCTGCTCCTCGATCTCGAGGCGGCGGCGCTTGCGCTCCTCCTCGATGTCGCGGATCTGCTTCTTCTCCTCGGGGGTGGGCTGCGCCGGGCCGGAGCCGCGGCGCTGGTCCTGCTGCTGGGCGGTGACCTTGACATCCATGACGATGCCGTAGGTTCCGGATGGCACGGTGAGCGACGTGTCTTTCACGTCGGCCGCCTTCTCGCCGAAGATCGCCCGGAGCAGTCGCTCCTCGGGGGCAAGTTCGGTCTCGGACTTCGGCGTGATCTTGCCGACGAGAATGTCGCCGGGCTTCACTTCGGCGCCGACGCGGATGACCCCGTCGTGGCCGAGGTTGCGCAACGCTTCCTCGCTGACATTCGGAATGTCGCGCGTGATCTCCTCGGGGCCGAGCTTGGTGTCGCGGGCGCCGATTTCGAATTCGTCGATGTGAATGGACGTGTAGATGTCCTCCTTCACGACGCGCTCCGAGATCATGATCGCATCTTCGAAGTTGTAGCCATTCCACGGCATGAAGGCGACGAGCACGTTCCGGCCGAGCGCGAGCTCGCCCTTGTCCGTGTTCGGGCCGTCCGCGATGACCTGCTTCTTCTTCACCTTCTCACCCTTGCGGATAATCGGCTTTTGATTCACGCAGGTGCCGGCGTTCGAGCGCATGAACTTGCGCAGCTCGTAAACCTGGATGCCATTTTCCGGATCGTGTTTGAGCTTCTTCTTCGAGTCCGGCATCTCGCCGTCCTTGGTGAGGATGAGGAACTCGGCGGTGACTGACGCGGCAATGCCGTCGGCCTCGGCGACGATGACCGCGCGGGAATCGCGCGCCACCTTGCCCTCGAGGCCGGTGCCGACCAGCGGAGATTCGCTGACGAGCAGCGGCACGCCTTGGCGTTGCATGTTCGAGCCCATCAACGCGCGATTGGCGTCGTCGTGCTCGAGGAACGGAATCAATCCGGCCGCGACCGAGACGAGCTGCTTCGGGGAGATGTCCATGTAGTGGACCTTGTCGGGTTCCACTTCGAGGAAGTCGCCGCGATAACGCACGGAAACTTTTTCCGCGGTGAAAGTGCCCTTTTCGCTGGTGGGTGAGTTTGCCTGGGCCACGAGGTAATTTTCCTCGCGATCGGCAGTGAGATAATCGATGCGATCGGTGACGCGGCCATCGACCACCTTGCGATAGGGCGTCTCGATGAAGCCAAAGTCGTTGATGCGCGCGTAGGTGCTCATCGAGCTGATGAGTCCGATGTTCGGGCCTTCCGGCGTCTCGATCGGACAGATGCGGCCGTAGTGCGAGGGATGCACATCTCGGACTTCGAAGCCCGCGCGGTCGCGGCTCAGTCCGCCTGGCCCAAGGGCCGAGAGTCGGCGCTTGTGCGTGAGCTCGGCCAGCGGATTCGTCTGATCCATGAACTGGCTGAGCTGGCTGCGACCGAAGAAATCGCGGATGACCGCGGACAGGGCCTTCGGGTTGATGAGCTTTTGCGGCGTCATCCCCTCGACGTTGATGTCATAGAGCGTCATGCGCTCCTTCACGAGGCGCTCCGTGCGGGCGAGGCCCACGCGGCACTGGTTCGCGAGAAGTTCGCCGACCGTCCGGACGCGGCGGCTGCCGAGATGATCGATGTCATCCAGCGTGCCTTCGCCGCTGCGCAGCCCGATGAGATACTTCATCGCCGCGATGAAATCATTCGCCTCGAGGATGCGCTGAGTGAGATCGGTGTTGAGGCCGAGCTTCTGGTTGATCTTGTAGCGGCCGACGCGACCGAGATCGTATTTCTTCGGGTCGAAGAAAAGGCGCTTCAGCAACGCCCGCGCGTTTGCCACGGTGGGTGGGTCGCCAGGACGGAGGCGGCGGTAAATGTCCTTGAGCGCTTCCTCCTCGTCGTGCGCCGTATCCTTCTTGAGCGCCTTGATGACGGTGTCGTCCTTCTTGATGTCGACGACCTTTAACTTGTCGTGTCCAAGCGCGAGCAACTGCGTGACGACGGCCTGCGTGAGTGGCTCGAAGGCGCGCGCCACGATGATTTCGCCGTCGCGCACATCGGCCACCAGGACCTTCTGCGCGAGCAACTCGTCTTCCATTCCCGCGGTCAGCCTGAGATCCTCGGTCTTGTAGAAAAGCTTCACCACCTGTTCGTCGGTGCCGTAGCCCAGCGCACGGAGGAATGTCGTCGCCAAAAACTTTCGGCGACGCTTCCGGCGATCGAGGTAGATGTAAAGCAGGTCGGCGGTGTCGAACTGCACCTCAAGCCAGGAGCCGCGATCCGGGATGACGCGGAAGCTGTGCAGAAGCTTTCCGTTGAGATGATGGGTGACCTCGAAGCAAATGCCCGGCGAGCGGTGCAACTGGCTGACCACGACGCGCTCGGCGCCGTTGATCACGAACGTGCCCTGCGGCGTCATGAGCGGCAATTCGCCCATGTACACCTTCTCCTCCTTCACGCCCTTCTCCTCCTTCAGCAGGAAGGTGACGTGGAGCGGCGCGCTGAAGGTCTGGCCTTCGCGCTGCGCCTCCAGGGCGGTGAGCTTCGGCTCACCGATGTCGTAATGACTGAAATCGAGCGTCGCCTTGTTGTCGTAGCTTTCGATCGGGAAAACTTCGCGAAAAACGGTCTGGAGGCCGGTGTTTTTTCGCTTGCTGGCGGGAACGTCCTTTTGTAGAAACTCAACGTAAGAGTTAACTTGGACTTCGATCAGATTGGGGGGTTCGGCGACCTCTTTGAGCTTTCCGAAGTAGAGTCTCTCGGCCATAGGTGAACAATGCTGCGCCCGGGAAGGTTCGTGCTCCCTCTCAGACGGAATTAGACGACGAAAAATGATGCGACGGGCTTTTGCGGCCCCCCGCACCATTCATGGAACACGAAAACTAGCTTGACAATGAGGGATGTCAAATGCCGACACGCAGATGGCCCAAACACTGCTTCCAGCGCCTGAAACCGCGGCCGACCTCTGATTTTGGGTCCAGCGGCCGACCGGGGATGAGCCCGGCCAGCCGAAGGGAAAGGGGTTGGTTACTTAATTTCGACCTTGGCGCCCGCCGCCTCAATCTTCTTCTTGATCTCGTCAGCTTCGGCCTTGGTGACACCTTCCTTGAGGGTCTTGGGCGCGCCTTCGACAAGGGCTTTCGCCTCGGCCAGGCCGAGACCAGCCACCGCCGCGCGGACTTCCTTGATGACGCCAATCTTGTTTGGGCCTGCTTCCGTGAGGATGACATCAAAAGCCGTCTTTTCCTCGGCCGGAGCCGCGGCCGCCGCGCCGCCACCAGCCGCCGGAGCCGCCACGGCCACAGCCGCTGCCGCGCTCACGCCGAGCTTGGATTCAAGAGCCTTCACGAGCTCCGAAGTTTGCAGCAGGGAAAGCCCGCTGATTTTTTCCACCAGTGTATTTACGTCTGACATGTCTTTAGGAGTTGCGATTCCGTCGCGCCCCGAAGCTTCGGGGCATTTCAGGTGAGCCGCTGCTCACCCGACTTGAATCATTGTTGGTTTTTCTTTGGGTTTTCCACTGCCTGCCGCAAACATAGGCGGGCGATGAAAGGGTTTGAAATAAGTGGGTTAAGCGGCCGCCTTTTCTTGCTTGTCGGCCGACGCCTGAAGCAGGCGGGCGAGCATCGAGGCGGGTTCGTTGAGCAGCCGGACGAGGTTGGTCGCCGGAGTCAGCAACAGGCCAAGAAGCTGGGACTGAAGCACTTCCTTCGAAGGCATGTCCGCGAGCGCGTCGATCTCCTTCGTGTTGAGCAGCCGGTTTTCGAGAACGCCTACCTTGACGATGAATTTCTTCGTCTCGCTGGAGAACTTCTTCACCACCTTAGCGGCGGCGCAGACGTCTTTCTCACCGGTTACGACGGCGGTTTGTCCGCCCATCAGCTCGCTGAAATCAGGGAGACCGACGGAGGCGGCCGCCTTGCGCAGAAAACTGTTCTTCACCACCTGGCAGCGCGCGCCGGCCTCAACGAGACGGTTACGCAGGTTGCCAAATTCCGTGACGTTCAGTCCGGTGTAGTCAGCGACAAAAAGGAATGGGGACTTCTGGAATCGCTCCTGAAGGTCTTCGACGACGAATACTTTTTCGGGTCTCATGGCGTGTTATTTCTCCAGGGGTTAGGCCGCCGCGGTTTGGTGATAGGCGGAGGCATCAAGCTCAACGCCCGGGGTCATCGTTGCGGCGAGGGTGACGCGGGAAATGAAGCGTCCTTTCGCGGTCGCAGGACGTGCCTTGGCGACCGCGTCCATCACGGCGACGCCGTTCTCGACGAGAGCCTGCTCCGCGAACGAAATCTTGCCGACGGGAACGGCGATGTTCGCACCCTTGTCGAGCTTGAACTCCACGCGGCCAGCCTTCACTTCCTTGATTGCCTTCGCGGTGTCATCGGAAACCGTGCCAGTCTTCGGATTGGGCATCAAACCACGCGGTCCGAGCACTTTGCCGAGCTTGCGCACTTCGGCCATGGCGGCCGGGGTGGCAATTGCGACGTCGAAGTCCTGGAAACCTTCCTGACATTTTTTAATCATGTCCTCAAAGCCGACGAATTCCGCACCGGCCTCACGCGCGGCTTCGGCGGCCGCACCTTGAGCGAACACGAGCACGCGGACCTTCTTGCCGGAGCCGTGCGGGAGGGGGCAGGTGCCGCGCACCATCTGGTCGCTCTGCTTCGGGTCCACGCCGAGGTGGAACGAAATCGTGACCGTCTGGTCAAACTTCGGCGCCGGCAGCTTTTTCAGCAGGCTGACCGCCTCCGTCAGCGGGTATTTCCTGGCGCCGTCGAGGAGGGCGGCGGCCGCGCGGTAGCGCTTGCTTCGTTTCTGAGCCATGTGGTTTTGCAGTTCAAGTGAGCCGGGGTCGACTCTCCTGCCGTTGGGGTTTCGGGAAATCTTTCGGACTAGGCGGAAATCTCAATGCCCATCTGGCGGGCGGTGCCGGCAATGACACGGAAGGCCGCCTCGTCGCTGCGCGCGTTGAGGTCCTTCTTCTTGATCTTCACGATGTCCATCACCTGCTTTTTCGTCAGCGTGGCTACTTTCACCTTGTTCGGTTCCTTGGAGCCGGACGCGATGCTCGCCGCCTTCTTCAAGAGGATTGCCGCGGGAGGCTGCTTGGTGATGAAGGTGAAGGTCTTGTCCTTGTAGACCGTGATAACCACGGGAAGAATGTCCCCGGCCTGCTTTTGGGTCGCAGCGTTGAACTCCTTGCAGAACGCCATGATGTTCACGCCGTTCGAGCCGAGGGCCGGGCCGATGGGCGGCGCGGGGTTGGCTTGTCCAGCGGGGATCTGCAGTTTGATTTGAGCGACGACTTCCTTGGCCATAAAATTTCGAGGGCCGGGAAGGTAATCGGCGCTTTGACCTTTGCAAGCGGCGGGCGAA
>JANXRG010000098.1 GCA_025353105.1 Verrucomicrobiota bacterium
ACAAAATCGAAGAGCGCTTCCCCGTCGGCCAGCGCGTCAAGGGCAAGGTCACGAACCTGGTTCCCTACGGCGCGTTTGTGCAGATCGAAGAGGGCGTCGAAGGCCTCATTCACGTTTCCGAACTCTCCTGGACCAAGCGCATCGTGCGCCCCGCCGACATCCTGTCGGTCGGCCAGGAAGTCGAAGCCGTGGTGCTCGGCGTCAATAAGGACGAGCAGAAAATCTCGCTCGGCCTCCGCCAGCTCGAACAGAATCCTTGGGACGAAATCGAACAGCGCTACCCGGCCGGCAAGCAGATCAAGGGTCAGGTGCGCAACATGACCGCCTACGGCGCCTTCGTCGAAATCGAAGAAGGCATCGACGGCATGATTCACGTTTCCGACATGAGTTGGACCCGCAAGGTCAACCACCCGAGCGAAGTCCTGAAGAAGGGCGACGTCGTCGAGGCGGTGGTCATCGACATCGACAAGACCAACCAGCGCATCAGCCTCGGCATGAAACAGCTCGAGAACGATCCATGGAAGGACATCGACTCCAAGTACAAGATCGGCGACCTCGTCAAGGGCACCGTCACGAAGCTCGCCAGCTACGGCGCATTCGTGCAGCTCGCGGACGAAATCGACGGCCTCGTGCACATCTCGCAGCTCAGCGAGGATCGCGTCGACAAAGTCAAGGACATCCTCAAGGCCGGACAGGAAGTCGAAGCGCGCGTCATCAAGGTCGACAAGGCCGAGCGCCGCATCGGTCTCTCGATCAAGGCCGCGAACTACTCCGAGGAGGACCTCAAGCGCGAGACCGAGGCGTTCGATACGCTGCGTCCGGGCGAAGACATGGTGGGCCTGGAACAGGCCTTCCTCGCCGCCGAGGAGTACCGTCCGAGCGAATCGAAGAAGAAATAGTCCTCAATCCCGAGTCATCTGACAAAGCGCGGTTTGACCTTGCGCCAAACCGCGCTTTTGTTTGTCCTCCACCAGTACCCGTTCTCTTATGGAAAAACCGACGATCGTTGCCTATCTCAAAACCCAATGCGGCTGGAGCGGCGGCATTCGCGCCGTGCTCAAGAAATATGACCTTCCGTACACGGAGAAGGACATCATCCAGAATCCCGCGTTCCGGTGGGAGATGGAGCAGAAGAGCGGCCAGCCCCTTTCGCCCTGCGTTGAGGTGAACGGCAAGATGATCCCCGACATCAGCGGCGAGGAACTGGAGAACTATTTGCTGACGGCTAATCTCGTGGGGTCCAATGATGCGCCGGTGAATGTCCCACTCAATTCGGCGTGCACGGACGCCGAGCACGCGGCCATGGCGGCAGGACAGCCGATCAACCTGCGGTGAGGAATCGCGTAGGATTTCATTTCCAAAGGCCGCCCGGGAATGGGCGGCCTTTTTCGTTTTGTCCTCCTGAACGGGCGCAGCGCGATCGAGGCCGGCTATAACGGTCGCGCGAAAGTGAACCCCGATGACAATTCCTTCCCCCCGCGGCCAGGATCGGGTAGCTACATCGCGCATGCTTCCGCTCTACTTCCTTCGCCACGCTGACGCCGAGCCCTTTTCACCCGAGGGCGACGCGCAGCGCGCCCTCACCGTGAAGGGAATCGCGCAGGCGAAACGCGTCGGGGAATTCTGCTCGCGGGCGGGCATCGCCCCCGCCGTGATCCTCCACAGCCCTTACCGGCGCACCGCCGAGACCGCGGAAATCGTCGGCCGCCACCTCGGCATCAAGGTCACCCCGGCCAAGTTCCTCGTCTGTGGCTTGCAGCCCATGGTCGCATTTGACGAGCTTCATGCCCGGCGCGCGTCGAACGGCGGGTTGATGCTGGTCGGACACGAACCCGATTTTAGTGAGTTCATCGGAACGTTAATCGGCGGGGGTGCCGTGGCCGCCCGAATCATCGTGAAGAAGGCGTCGCTGATCCTCGTCGAGGCAGACGAATTGCGCCCCGGCGGTGGTCAGCTCGTCTTCGCCCTGCCGGTCAAGCTCCTGCTCTAAAAACGGCCTGCGGCCGGCGGCTAGTCCAACTGCTTCAGGCTCGGCAACCGGTACGTTTTCTTCACCTGTTCGTCGACGGCCGCGGTCTGCGCGGCATCGAGGTAAATTTCCTTCGGGTGATCCTCGAATTCGATCTTATGGAAGCCGTTGGTCGGCGCGGCCACCGCCGCGGGCACATCCGCGAGACTGTTGATCTTCACGCCGTTGATGGCCACCACGACGAGAAAGTTCAAGTCGGTGTAACCCACCGTTGCGCTGGTCGGGAGCACCTGACTGAGGTAGACGATGTGTTTACGGTCGCCTTTAAGGAGCGCGGACTGCATCTGGTCGTACATCACGAGGCGCGGCGGCGCGGCCTTTTTCCAATCGTTGCCCCATTCCTTGAGGTGCTGGCGGGTGAGTTCCTGCAGGATCAGGCCGCCCAGAACGAAAAACCGCGGCGCGCGGTCAAACATGTACGGCATGACGCCATAGGTATTCAGGTCCTTCTTCGCGAGCGTGACTTCGAGCGTCATCGGTTTGGCGTCGCGGAGAATGCGGAAGGGCAGCTTGTCGCCCACCTGATGCCGCACCGAGAGCAGGTGGCTGATGGTAATGCGTCCATAGAGCGGCTCGTTGTAATTGCCGTCCTGATCGATGCTGGTGTCGCCTACGCTAAGCAGGACGTCGCCCGCCTGCAGTCCCGCCTTGGCCGCCGGCGATCCCTCCGCCACCTCGGTGATAAAGATTCCGCCGTTGCCCGGTGGCATCTTGGCGTAGTGCCGGAGCTGGGGATCGCGCGTCGGCGAAAAGAGAAAGCCCGCCCGCGGAAATCCCTGGTAATTGTCGTCCTCGAAATCCTTGAGGAAATGCTGGATGACCGGCGCGGGAATGACGTCGGCCGTCTGGTTCTGCGGCGCAAACCGCAGGAGCAGGCCGGCCAGCTTCCCGTCCTTGAGCACCGGCGCGGTGAAGCTGCTCTCCTTGAATTGCAGCGATAGATTCAGCCGGTAGAGCAGGAAGCTCGCGTCATCGATCTGATAGCGGGCGACCTCGATCGTCGTGATCGGGCCGGACGTCGTCACGAGCGCGTCGTTCGACTCGAGTTGCAGAATGCTGAGCCGGTCGCCCACCTTGGCGTCGGAAATGAGCTCCATGGGCTTGAGGCCGGCGAGGAACTTGGGATCGGTCGGCTGCAAGAGCGCCAGGTTCGCCTCGTGGTCCACGGTGAGCACCGTCGCGGCCATGCGTTCACCACTTTCGGCCTTTTCGAGCTCGATGTAATTGAAATTCTGGATCAGCTCGGCTGTCACGAGGACACGGCCCTTGGGCAGCACCGCGCCGAGTCCGCGGCGCGAAAACGGCGGTTTCTTGCCCCAAGGCCGGATGAGATCGTACGGCTGGTTCGTCGAGCTGACACGCACGACCGATAATTCGACTTTCTTCGCGGCAGGGACGGCCGAGGCGGCTGGGTTGGCGGCGAGGGCGAGAGCGGGAGAGGCGGCGGAGAGAAGGAGCGCGACAGCGCAGCGATACAACATGAGGAGCGATATGGGATTCAAAGTGGAAGAACCGGGACCGGACGGATCGGCGCCGCAAAGACAATAATCGGTCAGCCGTTCACCCAGTCGTCGAGAAAGGGCTGCCGCTTCACCGGATTGAACTCGACGAAACGGGCCTTCGCAAGCTGGCGGGTGAAGTACGGATCGCCGTGCGCGAATGCCTCCGCTTCCTCCCGGCTCGCGGCGCGCATGATGATGACCCCGGCTGTGCGCGGAATCTGCGGACCGGACAAAAGCAACATTCCCTTGTCGTAGCCCGTCTGCAGGTACGCGCGGTGGTCGGGGGTCGCCGCCTCGATCTGTTCCAGCGGAGCCGTGAAAACCCATTCAAGGAGAAAGAAATGTTTCATGATGGCAGGGTGACTGGCTTCTGACACGAAATGCCGTCAAACGTTCGCGAGTTTGGCGCGCCGACTCGTTTTTTGTCCGTCCTTGGTGTCCTTCACCTCCCAGCCCAGTTCCGCGACCCGGTCGCGCAGCTCGTCGCTCCGCTGCCATTGCTTCGCGGCCCGGGCCTCCGCGCGCGCGTCGAGCAACGACTGAACCTCTGCGGGCAGCGACTCCGCGTCGGGTTCGAGCGCGAGGATGCGATTGATCCGGTTCCACCAATCAAGAACCGACCGCGCCTGGCCGGGTGAAAGCTGTCCGCCGTCGAGTTCGCGATTGGTTTCCCGAATCGCCTCGAACAAGACGCCCAAGGCGGCGGAGATGTTCAGATCCTCATCCAGCTCGCACTCGAAGCGGTCGCCGCCCGACGCTGGATGCGGCTGGGGCTTGTCCGCCGGCGCCGCGTGCTCGGTCAACCGCGCAATCCATTCGTCGATGCGTTGGAGCGAGGCGCGCGCGTCATTCAGTCCCGGCAACGTGAAATTCAGCGGCAGCCCGTAGTTCACCCGCAGCAACGCAAAGCGCACCTCGCGCCCGGTGTACCCTTTGTCGAGTAGATCGCGCAGGGTGTAGAAATTACCGGCCGACTTCGACATCTTCTGCCCGTCGACCATCAGGTGCGCGCCGTGGATCCAGTAGCGGACAAACTTCTGACCCGTGCAGGATTCGGTTTGGGCGATCTCCGCCTCGTGATGGGGAAAGATGTTGTCCACGCCGCCGCAATGGATGTCGAGCTGGTTGCCCAGCAAGGCGGTGGACATGGCGCTGCACTCGATGTGCCAGCCGGGACGGCCGCGCCCCCACGGACTATCCCACCCGACGTCTCCGTCGTCCTTGTCCCACGCCTTCCAGAGCGCGAAGTCGGCGACGTTCTCCTTTTCGTACTCGTCAGCACTCACGCGGCCGCTCGGCCGCAGCTCGTCGAGGTTCAAATGCGCGAGCTTGCCGTATGCGGGAAAGGTGTGGATGCGGAAGTAAACGCTGTGATCGTCCGCCTGATAAGCGTGGCCGCGCTCCATCAGCGTGCCGATCATCGCAATCATTCGCGCGATATACTCCGGCGCAGTCGCAGCGGGGAAGGCGTCCGCCCGCTTAATGCGGAGCGCATCGAGATCCGCGAAGAACGCGTCCCGATACACCGCCGTGAACGCCCCCAGCGCGAGTCCCGCCCGGCGCGACTTGAGAATGGTCTTGTCGTCCACGTCCGTCAGATTCATCACGCGATGGACGTGGAATCCGCGCGCCTCGAGGTGACGCTGGAGCAGATCCTCAAAGACAAAGGTGCGCATGTTGCCGATGTGCGCAAAGTCGTGCAGCGTCGGCCCGCAGGTGTACATCTTCACTTCGCGCCCGGCCGGATCGAGCGGCCGAAACTCCTCGAGCCGCCGCGTGTAGGTGTCGTGGAAGCGGATCGCCATCAGATGTTCGGATAGAACGTGGGATCCGGCAGCTTCTCCACGCCGGCCACCGCCATGACGGAGATGCCCTCGCCCCGCCCGAGGAAGCCCATGCCTTCGTTCGTCGTCGCCTTGATGCTCACACGCTCCAGCGGGAGCTGGAGCGCGTCGGAAAGATTGATCCGCATCGCCTCGACGTGCGGGGCGATTTTCGGGGCCTCTGCCACGACCATGGCGTCAATATTGATGGGCCGGGCATTCGCGTCGGCGAGAATCTGCCGGGTGCGCCGGAGAAGCTCCAGGCTGCTGATCCCCTCGATCGAGGCATCGGTGTTCGGGAAATGTCGTCCGATGTCGCCTGCCGCCACGGCGCCCAGCAGCGCGTCGGCCACCGCATGGCACAGGACGTCCGCGTCCGAGTGGCCGAGCAATCCCTTGGAGTGCGGAATCTCGACGCCGCCGAGAATCAACTTTCGCCCCTCCACCAATCGGTGCGTGTCGTAGCCGATGCCAAAAAGATTCATGAGCAAGGAGGTCTTGCGCCGCAGATCCAGCCAGATTTCAACCTCTGGCCCTCGACCCCCGACGTTCGACTCTCGACTTCTAAATAATTAGCCTGTCTCCCTCCCACCGGCAACCGGCGATCTCCCGCGTGCGGCCGCTCATGGCGACGATCGAATAGCTCTCGTTGCCCCGGGGCGAGAGGCGGACGACGCCGCCGGCCGACTCGATGAGTGGAATGCCGGCGGCAATGTCCCAAAGACTGATGCCCGGCTCCATGTAGGCGTCGACGCGCCCGCTGGCGACATACGCCATCGCGAGCGCGGCGCTGCCCATGAAGCGGCATTTCCGCGATCGATCGATCATGTCGAGCATCACCGGCATGGCGGTGAATTTGTTTTCGGCCGTGCGGGAGAGCCCGACGATGACAACCGCCTCGCCGAGCCGCGTGCGCTCGCTGACATGCACCGGTTGTCCGTTGCGCAGCGGCGGGGCGCCGTCCTCGGCGGTCCAAAGCTCGTCAAGCATCGGGTCGTAAATGGCTCCGGTGATGATTTTCTCCCCGCGACGAAGCGCAATCGACACGCAGAAGTGCGGAATGCCGTAGAAGTAGTTCACGGTGCCGTCGAGGGGGTCGACGACCCACTGGAACTCGCTCGCGGCGTTCCCGCCGATGCCCTCCTCGCCGAAAAGGGCGTGCTCCGGGAACGATTTGGTGATTTCCGCGAAGATCAGCTCCTGCGCCTCAACGTCGAGTGCGAGCTTGATGTCGTGGGCGGAGACCTGGTTGACCGTGGCGGCGCGGCCGAAATTCTCGCGCAGCAGGGCCCCGGCATTTCGCGCGGCGCTGGTCGCGATGTCGAGGTAGCGGGGCGTCATGTGCGCGAATCTAGGCCTGAAATCGCGGCGCGACAGCGGTGAAAATGGCGCCGGTGCAAAAAAATCGAGGGAAGGAATCGCTTCCTCCCCCCGATTTCATTATTGGGTGCCGGGTTGATCCGCATGAGGCGGATCGTTCGGGGCTTCAAGCGGCAGGTGATGCCGGATCAGCCAGGTCTCGGCAGTTACTTCTTCTTCTTGGCTTTGGCCTTCGGAGCAGCTTTTTTCACTGCTTTCTTCGCGGGCTTTTTAGCGGCTTTCTTTTTAGCGGGCATGGATGATTCACCCCTTTCTATCCGCAGTAGCGGAGTTCGTGAGGAAAAGCGATATGCTCATTCCTGCGCGCAGTAAGCGAACATTCACATTCACGGTCAACTATATTTTTTGCTTCGGCGTGACGAGATCGATCACGCGCGCGGCGATGATCGACTTCGTGGCGCGCGGAATTTTGATCACGCGATCGTCGCAAAAGAGGATCGTCACCTCGTTATGATCGCTCGCAAACCCTGCATCCATGCGGCTCACATCGTTGCACACGATCGCGTCACAATTTTTTTCGCGCATTTTTTTTCGCGCGTTTTCGATCGCGTTGTCCGTCTCCGCCGCGAATCCGACGACCAAAAACTTTTTCGCGCGATCCCGCAGCGACGCCAGAATATCGCGCGTTGCGACGAGCTCGAGGGTCATTTTCGAGCGTCCGTCTTTTTTGATTTTGCGTGGTTCGATCGATCGCATTTTGAAATCCGCGACCGCCGCGCAAAGGATCGCGAGATCGATTTTCGCGACGTTCGCGTGCACCGCGTCGAACATTTCGTCGGCGGTGGCGACGGCGACGAAGCGCGACAAGCCGCGCGGAGGTTGCAGCGCGACGGGACCGCTGATGAGCGTGACCTCATGTCCGGCCGCGATCGCCGCTTCGGCGAGCGCGTAGCCCATTTTTCCCGACGACCGGTTGGCGATGTAGCGCACCGGGTCGATCGGTTCGTGGGTTGGGCCGGCTGTGATTAAGACCCGCATATGCAAGTTGGACGTGATGTCCGGGAAATCGAAACTCGAAGATCGAAATTGCCTTTTGAGGTCAGATCAAGGTTTGAAAGGCTATCTCGCTTCGCTCGATTCGAAGAAAAGGCCGAAAATTCAAAGCCCCGAAAGTGAAACGAACCCTCGCGGCGGCCAGGTACGGTGATTTTCAGCCCTTGCTGGGCCGTTTCTTCGTTTTTTTCGAGTTTCCAGTTTCGAGTTTCGAGTTTCCGGCTTTGGCCGGGAGGCGATGAACCATTTGGGCGATCTCTTCTACCGGCCAAAGCCGGCCGATTCCCTCATAGCCGCAGGCCAGCAGGCCCTCCTCGGGTCCAATGAAGCGCGCGCCCCGCTCGCGGAGGGTCGCGACGTTGCGCTGCGTGGCTGGGTGCAGCCACATCTTGCCGTTCATCGCGGGCGCGAGGACCAAGGGCGCGGGTGTGGCCAGCGCGATCGCCGCCAGCACGTGACCCGCCAGGCCGAGCGCCAGTTCCGCGATGATGTGCGCTGTGGCCGGCGCGATCAGCAGCAGGTCGGCCGAGTCCGCCAGCTCAATGTGACCGGGGGCCCAGCCGGGCTTCTCGTCGAAGAGATCCGTCGTCACGGGGTGCCTGGAAAGCGTCTGGAGCGTGAGCGGCGTGACGAACTTCTGCGCGTCGACGGTCATCACCACGCGCACGGTGTGGCCGAGCTTGACCAGTTTGCTCGCGAGATCAGCCGACCGGAACGCGGCGATCGAGCCGGTGACGCCAAGGACGATGTTCATGGCAAAGGCATCCGTTCAGTGGGTGGAATCGGGCGGATTCGGCGTGAGGCGGCGGCTGAGGTAGCGCTCGGCCTTCATGATCGCGCGGAATTTCTGCAGGTCTTCCTCCATCGTTCCGCTGATGATCGTGTAGCGATACTCGCGCCACCGTTCCATTTCACTGGCGGCATCCTGCAACCGGCGATTGATCTGCTCGTCGGTCTCCGTGCCGCGCTTCTGCAGCCGCCGCCGAAGTTCCGCGAGGCTGGGCGGTACGATGAAAACGTCTGCCAGGGCCTCGCGAATGATCGGATCGTTGCTGCCGCGGACCGTCTCGGCGCCTTTGACGTCGATATCGAGCAGCACGTCGACCCCCGCGCGCAGGCGCTCCAGCACCGACTCCCGCAGGGTTCCGTAGAAATGGCCGTGCACTTGGGCATGCTCGAGAAACTGACCGTGGGCGAGGCGGGTGCCAAAATCATCGGCGGTGAGAAAGCGATAATCCTCGCCGTCCACTTCGCCCGGCCGCGGCGCCCGGGTCGTGCAGGAGACGGAGTAAACGAAATCGCCCTTGGGCCGCAGGTTCTCGCGCAGCGTGGACTTCCCCGCGCCGCTCGGGGCGGAGAGCACGAAGAGAATGCCCTGCCGGAAGAAGCCGGGAGGCTGGGCGCTGCGGGGCGGCGGTTGGTTCATTCCACGTTTTGCACCTGCTCACGAATTTTCTCAACCTCGGCCTTGCACGCCACGACCAGACGCGAAATCGCGAGATCGTTGCATTTCACCCCGAGCGTGTTGCATTCGCGCGCCATTTCCTGGGCCAGAAAATCGAGCGTGCGACCGACTGCGCCCTCCTCGCCGGTGAGCTTTTCGAATTGCTCGAGGTGGCCGCGCAACCGCGCCAGTTCCTCGGAGATGTCGGAACGGTCGGCAAACAACGCGATCTCCTTGGCGACGCGATCGTCGTCGAGGACAACTTCGATTTTCGCGCGCTGCAGGCGCTCGAGCAGTGCCTCGCGATATTTTTCGGCCACCGCCGGGTGGAGCGATTCGATTTCCGCGGCCCATTTCCCAAGCGCGGCGATCCGGCCGCGCAATTCCTCCACGAGGCGCCGGCCTTCGTCCGTGCGCATGGCGACGAGCGCCTGCAGCGCCTCGTCGAGCGCCGCCTGGAGCGCGGGCGCCGCGATCTCACCGTCCGGAAGGGTCACGGATTCCGGTGCGCGCATTACGCCGGGCGCGGCGAGAACCGCGGTGAGCGGCAGGTCGCCGGCGAGGCCGAGCTCACGCTGCAGGGCGAGCGCTGCCTGGTGAAACGCGCGCGCCGCCACGAGATCGAGCAGGGGCGAGGACGAAGTTCCGCTCGGGTCGGCCTGACAGGTCACGTTTGCCTGAATACGGCCCCGCGCGACGCGGTTTTGCATCGTCTCGCGCGTCCGCGGCTCGAGCGCGGCCCATTCGCGGGGGAGTTGAAGCGCGATTTCCAGACCCCGGCGGTTCACCCCGCTGAGCTCGACGCGAATTTGGAATTTTTCGAGCGGTCGCGTCGCGCGTCCGTAGCCAGTCATACTGCGCATGGGGTGGATACTACGCGACCTGCTGCGGACGGGAAGCCTCGGCCGCTTCACGCGCGATCACCTGTTGGACGTCCTTGTCGCCGCGCCCGGAGAGGTTGACGACGAGAATCGTCTCGCGCGGGAGCGTGGGGGCGACGCGGATGGCATGCGCGACGGCGTGCGCCGTCTCGAGCGCCGGGATGATGCCCTCGCATTCCGCGAGCGTATGGAATGCGGCGAGCGCCTCCTCGTCGGTGGCGCTGGCATAGGCCACGCGACCGACTTCGCGCAGGTGGCTGTGCTCAGGTCCGACGGCGGCGTAGTCGAGCCCCGCCGAGACCGAGTGGGTCAAATCAATCTGGCCGTCGCCGTCGGCGAGCAGGAACGTCTTGGTGCCCTGCAACACGCCGAGGCGGCCGCCGGTGGCAAAGCGCGCCGCGTGGCGCTGGCCCGCGCCGGTGCCCTCGCCGCCGGCTTCGACGCCGACGAGTTTCACCGCGGGTTCGTCGAGGAAGGGGAAAAAGAATCCAATTGCGTTGCTCCCGCCACCGACGCACGCAATCATCTCGTGCGGGAGGCGTCCCTCGCGTTCGCGGAGCTGGGCGAGGGTTTCGTCGCCGATGCAGCGGTGAAAGTTGCGCACCATCATCGGGTAGGGATGCGGGCCGAGCGCGGAGCCGAGCAGATAGTAAGTGGAGCGGACGTTGGTCACCCAGTCACGCATCGCCTCGTTGATGGCCTCCTTCAGGGTGGCCTGGCCGGCGGTGACCGGCTCGACCTTGGCGCCGAGGAAACGCATGCGGGCGACGTTGAGCGCTTGGCGCTCCATGTCCACCGTTCCCATATAGATCACGCACTCGAGCCCGAAGCGCGCGGCCGCCGTGGCGGTGGCAACGCCGTGCTGGCCGGCGCCCGTCTCTGCGATGATGCGCTGCTTGCCCATCCGGCGGGCGAGTAGGATCTGGCCGAGGGCATTGTTGATCTTGTGGGCGCCCGTGTGGAGCAGGTCCTCACGCTTGAGGTAAATCTTCGCTCCGCCGAGTCTCGCGGTCAGGCGCTCGGCCAGATAAAGCGGGGTGGGGCGACCGGCGAAATTCCTCAGCAGGGCCGCCAGTTCCTCCTGAAAAGCGGGATCCACGCGGGCGCGGTCGTATTCGACGGCGAGTTCGCGCAGCGGCGTCATCAGCGTCTCGGGAACAAACATACCGCCAAACCGGCCGAAGTGGCCACGGTCGTCAGGAAGGGATTGGAGCGGAGGCATGGGCGAAAAAGTCAACGGACCACCGGAACGCGGCGACTTCCTCCGGCGCGGGGTGGAACGAGTTTCCGTCGGACCCCGTCAAGATCAAGGAGGCTTGTCAGCGCGCGCCGATGCGGCGCGGTCATGGCCGTTTCCGAAAGCCGGGCGATCTCAATCCAACGTTGATTCTTCCGGATTCTGGCGGGACGTGGCGCCGGAAAGACTCGCAGGTGGACGCGGTGATGCGTGACGGGATAGTGCGATTCATGGATCGGCGACCGTCGCGCCGGCACCGCGATGACCGGCAGCCGCCACATGCCCGGCCCGCGCGATCCATTCGATGTTTCCAGGAAGACGCGGCCGTGTTGGAGGATCCATCCGCAGTTTTCCTCGAGTTCAATCATCGCACGCCGCGGCTCTTTGGCGGGCAAGGTGGCAGGGTCCTTGGCGCGGCACCAGCGCTTGACCGGGCAGTGCCGACACGGCGGTTCTCCCGGCTTGCACAGGGTGGCCCCGAGTTCCATGAGCGCGCCGTTGTGGGCGCGCGCCTGCTCGCCGTCGGTGGGCAACATCGATGCCGCCTGCTGCCAGATGAGCTTCCGGCCCGCCGATGAGTCGATGGGCTCGCGAATATTTCGCAGCCGAGCGATGACGCGGGCGATGTTCGCATCCACCATCGGGGCGCGAATCCCGAAGGCGAAGCTCGCCACCGCGCCGGCGGTGTACGGACCGACGCCGGGCAACGCGCGGATTTCGTCGAGCGTGCGCGGGAACCCGCCGCCGGCTTGGACAATCGCTTTCGCGGCGCGATGCAAATGGCGGGCGCGAGCGTAGTAGCCCAGTCCCTCCCACATGCGCAGCACGTTTGCCTCAGCCGCATCGGCGAGCGTTCGTACATCAGGGAATCGCTTCATCCAGCGCTCGAAGTAGTCGATGACCGTCGTTACCTGCGTCTGTTGCAGCATTAGCTCGGAAACCAGGATCGCATACGGGTCGCGCGTCCGCCGCCACGGCAGATCGCGGGCGGCGCCGGCAAACCACGCCAAAAGAGAATCACTGAATTCGTTCATCTGACAAAAAGAAGGTTCCTCCCGCCGCGCTCCGTGTAAACCTTTCGGCGATGGATCCGAAGTCTCACACCTCGCCGTTGACGACCGCGCAGGCCAGCAAACTGCGCGGAGTGCTCGCCGAACGCGGATGGGATCTTGAAACCAAGCCCTACACCATTTTCGCCGCTCGGAAGGACAAGACGACGGTCGCGGTCTACGAAAAGGGTCCGAAGGTCTTGATCCAGGGAAAGGGAACCGGCGACTTCATCCGTTTCATCTTGGAACCGGAAATTCTCGGCGAGGCGAAGCTGGGGTACGAGGAGGAGACGCAGCCGGAAATGTTCGCGCCGCATTTCGGGATCGATGAGAGCGGCAAGGGCGACTTCTTCGGGCCCCTGGTCATCGCGGGAGCCTACGTCGACCGCGGTATTGCCCATTCCTGGCGGGACGCGGGGATCCAGGACAGCAAGGCAATCTCCTCCGACGCGCGCATCCGCGCCCTCGCCGATGTGATTCGCCAGACACCGGGAGCCACCCAGAACGTCGTCGTCATCGGACCCGGGCGGTACAACGTGCTCTACAAGAAATTCGGCAACCTGAACCGGCTGCTCGCCTGGGGTCACGCGCGCGTGATCGAAAATTTGCTCGAGTCCCGGGCGGATTGTCCGCGCGCTCTCTCGGATCAGTTCGCCAATCCTGCGCTCCTCCGGCGCGCGTTGCTGGAGCGAGGCCGCGGCATCCAGCTTGAGCAGCGAACGAAGGCCGAGTCCGATCCCGCCGTGGCGGCGGCCTCCGTCCTGGCCCGGGAGGGCTTCATCAACTGGCTGGAAAGACATGGTCGCGAGTTTGGCGTAAAGCTTCCCCGCGGCGCCTCGGCGGAGGTGAAACGGATTGCGAAAGAGCTTGTTGCCAAACATTCCGCCAGCGTGCTCGAGCGGCTCTGCAAGGTCCATTTTAAGACCGCCCGCGAAGCAGCGCCCGATTATTTTTCACCGCAATCGTAACCAACCGGCATCGAGATGGTTCTACGAAGGAGACATCAGCGGTGTAACAATTCCTCTAATGACACAGGCGATTCTTGCCAATCCCGCGCGCAATTAGATTTGTTAATGGAAAGTTTGAACGAAAACCCTTAGCGAACGGTCGTTAGTACCTGAATCACGCGTCGGGCGGTGGTATGGTCGACCTGCAGGAAACGCCTTGGCAAACACCCGAAACATTCCCACCGCGGGAAACCATTATTTTTCGCATTCGACGCATCCAACTTAAACCCCTCTGCCGATAGTCCCTTTACCATGGCTAATCTCACCAAACGCGACATCGTCGTGTCCATCAGCAACGAGACCGGGTTGGTCCAACATCAAGTTTTCGATGTCGTCCAACGCACGCTCGACCACATCACTGAGGCGCTGGCCAAGGGGATGGACGTGGAGCTCCGAAATTTCGGCGTGTTCCAGGTGCGCCTCAGTAAAGCGCGCGTCGGCCGCAATCCCAACGTCCCAGGCAGCAACTTCGCCATTCCCCCGCGGGCGACGGTGAAGTTTAAGAGTGGCAAGATTATGCGCCAGCGCGTGCTGGAGCTTTCGAGTGTGCTGAAGAAGGCGCAGCCCGAAGCCAAAAAGAAGGACATCCGCAAGGTCACGGTGACCAAGGCCTGATCGGCCGGTCCGGTAATTTTCAGGGCGGATGCCGGCTGGCTCCGGCATCCGCATTTTTCGTTTTAGGCAGCAAGAGGCATTTTTTTGCCCCATGACCCGGACCGGCCCTTTTTCTCCGGCGGGTCCCGGCTAGATTGCGGCCCTTTGCCGCGTCCATGTCGAAACGCCTCCCCCGACCGCGCCCCAAGCCCACGTCATCTCCGCTCCCGGAGGCTGCCTCGTGGTCCGACGCGATCGAGCTTCGCGGGGTCCGGCAGAACAACCTTAAGGGCTTCGACCTCGATCTGCCGGTCAACCAGCTGATTGTCGTCACCGGACCGAGCGGCAGCGGGAAATCGAGCCTTGCGTTCGACACGCTGTATGCCGAGGGCCAGCGCCGCTACGTCGAGACCTTCTCACCGTACACGCGACAATTCCTCGAGCGGATGGACAAACCGCGCGTCGACAGTATTCGCGGCATTCCGCCGGCCATTGCCATCGAGCAGGCCAATCACGTCAAGAGCACGCGCTCGACCGTTGGCACGATCACAGAGATCAACGATTACCTCAAAGTGCTGTTCCCGCGCGTCGCCCGCGGATTCTGCCCGTCGTGCGGCGACGAAATCCGGCCGGATACCGCGCGCAGCATGGTCGAGGCGGTGGAGCGCGATCACGCGGGCGCGACGCGGCTGATCACGTTCCCGGTCGCGGTTCCGGCGGGCGAGAAACCGGCGGCATTCTTCGAATTTCTGCAGGCGCAGGGCTATCTGCGAGTGTGGTTGAATGGGGCGGTGGTTCGGGTGGATGAGCCGGCATCCAAGATGGTGAAGTGGTTGCCTGCGCGCGTGGCCGTCATCCAGGATCGCGTGAACATCGCGCCGGAAAATCGCGCACGGTTGAGCGAGGCGATCGAGACGGCGTTGCGCTTTGGCAAAGGCCGGGTCGCCGCGATCGATGTGGCGACCGGCACGGAATTTCCGTTTTCATCGGGCTGGCACTGCCCGCGGTGTGACATCGACATTCCGCCGCCGAGCCCCGGCCTCTTTAGCTTCAATCATCCGCAAGGGGCTTGTCCGAATTGCCGGGGCTTTGGGCGCACGCTCGGGATCGATCTGGACCGCGCGCTGCCGGACAAGCGGCTTTCAATTGCGCAAGGCGTGGTGAAGCCGTTCCAGAGCGGGATGTCAGCCGAATGCCAGCGCGATCTTATGCGCAGTGCGCGACGCGAGGGGATCGACCTCAACGTCGCGTTCGACGATTTGCCCAAATCGGATCGGGACTGGGTGGTGTACGGATCCTCTCGCCAGCCCAAGAAGAGCGGCGGACAAACCAACGAGGAGCTTTGGGAGAATGGCCAGTGGTATGGCGTGCGCGGCTACTTCGACTGGCTCGAGTCCAAGACGTACAAGATGCACGTCCGCGTGCTGTTGAGCCGGTATCGGTCGTCCACCAAGTGTCCCGTTTGCGAGGGCACGCGCTATCAGCCGGCAACCCTCAATTTCAAGCTGTTGACCGGAGAAGTTGACGGCCGCCGGTCGACGGTCGACCGCCAAAATGGCGCGGCCTCGGCGCTGACACTTCCGGAGGTTGCATCCCTGCCTTTGCGCGATTTGCGGACGGTCTTTGCGGCGATCGCAGAGCCGGCCAGCGACTCGACCGGCGCGATGGTGCTCAACGAGATTCGCACGCGACTGCGCTACCTCAACGAAGTCGGCCTTGGCTATCTCACGCTCGATCGGCCGACGCGCACGCTCTCGGGTGGTGAGATTGAGCGGGTGAATCTCACGACGTGTCTGGGCGCGTCGCTGGTGAACACGCTCTTCGTGCTCGATGAGCCGAGTGTCGGGCTGCATCCGCGGGATATCGGACGCTTGATCGACGTGATGCGCGGGTTGCGCGACAAGGGCAATACGATTGTCGTGGTGGAGCACGAGGAGGCGGTCATTCGCGCAGCGGATCATCTCGTCGATCTAGGTCCCGGGCGAGGCGAACTCGGCGGCGAGCTCGTTTTTAGCGGAACGCTGAAGGAATTTCAGATTTCAGATTTCGGATTTCAGAATGAAGGGAACGAACGCGCCGCCGCAGATTCGAATCCAAAATCCAAAATCGAAAATCCAAAATTTGCGTCCCTCACGGCCGCCTATCTCTCCGGCGAAAAGACCATTCCGATCCCGAAATCGCGCCGCGTTCCCGCCCGCTGGCTGAAGATTCGGGGGGCGCGCGAGCACAACCTCCGCGATCTCGACGTCGATCTGCCGCTCGGAGTTCTCTGCTGCATCACGGGAGTTTCGGGTTCGGGTAAGAGCACGCTCGTGCACGACGTGCTCTATCAGAATCTGGTGCGGTCGCAGGGGCAGGAAACGGGTGACGACCCGGTGGGACGATGTCGCGAGATCACTGGCACTGGCCAATTCGGAACGTTCGTGATGGTCGACCAGTCTCCGTTGGCCCGCACGCCGCGGTCGACGCCCGCCGTGTATCTCGGCGTGTACGATTCCATTCGCGAGCGGTTCGCCGCTACGACGGAGGCGCAGTCGGCCGGACTCTCGCCGGGCGATTTCTCCTTCAACTCGGGCGGCGGGCGTTGTGAGCGTTGCAGCGGCACCGGCTTCGAGAAGATCGAGATGCAGTTCCTGAGCGATTTGTATGTGCGCTGCGCGGAATGCGAGGGCCGGCGCTTCCAGCCGCACGTGCTGCGCGTGCGACTCGACGGGCGAAGCATCCACGAGGTGCTCGAGTTGACCGTGACCGAGGGCATCGGGTTTCTCGCCCGCCTGCCCGATCCCAATCGCCGGGTGCACGATGCGATCCATGCGCTCAAGACACTCGCCGAAGTAGGGCTCGGTTACCTGCGTCTGGGTCAGCCGCTCAACACCCTTTCCGGCGGCGAGGCGCAGCGACTCAAGCTGGTCGGTCACGTGGTGGAGCGCGCGCGCAATCCCGGGGGCAAGGGCGCACTGCTGATTTTCGACGAGCCAACCACCGGCCTGCATTTCGACGACGTCGCGCAACTGCTGCGCGTGTTTCAGCGCCTCGTGGAGGCCGGCGAGAGCCTGATCGTCGTCGAGCACAATCTCGAGGTTATCAAATCCGCCGATTACCTGATCGATCTCGGCCCCGAGGCGGGCGACGCAGGGGGGATCTTGGTTGCTTGTGGCACCCCTGAGGACGTCGCGCGGGTGGAGGAATCACACACCGGGAGATTTCTCAAATCCCAATTGCAGATTTCGGATTGTCCCGCGATGGCGGGACGGATTGAAGAGGGCGCCCGCGGGACGCTGAGCTCAAAAATTCAGGATCGGGTTCCAAAATACGGGAATGGGGTGGTGGGGAGACCATCCGCGATCCGCGATCCGAAATCCGAAATTGCCCGGTCCGAAATTCGGATTCACGGCGCCCGCGAGCATAACCTTAAGAACCTCACCCTGAACATTCCGCGCGAACAGATCGTCGTCATCACCGGACTGAGCGGCAGCGGGAAGTCCACGCTCGCATTCGATCTGCTGTTTGCGGAAGGCCAGCGGCGGTTTCTCGACAGTATGTCGCCCTACGCGCGGCAGTTCGTCGAGCAACTCGAGAAACCGGACGTCGATTTGGTCGAAGGCCTGCCACCCACCGTGGCGATCGAGCAGCGGGTCACGCGCGGCGGAGGGAAATCCACGGTCGCGACGGTGACCGAGGTCTTCCATTTCCTCCGCCTGCTCTTTTCGAAACTGGGGACGCAGTACTGCCCGGACTGCCAGGTGCCGGTCGAGGCGCGGAGCCAGGCGGCCATTGTCACGCAGGTTGAGACGGCGGCGCGAAAGGGCCGGGTGCGCGTGCTCGCACCGCTGGTGAAGGCGCGGAAGGGGTTTCACACCGAGGTCGCGGCGTGGGCGGTGAACCACGGCTTCACGACGCTGCTCGTCGACGGTCAGTGGATGCCGGCGGAGGGATTCAAAAAACTCGAGCGATTCAAGGAGCACACAATCGATGTGCTGGTGGGCGAGGCGAGCGCGAAGACGCCGAATCTGGAAACGCGCGAACTGGTCCGACGCGCGCTTGACGTCGGCAAGGGCACGGCGCGCCTGCTGGATGCGAAGAATCGCCTCACCGTATTGAGCGCGGAGATGAGCTGCCCGAATTGCGGACGCGCGTTCGAAGAACTGGATCCGCGGTTGTTCTCCTTTCACTCGCCGCACGGTTGGTGCGAGGGCTGCCGCGGCTTCGGGCGAATCTGGAGCGAGGTTGCGACGCCCAAGCTCGACGATTCGATCTCGCAAGCCGAGCGCGAACTCGCGGAGGAACGGGCCAGCGACTGGATCGAGGAGGGTCATGACGAAGAATGCCCGACCTGCCACGGGGCGCGTTTGAATCCCGTCGCGCGAAGCGTCCGGCTGCACGGCAAGGAGACGATCGATTCGCTGGCGCGACGGTCGGTGCACGAAGCGGTGGCCGTATTGCAGCGGCTTAAATTCAAGGGGTCCGCCCAAATCATCGCCCACGATATCGTCACCGAGATCCGCCAACGCCTGAGATTCATGCAGGAGGTCGGGCTGGGATACCTCGCGCTCGAGCGCGCCGCGCGGACCCTCTCGGGCGGCGAAACCCAGCGAATCCGCCTGGCGGCGCAGCTCGGGTCGAATCTTCGCGGCGTGCTCTACGTGCTGGACGAGCCGACGATCGGCCTGCACCCGCGCGATAACGCCCAGCTGCTCGGCACGCTCGAGGCGCTCAAGGCCAAGGGCAATTCGCTCGTCATCGTCGAGCACGACGAGGAGACGATGCGCCGCGCGGATCACATCATCGATCTCGGTCCCGGCGCCGGCGTGCACGGCGGCGAGGTCATCGCGCAGGGCACGCTGCAGGAAATCCTCAAGGTGAAGACCTCCGCGACCGCGCGCAGCCTGCTGCATCCGTTTGCGCATCCGATGCGCGGCTCGCGCCGAGTGCTCGACGGGCCCTGGCTGGAGCTGCGCGACGCCACGGCGAACAACCTGCGGGGAATCGATGTCCGCTTTGCGGTCGGGCGTCTCAACGTCATCACCGGCATCTCCGGCTCCGGTAAGAGCTCCCTGATGCATTCGTGCCTGATGCCCGCCGCCCAACAGGCGGTCGCGCAACGAAAGAAGCCGAATCGAAAATCCAAAATCCAAAATTCAAAACCGGCATGGCGTCAGCTCCTCGGCGCCGAGCACCTCGAGTCCGTCTACGAGGTTGACCAATCCCCCATTGGCAAGACCTCGCGGTCAACACCCGCGACCTACGTCGGCGTACTCGACCACATTCGGGATCTTTTCGCGCAGCTTCCGCTTTCCCGCATGCGCGGCTACACCGCGAGCCGGTTCTCGTTCAATGTTGCTGGCGGCCGCTGCGAGACCTGCGGCGGCCATGGCCTGATCAAGCACGAGATGGCGTTTCTCCCGACGAGCTACACGCCGTGTGACGATTGCGGGGGGTCGCGGTACAACGCGCAGACCAACGAGGTGCTCTACGATGGCCGCAGCATCGGCGACGTGATGAAGATGAATTTATCCGAGGCGGCCGAGTTCTTTCAGGCCAGTCAGCGGATCGCGCGGCCGCTGCGACTGCTGACCGCTACGGGACTCGGTTATTTGCAGCTTGGCCAGTCGAGCCCCACGCTCAGCGGCGGTGAGGCGCAGCGCTTGAAACTTGTCACCGAACTGACGCGCGGTGTCGCGGCGGACCAGGAATCACGCCTCCGACGCCGACGGACGCCCAAGTCGACGCTCTATCTGCTCGAAGAACCGACCGTCGGTCTTCATCTCGCGGATGTGGAAAAGCTGCTCGAGGTGATTCATCGCCTGGTGGACGACGGCGGCACCGTGGTCGTGATCGAGCATCATGTGGACGTCATCGCCGAGGCGGATCAGGTGATCGACATCGGCCCGGAGGCCGGCCCCGATGGCGGCAACCTCGTCATCAGCGGTACCCCTGAGCAGGTCGCCCGGCACCAGATCAGCCGCATCGCACCGTTCCTCAAGGCGGCGCTGGGCGGAAAGCAGCGGCTTAAGTCAGTCGCCAGCTAGGGGCCCCGGGTCGTGGCGTCACGCTCGGCTGGTGGATCGTGACCTCCGGGCACGATGCCAAGGGATATGGCAGCCCGCGGGCGCGGGCTGCATTTGTTTTTGCCAACGCGCTCGGAGATCGCGTTCCACCACGCGAATCCGATGCCACTCAACGCCTGCAGATCACCCGTCGCACATCAGATCAATGACCGCACCCCACGGGCAAGATGCCCGTGCCACGAAAGAAATTGTTTTACATTTGTTGACAGTACTACTGTCGTACTGTAATGTGCTTGCGATGGACCCCGAGCGCTTTTCCCTTCGTGAACTCGCCGAGCGCGTGAATGCCTGGTGCGAGGAGCATCACGTGGAGCCCGCGGTCGGACAGGCGGGCGAGACGGTGACGGAACGGAACGTTCGTTACTACCGCACGGTCGGCTTGCTCGATGCGCCGATCTCAGGACTCGACGGCTACGACGAAAAGCATTTTCTTCAGCTCGTCGGCGTGCGCGTACTGCAGGCGCAGGGCCTTCCGCTCCGCCGGATTCGCGAGCTGCTCTTCGGCCGGTCCGTCGTCGAATTGCGCGAACTCCAGCGGCGCGCGCTGGCGGAAGCGCGCCGCGTTCCGGACTGGCGCACCACCAGCGCCCATGCCGATGAGCTATGGCGCATGATTCCGCTGAGCGACGACTTCATGCTGGTGTCGCGCCGGGGCCGGGAACTCACCGCCCGCCAGCGCACCGCCGTTCTCCAAGCCCTTCGTGCCTCCCATCGCCCGTCCCCCTCTCAAACATGAATCCACAACGTGAATTGATTCCCACCGAACCGTTCGGTCTCGTCGCCTGGCTCAAGGAAACCCGCGTCGCGCTCCCGCTGAAAGGCGTCGAGTGCCGCTTTGAGGCGACCGGTCCACTGCTCAGTGTCGAGATCGATCAGATTTTTCATCAGGACCACGCCGAGCCGCTCGATTGCCTTTACTCATTTCCGCTGCCGTCCGGCGCCGCGGTCTACCGCTGCGAGATGCACGTGAACGGCCGGGTCATTCGCGCGCGGGTCGAAGAGCGAGAAGCGGCGCGCAAGCTGTACGCGGAGCAGAAGGCCGCGGGTCATCGTGCGGCCCTGGTGGAGACCGAGCGGGAAAATCTTTTTACGCTCTCGCTGGGGAATCTGCAGCCGGGAGATTTGGTCGTCGTGCGCTTTGCCTATGTGCAGGTACTGGAGCGAATCGGCCGGGAACTGCGCGTGCGCATCCCGGTCTGTCCAGGCGTGCGGTACATCCCCGGGCAGGCACTGTTGCGAGACCTCTCGGGCCGCGGCACGTCGGACGACACCGACCAGGTGCCGGACGCGTCGCGCCTTTCGCCGCCGCGGATCGACGCATTGCATCGCGACGCTGCGTATTTCGCGCTGAGCGGATCGATCGCGGCGGTGGATGTAGACGGGGATACCCTTTCATCGCCCACGCACCCGATCCTGGTTCGCCGTGTGGAAGAATTGGTGCAGGTCGAACTGGCCGATCATGGCGCGGTGCCGGACCGTGATCTGGTGGTGCGCTGGGAGGAGCCGCGCACGGCGAAGCTGGAGTCGCACGGCTGGGGAGTCCGCCACGGCAAGGAGACCTTCGCGCTGCTGGAACTGCGCGCGCCCGAGCAGGCCGAGGCGGCGGATGATTTCGAGCAGGACTTCTATTTCCTGGTCGACCGTTCCGGCAGCATGGAGGGCGAAAAATGGACGCAAGCCTGCGCCGCGTTGCATGGGTTCGTGAATTTACTCGGGGTGAAGGATCGAGTCTCGATCACTTGCTTTGAATCGACGTTTCAGGACTTTGCCGAGGCGCCCATGACTGCCGCTGCCCTCAAAGCGGACCGCGGCTTCCGGCAACTCGCGAGGCTCGGCACGGCCGGCGGAACGGAGCTGTTGCCGGCGGCGAGTCACGTCCTCGAAACCATGCGTCGCCATTCCAAGGGTCGGCGCGCCGTGGTGATTCTGCTCACGGACGGCCAGATGGGTAACGAGGCGGAAATCGTGTCGACGTTTACGGGCTCACCCGCAGCCGCGGTGCACACCTTCGGCATCGACACCACGGTGAACGACGCGTTCCTCAAGCAACTCGCCCGCAAGACGGGCGGCGAGTGCTGGCTGCTCACGCCCGATGACGATGTGGCCGGAACCGTGGCAAGGCTGGGTCACCGGCTGCGCCGGCCGGTGCTGACCGCGCTCGGGGCCGGCAAGAATTGGGAAGGCGGGTCCGGGTTCATTCCGGATTTGTTTGCCGGTCAGGCCTCGCATGTTTCGCTGCGCAGCAGTTCGATTCGGGAGCGCGTGGACGTCTCCGCCAAGACGTCGGCAGGCAAAAAGAAAGCGATCCCGCTAAATCTCGCGGCGTCATCAAATCCCGCCCTGCGTTTGATTTGGGGCCGCGATCGCATCGCGGCGTTGATCGACGCCGGCGACGGGAAGGCCGCTATCGCGCTGGCCAAGGAGTTCAATCTGCTTTGCGAAGGCGCGGCGTTTGTCGCGTGGGATGAAGCCGAGAAAGTCGCGATTGCGGAGCGGGAAATTTACCAGCCGAGCGCGGAAATCAGCTTCCTCCGGTGCGCTTCACCTGCGATTTTTTTGCCGTCGTCCGCGCCGCGCCCCCGGACTCTGGGCTCGGCAAGCTTCTGCCTCAATTCGTTCATAGAGTCCCCCGAAGTTGAGGAGACACGGATCGGAGAAGCACGCTTTCCGCGCGATCGAGCGCCGCGCCGTCGGCTGGCCACGCGGCTGGGGAACCTCGGCGATTTCTTCAAGTTCCACCGGCCGTCCTGGGTCGCTGAAAATGCGCCGAACGAGTTGTCACCGCTCGCGCCCACCGGGGGCTTTGGAGCTTTGTGGCTGTGGATCATGGACGTTCTTCAGCGGCGCGACGCCCCGCCCGATCTGCCGGAATTGCTCCTCGACTGGCTGGAGGGTGAATTCGGCGTGGAGGTGGAAGCATGGCCGGTGCGCGATGCGATGTTTGTGGAGTGGGTACTGCGAGGCGGCGATCGGACCGTTGATGACTCCACCTTTGCGCGGCACACGCGCGAACTTCTGGAATTACGCCCGCCGGCGGCCGCGGGCGACTTGCGCAAGCTGCGCCGACTGCTGGACAAGTGGATGATGGACCTTGTGCGGGTGGATGCCGATCCCCCCATTATCTGATCCCATCCGGGGGATTCCGTTTTCAACCGCCCGATTGTGTGTTCGTCTGGCGTGACTTCCGGCGCTAGGGTCGGTGGTCACGCCCCGCATGCAGTACCTCGTCTACGTCCTTTGTCGCGTCCTGCTCGGTTTGTTCGGGCTGCTGCCGATCCGCATGGTGTATGCCTTCGGATGGCTGCTGGGACGCATCGGCTACGTCCTCGCTGGTCCCTACCGGCGGCTCGTGCTGCATAATCTTGCGATTGCTTTTCCGGAACAAAGCGATGCGGCTCGCCGCGCCCTCGGCCGGGAGCATTTTGCCCGCCTCGTCGCCAATCTCCTCTGCGGGGTCCGCGTCGCGTCGATGTCCAACGACGAGATTTCCCGCGTTGCCCAGATCGACAACCGTGAGGTGTTCGATCGCCTGGCTGCCCAGAACCGCGGGGTGGTGGTCGCGCTGGCTCATCTCTCGAATTGGGAACTCGTGGCGCGGATGGGGGTGGGGTTCTTTCCCCCGGGGCGTAACGCCACCATTTATCAACCCATCGGGAATCCCTTCATCGACGCCTACGCCCGCGCCCTGCGTTCAAGTTTCGGACTGGTCCTATTCAATCGTCGCGACGGCTTCAACGCTCCGATCGCCTTCCTGCGAGCGGGCGGCTTGATCGGCGTGCTGGTTGATCAACACGCCGGCGACAGCGGCGCGTGGACGCCATTTTTTGGACGGCTCGCGTCCACCTCGACGCTCGCGGCCTTGTTCGTCGGTCGCACAGGCGCGGCGATCGTGCCATGTGCTGTGTCTACCATCGGCGTGGCGCGCTGGCGCTTGGAAGTGGCGGAACCCATCGAATCCGGGCCCCACGAGAGTCTCGAATCAATGACCGCCCGCCTGAACCTGGCGGTCGAGTCCATGATTCGAAAATCACCCGCGGATTGGTTCTGGATGCACAACCGGTGGAAGACGCCGAAGCCGAAATTTTTGCTCGCGGGGTACAAGCGTGGGGTCACGCTGCCGGAGGGAATGCAGCCAGTCGATCTCCAGCCGTTCAAGATCCTCGTCCGCTCGCCGAACTGGCTGGGCGATGCGGTGATGGCGATTCCGGCGGTGCGCGCACTGGCCGCCGGCCGACCGGATGCGCAGGTCACCGTGCTGGCGCCGGCAAAGATCGCGGAGCTTTGGAAATCAGTGCCCGAAGTGAACAGCGTAATCGAAATCGCGTCGGAGCGTTCCGGCGTGCGGGCGGTGGCGGCGCAGGTCGGGGCGAGTGGACCTTTCGCCGCCGCGATCCTGCTGCCTAATTCGCTGCGGTCCGCCCTCGAAGTCTGGCTGGCGCGCGTGCCCCGCCGGGTGGGTTTCGCCGGGCATGGTCGGAGCGCGCTGCTCAATCAAATCGTGGTCGAGCCCGTGATCGAACCCGGCCCGACGCGGCCGCATCACGCGGAGCGATATTTACATTTGGCCCGTTCGGTGGGCGCGAAGGAGCCTTCGATTCCGGCCGTCGAGCCGCGCCCGCGTCCAGACGGATTTTTTCGCATCGGGCTGGTTCCGGGCGCGGAATACGGTCCCACGAAGCGCTGGTTTCCCGAACGATTCGCGGAGTCGGCGAAAAAGATCGCGCAGGCGCGTCCGTGCCGGTTTGTGCTTTTCGGCGTGGCCAAGGATGAGGAGATCGGACGGGCCATCGAGAATGAGATCGGCGCGGAGCTTTGCGAGAATCGAATGGGAAAGACGTCGCTGGGCGAGCTGATGCAGGAGCTGAAGCAATGCGACTTGTTGCTGACAAACGACACCGGCACGATGCATCTCGCCGCGTGGCTCGAGGTGCCGATCGTCGCCGTGTTTGGCTCGACCGATCCGGTGGCGACGGGGCCGCTTTCGACCCGCGTGCGGATCGTGCGACATCAGGTCGAGTGCAATCCGTGCTTCCTGCGTGAGTGTCCGCTCGACCTTCGGTGCCTAAGGGCGGTGAGCGCCGACGAGGTGGCGCAAGCGGCGCTCGAGATGCTCCCGACGCCATGAACGCCGGCGACGAACAGACCGCGCTCGAGACGCGCGTGGGCGATTTGATCGCGAGGTCGATTGGTCGGGACTTCGAGGATAAATCGTTTTCCGAATCGGCGCTCGCCATCCATGCGTTTCAGCTCCGTCGCAACGAGCCATATGCGCGGTACTGCCGCGCGCTCGGCGCGCCGGAACAGATTCGAGACTGGCGCGACATTCCGGGCGTGCCGCAGCAGGCATTCAAGCACGCGGAACTGCGGACGTTTCCCGCGGCAGCGACGATGGCGACCTTTCAGACGAGCGGGACGACCGGTGAAGGGGAAGGGCACCATCATTTCCGGTCGCTTGCACTTTACGAAAAATCGCTGCGCGCCGGTTGGCGTCACGCCGGGTTGCCGTTGAGCCGGCCGCACTGGCTCCTGATTCCACCGCCGGAGGACGCGCCGCATTCCTCGCTCAGCCACATGATGGGCGCGCTCGGGGAATTCGCGACCGAGCGGATTTGGGTCGCGCACCATGCGGATCGGGCGATGCGGATCGACCTCAACACCTTGATCGGGCGGGCGGGTATCGCGGATGAGCCGGTCATCTTACTCGGCACGGCGCTCTCGTTTCTGCATGTGTTTGAGAGGCTCGGCGCGCGGCGGCTCTCCCTGCCCGCCGGCAGCATCGCCTTCGAAACAGGTGGTTACAAAGGCAGTGGGCGCATGCTGGCCAAGGCGGATCTGTACGCGCGATTTGAAGTCAGCCTCGGTCTCCGGGCGGACGCAATTTGGAACGAATACGGCATGACCGAACTGAGTTCGCAGTGTTACGCGCGGGGATTGTCCGCGCCGCATCGACCGCCGCCGTGGCTGCGCGCGCTGGTGATCGATCCCGAGTCGGGCGCGGAGGTCCCGATCGGCGGAACGGGTGTGCTCAAGCTGATTGACCTCGCGAACGTTGGTTCCGTGGTCGGCATCCAAACGCAGGATCTGGCCGTGCGCCGGGACGAAGGCGCCTTCGAGTTGCTGGGTCGCGATCCGGCGGCGCTGCCGCGTGGGTGTTCGCGCGCCGCGGACGAAATGCTCTCCCTGCCGTCATGACCACCGCCGAACGCGCCGCCGCTCTCGCCGCCGCGGCGCGTCCATTTGCGGAGTGGCTGGGCGACTTCATCGCGGAGGATTTACTCGAACTGGTGCGCGTGGAGCTCGGCCACCCCGCGATCCTCGACGACTTTCAAACGCACGGGAATCGTCTCTCGCGGGCCGTGGCGCCGCGCAAGATTCTGCACGTGTTGAGCGGGAACACGCCCCACGCCGGGTTGCAGACCCTGCTGCGCGGGTTGCTTCTCGGTTCGCACAACCGTTGCAAGTTGCCGGCGGTCGGTCTGCCGGTAGTCTCAGCGTTTTACGAGGCGTTGCCGCAGGCACTCGCGGCGCGGGTCGAGTGCTCGGAGTCGCTTCCGCCGGACTGGGTATCCTCCGCAAACGCCTTGATCGTGTTCGGCGACGACGACGCGATCGCGCATTTCCATGGCCTCGCGCGGGCCGATCAGATTTTGTGCGGCCATGGCCATCGGGTGAGCCTGGGCATCGTGCTGGACGACTTGACGGGTTCCCTGGTGGGTGCGGCGCGCGACGCCTCGCTTTTCGATCAGCGGGGCTGCCTCTCGCCGCACGGATTCTACATTCGCGGCGATTCGCGCGCCTACGCGGCATCGCTGGTTGACGCCATGGCCGCATTCAATTTCCAGCATCCGCGCCGTCTGCTAGCGCCGCCTGAAGCGGCAGCGATTCGGGCGGTCCGGGAGGATTACCGGTTTCGCGCGGCGAATGATGATCGGTATACGTTGTGGCTGAGCGACGACGGTCGATCCACGGATTGGACAGTGATTCACGATGCGGCAAATCCGGCCTTCACGACCTCGCCACTCGACCGGGTGGTCTTCGTCAAGCCGTTGCCGGCGGATCTCGGGTCGGCCCTCGCGGGCGTGAATTCCCACTTGGGTGCCATCGGGTACTGGCCCCAAGGGCTGGATTCGGCGCGATGGGTCGCGGAGCACGTTTCCGGCGCGACGCGGATCTGTCCGCTCGGGGAAATGCAGCGGCCGCCTCTGGCCTGGCATCAGGACGGCGCGCCGGTGCTGTCGTCGCTGGTACGGTGGGTGGATCTGGAGTTGTAGCCGTCCTTGCCTCACCGCGCCGTCGTTTCTATAGTTGGGCTGTGATCACCGAGCCGATCCGGAAAGCCATCTACGATTACATCGAGCAGAAGGGTCTGCGCCGAACGGTGCAGCGCGATGCGATCATCCTGGCGGCGTTCTCGACGAAGGAACATTTCACGGCCGAGGGCCTGCTGGAGATGGCGCGCAAGGTGGAACCATCGGTTTCGCGCGCGACGGTGTACCGCACGCTGCCGCTGCTGGTCGAGACCGGCACGCTGCGCGAAATGGATTTCGGGAAGGACTACAAATTCTACGATCCGAATTTCAACGAGCGACCGACGCACGCGCATCTCATCTGCCTCGACTGCAACAAAATCGTGGAGTTCGAGGACGCGCACATCGACATCCTCGAGAACTGCATCAGCCACCGCCTGGGCTTTGCCCCGACGAGCAAGACGTTGCGCATCGAGGCGAAGTGCGAGCAGTTGCGCAAGGAAGGCAAGTGCGACCAGCGACACGATCTGGCCCTGGGAGTGCGCTGACGCATGTGGACCGGGCGCTTTGAGCAGCCGACCGACGAACTCGTCCGGTCGTACTCGGAATCCGTGAGTTTCGACTGGCGGCTGTACCGCCACGACGTCGCGGGATCGATCGCGCACGCGGCCGCGTTGCGGCACGCGGACCTGATCACGGCGGACGAGGAGCGGCAGATCGCCGAGGGTCTGCGGGGCATCGAACAGGAGATCGGCGCGGGAAAATTTGAGTTTCGTCCGGAGCTTGAGGATGTGCACATGAACATCGAGGCGGAGCTGACGCGCCGGATCGGGACGGCGGGCGCGAAGCTGCACACCGCGCGCAGCCGCAACGACCAGATCGCGCTCGATCTACGGCTTTACCTGCGCGACGAAATCGCGGCGATTCGCCAGCTTCTGCGCCGCTTGCAGGGCGCTCTGGTCGAGCTGGCCAAGCGACATCCCGACGTGGTGATGCCCGGTTACACGCACCTGCAGCGGGCGCAGCCGGTGCTCTTTGGGCATCATTTGCTCGCGTACGTCGAGATGCTCGACCGCGACCGCGAGCGCCTCGCCGACGCCGCGCGGCGCATGGATGTGCTCCCGCTCGGCTCGGGGGCGATCGCCGGATCGACGATCGTGTTGGATCGCCCGCTGGTGGCGCGCTTGCTCGGATTCTCGCGCGTGAGCGAGAACAGCATGGACGCGGTGAGCGACCGCGATTTTGCCTGCGAATTTCTCTCCGCGGCGGCGCTCATCGGCGTGCATCTTTCGCGCCTGAGCGAGGACATCGTCCTTTGGTCCACGAGCGAGTTTCACTTTCTGCAATTGAGCGACGCATTCACGACGGGATCGAGCCTGATGCCGCAGAAGAAGAATCCGGACGTGGCCGAACTTACGCGCGGCAAGACCGGTCGCCTGTTCGGGAATTTGATGTCGGTCCTCACGACGTTGAAGGGACTGCCGATGACCTACAACCGCGATCTGCAGGAGGACAAGGAGGCGGTGTTCGATTCGGTGGACACGATCAAGGCGGCGCTGGCGGTGAACGCGGCCATGCTGGGCGACGCGCGGGTGGATGACGTCAGCATGGCGTCGGCTGCAGGCGATCCGCTCCTGCTGGCGACGGATCTCGCCGATTACCTGGTGCTCAAGGGCGTGCCATTCCGCCAGGCGCATGAAATTGTCGGCAAGCTTGTCGCATTAAGCGGGCGGACCGGTGTGCCGTTCGACCGGCTCAGCCTGGAGGATTTTCGCGCGGCGAGCCCGGTCATCGAGTCCGACGTGCACGCGCTGTTCGATGTCCGACGTTCCCTGGCGGCGCGAACGGCGACCGGCGCGCCGGCACCGGCGAATGTGGCGGGCCGCATCCGCCATTGGGAGAGCGACTTCGGACGAGATGCGTAGAAGTTGGGTGCGCGGCAGTTGCGCGGTGGGCGAAGAGACCCGACAAATGTGGTCGCGTGACCGCGCCAGAACCTCCGGGTTAAATTTTCGTCGATGAACATTCGCAATATTTTTCGCTTTCGCGAGCGCACCGCTGGTCGGTCCGCGGAACCCGAGGCCGTGAAACCGTTCCTCGCGCACCTTGAGGACCTGCGCTGGATGCTCATCAAGATGGCGATCGTGTTGTCGGCGGCGATGATTCTTGGATTCGTTTTCCGCGAGGAACTGATGGCCTTCCTGCAGCAGCCGCTGCACCGGGTCAGCGGCGATCCGAGCAAGGGGTTGAAGTCCCTGAACCCGGCGGATTCGTTCACGATTTCTTTTTCGCTGGCGTTCTACGCGGGGCTCGTTGTCTCGTTTCCGTTCCTCCTCTTTTTCTTCGCGCAATTTGTCCTGCCCGCGCTCACGCAGCGCGAGAAAAAATACATTTATCCGGCGGTGGCGATTGGTTTCGGTCTGTTCATGACCGGCGTGATTCTCGCGTTTTATTACGTGCTGCCGATGACGCTGAAGTTTCTCGCCGCGGACGCGATCAAGATGCACATCGTCGCCGACTGGACGGTGCGTGAATATTCCTCGTTCGTGACGCAATTCACGCTTGGGTTCGGCCTGTCGTTCGAATTGCCCGTCGTCGTGCTCGCCCTCGTAAAGATGGGCCTGTTGAGCTACGCGACGTTGAGCCGTTCGCGTTCGTACGCGCTGATTCTCATCCTGTTCCTCGCGGCGATCATCGCGCCGACGCCGGATCTCTTTACGTGGGGCGCGATGAGTGCGCCGCTGCTTGTACTCTACGAGTCGTGCATCTGGATTGCGTGGTACATCGAGCGTAGGGACCGCAAGCGGGAGCTGGCCGAGGCCGAGCAACGCGCCCGCGAGGACCGGGAGCGGGATGAGCGTAGAAAATTGCTGCCACCACCGCCCCCGCCCGAGGAATAAATCGGCCGTCGCGACGAGGCGCGAGCGCCCCTACCGACCGAAGAATTTTTTCAGCGATCGCATCATCTTCTGATCGAAGCGATCGCCGCCGGTCGGAAGGGGACTCGGATTGGCGCGCGGGTCATTCGGATTGCCGGGCACCCCCTGCCGCACGGGCGTGTTGTCCTCCGCCAATCCGCCATGCACGGAGCACGCGTCGGCGGGCACCATGCTCACGGGCAGATCCACCGCGTACGCCTTGCCGTTCACCTCGCACGCGGAAGTCGCGAGCTGATTGGAGATCGCGCAGACCCGCACTTTCTTGAGCGGCTCGGGCGATTTGAAGGCCTCGGCGGGATAGCGTTTGGGGGACGCCTTGCTCATCACCTGGGTCCAGATCGGCAACGCCAGCGCACTGCCGTAGCCGCGCCGCATGATCGTCGCGGGGTGATCGAGCCCGACCCAGACGCCGCACGTCAGCGAGGTGGTGTAGCCGACGAACCAGGCATCCTTGAAGTCGTTCGTGGTGCCGGTCTTGCCCGCAGCAGGCAGTTTGAAACCGAGATCGCCGCGGGCGCGGGCCGCCGTGCCGGCGCCGGTCAGCACCTTTTCGAGCGTGACGTTCGTGAGCCACGCCGCGCCGGGGCTGAACATCTCCTTCTCGAGGTGGGCCGCGCGGTAGACCGTCTCACCCGCGGCGTCGTCGATGCGCTCGATCAGGTAGGGTTGTCGGCGCACGCCGTGGTTCGGGAATGCAGTGTAGGCCGCCGTGAGATCCTTCAGCGTCGCCTCGAACGCGCCGAGATAGACGGTCGGCGTGTTCGGGACGTCGCGGGTCAAGCCGGCGGCCTGCACGGTTTTCATCACTGTCGCGAGGCCAACGAGCTCGCCGACGCGCGCGGACATCGTGTTGCGCGAGCGAATCAGCCCGTTTTCTGCGGGTTGAATACCGCCGTATTGATTGTCGGAATTCGCCGGACTCCAGTCGCTCTCGACCCCGTTGGCGTCGTGCAGTTCCCCCGCCTCAATCACCGCGTCATTGATTGCCGCGCCGGGCAGCAGGCCGCGCTGGAACGCGCTGGCGTAAATGAACGGCTTGAAGGACGAACCAACCTGCCGTTTCGCGAGGATCGCGCGGTTGTATTTGCTCTGCGCAAAGTCACGTCCGCCGACCAGCGCGCGAATGGCGCCGGTGCGATTGTCGATCACGACGAGCGCGCCCTGCAGGTATTCGGTGGGTGCCTCACCGTTGACGCTGTCCTTATTGTATTGCGCCCGGCGCGGGTGCTCCCAGCCGGGTTGTGACTCAATTTTTGTGAGCGTGTCCTCGAGCGCCTTGGCCGCGACCGCCTGTAACTCCGGGTCGATCGTGCCGTAAATCTGAAGGCCGCCGTCGTCCTGCTGTTGCTGTTCGAGGATGGTGTCGAGGTCGCGTTTGATTGCGTCCATCGCGTAGCTTTCCTGGTAGAGCGACACGCGCGGTTTGCCGGCAGTGGAGACGACTTGTTCGCGGGCGCGGTCGGCTTCGGCCGGGGTGATGTAGCCGAGCATCTGCATGCGGCCGAGCACGACGTTGCGTTCGGCGGTCGCGCCCTTGGGGTTACGGATCGGGGAGAACCGGTTCGGGCTGCGGATTAAGCCGGCCATGAGCGCGGATTCCGGGAGGTCCAGGTCCTTGGCGGGCTTGCCGAAATAGGTGAGCGACGCGGCCTCGATGCCGTAGAGGCCCCCACCGTAGTAGATGCGGTTGATGTAGTGCTCGAGAATTTCCTTCTTCGAATAACGGCGCTCGATCCGCAGGGCGACGCAGGCTTCAAGCATCTTGCGACTGAGCGTCTGGCCGCCGAGGGGCAGGCTGTTGCGGGCGAGCTGCTGGGTGAGCGTGCTCGCGCCCTCCTTCTTCGAGCGTGACGTCAGGTTTCGCAGCGCGGCCCGCGCCACGCCGATTGGGTCGACCCCGAAGTGTCGGTAAAAGCGCGAATCCTCGCGGGCGAGCAGGGCATCAACAAACTTGGGCGAGACCTCGCTGAGCGGCACGACGAGCCGGTTTTCGCCGTAGAGCCGCGCGTAGGGTTTGCCGTCCATGTCGAAGACGGTGGCGCGCTGGGGCATGGCGCCGATGTCGTCGATGCTGAATTGCAACGAACGCTGGAAGAAATAGGCGAAGATGCCGAACGGGATTCCGACCAGGAGAAGACCGACCGCAATCCAGGGCCAGCGGGAGCGAAGGCGGATGCGGCGGACGTTGGAGGATTTCACTGGGGAGAATTCGGCGCGCAACCTCGTCTTAGATGGATGTTTCGCAAAGTTGCTCACTCTTTGGCCCGGTTGACGCAGAATCCCTTTGCCAAGCGGGGCTTTGTTCCTATGTTTTGCCGCCCGTTTACCTCCTTTGTATGGCTGACATCGCAAACCGCTACGCCGAGAATATTGCCGGCAAATTCTACGTCGACGACCAGTGCATCGACTGCGATCTCTGCCGGGAGACTGCGCCGGCCAACTTCACGCGAAGCGACGACGGGGGCTATTCCTACGTGCAAAAGCAGCCCGCGACGCCCGAAGAAGAGGCGCTCTGCAAGGAAGCGATGGAAGGCTGCCCGGTCGAGGCGATCGGCAGCGACGGGCAGTAGCGGCTGCAAAGGGTCGCCATGACACCCGCGCTCCGGCAGAAGGTGCTGGCTGAATGGCGGGGCTACCGGGAGCCCGCGGCCGAGAAGCCCTTGGTCCGCGTCGGGGACGCGATTGCGCCCACCCTCCGTAATCTGGGCCTGAAGGACCTCATGAACGAGGCCGATGTCATCGCAGCCTGGCGGGATATCGTGGGAAATTTCATCGCGGCGAACTCCGCCCCGGTGCGGCTGGTGGGCGGCACTCTCACTGTCCGCGTGCTGCAGCCGAGCCTGCGATTCGAGCTGGAGCGACAGTGGAGGGGGACCATCCTGGAGAAGCTCCGGGCGCGCTTCGGGAGCAGAATTGTGCGGCAAATCGCATTTCGAGTGTAAGGTTCGTCCGCCGTTTGCGTAGTACATCAGGCATGCTATCGGCCAAACCGCACAACCGCGTCCCGACGATTAGTACGGGGACGACGGTAATGCCGTCGGCTCGTCCGGCCACGACCTCGGTGACGATTCCCGCGCCTACGGCCCCGGACCCCAAGTTGACCACCGGCGAGCCCTCCGGGGTGATAAAGAACCTGATCCTTGATTGGTCGGGAACCGTGGCCGACGATCTTTCGGCGGTCGTCGACGCCACCAATCACGTTTTCGCGTTCTACGGAAAGAAGGGTCTGACGCGCGACGAATTCCGGCGTCATTTCCGTCTGCCGTATTCGGATTTCTACGGGGAGTTTTTCCCCGGGGAGCCGATGGATGATTTAAGCCGCATCTACTACGAGCGCTTCACGGCGATTCAGGCGGATGTCCCTTTGATCGAAGGCGCGGCGGAATTTCTCGCCTACGCGAAGGAGACGGGGCGTCGGCTTTTCCTGCTGAGCACGATTCACCCGGATCATTACACGCACCAAGCCACGCGTCTGGGCATCGGGCACTACTTTGAAGCGGCGCATGTCGGCATCCAAGACAAGCGGGGAGCGCTCGGCCGCATGTTGGTTCGTTATGGGCTCGACCCGAAGCGCACGGCCTTCATCGGCGACATGGTGCATGACATTGAAGCCGCGCACGACGGAGGCGTCAAGGCGATCGCTGTGCTGAGCGGGTTTGATCCTGCCGACAAACTGCTCGCGGCCCGGCCCGACTTGATCGCGGGCAGCCTCGGGGAATTGCGCACGTTCATTCCGCCCCCTTCCACGCCGACCTCCTTTCCGGTGTCGACGGTCGGCGCGCTGCTCTACGACGCGACGGATCGCGTGTTGATGCTGCAAACCCACAAATGGGGCAATCGTTGGGGCGTCCCGGGCGGGAAGATCAACCGGGGCGAGTCGAGCGAGGACGCCGTCCGGCGCGAAGTGCGCGAGGAGACGGGCCTAGAGCTGGATGATGTGCAGTTCGCGCTCGTGCAGGACTGCATCGATTCGGGCGAGTACATGACGCCCGCGCATTTTCTGCTGTTGAACTATGTCGCGCTTGCGCGGCCCGGCGAGGTGCAGTTGAACGATGAAGCCCAGCGCTTTATGTGGGTGCCGCCCGAGGAGGCGCTCGCCATGAATCTCAACAGCCCGACGCGCGTCCTGCTGGAATGGGCGATGACCAAACGCCTGCGCTCGCAATCCTGAGATTGCACGGGCCAGCTCCGCTCCCCAGAATGGAGCAATGAGTAAGATCTCAATCGAGCAGGTCCCGGAATTCGAGCGTTCGTCGCCGAAGCGCCGGTTCAGCAGCCGGCGCCGCGATGTCACGAAAGCGCTGTGTGCCGACCCGAACGCGCGCCGGCCCTACGAAGTGCAATGGGTGACGCTCCCCCCCGGTGCCGCGCTCTGCCCGTTCCATGCGCATTCCGCGGAGTGGGAGCATTACATCTTTATGAGCGGCGAGGGCCGGGTGCGGCATCCCGGCGGGGTCGAATCGGTCGGGCCGGGCGATCACGCCTTCTTTCCACCCGGCGAAGCGCACCAGATTCTCAATGGGTCCAACGCACCGCTGACCTACTATGTCATCGCCAACAATCCGGAGGGCGGCGACAACTGCTATTATCCCGACAGCGACAAATGGGCGGTAAATTTTGAGCCCGGCGGTGGGATTTTTCGGGTGAAGCCGGCAGATTATTTCGAGGGCGAGGAATGAATGCCCCCGACGAAATTCGCCTCGCCTCGCTGGAACTGCAGGCCTGCGTCGGCGTCCCCAACGACGAACGGGCGAAGCCGCAGCGGTTGACCGTCTCGCTGACGATGGTGCCGGCGAACAATTTTAGCGGGATGGATGACGACGTCGCGCGGACGGTCGATTACGCCGCGGTGGCGTCGGCCATCCGCAACCTGGCGGCGGCACGGCCGCGGCGGTTGATCGAGACGCTGGCGGAGGAAATTGCCCAGCTCGTCCTGGAGCGATTCGCCTGCCGGCACGTGGCGCTTGAGTTACGGAAGTATATCTTGCCGGAAACCGAGTATGTTGCGGTGCGGCTTCGTCGCACAAAATTCCCCCTTCCGCCACGATCTCCATGACCTCCAATCCCGCCAAACTCATCATCGACGGTTCCGAAACGTGCGCCGACCTGCTCTACGCCACGAAATTCGCCGTCGGTGATCCAATGATCTTTCTCCTCGAGGGCAAGCATTCGACGATCCTGTTGAGCGACCTTGAAATCGATCGCGGCAAGCGCGAGGCAAAGGTGGACGAAATTCTGTCGCTCTCGGAATTCAACCAACAGCACGAGGGCGCACTGGGAAAGAAGCCGACGCTCGGCGACACGGCGGTCGCCTTTCTAAAATCCCGCAAGGTGCGCCACGCGATCGTGCCGCCGTCGTTTCCATTCGCCCTCGCGAACAAGCTCGCGGCGGCGGGGATCAAGCTCGAGCCGGCGGACGGCCATTTGTTTCCCGCGCGTCAGCAGAAGACCGCGGAGGAATTGAAGCTCATGCGGCGCGCGCTGCAGATCACCGAGGCGGGCATGGCGCGCGGGATTGAGATTCTGTCGTCGTCCGACATCGGCAAGGGCCGCCGGCTCATCTGGGGCGGCAAACCGCTCACGGCGGAACGGATGCGGGCAGAAATCGATTCGGCGATCCTGCACCACGGCGGGTTACCGATGAACACGATTGTCGCCGGCGGCGATCAGGGCTGCGACCCGCACGAGCGCGGGCACGGCCCGCTCAAGGCGAACGATTTAATCATCCTGGATGTATTTCCGCGCGACGCGCGCAGTGGATATTTCGGGGATCTCACGCGCACCGTTCTGCGCGGGACGGCGACCGATGCGCAGCGCAAGCTGTATGCGACGGTCGAGCGCGGCCAGAAGATGGGCATCGATCAGATGAAGCCAGGCGCGAACGGCGAAAAGATTCACGACGCGATCAAGCAGTTCTTCACCGACGCGGGATATCCAACGGAGAAAAACGCGGATGGCCGCTGGACCGGATTTTTCCATGGCACGGGCCACGGCTTGGGGCTGGATCTGCACGAACTCCCGCGCTTCCAAGCGGGCAAGCTCAAGGCGAATCAGGTGTTTACAGTCGAGCCGGGATTGTATTACCCGGGCGTCGGCGGCGTGCGCATCGAGGACGTCGCCGTCGTCACGCCCAAGGGCGGACGCCTCATCTCGAAGATGGAAAAGCGGCTGGAGGTTTAGCGCGCAATTTTGGTGCTGACTACTGTGCGAAGGTCGATGTCACCAGCACGAGGGCCAATGCGACCCGGATTTGGGAAGAGAGAATCCATTGATTGTAACGAGTTTCCGCGGTTTGCATCGAGTTTCGACGAGGCGTTTTGACCCCTCCAGATTGAACGATTCCCCCTCTTTTCGTGTCTGACTGGCTCCACCATGACCAAATCCGTCCCGCTGCCCTGGCCTTTTCGTGCCCGGACCACGGCTCTCCCAGCGAAAAACATTGGTCCCGTCGGGTCGTCCCCCGCTAGAGTGGTCGGTGCCAAGATGGAGATAACGGACGCCGCCACTGCCGAACCCACCGACAACGAGTTGGTGGCGCGAACTCAGCAGGGCGATGCCGAGGCTTTCGACAAGCTCGTCGTGAAGTACAGCCCGCGTCTGTACGGCCTGATTTACCACATGACCTCGAACCACGAGGACACGAACGACCTGATGCAGGACGTGTTCTCCAAGGCCTATCGGTCGATTGGCGGGTTCAAGGGCAAATCCAGCTTCTACACCTGGCTGCACCAGATCGGCGTGAACATGACGATTAATTTCGTCAAGAAGCGCGGCCGCCGGTTTCACCTTAGTCTCGACGACGTCGATTCGAATATCCAGAACGACCGGGAATTCCTCGAATTGACGGCCTCGAGCGACCCGGTGCGGGAAGCAAATCTCTCGGAACTTCAGCGGCGCTTGAACGAGTCCATGCAGAAGTTGTCTCCCGATCATCGCGCCGTCGTGACCATGTTCGACATCCAGGGCATGCCTCACGCCGAGATCAGCAAGATTTTGGGGGTGTCGGAGGGAACAGTCCGTTCGCGGCTGTTCTACGCCCACCGCCAGCTGCAAAATTATCTCGAAGAATTTCGACAGTAAGCTTTACTCCTCCCGGATCCTCCCGAACGTTAGCCCTCGCTCCCTATGGACGAAAACTTCAGCGACCTCCAAAAACTCCTGCGTCTCAAGAAATATGAGGCGCCTCCCGCCGAATACTTCGAGGGCTTCCTGAAGGACTTTCACCGGCGTCAACGACAGGAAATCGTCCAGCTTCCCCTTTGGCGCATCGCCTGGGATCGGGTGACCGCGTCCTTCGTCCCCGGCGAGGTGCCGCGCTTTGCCTACGCTACGGTGTGCGCGGTCGCGCTCTTCGGTGCCGTGCTGGCCTCGCGCCAGATGGTATCGCGTCCCGCCGGCTCCGACCTGGCTGCGCTCAGTGCCACGCCGGCGACCATGGTGGCTTCGACCAACCGGCTGGAGTCGGCTCCCGTTAGTCTTCGCTTGAACCGCACGCAGACCGTGGCGGGTGCGCGGCCGAATTCTCAGGTGGTGTTCCTCAATGAGTCGGACTTCCCGACCGTTCGTGATTCCCGGACGCGGGACTCCGCCCGTCTGGCCAGCCAGCAAACGCGCCCCCCGCGCTACGTCCTGGACGCCAGGCCTGTCAGCTATGATGCGCCGGTTAGTTTTTAAGCGCCCAGGGTTGAGGCACGCCCGGTCTCTTTTCGCCACTGCCTGCCTCGCGCTGGCGGTCGCACCGATGGTTTGGACCCAAACCGCCGGCCCCGACGCGCCGTCGGCCGCGACTTCCCTTGGCACCATCGGCGACGAGGTCCGCGCCCTGTTCGAGAAATCACGCCGGGCCGTGGTGCGCGTTACCGCCGATGATTTCCACGGCTCGCTGGCCGGAACTGGATTCTTCGTCAACCCGAACGGCACCGTGTTCACGACCTACTCCGTCGCGGGTGAATCGTGGAATGTCATCGTCGAGTTCGCGGACAAGAAATATCCCGCCGTGCGCCTGCTGGCCGACGAGCGGAGCGGGCTCGCGGTGCTGAAAATCTCGACTTCCGGCACGCCCTTCCTTCCCCTGGGCACGCCGGCCGACCTGACCGTGGCGGTGCCGATTTTTTCAATCGGCTATCCGTTGGATCTGCCGGTGACTCCAAACGTCGGCTTCATTGCGGGTTTCGACCAGAAATACCTCGGCCGCTACCTCAGCACCACGCATCTGCGCGCCAATCTTCCGGCGCACCGCGGCGAGCAGGGCGCGCCGTTGCTGAACATGAAGGGCGAGGTGGTCGGCATCCTCGTCGCCCGCATGGATTCCGCCGGAAACACCTGCTTCGCGCTGCCGATTCATGCCGCGCGCAAGGTGTTTCAGGATTACGAGCACTGGGGTGTGCCCCGGCCGGGCTGGGTGGGCGTGAACATTGTGGCGAGCGGCGGCGGATTCGATACCGAGGGCAGTGAAGCCGTGGTGCGCGGCCTGATCGAGGACGCACCGGCCACGGTCGCCGGAGTGGAGGAGGGCGATGTCATTTTGGAGTTTGGGGGCATGGCGATCCGCAAGCCGGCGGACATGATTGACGCCTCCTTTTTTCTGACCGGGGGCAATAAGGTTGCCCTCAAAGTCCGGCGCGGGGCTGAAATTCTGACGCTCGAGATGCAGGCCATCGACAATCCAACCCTGCCGGCTTCAAATCAGTTGAACGAATTGATCGAAGCCGAGCGCTTCAAGTATGCCGATGGCGAACCGGCCCCGCCGGACGGAAAGCGGCTCAAGCTCGAAGCCAAGCCCTAGTCGGCGTCCCGACGCGGTTTGCCGATTCCGCGGTGTGAATGTCTCGCTTCGCTTGCTTCCCGCCCGGGAAACTCGCTATCAATGAGGCGTGCGCCTCGCCGTGAAGTTTCGGAACCGAATTTTTCCGGCGATCCTTGCGTTGTTCGTTCTGCGCGCCGACCGAGGTTACGCGCAAAATACCCCGGCATTGGGTCCCCAGTTTGAACTCGCGGAGAAGGCCGATGACAAGGCGTCCGTGCTCGAGATCGCGCGGCGCGGCGCAGTCGCATCGCCGGATGATCCCAAGTTGCTGCGCCGGGAAATCGATGCGTACCTCGCCGCGGGTGAGGCAAAGCGCGCAGCCGTTGTTCTCGACGCGGCATCGAAACGTCCAGCGCTGGCCCCGGTGCTCGAGGAATTGCGCGGCGACGTCGCGACTGCGAATGGCCAGGCGGATGCGGCGTACGCGGCATGGAAGCGGGCCATCGGAACCGCGGGCGAGCCGTCGCGCCGAACGTTCGTGTGGCGGAAGATTGCGAAGCTGGGCAGCGACACGAATCATTTCGCATGGACGGTCGAGGCTTTGCGCAATCTCCCGTCGGGCGCCGATGCGAAGGCGCAGCTCGCGGTGGCGCTGTTGCAGCGCGGCGAATTTGAAACGGCCATCACGGAAATGCTGGCGGCGAATCGACTGGATGCGAGCGCGCCGAACGTGAAGGCAAATCTTCCGCGCATTGAGTCGCTGCAGCGGCAGCTGCCCGCGATCCAACCCGTGCTTGCGCGCGTGAAGGCAAACCCGCGCGATCCCGACGCGTTGCTGGAGCGCGCGACGTGGTTTGCGCTGTATGGAGCGAATGTCGCTGCGCTGGCCGACGCCGACGAAGCCTCGAAGATCGATCCCGGCTCGAAGGGCGCGCTCGTGCTGCGCGGCCTGCTGCTGCGCAAGCTCGGCCGCACGCCGCAGGCCGAGGCCCTGCGCGTCGCCGCCGTGGGCGACGAGTCGCGCTTCCTCAACAAGCTCCTGCCGGTGTTGCGCGCCACCGACGCCGCGTTGCGCGCGAAGCCAGATGCCGCTGCGGAGGCGCGTCGCGCGGCCAATTTGCTCGCCGCGAGCCAGCCACTGCTGGCAGCTGAGGCGGCCGCGGCCGCGCTGAAGATCGATTCGAAGTCGGCCACCGGTGCGTTGATCGCGGGACAGGCGTCCAGCCAGCTCGGCCATCGCGCCGAGGCGATGCGCCTGGCAAAGCTCGCCACCGAGAACAATCCTCGTGATGCCGAGGCCTGGGCGTTTCTCGCGCAATTGCAGCGTCGTCGCGCGGAACTCGCGCTCGCCATCGCGTCGTTTTCCGAGGCAATCTCGCTCGACCCCAGGGACGCTGACTCGCTCCGTTCGCGCGAAGCGTGCCTCCGCTCGCTGGGCCGCGACCCGGAGGCGGATCGCGACCGCGACGCGTGGTTGCGCCTGCAACCGACGTCACCGGCCGCGCCAAGAAAGCAATCAAGCCGCGAGCGAGGCGGCGACGTCGCGCTGATTTCATGAAACGACTCGCCTTCCTCAGCGCCGCCATGGCGGCCCTCGTTGTTGGCGCGATCGCGCAGGACGGGGGCGATGGGGTGCAGCTTTCGCCGGCGGGCGGGGACCTCAACGCGCGCGACACGATCACGGTTAGTTTTCCAGCGGCGATGGTTGGCGCCGAGAAAATCGATGCGGGGGGCGCTGCGGCGCCGATCGTTTTTGATCCATCCGTGGAGGGAAAATTTCTGTGGAAGAGCGTGACGGAAGGGGAATTTACCCCGACCGGAGATCTGCCGCCGGGCATGTCCTACCGCGTCCGGATCGCGCCCGGACTGCGCGACGCCAACGGTGGTCTTGTCGGGGCGAAGCTCGACGAGAAATTTACGACGCCGGCCTTCCGCGCTCGAACGGACTTCGACGAAACGAAGCGTTTGCGTAGCCGCCCGCAGGTGCTGCTCGAATTCAACTACGGGGTCGACCTCTCGGACGTCGCCGAGCGCATTTATTTTCAGGATCGTGACAGCTTCCAGCGAATTGGCAGCGAGATCTCCCTGCGGGCCGTGGACCGCAACAATCCGGAGCAGCCGGAGTCATCCGTGCTGCGCGTCAGCCCACGCGAGGACCTTACGACGGGACGGACCTTCGACCTCATTCTGGATGGAGTTCGCGCGCAGATCGGCGGCAAGCCACTGCCCTTTTTGCAGCGCTTTCCACTGGGAACCACGCAGCCGCTGAAGGTGGAATGGCTTGGCGCGTTCAACGCCCCACGTGAGTCACCGTTAATCCGCGCGAAATTCACCGAGGAACTGGTGCCGGAGTCCGTGAACGCAGCCGATGTGCGCGTCGAGCCCGCCGTGCCCAAGCTGAAGGTGCGCGCGGTTCGCGATGAAATCATCGTCGAGGGCGATTTCGATTTGAAACAGCGGTATGCCGTCACGGTCGCGGGCACGGTGCGCGGCGTGACCGGATATGCGCTGGGTGCGGAATCGCGCTGGGGTGCGACCTTCCAGCCGAAACCGAGCGCCATCTTTTTTCCAGGCCCGCTGATTCACGAGCGCTCCAGCGCGGGGCTGAATTTTTCGTTCGTTCAGACAAACACCGGCGCGGCGAAGTGGCGGCTCGCGGCCCTGCCGGTCGAAAAATTCGCCGAGGTCGAGAAGCGCCTGCGCGAATTCACCGAGGCGCGCAAAGATCCCGTCACGGGCGATGCAATGTCCGATCCGAAGACGGGCTCTCTCCTCGGACGCGAGACCGAAATCTTCATCGATGCGTTTGGCCTGGCGGTGGTCGGCAGCGGGGATGTCCCCGCGAATCCGGGCAGCGAAGACGAAGCACTCCGCTCGATTCAATGGTCGCCGCCGGCCGGCGTGGCGCCGCTCGCCGGACTTTATCTTCTCGAGGTCACGGCACCGTCGCAGCCCGCCGGATTCACCGTCGGCCATCGGAGCATCGTCTGCTTCAGCGACGCCATCCTGACGCAAAAGCGGAGTGGAGACACGATCACGCTCCGCGCTGCGCGAATGAGTGATGCCGCCCCGCTCGCCGACGCCAAGGTCAGACTCGTCAATCGGCAGAACTTTCAACTTGCGAACGGCGTGACCAACGCCGAGGGCATCGTGAGTTTCCCTTCGTCGGTGCTCGGCAAATTTGACGAGAAGGAACGCGGCCGGCTGTTCATCGCGGAAACTGCGTCCGGAATCGCCATCCAGAATTTCGACGCACCGCGTTTCTCTGGCGCGTACGATACGTTCGCGCCCTCGCCGACCGGCGACCAGTTGCGCAGCATCGTGTTCACGGACCGGAATCTCTACCGGCCCGGCCACACCGTGAAAATCAAGGGCTTCGCGCGGCTGGCGGATCGCTTCGGCGCGATTCGCAGCATTCCCGAGGGCGCACCGGTCGAATGGCGGATCTCGACTGAATATCAGCGCGACAAGCTTGCGAGCGGCATTGCGACCGTTTCGCCCGAGGGCGGCTGGGAGGCCGAGTGGGAGATTCCGGCGGGCATCAAATTGGGCGGCTACAGCCTGTCGTGCCGCGTGGCCGGAGCCGAAGGTGGCTCGACCCTGATTCGCGTGCAGGAGTACAAGGTGCCAATTTTCGAAGTCACCGCCGCGCCCGCGGAGAGCAAGGCGGACGCGAATAAGGCGGGGCTCCGAGTTTCGTCGCGCTTCTTTTCCGGTCAGCCGAACAGCGGCGCCAAGGTGCATTGGAAAGCCGTCTGGAACCGGAGCGATTACGAGGCCGGCGAGGGATTTCGTCTGGACGACCTGGCGTCCGAAAATCCGACTCCGGACAACGACAGCGCCGCGAACGAGGGTGACGCCCTGCTCGATCGCGACGGCACCGTGATGATCACGTCCGACGTGCCGAAGGCCGCGCAAGGCTCGCGTTTCTTCATCGCGTGGCGGGTGACCGTGACATCGCTCGACGGCCAGAGCATCCAGCCCAACGCCATCCGGTCGCCCACCGTGATGCTGCAACCCGTGCTGCTGGGCGCGCGCGTGACGGAAGCCGATGTGACGAAGCCGGGCGAGAAACGCACCGTGAAAGTCGAGGTGCGGGCCTTCGATCGCGAATTGCAGCCCGCCAGTTTTTCCGGCAAGGCGGACGTCGAAATCTTCCACATTTCGACCAAGGTCGCGAAGGAGAAGGTGGCGCCGTTTGTCTTCCGGTATCGCAACTCGCCGCAATTCAATTCTGTCGCGAAGGTCGCGATTGCGGTGCCGGGTTCCGTCGAGATTCCGATGACCAAAACGGGACGCTTTGTGGCGATCGGTTCCGCGCCGGGGCTGCAGCGAGTGAGTGCGGCGGAAGTCTTTGGCGGGAGCGGCGACGACGAAGTACCGGTGCGCGACGACAGTTCGCTCGACGTGGTCGAGCCCGGCACACTCGCTCTTCCGACGCTGTTTGAATCGAAAGACGACCAGAGCGTGGGGGCGAAGGCAAAGCTCGTCGTGCGCTCGCCGTTCACGGGCCGCGCCTGGGTCACGGTGGAGGCGGACGGCGCGATCCTCGACGGCATGAACGTGCCGATCGATGGCAACAGCGGAATCGTTGAGCTGCCCATAAAGCCCGAGTTCTCGCCGAACTCAGTGGTGACGGTCTATCTCGTGAAACCCGGCGGCGCGAAGGATCTGCCGGCAGAGCGATTTGGCAGTGCAGAGTTCCGCGTCCGGCGACCGGATCAGGAATTGCAGATTGCGCCGAGCTTCGACGCGCCGGTGGCGAAACCCGGCGAGATGATCGCCGGCTTCGTTGAAGTGAAATCCGAGGGTCGGGCGGTGGAGAACGCGGACCTCACCCTCTTCGCCGTCGACGATGCAATTCTGGAGCTGGGCGAGTGGAAGGCTCCGGACGTGGGCGTGGGGATGCGCCCGTTGCGGCGCCACGGGGTTGCGACATTTCTTGCCCTGAATGAATTCGTGAACGGCATCAATCCGAAGAGCCTTTTCCAAAAGGGATTCACGGTCGGCGGCGGCGGCGAGGATGAGGGGCGCTACGTCCGCAGGGACTTCAAGGCGCTCGCGTATTGGCAGACGGGCGTGCGCACGGACCCGCAGGGTCGAGTGAAGTTTCAGTTCGTCGCGCCCGATAATCTCACGCGCTTCCGCTTCGTTGCGGTGGGACAGACTCGCGCGAACCAATTCGGGATCGGAACGCAAACCGTCGAGGTGGCCAAGGCGCTCATCGCCGAACCGTCCTTGCCGCGCTTCCTGCGCCAGGGCGACGAGGTGGATCTCCGCGTCGTGACCCGACTCGGCAGTCCAACGTCGAGGGCCGGGCGCGTCGATGTCTCTTGCACCGTGGACGCCGGTCTGCAGCTCACCGGTCCGGCCACCGTCTCGGTCGACGTGACCAAGGAAAAGGCCGCTGCGTTCACCTTCCGCGCGAAGGCCGGCGCGGATGAGACGAGTGCGAAGATCCGTTTTGCCGCGACGACGGAAGGCAATCCGGGTCAAGCGGACGAGGTCGAGATCACGTTACCGATTTTCCCGCGCGTCCTCCCGCGCCGGGAGGCCATCGCGGGATCGCTTCCCGCCAATGCTCCGGAGCTCAACCCGGAGAAGGCGCTGGCCGCCGATTGGCGGAAACCGGGGGTGCGCGGCAGCTACGATACCCTGATTTCCCCGTCGCCCTATCTCGCGCAATTGAACGCGTTACCCGCGATTCTCTCCTACCCGCACGGGTGTTTCGAGCAGATCACGACGAAGGTGCTCGCGCAGACGCTGCTCGCCGATTTGCTCAAGGCTCTGCCGCCGCTCGCGGTGTCGAAACAACCGTCGCGCGAGGCGGTCGAGGACGCGCTGCAGCTTTACGCGAAGAATCTGCTCTACAGCGGGCAGCTCCCATATTGGCCGCCGGGCGATGGCGAGCCGGCCGGACCAGGCAATCCGTTCGTCACGATCTCCGCACTTTGGGCCGTCCAGCAATCGGCCGCGCTCGGTTATGCGATTCCGGATGGTCTGGCCGATAGGCTGGCGAAGGCGGTGGTGAAGATGGTGCGCGGGCGCGATGAATCGGCTTTCCAGCGCGCGTACGCGGCGTACGTGCTGTCGCAGGCGGCCGACTCGCCGATCACCAACGCGGACCTGCTCGCACTCCATCGCGAGCGCGACCAACTCAGCGACGAAGGTCGCGCGTTGCTCGCGCTGGCCATGAATTACCGGAAGACGCTGCCGACCGAGAAACTGCAACTGCTGCGCGAAATCGGGGACATCGCGCCCAAGGATCGGGCCTTTGATCCGCGCACTTTTTCATCGGCGAACCGCGCCTTCGCGATCGGCCTGCTTGCGCTCAACGAGTGCGCGCCTTCGTTCTGGACACCCGACAAGCGCACCGCGGCGTCGCAGCGCCTGCTTAAGTCGCTCGATGAGATGTTTCTCGGCTCGACGCAGGAGAATCTTTGGTCGTTGCTTGCCTTCCGCACGATTGCGCGCGGTGCGGCGGCGGTGAAGCTCAAGCCGCCGCGCACGCGGTCGGCCCTTCCGCAAATGTCGCCTGATTCCACCGCCGCGTTGTGGCCGGGGCGCAATCTCGCGTCGCCCGCGTCGATTCCGCTGGCGGACATGATTCCGCCGAATGCGCCGCTGCACTACCTGCTCACGGCCGAGTACACGCCGCCGCCGAATCTCGCCGACAACGATCGGCGCGACCGCGGATTCCGCCTCGAGCGCGTCGTGAAGAATCTCACCGAGCCAAAGCGCGACGGTTCGCCCGCTGCACCGTATCGACTCAACGACCGGCTCTTGATCACGTATCGCGTGGTGACCGCGAAGCAGCACTATTACGTCGCGCTCGTGGACGAACTGCCGGCCGGCGTGGAGACCATCAATCCGGACCTCAAGATGCTGGCGGGCATGTACGAGGTGCCCGAACCGAAAACGTGGCTGGATCTTTCGCACGTCGAGCGGCGCGACCGGAAGACGGCGCTCTATTTCGACCTGTTGCCGTCGGGCTCCACGAGTTACTCGGTGCTCGCGCGCGTGAATGCCGGCGGGATGTTTCGCTGGCCCAGTGCGAACGTGGCGCCAATGTATGATTTGAGGACCTCGGGCGAATCGGCCGCGACCGAGGTGTCCGTCGCGATTGAGCGATAGGTGAAGCGGAGGGTCGCGCATGCCGAGTCTCCAAATCATCCGCGCGGGAAGCTTTCATCCGTGGCTGGGCGTCTTCGAGACCGTCCGCGTTTGGCGCGGTCGCCCCCTCTTTCTCGAGGAGCATTGGCAGTCGCTGCGACGTTCCTGCGCCGCGCTGGGACTGAAGCGCCCCACCGATTTTCGCCGGCACGCCGCGGACCTCCCCGTCGCCGACGGCCGTTGGCGCTGGGTCATCGGTCCGGATGGTGCGTCGCATTCCTTCCAGCGCGAGAAAACCGCAGCGCGGACCACGCTGGCGTTGATGCCGTGCGCGGTGCGGGTCGGCTCACAGAATTGGGACGCGCGGCACAAGACCCTGAGCTACCTCGCGCACTGGCAGGCGCGGCGCACGCATCCCGGCGGTGAAGCGTTGTTGCTGAACGAGCGCGGGGAGATCGCCAGCGGCGCGATGGCAAATATTTTTTGGGTGCGCAACGGACGGTTGTTCACACCCGATGAGGCCTGCGGTTGTCGCGCCGGCGTCGTGCGTGGCTGGATCCTCGATCGGGCCGTGGTTCGCCTGATGCGGAGCCGACCTGCCGTGCTTGACGCTGCCGATGAAATATTTGTCACGAACAGCATGCTCGGCCTTTGCCCGGTGCGTCGCTGGAACGGCCGAGCGCTCATCGTGGGTGCCGTCACCCGCGAGCTGCGCCGCATCTACGCCCGAGTGGCGCGCCGATCCTGAGCGTCGGCATCAATCGGCTTGCCGCGCGAATGACCTTCCGATAGACCCAATTTCCCCATGAAACCGCTCCCCGTCGACACCCTCGTCAAAGCCGCCAACATCGCCCGGGGGCTTGCCATGGACGCCGTGCATGCGTCGCAGTCGGGCCACCTCGGCTTGCCGCTCGGTTGCGCGGAAATCGGCGCCGTGCTTTACGGGCACGCGCTGCATCATTGCCCCGACGATCCGCGGTGGCTGAATCGCGATCGCTTTGTCCTCTCGGCGGGCCACGGCTCGATGTTTCTCTACGCGTGGCTGCATCTCACCGGTTACGATCTCCCGCTCGACGAGGTGAAACGCTTCCGCCAGCTCGGCAGCAAGACGCCGGGGCATCCGGAATTTCACGACACGCCCGGCGTCGAATGCACGACCGGACCACTCGGCCAGGGCGTGGGTAACGCCGTGGGCCTCGCGCTCTCGGGCCGGATGGCCGCGGCGCGCTACAACACGTCGGCGCACCGGATTTTCACGCAAAAGGTCGTCGCGCTCGCGGGCGATGGCTGTCTGCAGGAGGGTGTTGCGTCGGAAGCGGCGGCCTTCGCGGGTCACCAGCATCTCGACAACCTTATCCTGATTTACGACAACAACGCCGTCACGCTCGACGCCATGGCAAACGCGAGCCAGAGCGAGGACACGGGCAAACGCTTCGAGGCGTACGGATTTGAGGTGCACCGGGTCGACGGAAACGATGCGGCCGCGTTTTACGCCACGTTCGAGAAGGCGCGCGACAGCAAGAGCGGAAAACCGCAGTTCATCATGGCAAGAACAATCATCGGGATGGGCATTCCCGAAGTGGCCGGCACGCAGAAGGCACACGGGGAAGGCGGCGCGAAGTTTATTGATGCCGCGCGCAAGGGACTCGGGTTGCCGGAGAACGAACACTTTTTCGTCAGCGACGAGGTAAAGGTCTTCTTTGCGACGCGAAAGACGGAACTCAAGGCGGAACATGCCAGATGGCAGTCGCTCTACGCGGAGTGGAAGGGCGCGAATCCCACGCTCGCCGCGGAACTGGAAGGAAACAAAGGGCTCTCCGCGGATGAGTTGCTCGCGAAGATTCCCGAGTTTCCCGCCGACACCAAGATTGCGACGCGCAAAGCGGGCAGCGACGTGTTGCAGCCGATCGCCGCGGCCCTGCCCAAAGTGATCGGCGGCAGCGCCGATCTCTACGGCTCGACCCTGAACTACATCAACGGCGCCGGCGATGGCACAGAGGCGAACCCGGCGGGACGGAACATTCGATACGGAATTCGCGAGCACGGGATGTGTGCGATCATGAATGGCGTCGCGTACGATGGCATCTTCCGCCCGAGCGGGGCGACGTTCCTCGTCTTCGCCGATTACTGCCGCCCGAGCATCCGCCTCGCCGCGTTGTCCCACCTTCCAGTCACCTACATTTTTACTCACGACTCCGTCGGCGTCGGCGAGGACGGGCCCACGCACCAGCCGGTCGAAACCGTCACGGGCCTGCGCGTGATTCCGAATCTCGACGTGATTCGTCCCGGAGATCCGGAGGAATGCGCCGGTGCGTTTGCCGCGGCGTTCTCGCGCGCGGATGGGCCAACGCTGCTCGCGCTCACCCGCCAGGCGATTCCGCTCATGACGCAACTTCCGGCTGCGACGCGTCGTCAGGGAGCCTTGCAAGGCGGCTACATTGCGCGGAAGGAGACGTCGGTGTTGAACCTGATTTTGCTCTCGTGCGGCAGCGAGCTGCAGCACGCGATGGCCGCAGCCGAAACGCTCGGACCGGGCACGCGCGTCGTGTCGATGCCGTGCATGGAGCGCTTTGATCGGCAGCCGCAAGCTTATCGGGACGAGGTGTTACCGAAATCCTGCCGCAAGCGCGTGGCGATCGAGGCCGGCGTACAAATGTCGTGGCACAAGTATGTTGGAATCGACGGGAAGATGGTCACGATCGACCGCTTCGGCATGAGCGCGCCGGGCGGCACGGTGATGACGCAGCTCCGCATGACCGTCGAGGCGGTGGTCGAGGCGGCCAGGTCGCTGGACTGAATTCCCGGCGTCAAAACGACAGATTCCCCTCGGCTCGCAGTTGACCCGACGCCCCGGACTCGAAAGGATGAGGCAATGGAAGAGGCGACCCGACAGGCGGCCGAGGTGGCCGAGTTGCGCCAGCTGCTCTTCACCGAGCGCCGGCGGACCTCGCTTTTTGCCGAGGGCGTCATCCCGATCGGCGTCGCGCTGAGCGAAGAGCGCGAGCTGCCGCGCATTCTTGAAATGATCCTGGTGGAGAGCCAGCGGCTGTCGGCGGCGGATGGCGCCACGCTCTATATGAAGCGCGCGGGCGTACTCGAATTTTTCATGGTGCGGAACACGAGCCTGAAGGTGGACATGGGCGGAGCGTCCGGCCAGCCGATCACGTGGCCGCCGCTGCAGTTGTACGACGCAGCCAGCAGCCAGCCGAACATGCGCAATGTCGCCACGTTCGTCGCGCACACGCGCGAGAAGATTCATCTCAGCGACATTCGCACCGAGTCGCGCTTTGATTTCTCCGGCGCGCGCGAGTTCGACAAGCGCACTGGCTATCGCACGCGCTCGCTTTTCACGCTGCCGCTGACGGGCCTTGGCGGCGAGGTGGTGGCGGTGCTGCAGCTCATCAACGCGCTCCACGACGGCGACGACGCGGAGATGACGGACTTTGCCCCGGAGTCTCGGCAGCTCATCGAATCGCTCGCCACGCTCGCTTCGGCCGCGCTCGTTTCGTACGAGGTAAAGGGGGAGTTGTACGCGCGGGAGCAGGCGTACCTGCGAGAGATCGAGAACCAGCAGGCGCGCATGGAGCGCGAGCTGACCGACGCTGCCACCTACATTCGCGCCATCCTCCCGGCCCCGATGACCGAGCCGTTCCACTCGGACTGGCGGCTGGAACCGTGTTCGGAGCTGGGCGGCGACGTCTTTGGTTACCACTGGATCGACCGCGAACATTTCGGGCTCTACATGCTGGACGTTTGCGGTCACGGCGCGGCATCGGCGTTGCTCTCGGTGGGCGCGGTGCAGGTGCTTCGCACGGACGGCCTGCCCCACGTCGATTTCCGTGATCCGGGCGCGGTGGTCAGCGCGATGAACAACGTGTTCCTGATGCGCAACCAGAACAATCTGTACTTCACGCTCTGGTTCGGCGTGCTGCACGCGCCGACGCGCCGCCTGCAATTTGCTTGCGCGGGTCATCCGCCGGCGCTGATGGTGCCGCTGGGCGCCACGCGAGCCGATGAAATCGTCAACCTCGGCGCCAAGGGACTCGTGCTCGGGGCGCGCGAAAACAAGGTCTATAAGACGAATGAAACGACGATTCCGCCAGGCGCGAAATTTTACCTGCTGAGCGACGGCGTGTACGAGATCCGGCAGGCGGACGGTCGGATGTGGGACGATCAGGATTTTCGCGAAACCCTGGTGGAGCCGTTGCCCCCGGAACTCTCGCGCATGGATCACCTGCTCGCCGCGGCCCGTCTGCGGCGCGGGCAGGATCAACTCGACGACGATTTCTCAATTGTCGAGTTTACGTTCTAGAACAGGCTTCCCTGCGCGGTGTCGGCTTCGCGCCCGGGATGGAACTCCTCGTACTTCGTCGCGAGGTCGTTCAGCTTCGCGACGTAGTACTCCACGTTTTCGTCGCGCGCTTCCGGCCGCCATTCGGAGAGGAGCTTCGCCGCCTGATGCACCGCGACATTCTTCCTGGTGCCGGTGATGTAGTACTTGATCTGATCGCCGGGTTGATAGTCGCGCCCGCTCTTCAACGCGAGTTCGTACGCGGCGGATCGGTTGCGCGCCGCGCCAGAAATCTTTTTTTGGTACTGCGTCAGCGAGTCCTGCAACGTGTCCGTCTTGGCCAGCTGCTCGATCGCGATTGAGCGCTCGCGGATCGCCTTCTCCATTACGTCCCGCAGTGCCGGGATTTCATGCGGCCGCTCCTGCAGCAGCAATCGGATCATCCGCTCCAAATACTCCCGCTGGAATGGCTCCAGCCCGCGCGATTTCAGGGCGCCGCCCTTTAGCAGAAGCGATCCGTCGTCCGTCAACAGCGCGTAGTTCTTCGCCTTGTAGCTGAACATCGCGGCATAGCGCGCATCGAACTCGACCTCGATGCCCGCCGGCAGAATTCCGCCGAGGGCCGCGTGCAGCGCCGCTTCGGTCGCCGCGGCGGGCGGCACGAAATAAATGCCGTCCGTGTCGATCTCGATCACCTGGGCACCCCGCTCGCGCAGCCAATCCACCATGGCGCGGAGCAGCTCGCGTCCCTTGGCGGTGACGTTTGCGGCGGCGTCGAAGTCGCCGAAATGCGCCTGCGCGAAACCGAGATAACCGTAAAAGCTGTTGATCAGAATCTTGAAGGTCGCCTGCAACGCCGAGTACGTGTTGGATTCGCGTTCCGCGCCCGGCTTGCCGGTGGCCTCGCGCATGCGGGCCTTGGCCTCGAGCCGGAAGGTCCGGAGATCGCTCAGCAACCCGCGAAAGATGCCGAGCCGGTCGGCGACGGGAAAACAATCGAAGCGCAGCATGACGGACGGGTAGAGGGACGCCACGTCGCAGTGCCAGACGTTCTTCGCCACGCCGGTGAAAAAGATGTCGGTGTATCCGCCTTCGAAGCCGCGGCTTTCCGGAAAATCGGGAATGGAGTGACCCCGACGCAGATACTCGCGCAGGAATAGCGCGTCGATTTTAGTCGCGTTGCCGCGCACGATAACGTCCTGGAAATTATAGGGGAAAATCTGCGCCTGGGTGAAATAACTCCGGCTCAGGATATCGGAGAGCGCGCGCGTCTCCCGCACATCGTCGAGCGCGTAGGCGGCGAAGGAGGTGGGATCGTGGAGATACGCTTCCTGGATGCCGCGGCCGGCCAAGTACGTTCGAGCCAACTTCGGCCTTCGCCCTTCGGCCTTCGCCCTTCCATCACCGCCCCCTTCGATGCCGAAATGGCGGGCGACATCTTTCAAACCGAAGCCTTCCAGTTCGCGCGTGCCGACGTCGTAGAATTGCGCCAGCAGATACGTGTCCACGACATGCCGGCCCGAGACCTCGCATTTCGGATAGGCTATCGTGCGCTCGGCGATTTGGACCCGGGACGCGCGCGACAATGGAATCGAGCCGTCTCGTCCCCATCCAAGTTTCACCTTTCGGAGTTTCGCGCGGGTCATGAGGTACGGGAGATCGAACTTAAAGAGGTTGTGCCCCTCGATGACGTCGGGATCACGCTCGTGGATGAGCGCGGTCAGTCGCTTGAGCGCGGTCGCCTCCGACGCAGCGACGTCCGCGCGATCCACCAGGATCAACTCCTCCCAGCCCGTGGAGTCACCCACCGCGATCGCCATGAGATGATCGGATTCCCGTTCGGCGTTCGGGAATTCAAAGCCCTCGGCGCAAAACGTCTCGATGTCGACCTGCAGACGGCGCAGATCCTCGAACCCCAGCCCCTTGAAGAGCGTCCGTCCGGACTCCGCAAGGTACTGCTGGACCGGGTCGGGATAGGCGAAATGCGGAACGTTTTGCTCCTTGAGGTGACTGCGCAGATCCTGAAATTGTCGCCAACCCGCGGTTCGGGCGAGCACGCGGTAGGCGAGGTCACCGGACAACGAGGCCAACCCCGCGCCTGCGTCGACCGGCTCCTTCAGCCACAAGAACGGTTTGAATTCTGCCTCCTCCGCGACCAGTGCGCCGCCGGAATCGCGTCGATACACCTTCATCGCGGCATCGCCGCTGGGCTCCACGGCGACGATGCCCGGGGTCGGGTCCGCTCCGAAGAGAATGGTATTTCCGGTGAACTCCATGGCGAGGAGTCATGGTGACGCGGACCGGCGCGCGACGCAAAGGTGGAACGCGATCTCCGGACCCAAGACCAAGCATCAGTCCAGCTGTTGCGCCTCGGGGATTTTCATCTGCATGTTTTTCTTCAGGATCTCGCCCATGTTCCGGCAGAAGTGGAAGTCGGGATTCTGATGGAACTCCGCCATGTCGGCTCGCAGTTGCAGGATCTTCTCCGGCGGCGCGAGCGGCTCGGCGCACATCGCCTCGAGCAGCTGTCCGAGCCGGTTGCGCTCCACCTTGATGCGCAGCGCGATCAAGCTGCGCTCCTCGCTCTCGTACTGGGCGACGGACAGGCGGTCGAGGTGCTGGAAGCCGAACTTGATGAGCGGATTGTTCTCCGTGAAGAATTGCGGGAGGTAAAATTTCCGGCGGCCGTCGTAGCATTGCTGGTCGAAATCCATCGGCCGGATCCGGTACTGCACCTCCTCGAAGTCCGGGGTGATGTCGACGACGTAATTGTAGCTGCGCATATCGCCGAGCAGGCGGATCGAGCAGCGCTCGTTGAATTTCACGAACTCCTTGGCGATGCGCACCTCCTTGAAGCCGGGACGCCCGAGTTCGTCGCGCATGAACTGGTCGCCCGGCAGGCCGACGACGTGCTCCTCGATCAGCGTGTCGCCCCAGACGTAGAAATGCATCCGGTTGGGCGACAGCAGATGCTCCAGCTCGAGGCCATAAATACGCGAGGCGTCAGCGCGCTTCACATAAAAATAATCCTGGTTGTCGTTCAGCAGGTTGACAATGCGGATGCGGAACGGTTTGGTGTTGCCGAATTCGCAATAATCGACGCGGCTCACCGCCAGATGGCTCATGCGATTTACATCCCCGCTCGACCGCAGCAGCGCGTAGATGTCGCGCAGACCCTTGAAAACCTCGCGCGCCTCGGTCGGCGGGAAGGTCACCGTGCGCCAGAGCGTGTCGCGTCCGTCGCGATCCAACAGCGGATAATTATCCGAATAGTGCGTGAGGCTGTCGTAGTCGACCGGGAGTGACATTTCGCGCGTGTACGCCGCGAGGTAATTCCGCAAGGGCGGCAGCACCGGATAGGATTGCTTCTTTTTCGAGGGCGTCAGCATCGCGGGTCGCGCCAAATCTAGCCGGTCGACCGCCTCCGCAAAGCCGCAATGTCCCGGTCGCCTTGCCCGGACCGCCCCGGGGAAGTAGAATTAGCGCGTCGTACCGCATGAAACGCCTCCCCCGAGTCCGCCTGCTTTGGTTTGTCGCGTCAATCCTTCTCCCGTGCGGTCTCCTCGCGCAGAGTCCGGAATCGGCCGATCGCGCCGCCGCGCGATACCGCGAGCTGGCCCTCCGAAACCCGGCGGAAAGTGTCGTCCTCGATCGTTTGTGGAAGGGTGCTCTGGAGCGCGGCACCGCCGCCGAGCTGCTGGCGGACTTCGCGCACACCCCGGGGCTCAACGCGGCGCTCGTACACGGTCACCTGCTCAAGCGCGCGGGGCGCGCCGCCGACGCCCACGCGGTCTACAAACGCGCGACGGCCATCGATCCCGACAGCCCGGCTCCTTTTCTGGCGCTCGCCGAACTGCTGACCGACACCGATGCCGCCGCGGCGGCGAGCGCGTACGAGTCGGCGTTGTCCCACCTTGTCGCGGACGATTCTGGTCGGGCGGACCTTCTGCTCAAGCTCGGTGCGGCCTGGCAGCTGGCCGGCGAGAATGCGCGCGCGACCGCGGCGTGGGAGGAGGTCGCCGCACGGGAGCCCGACAACCTCCAACTCCGGCTGCAGCTGGCGCAGGCGTACGAAAAAGCGGGCGACAGCGCGAAGGCCATATCCGCGTACGGATTCATCAAGGAACGCGCGGCGGCCAGCGACCGGCTGAACGCGTTGCGGGAGATTTCGCGGCTCGAACAGGCCCGGGATAATTTTGACGGAGCGCGCGCCGCGCTTGAGCAGGCTCTGGCGCTGACCGCGCGCGGCCACTGGATGCGCCCGGAGTTGGAGCGGCAGCTCACCCGGCTTTACCTGCGCGCGGGCCGCAGCGCGGAGCAGGAACAGCGCTCCGTTGCCGAAGCGGAACGGAATCCTCGCGATGTCGCGGCGGTCGTCGCACTCGCCAATCTTTACGACGAGACGGGCGAGCCGGACAAGCAGGCCGTTTGGCTGGAGAAAGCGGTGAAGCTTGCGCCGCGCGATCGCGACCTGCGGTTGCGGCTGGCCCGCGTGCTCGCGGAGGCCGGTGAACTCAATCGGGCCGCCGAGCATTACGACGCGCTTCTGCGCGAACCCGGCCGGACCCCGCCGGATTGGATTCTGGCGCGCTCTGATTTGGATTTGCAGCTGGGCCGATTTCCGGAAGCCGTCGCGCGCATCAACAAGTTGCTCTCGACCGCGGGCAGCGATGATTCAATTCGCGCCGCCGGTCTCGCCTTCTTCCAGCACAATCGTTTCGACGGCGAAACCGAAGCGTTGCTCAAGGCGGAATGTGATCGGACGCGAGGAGGTGACGAGGCCAGCCTCGGGTTGGTGGAATTCTATTTCGGACAGAAAAAAAATGTGCCCGCCTGCGAGGTGCTCGACCGGTGGAGCGCGCCGCGCCCAGGCGAGCCGCCGGTGGAGCGAGCGGCGCGACTTGATCGCGCGGCCGACGTGCTGAAATTGCACGGGTCGATGCCGGATGCCGTGGCGCGCCTGCGTGAAGCGGTCGCGATCGATTCCGACTCGGGCGCGGGCCGTCGCGTGGCGCTGGCGGATGCGCTGATTGGCGCGGGGGAGACGGAGCCCGCGCGGATGGAGTTGGAAGCGGCTTACACGAGCGCGAAGACCGATGCGGAACGCAACGAGGTGGATGACAAGCTGTTCATGATCCTGCAAACGGCCGCGGCCGCGAGGGCCCCGTCGACCCTGTCGGGTGGGCGCGCGCTGGTGCCGGCCCGGGACAATCCGCTGGTGCACGAGTTCCTGCGGGACCTCGAGTTTGCGGCGCGGGAATCGGGGGGGAATCCCGAGCCGGGTCTGCGTCTGGCGCGATTCTATGCGCGAGGCGGGGCGCCGGCGGACGCGATTGAAGCGGCGCTGCGGGTCGTCCGGGCAAAGCCGGATTTTCTGCCTGCGCGCGAGTTGCTCGTCCGACTCGCGACCGAGACCGCCCGCCGCGAGCTGCTCGTCGACCAATTGCAGGCGCTGGCGAAGCTCGATCCGGCAGGCCGATCTCATCACCTGCGACGGCTCGCCTACGCCCGGCTTGAGGAAGGGGAGGTGCCCGCCGCGATTGCGCTGTTTCGCGAAATTGAATCACTGAAGCCGGGTTCGGCCGAAGCGATCGCCGACCTCGCAACCGCGTTGCAGCGCGCCGAGCGCTGGAACGAAGCGGTCGTCGCCTGGGAGCGCGTCTATGCGTTGCCTGGCTCCGCGAGGACGCGCGGGGAAATGCGCCAGCCGTTCCTGATCGCGCTGGAGAAGACCGGCGCGCCGCGCCGCGCCGCGGAAATCCTGGCGACGGCCGCCGACGAGGAAACCGATCAAGTTCGGCGTCTCGACCTGTTCCGCGAGCTCGTCATGTACGCACAGCGCTGGAATCTCATGGGGTGGCTGGAAGCACGCGGGGAATCTCGTCTACGCGCCGCCCCGCTCGATTATTTCGCGCTGTTGTCGCTGGCCGAGTTGCGGCGCGCGCAGGGGCGCGACGCGGACGCCTACGAACTGTTGACCCGCGCGTACTACGGCGCGCCGGATCCTGCTGCGGCACTGCAGAATCTCGTGCGCACGGCCGACGACCTGGGAGACGCCCAGGGCGCGCTGCAGCACCAGCGGCGGCTGCTGCATGTGCCCGGTCAACTGACTGCGGAAAACCTCGAGCGCCTTGCCAATCTGGAGGAAAGCGACCTCGACTTCGACGGTGCGGCGCGGACCTGGGGACAAATCGTCAATCGCTTTCCGCGCGACCCGGGCGTGATGGCGCGCGCGGCGGAGTATTTCCGCAAGAACGACTGGCCCACCCGCGAGCGCGAGGTCCTGGAAAGACTCGTTGTGCTCGACCCCGCCGATTTGGCGCGGCAGGCGCGCCTCGCGCAGATTTACGTGGAGGATGGCGCGCTGGACTCCGCCCGATCTGTCTTCGAAGGAATTCTCGCCCGCACGGAGCCGGAGCCGGCCGGGGCCGCGCTGCGAATTCCCGAAACCGAATCCGAGCCGACCCGCGTTCCGGTCCGTTCCCGCCTCCCGCGGGCGCGGGGGGCAATCGTCACGGCGGGCGCCGCGCCGTCGGTGCCGGCCACGAGTGCGATGTCGGCGTCCGATGGCGATCTCCGCTGGCGGTTCGAGGCCATTAAACAATTTTCGCGTCTCGTCGCATCGGGCGGCGCACGCGACGGCACCTTGGCCAAGAGCTGGCTTGAGCGCTGGCGCCGCGACGCCGCGCAGCAGCCAGGGGAGGCGCTGGCGGCTTTCGTGTACGCGGGCCGAACGGATCTCGCGCTGGACCTGCTTGTCGAGCGGATGCGGAACCCGGACGCCGCAGACGACGCGGCCCGGGCGTTTGTGCGCGTGGCTTTGCAGGCGAGCCAGTTTGACCGACTCGGCAAGTGGGTCTGGGCGGAAGCGGAAAACGTGTCGCGTCGGCGCGACCAGATGCTGGATGGGCTCGAAGCTTTCCTGCTCGCGCGCGGTGGCCGAACGACCCCGGCGGGTTTGATTGACGCGTTGTTTCCGCCCCAGTTTCGTTCGCGCTTTGCGCTCTGGGGGGATGCGGTCGCGCGGATTTTCGTGGCCCAGCATCGCTACGCGGAGGCCGCGGTTTTGGGCGCGCGCTTTCTCGCTGATATCCGGACGAATCGCACGGGGTACGGCGTGGAGATTGCGCGCTGGCAGCTTTTTCTCGGCGACGAGGACAAGGCGCGATCGATTCTACGCTTCGCGCTCGAAGGCACGAATGGCGGCGATTCGCTGGACGCGCCGTATTTTGAGGCACTGCGCATGATGCACGAGTTTTTGCCGGCGGCGGAGCGCAAGGCCTGGGTGCAATCGCAGTGCAAAAGCGCGGAGGCAGGCGGACAGGCGCAGGCGGCGCTGGTCACGGCGTTTCTCGAGGGTCTGGGCGGGCGGCTGGAGTCGGCGCGGCGCGCGCTCGAGCGGTGGGTGGAGTTGCGGCCGCCGTTGAACCGAGACGCGGAGCTCGCCGCCGCAAACGGTTTTCTGGGCAGCGAGACGTCCACCGCGGCGCGCTATTGGGCGGCGGTGCTTGCGAACGGGACGCGGCTGGAGGCCTGCAACCTTCGTGATCTCGCGCGGCACCTGTGGAAGCTTGCGCTCGCGGACCCTGTGATCGCGGAATTGCAGGATGCGCGCGCCCGCGAAGTGGTGCGCGAGATCCGGCAGCGCCTCCGGTTGAATGAGTGGACCACCGAGCCGCCGGGGGAGGCGGAGCTGTTGGTGGCGGAATTTCTCTCGACGAAACCACCCCTCGACGAGGTGACGAATCTCGCAACGGGGCTGGCGGCCCGCCACTACCACCGGCTGGCCCTCCGGCTGCGCGAGCATGCCCTCGCGCTCGAGCCGGGCAGCGGCGAGCACTGGCGCGCGATGCTTGGCGCGCTGCGCGCCGGGGACGATAACGTGGCCTTGCGTGACGCGCTTGAACGGCAACTCGCGTGGGTGGCCCCAGGTTCCAGTGGAATGGGACGTCGGGAATGGATTGTCCAGCTGGTGGACCTCGATGAGAAGGCCGGAAACATCCGGGCGGCCCGCGATGTCCTCGAGACTCACATTAAGCTCGCCCCACGGGATAATTTTCTGCGCGTTCGTCTCGCGCAGCTTCTCGATCGAAACGGCTTCGTCGAAGAAGCGGCGGAACTTTACCGCGAGGTGCTGCGCGTGGAGCCCGACTATCCGATCGCGGTGCAGGCGTTGTCCCAGATCGAGGAGAAGCGCGGCAACGTCGCGGAAGCACTCGCGTTGCTCGAGACGATGCAGTCCCGGCCCACGGCCAATCCCGGTGATATCGCCGCGCGCATCGTCGCCATTTTGACGCGGGCCAATCAGATTCCACGGGCCCGGACCGTGGCCCTGTCGATGGTCCGGGCCGGACACTATGCGCACCTGCCGCGGGTGGCGGAGGCCTTTGCCGACAAGGGCGAACGCTCGTTCGCCGCGGATTTGCTGCGACTTGGGATTCAAAAATGCCGCGAGCCGCAGCTCCGCTTCAATCTTTCGCAGACCCTGCTGGAAAACCACCTGACCCCCGCCGCCGATGGGGCGGCGTTCGAGCGTGAGTTGCGCCGCCTGCGACAGATCGCGGTGGGCGAGCCGCGCCTGCAGTTCGCCTTTCAAAACGTGCGGCTGGCGCTTGCGCGTAAGCACAAAACGGAAGTCGCACTCGAGAAAATATTGCGGGCCGAGTGGCGTGGGGGCGCGGGCGACGCAATGGCGGGTCAGAAATTGATGCTGTTGTTGGCCGGAACAAAGCGGGACGACGATCTTCGCGTCCTCACCCGCGAATTTTTAGCGCGGCCCGACGCGGTGGACGCGAGCCCGGAGGCGGGCGGCCAGTTGCTGTTCCAGCTCGCGGATTCCCTCCAGCGAGCCGAATGTCCGGAAATCGTTGCCGATTTGATGGTGCCGTTGATCCAACGGTTCCCCGAGAGTTCGACGTTTGCGCTGACGCGGGCGGCGGCGCTTCAACGGGCGGGCCGTCGAACGGAGGCAGAGCAGATTTTCCGCCGGCTCGAGCCCACCTGGCTGACCCGGCCGGAAGTGGTCGGCCAGATCGCGGCCAGTTGGCAGGATCTCGGCGAGACCACGCGCGCGGCCGAGGTTTATGAGCGTGCGATTGAGCGCGATACGAACGTCGAGTCCGGGCAGAATCATCTCGCGCTGGCCCGGCTCAAGCTGACCGCGGGCGATGTGGCCGCCGCACGTAAGCTCGTCAAAGCCGCCTATCGGAATCCGTCGGCGCGCGATCTCACGCCCTTGCTTGACGTGCTGGCAGCGTCGGACGAAGACGCGATCGAGCAGCCGGCGTGGCGCATCGCGGGGGATTTTCTGCTTCGTCCGGAATTGCGGCGCCAGCTCCCCGCCGCGCTGTGCCTGCGACTGTTCCAAATGGGCCGGATCGAGGCGGCGCGTCGGGTCGCGCGGGCTCATCCGACCATGCTGATCGAATCACCCGAGGTGGCCGCACGATTGCGTGAGACAGCGGAGCCGGCGGATTTTGCGGCGGTTGGCCAGATTTTCCAATTGGCCTGGCAGCGTCCTTTTTCGCGCGGCGAACGGTTTCAAAGGGAAACGGCAATTGTTCACACGAAATGGGCGGAGGCCGAACTGCTGGTTGGTCACGGCGACGCGGCGCTCGGTCATTTGTTGCAAGCGCGAAACTACTGCCGTGCGGACTTTCCGAGCGCGAAGAAGCTGACCGAAATGAGACTGGAGCGTGGCGAGCGAGTCCAAGCCCGAGCGGTGCTCAATGACTACATCGCCTGCCGGGATGTGCCGGATGCCGGACGCGACAAGGCGCGGGCGATGCTGGCGACGCTTTGATTCCTTAGCGCCGACGTCGGATGGCCGTCCAGATTGCCTCGGCGGTCGCGGGTGAGGCAAGCTCCACCGGTCCCTCACCGCTAAAGGCCGCCACCGCGTCGCGCGCCGCCTCGCGCACGGAGATCGCGAGCATGAGCGGCGGTTCGCCGACGGCCTTGCTCCCGTGAATCGTCCCGCGCTGGCACGCCTCAGACAGCAGGGTCACCCGGAAATCCGCGGGAGCATCCCCGATGGCGGGGATCTTGTACGTGTCCGGCGAGTGCGTGAGTAACTGCCCCAGCGCATCCCATTTCAATTCCTCGACCGTGAGCCAACCCATGCCCTGCACGAAGCCGCCTTCGATCTGACCCCGATCCACGCCCGCATTCAGCGAGTCACCGGCATCATGGAGAATGTCGACTCGCCGCACCCGCATCGCGCCGGTGAGTCCATCGACCTCCACCTCGCTGACGGCGGCGCCACACGCGAAATAATGGAACGGTGTCCCGGTCCCATTATCCCAATTGTATCCCACCCCCGGAGTCGCGTAGAAGCCGGTCGCCGATAACGGCACGCACGCGAGATACGCCGCCTGCACGACATCGACAAATGACAGATCCACGCCGGGAAACTCGTGGTGAAACACCCGCCCATCCTTGAAAACGATGTCGCGTGCCGGGTCTTCAATCCGCAACCTGCCATCCGCAATCCGCAATTTCCCGGCCGCCACCGGCAGCAACCGCTCCTTTAATTTCCGGCATGCATCCGCCACCGCCGCCCCATTTAAGTCCGATCCGCTTGACGCCGCCGTGGCCGATGTGTTTGGCACCTTGTCCGTGCGCGTGGGCATGACGCGCAGCGTCGAACGCGCGACCCCGAGTTCGCGTTCGACGACCGAGAAAATTTTCGTGTGCAGGCCCTGGCCCATCTCGGTGCCGCCGTGGTTCACCTGGATGCTGCCGTCCTGGTAGATCAGCACGAGTGCGCCGGCCTGGTTGAGATGCCGGACGGTGAACGAGATGCCGAATTTCACCGGCGTGATCGCCATTCCGCGCTTCACGTTCGGTGATTGCGCATTCCAATGGTGCAGCGCCCCGCGCCGCCGATCGAATTCACTCGAAGATTTTAGCTCATGCCAAATTCGCTGGATGCGGTTGTCACCGATTTCCTGCGCGAAGTGCGTCGTATTCGTCTCGCCCGTGCCCCGGTAGAGATTTCGCTCGCGCACGATTTCTGGAGGCAGACCGAGCGTCCGGGCCACCCGGTCGATAATTTCCTCGATGACGAGCATGCCCTGCGGTCCGCCGAAGCCGCGGAAGGCGGTGTTTGAGGCGAGGTTGGTCCGGCAGACGCGACCGCGCACATCGACGTGAGGGATGTAGTAGGCGTTGTCCAGATGGAAGAGGGCGCGGTCGCAGATCGCGGTGGAAAGATCGAGCGACCAGCCGCCGTTGGAAAAAAGTTCCGCGCGCATGGCCTCCAGGAATCCATCCGGCGTGAACGCGACCTCGAAGCGGGCGAGAAACGGATGCCGCTTGCCGGTGAGCATCATGTCCTGGTCGCGATTCAACCAAACCCGGACCGCGCGGCGGGTGTGATGCGCGGCGAGCGCCGCCAGCGCGGCAAACGTGTTTCCCTGCGTCTCCTTGCCGCCGAACGCGCCGCCCATGCGCGGGCTCTGCGCGATGACCCGGTTGCGATCGCAGCCTAGGACGTGCGCGACCACGGTCTGAATTTCCGTGGGATATTGTGTCGAGGAATGCACGAGCATCTCTCCCGGTTCCTCTCCCGGCTCAGCCCACGCCGACTGCGTCTCAAGGTAGAAATGTTCCTGGCCGCCCATCTGGAACTCCCCCGACAAGCGGAGAGTCGAGGGTCGAGGGTCGACGGTCGCCGGCCCAACGTCCGGTTCTGAGACCGATTTTGGATTCGCGTTTTCGGGCTTGGAGAATTCCGAACTCTCCTCGGGTTTCGCGTTTCGAGTTTCGAACGTCCCGGCCGCATCTCCGCGGCGAATGCGGTGAAATTCCGAGTGAAAGCTATTCTGCGCGATCGCATCCTCAACGGACAAGAGGCCGGGCAAGACTTCATACTCGACCTCCACGAGCGCGGCCGCCGCGCGGCATTGCTCCTGGGTTTCGCCCACCACCAACGCGACCAGATGGCCGTGGTAGTGGACCTCGCGGTCCGCGAGCAGGATCTCGTCGTGCCGCACCGGACCGACATCGTTCGCGCCCGGAATGTCCTCGGCGAACAGGACCGCGTGGATGCCGGGGCAACCTCGAGCAACGGTGGCATTGCGCCCGAGGATATTCGCATGCGCGTGCGGCGAGCACACGGGCCATGTTTCGAGCATGCCTTTCCTCGGGGCCTGATCGTCCACGAAGCGCGCTCGGCCGGTGACGTGTCCGATCGCGCTTTCGTGCGGATGCGGCCAGGTCTCGCGATCGGGCCACGGGTCGGGCTCGGTGATCGGCGAGTGATCCAAAGCCAGCGCCTGACGTCCGTCGTGGGCAAAGAATTGCTCGAGCAAGTCGCCGATGATGCCGAGGCGGTATGCGGCACTGCCCCGGACATCGTTGATCGGAGTGAACTCAGATTCCAAGAGCGGGCGCAGGAGGCGAATGGCCTTAAGCGACCACGGCCGGCCAACCAGCGCCGCCTCCGTTTGCGCCGCACGCTTTGAGATTTCGGCGACCCCGCCGTACGCGAGCCGTGCCTTGGTCACGCGCCTTGCGGCATCGAGCTCGACGAGCATCGTGGCGCAGACCGCGCTGATATCCATCTCGCGCCGACGCGAGACCTTGAAGCTCTCCAGCAATCGGCGTCCGCCGCCGGGCACGGGCGCGAGCTTGTCGATTACGATGGTGTGCAACACTTCGTCCGCGCGCAACGCCGTCTTCTTGTACGCGAGAAAGAAGTCACCCATGGGCAGAACCCGTTCGCCGACGGCCGAGGCGAGCACGACGTGCGCGTCGAGGGCGAGCAGAACCGGCGCGAGGTCTCCGATCGGTGAGGCGTTGGCGAGGTTGCCGCCGATCGTCGCGCGATTGCGAATCTGGCGGGAGCCGAAGAGCCAGAGCATGTTAAGAAATGCCGAATTTAGAACGCCGAAGGCCGAATGAGTGGAGTCGAAGTCACGCATCAGAATTTCTTCCACGCGAGTCAGCGTGGTGGTGGCGCCGAAGCGGTATTCGTGATCCGTGACCTCGATCGCATTGAGTTCGGGAACCGCCTCGAGAGAGATGAGCGCCTCGAAGTGCTGGAACTTTTTGGTGACAAGCAGCGAGAGTTCCGTGGCACCGGCGACCAGGCGCGCCCGGGGGTACCGCGCCATCGCATCGAACAACGCCGCGAGGCTTGCCGGGCGAAGGAATCGCTCGCCAGCCACGCTGTAATCGAGGTGCGATAATTCTGGCTGCGCTGCGGCAAGACGATCGCGAAAGGAATCGTCCGCGCGCGCGCCGCGTTTCGCGAAAGCGCGCGCGGCGGCGTCGCGAATCGGCCGATAGCCCGTACAACGGCAGAGATTGCCGGCGAGCTGGTCGTCGATCTGCCAGCGCTCCCGCAGGTCGTCGCGGTAGTAGCCTTCGAAGGCCGACATCACAAAGCCCGGCGTGCAGTAGCCGCATTGCGACCCGTGGCAGTTCACCATGCATTTCTGCACCGGATGCAGCTCCGTTTCCTCCGTGCTCCCTCCTCTTTGTTCCTTGGTCTTCGCCAGTCCTTCAACGGTGATGATCTCTCTCCCAGCGACCATGGGCATCAGCACGAGGCAGCTGTTCACGGAGCGGTAGGTCGGCGCGCCGTCGGCGTTACGCTCGATAAATGCCACCGTGCAGGCGCCGCAATCGCCCTCAGCGCATCCCTGTTTCGTGCCGGGCCGGCCGCTGGCGCGCAGCCAGTCGAGCAGCGTGACGTTCGGCGAGAGATTTTCGACGACGACGGGCTGGCCGTTCAGCGTGAAACCGAACGTGGCGGCCAATTGTACCGTTGATTCCCTCGCGTCCATAAGGCTCATCTAATTCCCAGATTCCGTCGGGAATGCAATGCTTCGCTCTCTTGTCATCCCGAGCGTAGTCGAGGGACCTCAAACTGCTTTCCGGCGCGTTCGATCGGGATGAGTGCGCCGCACGGACCCCAGCGAGCGGGAGGATGAGGTCCTTCGACTCGCTGTGCTCGCTCAGGATGACAGAGGTTCTGGAGCGGCTGCCGCCGCAGGAATTCCGCCCGGCTACTCGATCCCCGCGATCTCCTTCAACGAGGCCAGCGCGTAATCACGATTCATGCGCGCGATGTACGCGACGCTGATTTCCTTCGGGCACACCGCTTCACACTCGTATTGGTTGGTGCAATTGCCAAAGCCCTCGGCGTCGTGCTGGCGCACCATCGCGAGCGCGCGCCGGCTGCGTTCGGCCTGGCCCTGCGGGAGATAACCGAGGTGGCCGATCTTCGCCGACATGAAGAGCATGCCTGACGCGTTGCGGCAGGCCGCGACGCAGGCGCCGCAGCCGATGCAAACCGCCGCGTCCATTGCGAGCTCCGCATTCTGCTTGGGCACCGGGAGCGAATTGGCTTCCGCAGCGGAACCGGTGCGGACGGAAACGTAGCCGCCCGCTTGGATGATGCGCTCGAACGCGCTGCGATCGACGATGAGATCGCGCATGACCGGGAACGGTTTCGCACGCCAGGGTTCAATCGTGATCACATCGCCGTCGGAAAAGCGGCGCATGTAAAGCTGGCAGGCGGTCGTCCCGTCCTGACCGCCGTGTGGGTAACCGTTGATGACCATTGAGCACGTGCCGCACACCCCCTCGCGGCAGTCGGATTCAAACTGAATCGGCTCCTCGTTTCGCGTGATAATGCTTTCATTGACGATGTCCAGCATCTCAAGGAACGAGGCGTTCGCCGGGATGTCCTTTGCCTCGTAGGTTTCAAAGCGGCCCTCCGCATTGCGGTCTTTTTGGCGCCAGACTTTGAGCGTGAGATTCATGGAAAAAGGAGAAAGGAACAAAGGGGATGCCGGGAGCTATTTATAGTTACGGACGGCGAGGTGGACCTTCTTGAAGTCGAGCGGTTCCTTGTGGAGGTACGGCGCGGCGCCCACGCCCTTGTGTTCCCACGCGGAGACGAACGCGTAGTGCTCGTCGTCGCGTTGGGCCTCGCCGTCGGCCGTTTGATATTCTTCGCGGAAGTGCGCGCCGCACGACTCCTCGCGCTGCAACGCGTCGAAGCACATGAGTTCGGCAAACTCCAGATAGTCGCCGACGCGGCCCGCGACCTCGAGCGCCTGGTTAATGCCACCCACTTCGCCGGGCACGTTCAGGTTCTGGTAGAATTCTTCGCGCAGTTCGGGGATGCGCTGGAGCGCCTGCTGCAGACCGTCGCGATTGCGCGCCATGCCGCATTTGTCCCACATCAGGAGTCCCAACTCGCGATGGAAGGAACTTGGGGTGCGCTTGCCTTTGATCGACAGGAGTTTTTTCAGCCGGGTGCTCGCTTCCGCCTTCGCCCCCAGCACTTCGGGGTGATCAGCGGGCGGCAGTTTCTTGCCGGCGTCGCTCGAGAGATAGACGCCGATGGTATAAGGCAGCACGAAATAGCCGTCGGCCAGCCCCTGCATCAACGCGCTCGCGCCGAGGCGGTTCGCGCCGTGGTCCGAGAAGTTCGCCTCACCGATGACGTGGAGGCCGGGCACGTTCGACATCAGGTTGTAGTCCACCCAAAGGCCGCCCATGGTGTAGTGGACCGCCGGGAAAATTCGCATGGGCCGCTCGTACCCGTTCTCGCCGGTGATCTTCTCGTAGATTTCGAAAAGATTCCCGTAGCGCTCGCGGATGACCGGTTCGCCGAGGCGATTGATCGCGTCCGCGAAATCGAGATACACGCCGAGGCCGCTTTCGCCGACCCCGCGTCCGTCATCGCACGCTTCCTTCGCCGCGCGCGAAGAGATGTCCCGCGGCGCGAGATTGCCGAAGCTCGGGTATTTTCGTTCGAGATAGTAGTCGCGTTCGCCCTCCGGGATGTCGGCCGGCACCCGCTTGTCGGCGCGCTTTTTTGGCACCCAGACGCGGCCGTCGTTGCGCAGCGACTCCGACATCAGCGTGAGCTTGCTCTGATAGTCGCCGCCGACGGGGATGCACGTGGGATGAATCTGCGTGAAGCAGGGATTGGCGAAGTACGCGCCGCGCTTGTGGGCGCGAAACGTGGCCGTGACATTGCAGCCGCGGGCGTTGGTGGAAAGGTAATAGGCGTTGCCGTAGCCGCCAGTGGCGAGCACCACGGTATGCGCCGTGTGCGTGCTGATCTCGCCGGTGTAGAGGTCGCGCACGACGATCCCTTTGGCGTGACCGTCGATCATCACGACGTCGAGCATCTCGGTGTGCGAGAACATCTCCACGCCGCCGGCCTTAATCGCCGCGGACAGCGCTTGATACGTGCCGAGCATGAGCTGCTGGCCGGTTTCCCCGCGCGCGTAAAACGTCCGGCTGACCTGCGCGCCGCCGAACGAGCGGTTCGCGAGCATGCCGCCGTATTCGCGCGCGAAGGGCACGCCCTGCGCGACGCATTGGTCGATGATGTTCCGGCTCACCTGCGCGAGGCGGTACACGTTGCCCTCGCGCGAGCGGAAATCGCCGCCCTTGATCGTGTCGTAGAAAAGGCGGTCCACGCTGTCGCCATCGTTCTGGTAATTTTTGGCGGCGTTGATGCCGCCCTGCGCGGCGATGGAATGTGCGCGACGCGGGCTGTCCTGGTAACAAAAGCATTTCACCTGGTAACCCAGCTCCGCGAGCGAGGCGGCGGCCGATCCACCGGCGAGCCCGCTGCCGACCACGATGATGCTGAATTTCCGCTTGTTGGAGGGATTGATCAGTTTGACGTCGGACTTGTAACGATCCCAGACGCCTTCGACCGGACCGGAGGGAACCTTGCCGTCGAGAACGTCGCCGTTCGTGCCGTTGGTGGCGACCTTGGTGGGTTCGGGGGCGAGAGTGGTGGACATGGCCGAATTGGAAAAGGAGAAAGGAAGAAGGAACAGGGAGGAAGTCGGCGTCATTTCACTTCACGAAACGAAATAGCACGGCAAGGACGATGGCGGCGTTGCCAAGGAAGAGGAACCAGCCGAGCCCGATGCTGGTGATGCTGAACAACGGCGCAAGCTTGCGGGTGCGAAGTCCGAGCGTCTGGAACACACTCTGGAATCCGTGCGTGATGTGCATGCAAAGCAGCGCCATGGAAATGAGATAGAATCCTGAGACCCAGGGATTCCGGAACCCTCCCACCATCATGCGGTAGACGTCGCGCCGGCCCAGCGGATCCATCACCGCAATGTCGGTCGTGGGCACCGCCCCGAGGGTGAAGTGCGCAAGGTGAAAAATGATGAACGCGAGCAGCGTCAGGCCGCTGATGATCATCGTTAGCGACGCCGTCGTCGCGCGCTTGGTCCGCTCCACCGCATATCGCGAGGGGCGCGCCTCGCGGTTTTCCCTCACCAGCGCAATCGTGTTCACCACGTGCAGGAAGAACATGGCGAGCAGGCCGAACCGGATGATCCAGAGCAGCGGTCCCAAGCTCTGGAGTTTCTGCGCGTAGGTGTTGATGTATTCTGGCGGGAGAAAAATCTGCAGGTTGCCGATCAGGTGCCCGATCACGAACCCGACCAGCGCCAGGCCCGTCAGAGCGACGACCCATTTCTTCCCGATCGATGACTGGTAAAACGTCAGCAGGGCGCTTGATTTCCGACCGGCAGGTGCGGCGGTGGCAGTGCTCATGGGAGGGTTTGAGGGACAGAACCAGCTTGTTTTATCTTGACCGAAATTCAAAGGCGACTGCGGATCCTATGTATTAGCTTATCTTATAGTCGTCAAGGAACGAAAACGTCTCGTCCGGGTTCGAATTTTCGTGTCGGCGCTGCCGGCCAGCGCGCTCGCCGCCTCAGTCCGGAAAATCGGAAGGCGAAAATCCGAGGTTGACGATGGAGCACAGCGATTTGCTTGTCAGCCCGACATTTTCAACCGCAGCGACCACGGACACATCGTCCGCCCCGGGGTTGAGCCAGACTTCACGCGGCTGGGCGTCGGCGAGGTCGTCGATCAAACTGAGCGTCACCTTTGGCGGCAGGTAAACGCTCACCACGTCGACCCGTTCGGGCAGGTCCTCGACCGACGCGAAGACCGGGAGCTCTTCGATCTTCGGCTCGCGCGGATTGACCGGATACACGCGCCAGCCGGCGCGCTGGAATGCCCGGACGGCCTTGTTGCCGAATTTGGAGCGGTCGGTGGAGGCACCGAGGATGGCGACGGAATTCATGCGTGGATTCTACAGCAGCTTGGGGCCGCCGCGCCTGTGCGTTGTGACGGTTGGATCGCTTGACGCGAAATGCGGCGCGTCGGCAGACTCTGGTCGATCATGAAATTCTTCCTTGCCGGACTCCTCCTCGCCGCCTGTCTTGCTCCGCAGATGGCTTCCGCCCAAGCGCCCGCGGCGCCCGCGTCCCCTCCCGCGACGCCTTCCTCGAACAGTATCCTGCTCACCGTTTTCTTTCGCCACGATCAATCGAAGACGCTCGATGAGATCAATGCGCATCTCGAAAAGACGGGTTTCCGTAAAAATTTCCCGCCCGACGGCGTGGAGATTGTGAACTATAACATCGTGATGGGGATCGGACAGGTGATCACGCTGCGGGTGCCCGCCGACAAGCTGCGCGCGGTGAATGTCGCGATCGAAAAAGGCGCGTGGGGCGCCTATCGCACCGAGTTTTACGCGACGTACGATTACCTCCCGATTTTCCGCGAGCAGCAAGCGAAGGATAAGGCGGCTCCGAAATGACCCCGGCGCCGGGTGCTGGGGCAACTCGAAGCTTCAAATTCGAAACTGGAAGAAAGTTCTAGGCGGCAAAGCCAGGAAAGTCCAAACGGTCGACGTGGAACTTTTCCCGCCTTCCTCATTTGGAGCATTTTTTCGAGTTTCGAGTTTCGAATTTACCACTCTCCGGCCTCAGCGAGGCCGGTTACAAGCGAGCGCGTTCACCGGCGAGGTCGCGTCCAAACCCATTGTCATCCTGAGCGATCGATACGAGTCGAAGGACCTCTTGCTGCCGTTCCGTGCAGGTGGGGCACAGCGATGTCACGTGATCCGGAAAGCAGTTTGAAGTCCCTCGGCTTCGCTTGGGATGACAGGAAAGTGGCCGGGAGTGTCGCTCTCGGTTCTATTGGCCGAGCCCGCGAAAACCATCGACAATTTGGAGTTCAGTCATTCGCTCCGTGGGCAACGACGGGGTCTCAATAAGACAATGGCCGTTGCCGTCGATGCGCAGCCAGCATTCCTTTTTCGGCCCGATCCCACTGAAGAAAATCAAGTTGTCATGCGCGAACGCGCTGATGACTTCGAGCGGCAACCTGCGTGAAGCCCTCTTCCTGCCCGTCTCGAGATCAAAAATCGTCAGCGCCCCCTGGCTGTCTTGCACGTGGAGCGTGAACAAGATCTCGCGCGACTCAATCATTGTCGCGAAAAACAAGCCGCCCGGGAGGCTGATCACGGTCCCGTTGCGATCAATCAGCAGGTGTCGGCAGTTGTAATCGCCATATTTCACGACGGAAAAATACCGTTTGCCCGGTTGTGAGCGCGGAACAAACAGGCCTGAAATATGCCCGTAAGCGAATAGCTCCGCTTCATCATATCGCATGACCCTGAGGATTTTCTTCCCACGAGAAATCGTAATGCTCGCGCGGACCTTCCCTGCATTATAAAAGGGTTCGGGACTGTCGGGCCTGGCTACTTGTGCGATCGTAATTCTCAGGCCGCCGTGTTGATACGTCCGCGACGCCGGATAGCACGCCGCGCGCTCTTCATCGGTCACGGCAAATAGTGGCGCAACCAACGCAATCGCCAGCGTGGCGCGAAGCAAGACGTTCGTGACCGTCATTTTCCGCGGTGTTCTCTGTGACTCTGTGGCAAATCGATTGCCGGGCGCCTCACTGCACGAATTTCTGCGCCACCGGAATCCGCCGCCCCACGCCAAACGCGCGGCTCGTGACCTTCAGGCCAGGCACGGACTGTGCGCGCTTGTACTCGTTGAGGTCCACCTTGCGCAAAATCCAGCGCACGGTCTTTTCGTCGAAGCCGCGCGCGGCGATCTCTTCCGCACCCAGGTTTTCCTCGACGTACAGGTCGAGCACCGCATCGAGCAGATCGTAGGGCGGAAGCGTGTCCTGGTCGGTCTGGTTCGCTCGCAGCTCGGCGCTCGGCGGCTTTTCGATGGTCGAATGCGGGATGATTTCTTTTTCGCGGTTCATCCAGCGCGCCAGGCGGTAGACCATCGTCTTGGAAACGTCGTTGATCACCGAAAGCCCGCCCGCCATGTCGCCGTAGAGCGTGCAATACCCGACCGCCAGCTCGCTTTTGTTGCCGGTGGAGAGCAGCAGGTGGCCAAACTTGTTCGACAACGCCATGAGCGTGATGCCACGGAGCCGGGCCTGCAGATTTTCTTCGGTTGCGTCCTCCGGCCGACCCTCAAAATGCGGCGCATAGAGCTTTCGCAGCACCGCGTACGGCTCCACGATCGGAATGAGTTTGGTCGCGATGCGGAGATTCTCCGCGAGGAGCCGCGCGTCGGTCACGCTGCCCTCCGAGGAATGCGGACCGGGCATCATCACGCCGAGTACGTGTTCACGCCCCAGCGCGGTGGCCGCGAGGCACGCCACGACCGCCGAGTCGACTCCGCCGCTCAAGCCGAGCACCGCGGACTTGAAGCCGCATTTGTGAAGGTAATCGCGCAGGCCGAGCACGAGCGCGTCGTGCAGTTCGGCTTCCTCCCCGGCCGTGGTCCAAGTGTCCGACGAATGCGCTCCGAGATCGACCACGGTGACCTGTTCGCGGAAGGCGGAGAGCTGCGCGAGGCAGTTGCCGCGGGCGTCGAACGCGCAGGAGTTGCCGTCGAAGACGAGCTGGTCGTTCCCGCCGACCGCGTTGCAGTACGCGAATGGCACGCCGAAGCGTTTCGCGTTCTCCGCGATCATCTGGTAGCGCACGGCGGGTTTGCCCACCTGGAAGGGCGACGCGCTGATGTTCAGGATCAACGTCGCGCCCTGATCCACCAGGCCCTGCACCGGGTGTGCGGGATAGAGATGGCGCGGCAGGTAGGATTGCGTCCAGATGTCCTCGCAAATCGTGAGGCCGACCCGCCGGCCGCGGATTTCGATCGGCGTGTTCGATTCCGCCGGCTCGAAGTAGCGCGCCTCGTCGAAGACGTCGTAGGTGGGCAGCAGCGACTTGCGCACGACGCGCCGCGGTTGCCCGCGCTGGAGCACGGCGGCGGAATTGTAGAACGATTGGCCCGGCAGATCGAGGGCTCGCGGCTCGATGAACCCGACGATGAGCGGAACGTCTCCGACCTCGCGCTCGAGGGCGTCGAGGTTCTCCAGTTGCGCGGGGACAAAACGCGACTGGAAAATCAGGTCGCGCGGCGGGTAGCCGGAAATCGCGAGTTCCGGCGCGAGCACAACCTCGGCGCCGTGTTGCACGGCGTGTTGGTACGCGGCCAGAATTTTTCCGGCGTTCGCGGCCAGATCGCCCACGGTTGGATTGATCTGCGCGAAGCCGACTTTCATACGGCGACGTTAGCAGGCATTCGCGCCGGCCCGCAATGCGTGTTCGGCTCTACTTGCGCCGTGGGGCCGCGCCCTGATTCATGGTCGGGACGTCGAGGACCTGCTCTTTCTGGGCCCGGTATTTTCCGTTCAGGGCGTTGTCACCGGCCTGGATGATATGCCGGTAGAACTGGATTCCGCCGGCGAGCACCATGCCGATGAAGGCACAGAGCACGAATTTTTGAAGGAAGCTGTTGTGCAGCATTTTAAAACCATAAGCAGCTTATGCGCCCCGCCAAGGGCTCTTTACCAAAATCCCCACTGCCCGGTCCGAATCACATACAGGCCCAGCAGCAGATTGGCGATCGCGTGGGCGAGCACGCAGGCCCCGAGGCTGCGCGTTCGGTAGACCACGAGGTTGAAGAGCGCGCCGGTGAAAAGTGCGGCGGGCCAGTCGGGCCGCGTGTGCTCGAACATGAACGCGACGCTGACGACCCCAAACGACAGCCAGGTAAACGCCCCCACCGGAGCATTCGCGAAATCTTCCCGGACGATGTAACGCAGGGCAAAGCCGCGCCAGAAGACTTCCTCGAGAAAGGGTACCACGAGCACGAGCCGCGCGAGGCGCAGCGCGACGGTCAACGCGTGAAGCGCCGGCGCATCCGCGACGAGCGTGGGGTTGAATCCGTCGATGCGCGCGCCCGCCCCAAACACCCACGACGGCGAAATCCAGACCGCAAACGCGAGCACGCCGGCCAGCGTGCCGATTAAAATCGCGGATGGACCGAACGGACGAAATTTATACGCGCCGCGCCACCAGAAGAGCAGCGCGCCGCAGACGATCGTTTGCAGTGGGAAAACCCAGAATTCCGGATGTGTGCGCCAGAACGGGCCGGCCGGGTCGCTGACGAGAGGGACAAGCCCGAGCAGCGCGAGAAAAATCGCGAACGGTCCGACGTGGGCCGCGAAGGCGGTGGTGCGCATGGCTGCGGTTACCGGCGCTTCGCGATTCGCGCGGGTCGACGGACGTCCTGCAACGCGAGTTGCGGCGCCGGGAGCCGGCGGGCGGCGGTCTCGAGGTGGGAACGCTCCGACTCGATGCCGATGCAGCGCCGGCCGAGGCGCGCACACGCGGCCGCGGTGGTGCCGCTGCCGAGGAACGGGTCGAGGACGATGCCGCCCGCCGGGGCGAATGCGGCGAGCAGCGGGTCGAGGGCGTGGACGGTTTTCTGGTTGGGGTGGAAGGCGTCGGGTTCCCGCTCCCACTCGGTCACGTCGGCGATGCCCC
>JANXRG010000099.1 GCA_025353105.1 Verrucomicrobiota bacterium
AGCGCCGGGCTTGCGAGGAGCAGTTCCTTCACCTTGGGGAGATCACCGTGACCCGCGACGACGAAATCCTTCACGAGCGCGGAATCAAGCGCGGGACCGCGATCGGGAGCGGCCGGGTTTGGCGCCGGTGGTGCGGGTGGCGTGGACGATTTTTCCTGCGCCTGCACGCGCAGCACGGCGCCCGTCGTGAGCAACAACCCGGCGCGGAGAAATTGTTTTCGATTCATGACATCACCTCGTTTCTTGCCTGACGGCATGGATTGCCGGCGGCGGAAGCATCATCGTTTCTGCCGCCTTCCAGTGGCAAGCCGTGAATCCACCACCGAATGACGCCGACTCAGAGTGCGCCGCGTCGGTCCTGTTAAATCGCAAGATTGGTGGGAAATCCAGGCTGGGCGGGGACCCGAAGTTTGCGCAGCATCAGGCTCATTCCCCTCATTCAACTCCTTGCCTTCAGACTCATATGACCATTCTTCGTCCCCTCCGCCTTCTTGGCACCAGTGTCTTTAGCGTCCTCCTCGCGGGATTCGCCCACGCCCAGGTCGGGCTGTCGTTGCCTGAGCAAAGCCAGCGTGCGGTCGTCAACCAGCGCGTCGCGCTCACCGACATCACGATCACCTATCATCGTCCGCTGGTGAATGGACGGAAAATTTTTGGCGGACTCGTGCCCTTCGGCGACGTTTGGCGCGCTGGCGCGAATTTGAATACCACGATTGAATTTAGCAGCCCCGTTTCGATCGAAGGCAAGCCGCTCGTCAAGGGCATCTACGGCCTCCACATGATCCCGACCGCGGATTCCTGGACCGTCATTTTCTCCAAGGCGGCCACGTCGTGGGGGAGCTACGGCTATGATCCCGTGGAGGACGCACTGCGCGTCACGGTCAAGCCCCAGCCCGCGCCGATGCAGGAGGCGCTGGGGTACGAATTCAACGAGTTGAAGCCAAACTCCGCGCTCATCACTTTGAGGTGGGACCAGTTGGCGGTGCCGTTCGGGGTGTCGATTAGCGACGAAGACGCGACGCTTCCGAATGTCCGCGGCCAGATGCGTGGGGCGCTGCAATACACATGGGAGGGTTGGAACTCGGCCGCAACCTTCTGTCTCGAGCGCAAGATCAACCTCGGGGAGGCGCTCAAGTGGATCGAGAAATCGCTGCGCAACGAGGAGCGGTTCGAGAATCTTCAGACCAAGGCGAATCTGCTCCGGGCCTTAAATCGCGCGCCGGAGGCCGTCGCGATCACCAAGCATGCCATGGAGATTGCACCCGCGCCGCAGCTCTATACGTATGGGCGTCAGCTCCAGGGGCAGAAGCAACCCGTCGAGGCGCTGGAGATTTTCAAGGCGGTGGGGAAGCGTTATCCCGACAGCATTTACGGCCACCTGGCCCTCGCGCGGATCGCTTCGTCCACGGGCGATTTCGCGACGGCGACCAAGGAGGCGACGGCGGCCCAGGCAGCGTCGCAAAATGACGACCAAAAGAAGGCGATTCAGGGCCTCCTCGACCGGCTGCAGCGCAAGGAGGACGTCAACAAGTAAGCCATGGTGGGAAAGGAAGATGTCCAATGCGGAATGGCGAGTGATGGGTGACGAGTGGCGAGCGGCGGAGCGCGAAGACGCCCGCAAATTCGAATCCCGCCCGTGTTCTCGGCGTGCTCGCTGAGGAGCAAAATTGGCTTCCGGTTTTTGTCCCGGGGCGGTTAGCATCTTGGCCGCCCCGCCCGCCAGGGCGTCGGCGCGCCGCCCGTTCCAAACCGACCAATATGATCCAAGCCTTTCTTCAACTGAATCATCTGGCGGTCTGGACCACCGCCTTGGTCGGATTTCTTCTTGGCTGGTTGTGGTTTGGTCCGCTCTGTGGGCGCGCGTGGATGGCGGAAATGAAGTTCACCGAACTGAATATCGCCGCCGCGAAACCCCGCATGGCGCGGCTTTTCGCGCTGGGTTTTCTCTTCACGTTGCTCGCCACTTATGGACTGGCCGTCCTGATCACCGCCCACCGCTCGCCCGGTTGGCTGAAAGGCGCTGAGTTCGGTGCATTAGTCGGCGCGCTGGTCGTAGGCGCTCGCATCCTCAATGGCGCGCTCTGGGAGAACCGCTCGACTCGACTGCAAGCCATTGTCGTCGGTTACGAGATTGTGCTCTTCACGTTGCAGGGTGCGATCTTCGGGGTCTGGCGCTAAATCCGGGCCGGGCACCCGCGGCCTTTTGCGAACGCATTCGCATCGATGACGACCTTTTGATGGTCGCCCCAGCTGCTGCATTTTGATTGTGGAACGCCTCGAAATTTGCTTCATCGGTGGCCTGGCCCCGCGCTGGCTTTCCGCATCGGTATTCCTGCTGGTTCTTTCGGCGCTCGTGCCGGAGTGGTCGTTCGCGCAAAAATCGGATCTCGAGAACGAACTCAAGAACCTGCCGAAGGTGCCGGGCACGCCCGCGCCGCCGAACATGGGCTCCGGCCCGACGCGCCTGAATCCGCTCGGACCGTACCTGCAGGAGTTCACTGGGGTGCAGTTCCCCGAGCGCGTCGGGGGATTTGAACGACGCGGCGTGGATCTCTATGATGCGGAAGCCCGGGACGTCGGCGCAAGCTACGAGAAGAATGGAGGAAGCCGTGGCTTGTTGTCGCTGATCACCGTTTTTAGTTATCCCGTTCCACTGACCCTTGCGGCCGGGGGCATGCGGGCGGTCTTTGACGACGCCAAGGCGGCGATCCTCTCGAAGAGCCCGGGCGCGAAGCTCGTGCGCGATGGAACCTATAGGGCGCCGGATGGCAGCAACGGTTTTTTTGCGGAATACACGATTCGGAACTTTGGCGGTAAGAAGGGCACGGTCCCCGTGCGTTCACGGCTTTATCTTTTCGGGAGCGGCGGCTGGTTGTTGAAATTCCGCGCGACCTACCCAGAGTGGCGCGCCGGGGCAGCGTCGACCGAGCTCGAGTCGTTCATCCGATCTTTCGGCACGGGCGTGATGCGAGGAAAGTTGGGCGTTTGAACTCGTTCCACACACCTCGTGATGGAACCGCGCTCGTAGAATCGCGGGCGCTTTCAACCCCGGGGCGTGCGCGGTTCACTGTGCTTGTCGGGAATGGAGTCCTCGCCCGGCGTTCTCCCTGACGGCGGGTTGACCGACGCATTCGGGGAGTGGGCGATTCCAATGATCTCCCCGTAATTTGGGCGTGACGCGCAACTCCGCGTGCATCCGAGCGTTTCTTGGGGATGCATCGTCCCCCCGGTCTGGCGACCACCCTCGCGCGGGCGGGAGTCGGCGACGATTTCCCGTCCCGCCCTAGCACGGCATTAGCTGAAGAAGGGATCCTTGTGAACCCTGAAGCGCCCACCTCCGGCCCGTCGCCGGCGTCGCCCGTGGTTGAACCACCTTTGCGGTTCGGCCATTACGAGGTCCTGCGCCATCCGGATGGCCAGCTCTGGGAGCTCGGGAAGGGCGCGATGGGCGTGACCTACAAGGCCCTCGATACGCGGCTCAAGATCGAGGTTGTCCTCAAGCAAATCCGGCCGCGTCTGCTGGAGGACGAGCGCATGCAGCGGCTGTTCTTGCGCGAGGCCCGCGCGGCTGCCAAGGTGCGGCATCCCAACATCGCCGCGGTGATTCACCTCAGCGACCGCGAACCATTCTTCTACACGATGGAGTTTGTGGCGGGGCGTTCGCTGGCCGACCTCCTGAAAAAGCGCAGTCCGCTGCCGGTGGGTGAGGCGCTGAACTACGCCGACCAGGTTGCCTCCGCCCTCGGCGCGCTGGCCCGCGAACGCATTGTCCATCGCGACCTCAAGCCGGCGAACTTGATGCTGCTCGCCGATGACGAGATGACATTTGGCGTGCTGGTCAAAGTCATCGACTTCGGGCTCGCCAAGGGTTTCAGCGACGGCGGCCTTGCGGCGCAAACGCACCTGGCGGGGGATGTGTCGCAATCCGGCATCTTCAGCGGCACGCCGTTTTACGCGAGCCCCGAGCAATGCGCCACGCAGCCCGACATTGATTCGCGCTCCGATCTCTATTCACTGGGGGTAATCCTTTGGGAAATGCTGACCGGAACGCTGCCATTCTTCGGCACGCTCGGACAGGTGATGGCGATGCATCAATTCCAGCCGCCGCCGTGGGAAAGGGTCGCGGATCTGCCGACCGACGTGCGCGAGATTCTCCGGCGCCTGCTGGAGAAGGATCCCGCGGAGCGTTTTCAGAATCCGCGCGAATTGCGCGAGGCGATCGCAATCTGCCGTACGGACAGCGAGCGACGTAGCCTGCTTGCGCCGGGCGCCGATTCGGCGTCCGCGCCCGAGGTGGATGGGACCGCGGAGTCGGTGGCGACCGACGTGGCGCTCGGCACGCGGTACCGCCTGGTGGAGGCCTTTCCCGAGGGCGATGGCGGGCGGGTTTATCGCGCGATCGATCACGCCGCGGGCGATGCCACGGTCGCGATCAAACTGTTGTCGCAGGAGTGCGCCACGCATGAGGAGTTTCTGAATCATCTGCGCGCCGAGATCGCGAACATCAAGGCTTCCGCCCAGCCGATGTTTCTGGCGTCGCCGCTTGAACTCGGGGAAGCGGACGCGGAAAGATTCGTGGTGCGAGAATGGGCGGAGGGGTTTTCGTTGATGACGCTGTTGCGCGCCCGTCGCACGATCACGCCCGCCGAAATTCAACGACTGCTGGCCGTGTTGCCGGAAGCGCTGGATGCCGCGGCTCCGCTCGATCTCGAATTCACCGAGCCGCTGCTGCACAAGTTGTTTGTCACCTCGAACGCGGGCAGCTGGCCGCGGACGGAGCTCCTTTCGCTGCGCACGCGGCCGCTGATCGATTGGCCGGCTTTTCGACTGCGCTGGAATCCGCTGAATTTTCGCGCGCCCGACGACGCCACGATGAACGAAGTAACGCGCGTCGCGCTCGACGCGGAATTGCAAACCAACGATCCGGTGGTGGCGCTCGCTCGCTTGATTCGTGAGCTCCTGGGCGGCCGGCCCGGCGGAACCACGATTCTATCCGCTTGTTCCGACCATTCGAACTCCGTCTTGCGCCGGGCGCTCGCCCCGGGCGGGGGTCGCCTGACGTATACGACGGCGGCGGAATTCTGGCGCGCGTTTTTCCAGGCAGATGCCGTCGTCCCGCCGCCCGCTTCAACGGTCAAGCCCATGCCGGTCTCCGTCTCGCGACCAGCCTCGACATCATTCAAGGGCCAGCCGCCAGCCGCGCTGGAGTCAAGATCGCCGCCGCCCGTGCCGAAGAAGGGTCCTCCTTTTCTGATGCCGGCCACTTTTATCGTCGTTGTGGCGGTCGGCCTGATCGGCTGGTGGAAGGCGGAGCAAAGGAAACGGGGCGCTTCGTCGCGGCCCCGCGTCAGCGCCGTCCAACCGTCGATTTCCGCTGCGCCGGTGCCGCCGCAGGTCGCGCCCACCGTGTCCGCGCCCACGCAAAATCGGCCCGTGGTCGTCGCACCAGCTGCGCTGGCGCCGACCGGTGCCGCGGCGGTTGCCGCGTCGGGTCCCCCGGCCGCGCCGCCAGCGTCTTCGTTCGAGAACCGCCTCGGCATGCGATTCGTGCCGGTGGCGGGAACGCGCGTGCTCTTCGCCGCGCGCCAGACTTCGCGAACTGATTTTGCCACGTTCCTACGCGAGGCCGCGTACAAATCTCGCGGTGGGGCGGGTGAGATCGTCGCACCCGGCGCGAGCGTGGCGAGACCGGACGCGCAGCCCGTGACGAACGTGACGATCGACGACGCGAGGGCCTTTTGCCTTTGGTTGACGCAGCGCGAACGCGCGGTCGGGCGCTTGGGTGCCTCGCAAGTCTACCGGCTCCCCAATAATTTTGAATGGACCATGGCCGGCGAGGGCTCGGACAACCGCCGTTCAAATCCAAACCGGTACGGGATCATGGATCTGCACGGCGCGATTTCCGAGTGGTGCGAGGTCCCGCGCGGCGCCGGCCTGCATGTCATTCGCGGCGGACAGCATCCCGCGGCGATCCCCGCCACGAGCGCCGATTTTCGCAGCCCCTCCGTGGGATTCCGCGTCGTCGTCGGCGAAGGGCCGGGACGATAAGAGGTCGCTACTTCAGTTTCGCGTGGAACGTCGCCTCCAACCGCGGGCCGTCGCCCACCGGCTCGCTGGCCTTGGCGCTGCCGATGAGATCCTGTGCCATCCGACCGTTTAGCTTAAGCTCAAAATATCCGGAGACGCTGAAGCAACGGGCAAGCAACGGGGGGCTGAAGCAACGGGGGAAGCAACGACGGGGGGAAGCAACGACGGGGTCACACCGTGATAATTGACAAAGCGTTCGCTGGGCGGCTGGACTGCCGCCATGGCCCGACCTCGGGTGGAAATGGCGGGCGGGTGGACTGCACTTGACGGCCGTGAGTGTTTCGATTGCGCGATTGAAATGAAAGCGACAATATGACCGCAAGCGTCGGCGCCAGCTCGACCAATGAAGCAAGAATCTCTCGGCAATGTCATTTATCACGGTGTGACCCCGGTTCCCTGCCCCACCCGGTTCCCTGCCCCAGTAAACGGACTAACTCTCCCAGTGGCTCGAAAAAGTGGATTCCGTCAGTGTGCTTCCAGACGACTAAAAATTCGCCCACGGGCTGGTGGCGGTGTTGGGGGTGCCGAACGGGCCGATGTAAGTACCAGTGGCGGGATTGTAATTGGCTCCTCCGTTGGCGAAGGCTGTATTGCGAATGACGACATCCGAACTCGTCTGGAAGCATATCCCGTGTTGCTGATAGCCTGGTTGCCGTCAATGCGACTGCCGCCGCCCCCCCACACTGGCGAAGCCGCGTGCCCCATTGGAGGTCGAATTGTTGCCCGAGATCAGGCACCAGCTTGCGAACTGGATGCCGTCACCCTTGTTGCCGCTGACGGTGCAGCCTTTGACAGTTGAGCCCATGCCGGCGTAGATCCCGACGCCAGTGTTTGGCCCAGGGCTGTTGCTATTCGCGTTAGCGATCGCCGTGCAGCCCGTGACGGTGCCGCCGTCGGCATAGATGCCGTAAGTTGAAGTAAGGGAACCGGTGTTGTGGTTCGCGGTGCAGTTGGTCAGCGTGCTGTTTAAGGCGTAAATGCCAATCCGTCCGGAGTTGTTGTTCGCGGCGCAGTTGGTCAGCGTGCTCCCCGACGCAGCAGAAATGCTCCTGTCGCTTGAGTTGTTGTTCACGTAGCAATTGGTCAGCGTGCTCCCGGGTGACACATCAATGCCAAAGCCGCTAGAGTTATCGTTCGCGGTGCAGTTGGCCAACGTGCACCCTTGGTCGGCGGAAATTGCGGCATAGCCGGTGTTATGGGTCGCGGTGCAGTTGGTGAGCGTGTTGCCCGACCCAGTGCCAATGCCGATGTTCGCGTTATCGTGAATCTTGCAACCGTCGATCTGCCAGGCGTCACCAGACCTGAGTCCAATGCTTGAACACGCAGAGACCGCGAGTTGCAGGAAGGATCCGCCACGGGCATTACCGATGTCGTTCGAGGCTTGGACGCCATTGGCGAATCCAGTGATCGTGCCGTTCTTGACCGTGCATCGATGGGCTGTTTCATCAATGTAAATGCCGTTGCCAGCGCTGGGCGGCCCCGAAACTTGAAATCCATTCATCTCGATAGTCACGCCCGCCGCCGTCACATGAATGCCGCTCCCAGTGTTGCTGATGACGGCGACATTGCCTGTCAGATAATAGCTACCCGGATTGTTAATGACATAAAGGTAGTTGCCATTCGGCGGTGTATTCGTCGAATTGATCGCGATGCCGGTTGACGCAATTTGATCGAGCGTCTTCATCGAAGGTGCTGGAGAGCCGGGGGGCGTCAGATTTCCCTGTGGGAACAAGGCACCGGGAAGTAGCAACAAGGCGGCGAGAGCGATGATCGACTTGAACAGACAGGACGGTGTATTCATAGGGAAGGGGGAACCCTGTATCGTAGCGGGCGAACCGCGAGCGCGGCGAGCGTAAACTTCGGGCAGAAGTCGGTGCGCAGAGCCGATTCATCAGGTTGCCATACCGGCATCCCCGCCCGAATGCCGAGGAATGGTGCGCGCAATGCCACGGCACTGACGGAAAGCGGTCGACCGTTCAGTCACCGACGTGGGAGGGACATTGAATACGAGGAGGCAAAGAGTCCGTACGAGAGGGAGGCGCGGCGCGCTGGGCAAAAGTCCGATGCTTCGGCTGGAGTGCCTGTGCTGGAGCACTGGAGGATTTGACCAGAGAACTGGTATCCGAATTGGCGCCCCGATCGTACCAGCATCCATCTGCACACTCTTCGCGCGTGCGCGTCTGTCTCTCCGCAACACGCGTCAGAATACCTGGACCCGATAGAAGCCCTCCGATGCTCCGAATATGTCGGCAAATTGGATGGGTTGTCCAGTGGTGCCGTCAACCGGAGGTCCTACGTTCGTGAAGCTGTCGCTCGAAAGCGAGCCGGACCTCTGTAGTTGGTAGGTGTGTCCAGTATATCCGTCGATCGTGACGGTCACCCCCGCGCCGTTCTTTGTCAGTTGCTTCACTTTGACCAAGCTCGAATCGAGAATCGTCCCAGTATTTGTGAAGCCCAACTGCGGGTTGAAATTCCCGGTAATCACGTCGATCACGCCCATATTCTGAAATGGGGCTGGAATCGACAGCGTCGCTCCGCCCGTCATGCGCAGCGTGCCTTGATTAATTGTGATCCCGTTAAACGTGAGGATCCCCGAATTCGCTGTGGCCCCGCCGGCGGCATTAATCGTCACAGACCCATTGATCGTACCCGGGCCGGTGAGCAGACCAAGCGGACCGATCGTCAGGCCGTTGGTAGTAGAAATGGGACCAGTGGGTTGGAGCGCCAACTGAGCTACGCCCGTGCCTGAACCATTAAGGAGCAGGCTGTAGATTGAGGTGGCCGCGGCGGGACCCGTGACGGTCAGAGCCAACGGCGGTGTAATAAAGACAGGGTGCGCCAATCCGGGCGGTTGACCGATGGTCCAGTTATCGGAATTATCCCAAGCTCCGCTTACGGTCCTTCGGTAATAAAGATTGGGCGTAAACAGGAACGCGCCGTTCTTTCCATTCGTAAGGAAGGCCGAAAACGCCAGCTGGCCTTGATTATTCAGACCAGTTCGTCCGCCGGGGTCTGGTCCCCCAACAAAGCTTGGCCCAGTGGACATGCTGATGGTGCTGCCCTGCAGGCTCTGCCCCTGATACGCGATTGTCAGCAGGTCGGTGCCGTCACCCAAATAGATGCCTTGCAATCCGCCGGATGTCTGGCCCACAAATGCGACCGCACCGGCGGCGTTAATCGTGGGACTCTGAAAAGAGGCGAAGGGGCCACCCAGACCCGGGGCCGCGGCGTCCTGAAGTGCCACGGGGGTTACAGTGAAAGCACCACGGCCGCGGTAAACGGCACTCTTGTTATTGAAGGCGGTGGCAATGAATGCCACCCTTCCGGACCCGCCTATAGCCGGATCTCCAAAACCCGCGAAGTTCGAATTAAGGCCCGGCGCCACCATATTATTGTTCGTAGCAATGGCATTGATCACCCCACCTTCCTCCACGTAGATCGCTTCGCCACTGAAGGAACCTCCGGTGCCGTGAAACGCTGTAAAGATACCCAGCCCGCTCACGGCCTGGTGCGGCGTTCCAAAAGGGCCGAAATTCCCTCCTAAACCCGGCGCCTGATCGTAGATCGTGGCCATCTTCACCAGGGGCGTCGCCAAGAAAATCCCTGTCGCGCCCGCGCTTGATCCCACGAAGGCGCAGAAGTTGGCGTTATAATTATTTTGCGAGGGCGCGCCGAACGTCAAGAAATTGCCTTGGGGCGCGCTTGGCGGAAGACCGGGAACGGCGTCCAGCGTGCTCACCAACAGGACTGGTGTCGTACCGGAGATATTGCCGTTATAGATTCCAACGGCGGACGAATTGCCGCTGGCGACCGCCACGAAAATAACGCTCGAACTGGAAATTGTCGGAGAATCCGTGAATCCAACAAAATTTCCGGGGAAGTTCGGATTCGGCGTATTGGAGGTGACAACTGCTACCAGACCTGAGCCTGAATTGCCAAAGAGGCCGTTATTGCTGACGGAATCAGTGAATCCATAAAACACCACCCCGTCACCGGCGTCGTCGATGGCCGGACTGAATATGTTGGTGAACGCGGTCCCCAAGCCGGGCGCGATATCGTGAGTCGTGGCGATCGCGGTCAATACCCCGATCTTCCACTTGAGTATGCCAGACTCGCCATGGTCCGTGGACGTTGTAAATGCCACCGCCCCCGCATTGTTTAGAACGAGATTGCCTCCCCCAAAGGTCTTGCCCACGAAGTTTGGGGCGGAGTCGCCAGTCAGCAGCAGTTTAAGGTACGTGCCGTCCTGCGCCGACCCACGCGACGTTGCGAGAATCATGACTGTCAACACGAGGAGCCAAGGCCGGAAGACTTGCCGCGCACCGTATGCGGGCGTGGTCGCAATAAGCGCGCGGGATCGCCTGGACGAATCGGTAGTGTACTTGGTCACGAGGTACCGCCCTCAAAACGCTATGCGCCGGGCAGCACTCTGTAGGCTACAAGAACTCCCTACTCGGCGTCAAGACCCACAAGCTGAAAGCCGGTCGCAACTACGCAGGTCGGTCAGGCATGGCGTCAACCAACCCCGTGAGCCGTTTCACGTCCCTCCGGTCAAAACCAAACCTCATGCTGAATTTCGGGTCGCCTGGATAGATGCGCTTTGCTGGATAGCCAAGGGCAAGGGCCGCTTCAATGAACGCTGCCTCCTAAATGTATCCGCCCTCGGACAGGAAGCCTTGATAGGCCGCCTTTTCAACAAGGTGCCTGTAGCCGTATGAGGTTTTGCCTGCCAGCGCGCTCGGGTTTAGGTCAGGACCAATGTGGCTGAGAAATTCCGTGCACCGACGGATTTGTCGCTGCAAGTCTTCCGGCTCAAAATAACCGGCCGCCTTGCGGATTTGTTCGAGCGTCTGCTCGTGATCGGTGGTGTTCACATCCTTAATTTGAATCTCTGGATCGAAGATCTCTGGCGCTGGCTCGTCGGTCACGAGGCAGTCTGGTACTCGTGAGAGCCGTGAGATTGATCGACATCGCGTGTTTGGTCACATTTCCGCTGACCGCTCCCGCGGCGCAACGAAGTCTAAGTGAGTTGCAGAAGACGTATGCGGCGGAGGACGCCAAAGCTCGGTCATTTATCCACCGGAACATCTCGGGTGACGTGGAGGCGCAAAACTTCTAATATCTGAAAAGTCACGACTTCAGGCAACGCTCGATGACAACCTGCGGCGAACCTTCGAGCTGTTGAACGCGGGCACCTTAGTTACCTGGCAACTTGTCGGGGTGACGACCCAGACGAGTCCGGACGCTCCCACGGCCATTGTCCGCGTGCGCCTGACCTACGAGATTCACCTGACGACTGGATGGTTTCTTGGGACAGTGAGCGTCGCAACGGACGCGAGCGAAAAACTGGTAGGAGCGATGCAGTTCTCTCGGATAGAGGACGTACGGAAACGACCAAATCGATTTGCACCCATGCAGCACGGAGCGCTTGGCGTTGGATTAATGGTGGCAATGTTCCTTGTGCTCGCTTTGATGCTAACGGCCGCGACCATTTGCTTGCGTTCGTCGATTCCGAACAAATGGGCCTGGTTGCTGTTTACGCTTATCGGCACATCCCGGCTTGAACTGGACTGGGGTTCCGGTGCGATGAAAATCGCTTATGTGAACATTCAATTGTTGGGGATAGCGGTAAGGAAGCGGGGCGACCTGGCGCCATTTATCCTGGCCGTTTCTGCTCCGATTGGGGCCGTCTTGTTTCTCTTTGCACACTGGCAACACAGAAAGGCGCAGAGCGCCGCGAAGGCCGCGTCGGTGAGGGGGCAGGAGTGAATGCCAGTCGCCGTCGCTACCTCAGTTTCGCGTGAAACGTCGCCTCCAGCCGCGGACCGTCGCCGACCGGCTCGCTGGCTTTCGCGGTGCCGGTGAGATCCTTGCCCATCGGGCCCGTCAGCTTGAGCTCGAAATAACCAGAGACGCTCGACTGCCGGCCGGCGACGTAGACATCCGTGCGAAAGACGCCGCCGTCCTTGTCGATCCAAAACAGGACGCCGCTGAATTCCGGATGGGCCCGCATCAAGTCGAACTCGCTGGTCCACTTTTCCGCCGGCAATTTCTTGTCGGAGAGAATCAGGATGATCGGGCCGCGGCTGTCTTTCTCATCGATGAAGGCCGCGGCACTGGTCAGCGCGATCGGCACGCCCCCCTTGGGCAGGAAAAGGCCGGTCGCGGTGTTGTCCGGCAAGTCGCCGGCGACGGCGCGCTGCGAAAGGCAGGCGAGCCCGCAGACGACGGACAGGGTGAGACGAAGGGCGGCAGATTGGAGCACACAGGTCATGCTCGCAGGCTAGTCCGCGGCGTTGCGCAATCGAGGGAATACCGCGTCGCGACCGAAGGGGCTTCACACCGCCTCCGTCGCCATGCGGGCGCGCAACTTCTCGTCGGGCAATCGACCCGCGCCCGCCTTCATGTTGTCGCGCAGGTGACCGACGTTCGCCGTCGCGGGAATCGCGCAGGTGATCGCCGGATGCGAGATGATGAACTTGAGAAGAATCTGCGCCCAGCTTTCGCAATCTATCTCCGGTGCCCAGTCCGGCAACGGCCGGCTGCGCAGCCGGCGGAACAAGTCGCCGCCGGCAAAGGGCCGGTTCGCGATCACCGCCACGCCGCGTTCCCGGGCCAGCGGGAGTACGCGTTGCTCGGCTTCGCGCTCGCCCACCGAATAATTGATCTGCACGAAGTCGATTTTCTCCCGCGCCAGCACGCGCGCCACCGCGTCGTGTCCGCTGGCGGTGTGGTGCGTGATGCCGACGTAGCGCACGCGACCCTCGCGCTTCCATTCCCGCAGGGTCGCGAGCTGCGTGTCGACATCGACGAGATTGTGGACCTGGATCAAATCGATCGGTTTCGCCCGCAGCTTTCGGATGGACGCGTCCATCTGCGCGAGGCCCGCGTCTCGTCCGGTGATCCAGACTTTGGTGGCGATGAACAATTTCGATCGCAGACCAAGTTTTGCGGTGATATCGCCAACGACTTCCTCGGAATTTCCGTACATCGGCGACGAATCGATCAGCTTTCCACCCAACTCCACAAACACCTTGAGCACATCTTCGAGCGGAGCGCGGTCGGAGCTCGACGCCCCGACGTCAAAGGTCTGCCACGTCCCGAGGCCGATCACCGGAAGCGCTGCAACGGAGGCGGGAATGAGCCGGGTCAACATGGCAGGGGTCGTTTCTTGAGCGGCGGCGCGGCTGAATCTGAGTCCGGTGGTCGCCAGGCCGGCCAGGCCAGCCCCGAGCCAAACCAGCGCCTCCCGACGCGAGACGGCATCAGTCAGTTTTTGGCTCGGCGTTGTCACTGATCCGATGGTTGGAATCGTAGGCTGCCTTCTGTTCCGCGCTCCAGGGACCGGATTCTTCCACGAACCAGCGCTTCGTCATGGCTTCCCGGCCGATTCTGGTGCCGGCGGCGCGCTGTTTGAGGACCGCAAAGTAACGATCGGCGGCCTTCGCGTCGCGATCCTTGACCCAAAGGCCCGCGCGATTCACGACGTCCGCCAACTCTTCGGTGTTGTCCTCCAACAACTGGGCTGCCCGTATCGCCAGCGCCGCCGCGATCACCCGGTAGTGAAAGCGGACATCGGGTCGGATCGTGTTCGCCTTCAAGCGTTGAATCTCCTGCTTCGACGGCTTTGGGTTAATCGACTCGGTTCGCTTCACGCTTTGGCCGTCGACGTAACTGGCCATCTCGTAGGTGCCGGCCAATCGTTCCTTTGCGATGTCGGTGTCCGCGAAATTGCCATCGCTGATAAATCCGTCGGGCGACACTTCCGTGCCCATCAATTCCATCCCGTCAAAGCGGGCGAGCCACGCGGCGGTGAACCACGCGCGAGCCCGCTGAAGTTTGGGCAGTTTTTCGTCCGCGCCATCCTTTAGCGCGGACACATAAGTCTGCAGATGCTTGTCGTATGGAGCGGGCATGTAACCCAATGCTTCCTGATACCGATCCTCACGCACGAGCCTTCGACCGAGCAGGTAGCGCAGTCCGGACGGTTTTGTCTCGATGTCGTTGGAACTCTTGGTGGCAGCGGGCGCGGGCTGGCGCTTGACGTAGGTCATGACTTCATCGGTCGTGAGGACTCGTTCCGCGATAAACGCGGTGTCCGGCCACAATTTCCCGTTGCGGAAGGTGTCCAGCGAGCGCGTAAAATCCGCCTGCGCGAGCTGCATGACACCTAGATCTCCGCTGGCATATTTTTCGAAGCTCCAATTGTCTCGTTCATTGCCATTGGCCGAGTCATCAACTTCTGAGGGACCTGCGAGCCATCCGGTGTAGCGATTTGAGTCGCGCAGTGTTTCCCAGCCGCGGGCCATGCTCTTCTCAGCCTCGCCGATCTTTCCGGCGCGAAGCAGCAACTTGGCCCGGAGCCAGCACGCTGCCGGGCTTTCTGCGCCGGCGACGGCGAGCCAATCCGCCGCGGCTTTATAATCGCCATTCGCATAGGCAATCCAGCCAAGGTATTCGGCATCCTCGATCTTCGATCCCTTCAAGTCTTTTAACGAGTCAAGCCAGTGCGCGCAGCGGTCGTGTGATTTTGTCAGCACGTCTGCCCCGTAATAGTAGGATCGATTCGATTCGGTCGCGAGAATGTGCGACGTCACGAGTCGACGAAGCAACGGATCGCGGCCGGCGGCCAGCAGCGCGCGTGCAGTCTTCTGCTGATCGGCCAGCTTTTCTTCCGCGCTCCATTTCTCGCGCTCGTCCGCATCCGGCCCGTAGTTCAGCATCCCGTCGACGGGCTCCCGATCGGGAATCAGGGCCTTCAGCGAGTAGACCGCCGTTTCGTCGCCGAGCGCCAGCTGGGTCAGATACAACGGGGCGGCCTTTTCCGGGTGACCCTGCTTCCATTCGCTGCGCGCTTCCCAGCCATAGCTGTCGGCGGCCAGGCCAAGCGAATCCGCGAACCCAGCGCGCGCCAGGGCACGCGTTTGCTGAAACCATTGCACCGCTTCCGGATTGCCGCTCTTCATCGCGATCTTGCCGAGCATGAAGGCCGCCCAGACGCTGCGGTATTTGCGCTCGCCGACCGGGCGGCCCAACAATTTTTCCCAGGCCGTTCGTGCCTCGTCCCAATGCGACTTGCCGCGCCGGTAGGCCAGCGCACCGCGATGATAGTCCGCAAATTCAGAATCGAACTCCGCCGGAGGCGAATCGGTGGTGGTTTCCTTCGTCGCGGCGAGGAAACCGCGTACGGCTTCGTGTTGCCCGGTTGCCTTGGCGGAATCCGGCGGCTTGATCGCACCGCTGGAAATCGCGGCCACAAAGTCATTGGTGTCCGCATCTCCGGTGAGATCCTCGAGTGCCCCGTCCGTCCGTCGAGCCTTCCGCGCTTCGGCGAGCAATTTCTCGGGCGGGTGAAAACTTCCGGCTAGTCGCTTCACTTCCAGCTCCCAATAAAATTCGGGTGACGCGATGAGGTTCCGTCCCGCGCCACCCAGATATTCGGCCGGTCCATAATAGCCACTGGCGGAAAGTTCGGTGATCGGACCCAGCACCATGATAGCGACCCCGAGCGCCTTAGCGTTCCGCGGCGCCACGTCCAACCACCTGCGAATGGAGGAGAGCAATCTGATCATGACGAAGCCAGCCTATACCCCGCCTCTCGCCGGGTGACAATCGTAGTCGCGCTCCGGCTGATGGCGAAAACGTCGCGCGATTTGGTTCAACGTGGACCGTCCAGCCGGGGAGGGCGTCCGCGGAGACCAACGACACATGATCCCACGTGACAATGACTTCTAGATCGGCCTCGTCGTCGCTCTCGCCGGTGTTTACCAACGTGATATCCACGGGATTTTCGCCGGCCGTTGTGACCTCAAATTTTCGGATCGGCGCTCGCCCGGCCATGACCGCCGCAAGGGTTGGCCATCGCCAGTTCCGCGTGTCGGATCCGATCGGCACGCGATACCAGATCAACTCCCGTAGGCCGGCGGGTCGATGCTCCGACTGCCATTCGTGGACGAGCGCGGCGACCTCATCGGCATTCGTGATGAAGTCCAATAAACTGGTGCCCGGCGGCCAGGCGGGAGGCGGGCCTTCCATCGCCACGCCGAGAAGTTTCCCAGTCGAATCGTAACCCGCGAGGCAGCGATAGGTCGGCAACGCGACCGAGAACGGAAGACCGATGGTTGAGGCGCGCTCCACCCAGCGTCGGGCCAACGTCGGATCGCACAAATCGGCGCGACCCGTCTCGGCCTGGGTGGGCACCGAATGCACTTGCAAGACGTAGCCATCCACCTCGCGGAGCAACTCGATTAAATCCGATTCGTTGAGCCAGGAAGGCAGCGTGGTGATGACGAAACGCACCGGCGCAATGACGGCTCGCAGCGTCTGCAACCAAACGCGATATCCGGCAAGTTTCTTTTGGGCGCAGTCGAAATCCAATTGAAGCTCGGTGAGTTCCAGCCGGTGCCGGCGTGCCTCGTCGAGCAGTGAATTCACAACCCCGCGGATCGCGCGAATCGACGCATCGTCGGTTTCGAACGGACCGCCAAAAGGCGCCACCCTCAAGCCGAGCGCGATCGGCTTCCTGGTCTCGCGCATGGCTTCCCAGACGATCGAGGCGGAGATGAAACGTGCGACGCGGTGGTTCCAGACGATTTCCCCGGCCAATACCACCAAGCCGTCCATGCGCTGATCGGCCTCGGTCATGGCTTCGACGACCGCGCCGTTCCAATCGCGCTGCCAGACATATCCTCGCTGCGGCATCGGCTTGAGGTTCGCCGGTGCAGGTTTGCAACCAATCGGGAGCAGGGTTCCGACGGCGCCCGCGCCAAGCCAGCGGAGCGCTTCCCGCCGGGTCATCGAACATTGATTCATTTCGGCGGACGCTTCACGTCGCGGATTCTAAGCCGATGGAGCACGCAACAGCAACCGGGACGCGCGCGACGGATTGCATACAAAATGGCGGCGGCGCCCATTTTCGTCTTGTCAGGGCGCGCGCGGGTGCGGCACGCTCCGCACGAGTCGAATCCGTTCCCGGACGGATCGCCCCGGCCCCCAGTTTCAACGGTTTGCCCGCCTTCCGAACGACGAGCCACGTCCGCCGGAGGTCAGGAATGCACGCCACCCTCCAGAATCCGTTCCCCATGAATCCTCTCAAAGCCGTCTCCCTTTTCGCCGCCGCGGCATTTGTCTGCGCGCTGGCCCAAGCCGCCGACCCCGTCACGCTGAAGATTTCCCATCAGTTTCCGAGCAGCAGCGGAAACGAGGGTGATTTCCGCGACCGGCTGGTCCGCGAGTTCGCCAGGAAGGTGGAGGATCGAACCAAGGGCAGCCTGAAATTTGAAATCTACCCGGGTTCGTCGCTGATGAAGACGAACGCGCAGTTCAGCGCGGTGCGGAAGGGCGCGCTCGACCTCAGCCTGTTCCCGATTTCCTACGCCGGGGGCGAGATGGCCGAGTTGAACATCGGGCTCATCCCCGGGCTGGTGACCTCGTATGAGCAGGGCGCGGCGTGGCCCGGCGCGCCGGTGGGCAAGGAATTCTCCCGACTGCTCGAGGAGAAGGGGGTCATCATTCTGACTTGGATTTGGCAGGCCGGCGGCGTGGCCAGCCGTTCCACGCCAATCGTGGAACCCGAGGATTCCAAGGGGATGAAGGTGCGCGGCGGTAGCCGGGAAATGGACCTCGTGCTTAAAGCGGCGGGCGCCGCCGTGGTGTCGCTGCCCTCGAGCGAAATTTATGCGGGCATGCAGACCGGCGCGATGGACGCCGCCATGACTTCGTCCACCAGCCTGATTTCCTTCCGGCTCGAGGAAGTGTCGAAAGCCCTGACCACGGGTCGCGGCCGCGCCTACTGGTTCATGCTGGAGCCGCTGATCATGTCCAAAATCGTCTTTGACAAGCTGACCAGGGAACAGCAGGCCGCGCTGGTCGCGGTCGGCAAGGAAATGGAACCGATCGGCACGGCCGGCGCGAAGGCGGATGACCAGTTGGTGGCCGAGGTTTACGCCAAGGCCGGTGCCAAGGTGGTGGATTTGACAGCCGAGACCGTGGCCCGCTGGCGCGTGCTGGCGAAGGAGGCTTCCTGGAAGGATTACTCGGCTAAGAGTGAATCGTGCGCCAAGCTGATGGCGCTCGCGGAGGAAGTGAAGTGAGCCAAGCCGCGGAGCTCGACGACGGCGCCAAGCTCCCGGAGCCGATGACGCCGACCGGGTTCATCGGCGGGTTGCTGACTCTGCTCCGCTGGATCGATGAAGCGATCGTGCTGCTGTCGATGATCGCGCTGCTGGTCGCATCGGTGGTGCTCACGTACAGCGCGGTCGTGCGATATTTCTTCAAGGTGCCGACGGACTGGCAGGACGAGATGGCCGTGTTCCTCCTCATCGGTGTGACCTTCATGTGCGGCGGCTACGTGCAATCCCTGCGCGGCCATGTCGGCATCCAGTTCCTCGCGGACTATCTGTCGCCGAAGCTCAATCAGCTTCGTCTGCTGGTGGTCGACATCATCTCGTTCTCGTTCTGCGGATTTTTCGCGTGGAAATCCTGGACGCTGTTGCTCGAGGCGATCCATGAGGGGCAGACCACGTCGACGACCTGGAGCGCGCCGTTGTGGGTGCCGTACGGGTTGATGACGGTCGGCATGACGCTGCTCGCGGTGCGCCTGGCTTCACAACTCCTCCTGCGCTTTTCCCTCAAATCCTCATCGGGGCCGCATTCATGAGTGTCACGACCATCGCGTTGTTGTACGCCGCGTTTACGCTGTTGCTGATGTTTCTGGGGGTGCCGGTCGCCTTCGCGCTCGGGACGGCGGCGATCACGTTCATGCTGATTTTCATGCCGCGATCCTCGCTCGATACCGTGACGCAAAACGTGTACGAGGAACTGGCGAGCATCACGCTGCTTTCCATTCCGCTTTTCATCCTGAAAGGGGCGGCCATCGGAAAATCGCGAGCCGGGGCGGATCTCTATTCCTCGCTGCACGCGTGGATGCACCGCATCCCGGGTGGCCTGGGCATCGTGAATGTTTTCGCCTGCGCGCTCTTCGCGGCGATGGCGGGTTCCAGCCCGGCGACGTGCTCGGCCATCGGCAGCGCGGGCATCCCGGAGATGCGCAATCGCGGCTACTCGTCGGGCTTTGCGGCCGGCATCATCGCCGCCGGCGGCACGCTTGGCATCCTGCTGCCGCCGTCGATCACGATGATTCTCTATTCCGTGGCCGCGGAGCAGTCGCTGGGGCGGTTGTTTCTCGCGGCCATCATGCCGGGCGTCATGCTCGTGATCTTTTTTTCGGTCTATGTCGGCTGGCATTTTGCCGGCGAATACCGCAAGGCGAAGAATATCTTTGAACAGGGAGGCGAACGTTCCGTGGTCCTCGAGGGTCATAGCTATACGCTCCGCGAGCGCGTTTCGATGCTGCCGCGCGTGCTGCCGTTTCTCATCCTGTTGATCGGTGTCATGGTCGCGCTCTACGGCGGCTACGCCACGCCGTCGGAAACCGCCGGCATCGGCGCCGTCCTCGCGTTCGTGCTCATCGCGATCATCTACCAGGTCTGGCGGCCCAGCCAGCTCCGGCCCATCCTGACCTCCGCGATCAAGGAATCGACCATGCTCATGTTCATCATCGGCATGTCGCTCCTCTACTCTTACGTGATGAGCTATCTGCACATCAGCCAGTCGGCCGCGGAATGGATCGTGTCGATGCACCTCGGAAAGTGGGCGTTGCTGCTCGTCATCCTCGGCTTCGTGCTGGTGCTCGGGTTTTTCCTGCCGCCGGTATCGATTATCCTGATGACCGCGCCCATCATCCTGCCGCCGCTCAAGGCGGCGGGCTTTGATCTCGTGTGGTTCGGCGTGATCATGACCATCGTCATGGAGATGGGGCTGATCCATCCGCCGGTCGGCTTGAACATTTTCGTAATCAACAACATCGCACCGGACATCCCGGTGAGCGAAATCGTGTGGGGTGTCATGCCGTTCATTGGCCTGATGGCCATCGGCATCGTCGTGCTCTGCGTCTTCCCGGGGATTGCCCTCTGGCTGCCGGGTTACTTTCTGTTGAAGTAGATCTGACGTGGGCTCCCGTCAGCGAAACAGAAGCGTGGCGTGATCCGCTGGCGGCATGTCGACCAAACTTTCGCGGGGAGAAAGTGGACTCGGACGTTAATTGCGTTTCACGCGGACGGGGAAGGGGGGACGTTTCTCAATCTTGGGCGGATGCGCCTCGAGTTCCTTCATGACGATCTCGATCGCTTTTTCGAGTTGCGGATCGCGCCCGGCGATCACGTCGGCCGGCGTCTGCTCGACCTCGATATCGGGCGCCACGCCTTCGTTCTCCACAATCCAGCCTTTGTCCGTCCAAATCGCGAGATCTGGAGCCGTCACAAATCCGCCGTCGATCAATTCCGGAAAACCAAGGACGCCGACGAGGCCACCCCAAGTGCGCGTTCCGATCACGGGGCCAAGCTTGAGTTTCTGAAACATCCACGGCAGCAGGTCGCCCCCGGAGCCGGCCGTTTCGTCGGCGATCATCACCTTGGGGCCCTGGATGCCGGCGATGGGCGTCTTGAGGTCGGCGCCGTAGCGCATCGCCCAGTTGCTGATGGCCGGCCGGCGCAGCAGATCAATATAGTAGTCGGCCACCTGGCCACCACCGTTGTGTCGCTCGTCCACGATGATGCCCTCGCGATCCGCCTGCGGGAAGAAGTAGCGTTTGAAGGAGGCGAAACCGGCATTGGCGGTATTCGGGACATAGACATAGGCCACGCGGCCCTTCGTGGCCTCGGTGACCTTGCGCAGGTTGCCCTCCACCCAGTCGCGGTTGCGCAGCGGCTGCTCGGCTTCGACCGGCACGACCTTGACCGTGCGCGAGCCGGAGCCATCGGGATTTGGCCCGATCGTGATTTCCACGATGCGTCCCGCGGTGCGCTCAAATCTTGAATAGAGACTCTCTGGCGCACGGAGTGGCACGCCTTCCACCGCCAGCAAATACTCGCCGGGTTTTACATCCACGCCCGGCTCGGTCAGCGGCGACCGCAGATCGGGCGTCCAGTTCAAGCCGCCATAGACTTTTTTGAACCGGTAGCGGCCGTTTTCCACGCTGAAGTCCGCGCCGAGCAGGCCGCCGGGAATCGCCTCGGTCTCCGCGAGCGAGTCGCCGCCGCCCACGCGGTGATGGCCGACCGCGAGTTCGCTGAACATCCACTGCATCACGCGATTCAAATCCTGGCGCGACGTGACATCGGGCAGAAATGTCGCGTACTTCGCGCGCATCGCCTTCCAATCAGCGCCGTGCATGCCCGGATCGTAAAAGAAGTCGCGATTGATGCGCCAAGCCTCGTTAAAAATTTGCGTCCACTCGGCCGCGGGATCGACCTTCACTTGCACACCGTCGAGATTGAGTTTGAACTTCGCGAGATCCAGCTTGTCGCCGAGATCACAGATCGACCAGCCGTCCTTGACCTTGACCAGCACGCGCTTGCAGGAGCCCGTAATCTGGAAGTTCATCACGTTTTCGGCCAGCGTGTCCTCCTTGCGCTTCTCGATGTCGTATCGATTCAGGCTGGTGTCGGTGCCACGCACCGCGCCGGGCTCCTTGCGGTAGAAAAGCTGGCCCGTCGTGCCCACCTGAAGATCCGAATAGCCCGCCGGTTTCACCGCCAGGGCCAGGATGCGTTGCGAGAGACCTTCCTGATCAACGGCCACGACAACCGGCGGCTTCTTGTCCTTCCCATCCTTCGCGTCCTTGTCTTCCTTGGAGTCGCTTGGTCTGGCTGTCTTGTTGCTGTCTGACTTTGTGGATTTGTCGTCGTTATCGCCGTCTTTCTTGTCCTTGTCTGAATCCTTCTTTGCTCCCTCCTCGTCGCTCTCCTTGGCGAGCGGCGAGGGGACGCCCTTGGCGAGAACCGCGAGATAGATGGAGCGGCTGGCGGCGAGATCCGCGTTGGTCTGCGAGAACCAGTCCTGCACGGGTCCGGCGTCCGTGGACACGAGGAAATAGAGATACTTTCCGTTTGGATCAAAGACGGGGAACGAGGCGTCGGCGACACCGTCCGAAATCGGAAACGACTTTCCATCCTTGAGCGAATATAGCCGGATGGTGTTGAGAAAACTCGACGAGTTGCGAGTGTACGCCAGCCAGTTGGAATCAGGCGCCCAAGCGTGATGCAGCACCTTCACCGGGCCGTACATGGGATCCGAGTCGACCTTGGTCTGCTGGCCGCTGGCCACGTCGAGGATCCAAATCGTGCGCGAATTATCCGCGTAACTGAGGTGCTTGCCGTCCGGTGACCAACGCAAATCCTCGTAGAAGCCGGAACCCTTGAGTGCGATCTCGCGCGGTTCGTCGTGACCGTCCTGCGACATGATGCGCATCGCGTACTCGCCGCTTGCGTCTGAGAAAAACGCGATTTGCTTTCCGTCGCACGACCACGCCGGGTGGGTGTCGTGCGCGCCCGGCGAGCGCGTGAGATTGCGGTCGTCGCCCTTCTCGCGCGGCACGGTCACGATGTCCCCGCGGATCGCGAAGGCGGCGCGGACGCCGGAGGGCGAGACGCTGGCCTCGCGAATGAACTTGGTGGCCTTGACGAAGCGTGGGCGCGACTCGACGAGGTCCGCAGCGACGCCGATCTTCAGACGACTGGCGGTGCCGGACGCGACATCAAACAGATGGAGATAGCCCGCCTGCTCATAAAGGATTCGCCCGGAGCTTCCCGCCAGGCCGAGCACGGGAAAGTCCGTATGTTTGGTCAGCCGCGCGACTTCCCTGGTCGCCGGGTCGTAGGAGTAGAGATTGAACTCACCGTCTCGATCCGATCGGAAATAGAGGCGACCGCCGAGCCAGATGGGGTCCGTGTCGTTGCTGCGACCGGCCGGCTGCGGGACCTTTTCAATCGCGTTTGTCTTGGGGTCGAAAAGGAACAATCGGGCGGCGGTTCCACCCCGGTAGTTCTTCCACTGGTTGGATGCTTCCGCGACGGGGAGATAGGCGATGGTCTTTCCGTCTGGCGAAATCGCGGCCTTCGTGGCGTGCGGGATCGGGAGACGCGTCGGCACGCCGCCTTCAATTGGCACGGTGTAAAGCTGCAGATAACGCGTGGTGTAGACCTCGCGGCCGGAGGAAAAGACAACCGATTTTCCGTCCGGTGTGAAACCCAGCGCAACGTCATTGCCCGGGTGCCACGTCAACCGCTTGGGTGTGCCGCCCTCGGTCGGAACCATGTACACGTCGGTGTTCCCGTCGGAGCGACCGGTGAAAGCGATGAGCTTTCCGTCCGGGGAAAAGTGCGGTCCCGATTCGATGCCGGGATGCGAGGTAAGATGTTGGACGCCGGTTCCGTCGAGGCGCGCGACCCAAAGATCGTTGGCGTACGCAAAAGCGATCCGATCCGCACTCAGGGCCGGATCACTGAGCAAACGCGTGTCTTGCACGTCGGCGGCGCGCGCGACCGGGGCGAGGGCGAGGCAGAGCGCCGGGAGAAGAATGCAGGATCGGATGGATTTCATGGGAGGCGTCGTGAGGATGAGCGAATAGCAATTCGCGCCCGCGGTTGCAAGCGTTGGCAGTTCGCCGCGAGCGAGCAACTTGGAACGCTCTCGGAAATCGCGTTCTGATTTTGAACCCGGGAAGAGATGCGTCTTTCCGCGGACTGGGGAGCACACGCGTCTCGCCGAGATTCGGTTGACGTGTGCACATCCAGTCGACGGCAGCCCGGACTGAGGCGTTCCGGCGCCCAACACAACAGCCCGGTGAGACGCCGGCCTGGGCAGGCGGGACGCCCGCGCTCCCCGATCCGGGAGAGCAGGCGCAGGCGCGATGTAGGATCTGTCAACGCAGCCGGAGGTCGCGTTCCACCTTTCTCAGGAGGCTCGCGAATCCGCCGACGCAAAACAATGCGGGCAGGAAACATCCGGGACATAACGGGAATCGCGTTGTTCCTCCTCCTTGAGCGGCGTCTGGCAATTGAAACACAATACGGAATGGGTCTCGCGCAGTTCCGGGTCGACGCCCACGCGTCGATCAAACACAAAACACTCCCCGTCAAAATGCGCGCCGCCGCATTCCTCGAAATATTTCAGGATGCCACCATCCAGTTGGAACACGTTTTTGAATCCCGACAGTTCCAGGAAGGGACCGGCTTTCTCGCAACGAATGCCGCCGGTGCAAAACGTGACGATGGTCTGCGTCTTGAGCTCCTCAGGCAGCTTCCGCGCGGCCTCGGGGAATTCGCGGAAGCGTTGAATGCCCGCGGGGCGCGCGCCGCGAAATGTTCCCATCCGGATCTCAAAATCATTTCGGGTGTCGAGCAGCATAATCGGTTTCCCTTCATCGAGCCATTGCTTCAACGTGCGCGCCGGAAGCCGGGCGGTCGGACGCTGTGCGGGATCAATCTCCGCGACACCGAAGGCAATGATCTCCCTCTTAATCTTCACCAGCATCCGATTAAAAGGTTGCTCGTCGCTCTCGCTTTCCTTCGGCGTGAGATCTTGCAAGCCGGGTACGGTGCGGAGCTCGGCCAGGAGCGCGTCCGTTTGCGCGCGGTCGCCCGCGACAAAGAAATTGATGCCCTCTGGGCTCAGCAGGATGGTGCCGCGCAACCCGCTGGCGAGGCTCTGGGCCAGCAGTTTCTCCCGCAGCTCGGGCAAACGAGCCAGCGGCGTGAATTTGTAGACTGAAAGGTTCAGGATCGCTGGCATGGAGCGGGCGCGATATTCTAGCCGTGTTCCCGAGCGAACGATAGCGTCCAGTCGTCGGGCCACCGAACCTTCGGGCTAGTCATCATCGTCATCGTCGGCCACTTTCGGCAACGGCGATGCGATCGTTACGGTGGTAATCTTGTCCGTGTCATCGCGCGTTGCGATCAAGCGAACCTCGTCCTGCGAGTCCTTCGGCTGCCGGTAGGTGAGAGTGACCGAGCTGTAGCCCGTGCTATTGCTCCGGCCGGTGGATAGGTTCCATTTTTGGTAGGAGAGTGCGGCCGCCCAAGCGTCAGCCAATTGCGCCGGGGTGAGCGTCGAGGTGCCCGTTTGGGCAATCCTGTCCTCATCATTCACCTTCTTGATCGCGATCGGGCCATCGGCCTTGAACTCCGGAATCTGCGGCGTCCACTTTGGGAATGCCAGCGGACCTGCCGCCAAAGCCGCGTCGATGCGCTTCTTTTTCTGCCTGGCCTCCTTCTTGGCGTCGTCATCGAGCATCTTTTTCACGTCGGGCATCGGCAGGCCCATGGCCTTCGCCGCCTCGGTGGCTTTTTTCAGCGCCGCCGCCGTTTCCTTGTCGGCGTCCTGCGCACGCGCTGGCGGCGCCAGCAGCAGGGCGGCCGCCACGAAGAGGACCATCCCGCCAGTTCTTGCATTCATGGTCCACAGCCTAATCAGGCACAGGCCTGCGGGCAATCGCCTTTCGCCCGCCACAGGGCGCGCCGCAGCTACTCGTCCCGCTGCAACACCTCGTGATTCTCGTAGGCGGCGATCAGGCATTCCAGCTGGCCGATGCGGGCCTGCAGTTCATCGCCGCGCTGGCTGTCGGCCACCCGCTTGGGCGCGCTCCATTCCTTGAGCACCGTGATCTTCGGGATGATGTCGGCCCCATCCCGCACGGCGGCCTCCACCGAATCGAAATGGGAATGCTCGGCCAGAATCGTGCGGTCGGCCTCGAGCACCAGGGTGTAGCCGTGATCGCCGTACACCTCCGAAAATGCGCCGTCGATGGTGATCGCCTTGCCGCTGCGCTTGAGCGGCGATTCGCCCTTTTCCATTTTCACGGGCACGTGGCCGTTCACGATCATCCCCTCGGCGGGATCGACGCCGAATTCTGCCAGTACCTTGTCGCAAAACCACGGCTCGTGAATGAGCGAGAAATACGCATCTTTCGACTCGTGCTTCGCCTTCTTGTCCTCGACGAGATCGGCCTCAAAGGTCGCAATCTTGTCCTTGCCGGAGAGCGGCGAAGCGGGGCCCGCCCAAAGGTACCAAAGCAGATCGGCTTCGTGGCGCGCGCCGTCCATCATCCGAAAAATGGTATGCTCGATCTCCGCGAAGAGCTTGCGACCGTGCAGCATCTTTCCGCCGATCGGCATGTCGATGAATTCCCCCTTCGCGTCGACCGGCAGGCAGCCATGGAAGATCAGGCATTGTTCGCGCCGGAGGACCATGCGCCCGCGCGAGACCATCCAGCGCATCTGGCGCCAGAGCGCCTTGCTGGCGAGGAATGACTTTCGAATGCGCGCGAGGCACGCGTGCTCCTCGGGGGAAAGTTCATAAGGCGAGGCGGGATCGATCGTCGGAAAGTGCGTGTCCTGCAGCGGGTAAAGGATGCCGTCGAGCTCGACCGTGCCGGCCGCGTGGTCGATCCGGTGCAGCACACGACGCGATTCCATCTGCCATTCGGGATGGCGCTCCAGCATTTGGCCCTCGAGCTTGAACTGCATTACGGCGGCCGCCTTTTGCATCCGTGAAATCGTCTCGGTCTCGCGCATGCCCGTACCCTTGCCGTGGAAGCAGGAGGCGGGATCGCTTCCGTACACCGCGCGCGCCAGCACCTCGAGGGGCTGGACGGGGATACCGTAGCCTTCCTCGAGCTGCGTCAGCCGGCGGTACCGCAGCGACACCCGCAGCACATGGCAAATCAGTGGCTCGTGGCCAAGACACGCGCCCAGCCAAGCCATGTCGTGATTGCCCCACACGAACGCGACGTCCGGCTGCTGCATGAGATACTCAACGACGCGATCGCCGCGCGGCCCGCGGTCCCAGCAATCGCCCGCGATGACGAGTTCATCGACGGCGAGGTTGCGGATGACACGGCACGTCAAGTGCACGAAATGCAGCGCGCGCCTTCGCTGCGCGAGCGTCGCCACGATGGTCTCGACAAATTCGCCGCCGCGTTCGGTGGAAGGCGCGTGGAGAATCTCGGAAAACAGCTCGCGATAGTCCGCGGGAAAGACTTCCGACGTTCGCTTGAGACTGCGCCGCGCCGCGAGCACGCGCACGATCTCGAAGAGCGGCGTCAGCATCCGGCGGGCGTACGCCATGCGGGCGTCGCTGTCGGCCAGCTCGGACTCGAGATGCTCGATCACCTCGGCCGGGTAAAAAAGGAGCGTGAGCAGCGCCTGGAACTCGTCGGGCGGGAGTTTCGCCTGGAACATGCGCTCGACGAGCGGACGCAGCGTCCCGGAGGCGTTGTTGATGACGTGGCGCAGCTTTTTGTCCTCGCCGTGGATGTCGCTGATGACGTGGATGGCGCCCTTGGGCAGGCTCATCTCAGCGGCGCAGCGCGCCATTTCGGCGACGGCGGCATCGAGGGACGGGAATTCGCGCGCAAGCGGGCGCAGTAAATCGGCTTCGGAAGGTTTGGCTCGGGTGGGCATGGCGGGGAAACGCCGCATCCTGGCCGATTCGGCCCGCGCTGACCATCCCTCGCTACGAAGAAATTTAGCCCGCCGCTTCCCGACCTTCGATCCGACACCGACCTAGAAAAGCGGCAAACCCGACGCCGGAGCCGCGCCCATCGCCGCGGGCGTCGATTTAAATCTTCGAAAGGGCCATCGAACCCCATAGTCTCGAACGGGAATAAAATATGAAGGGAAAAGAGATCCGTCAGTCGCAGGGGCGAAGCATCGGGTGTCCGTTCTGCACGGTGATCCCGTCGTACATGCTTCGGCATCTGGCCCAGCACGGCCCGGCGCGCCTGCGCTCACTCGCGCTTCGCTCGCTCGAGCAATCCGAGCATTTGCGCGGTCAGCGGGCGATGCTCGCCAATCTTGGCGCGGTGGCCCTGGCCACGCCGACCGGAACCAAGCGGCGGACCATTTACGACGCGGCGCACGGGACGGTTTTGCCGGGACAGCTGGTGCGCGGCGAAGGCGATCCAAAGGGCAACGATCCGGGCGCGAACGAGGCCTACGATTACTCCGGCGCGACCTACGATTTTTATCGCGCGGTCTTCGGCCGCAATTCCATCGACGATCGCGGCCTCCGCCTCGACTCGTCGGTGCACTACTCCACGAAATACGACAACGCATTTTGGAACGGCCTGCAGATGGTCTATGGCGACGGCGACGGCGTCATTTTCCAAAGGTTCACGCGCTGCCTCGAAGTCGTGGGCCACGAATTGACGCACGGCGTGACGCAGTACGAGGCCGGCCTCGAATACCAGGGCCAGCCGGGCGCGCTCAACGAATCGTTTTCCGATGTCTTTGGTTCCCTCGTCAAACAATGGAAACTCAAGCAGACTGCGGCCAAGGCCGATTGGTTGATCGGCGCGCAACTGCTCGCGCGCGGCGTGAAGGGCAAGGCATTGCGTTCCATGGCTGCGCCGGGCACCGCCTATGATGATCCAAATCTGGGCAAGGATCCGCAGCCCGCGCACATGAAGGATTTCTACAAGGGCTCGGACGACAACGGCGGCGTGCACATCAACTCCGGGATCCCGAATCACGCGTTTTATTTGGTGGCCACCGCGCTCGGCGGCAACGCGTGGAATCACGCCGGAAAAATCTGGTACGACACGCTCTGCAACCAACTCCGCCCCAGGGCCAGTTTCAAGGATGCGGCGAATGCGACGGTGGCATCGGCCGGAAAACTATTCGGGGCGCGGAGCGCGGAATCTGCGGCCGTGAAATCGGCGTGGAAGGAAGTTGGGGTACTTTGAACCGATGCGACTCACGTTGACGCGCAGCGGCGGATTCCTGGGCTCGGCGCTGCCGCCGGTTGTCGTGGACACTACGTCGCTGGCGCGCAAACAACAGCAACACGTTGAAGGACTGGTGCACGTCGCCGATTTTTTCGCGCTGCCGCCGACGCTCATGGTGAGCCAGCCCGGCCCCGATCGTTTTCAATATGACCTGGAAATTCACGACTCGCACGGTCGCGCCCATCGGGTCACCTTTGGTGAGGAGTCCGCGTCACCGGCCTTGTTGGATTTAGCGCGGACGATCAGGGAGATTCGGGCAGCCTAGGGTTTATGGGTTTTTGGGGAAAATCTGCGTTGATCTACGTAAATCGGTGGTTCATCGACCGTCAGGCCCCGATCTTTGTTCGGGGTCACCCGGGTAAAATTCGTGATTCCAAACTTTCGGCGTTCGACGCACGACGCTTTGACGCTTAATTCGACGCATGACTTCGCTCCCCGTCGATCGCGCTCAGGTGCGCACGTGCTTTCCCTCACTTGCGTCGGGGTTTGGATATCTGGACAACGCCGGTGGTTCGCAGATTCCGGACGTGGTCATCGACGCAATGGCGGACTACTGCCGAACCTCCTATGTGCAGACCGGCGGAAGCTACCCGGCTTCCGTCGCGACGAAGTGCTTGCTCGATGAAACGCACGCGTTTGTCGCTGAGTTCCTGAACGCGGGCTCAACCGGTGGCGTCATTCTCGGCGCGTCGAGTACAGCGCTCGTGCACCTTCTCGCGAACGCCTTCGGTGAAACGCTGCGGCCCGGTGACGAAATCATCGTGGCGGACAGCAATCACGAGGGCAACGCCACGCCTTGGTATCGGCTGGAACGATTCGGCATTAAGGTTATCCCGTGGCCCGTCGATTCGAAATCGATGATCTGTGAGTTGGGCGCATTGGAACGGCTCCTGGGTGCGCGGACTCGGGTGGTGGCGTTCCCGCACGTTTCAAATCTCACCGGCATCATCGCCGACGTGCGCGCGATCTCCGAAGTGGTGCGCGCGGCGGGAGCAATCGCCGTTTGCGATGGGGTGGCCTTTGCGCCGCATCGGGCAATCGACGTGCAGGCCCTTGGCTGCGATTTCTATTTCTACAGCACCTACAAGGTTTACGGTCCGCACCTGGGGGCGATGTATGGACGGCACGAAGCGTGGGCGCCGTTGACGGGACCGAACCACGTATTTATCGCGCAGGACTCGTTCCCGTCGAAGTGGGAACTGGGCAGCATTCCCTACGAGGGTTGCGCCGGTCTCCTTGGCTTGCGGACGTACCTCGCGTTCCTCGCGGGCGAATCGTACGCGGGTAATGCCACGGTGCAGCGCGCCTTTGCGACGATGGCCGACCTTGAACACGCCCCGCACGAACGCATGTACACCTATCTGGCGGGCAAACGGGGAATTCGAATCATCGGCCCGAAAACTCTCAGCCCGGATGCCGTCGGCACGCTTAGCTTTCGCCACGCCACAAAGAGCTCGGCCGAAATTGCTCACGCCGTGAACCGCCAGGAGCTTGGGATAAAGCACGGCAACTTCTACTCGGTCCGCCTCCTCTGCGCGCTGGGCATCGACCCCGACGATGGCGTCGCGCGCGTGAGCCTCGTGCATTATAACACCCTCGAAGAAATCGATCGGCTCGCGGGCGTTCTGGACGATTTTCTCTAGTCGGGCGGGGGGACCTGGTTGACACGACGCATGAGGTGGCGGTTCGTTCCGCGATGATGCGCCGCGCCCTTCTCATTCTAGCCTGTTCACTGGCAGTTCTGTCGACCCGGGCGCAGAACGTGGCGAAGTATTCGCCGGACACGATCCTTCAGCTTATCGGCATCCTCGAGCGCGATCCGATCAGCGAACGCGGCATCGCGGCCCGCGCGGTGATCGTGGAATTCGCGGAAAAGAGCGACACGGTGCTGGTCGAAGTCTCCGAGCGCGCCATGCCGTGGATCCTGGATAAACGGGTGCCCGAGCAGGCGCGAGCGGTCCTCACGGCAGCATACGTCGCTGGCAACGTGAAGTCGCAGCTGGAACGCAAGGTAAACGCGAATGACTCCCTGGCCGGCTGGAAGCAGGTGTTCAACGCGTACGAAGCGTTGCGCAAACATTCACCCGGAATTCGGGTGCCGGGCGTGGAGGAGTTGCTCGAGGAAGAGAAGAGCGGAAAGCTTCCGGCCCGCGCCAGCGAGCTCGACGGGCAGGGGAAGGTCCGCGTCTAGGGTCGCGGGGACCGGAGCCCGCCCTCCGTGTCACTCATTTATTCTCCACGAGTTCAACGCGCCGATTCTTGGCCCGGCCCGGTTCGCTTTCGTTGCTGGCAACCGGGGCGGCAGAACTGACCCCAAACGGCAGGAGGCGATCGGCGCCCACGTGGTACTTGCCGGTGAGCGCGGCCACCACCGACGCGGCGCGGCGCTGCGAAAGATCGCGGTTGAAATCAAACGTGCCGACGTTATCCGTGTGGCCGGCCACCAAGATTTTAAGGCCCGGTTTCTCGCCCAGCAGTTTTGCAATCTGCTCGAGCGTGGGGTCCGATTCCGGCTTGATCTCCACCTTGTTGGAGTCGAACTGGATTCCGTAGATCGCCACGCGCCCCGTGCTGCTTAGGCTCTGGACCATCTCCGACGATTGGAGTGTGACCATCTGTTGCTCCATCGCCCGGGGCTCGAGCACATCGAGTTGCACGATGACGTCGCCGGCATTGACCTCCACATCGTTGCCAAGTGCGCCCATCTCGAATGAGGTAACAAATAGCACGGCCGTGATTTTCGTCTGGGGCTGCCGCGCTACGAGCGCGTTGCCCTTTCCGCCGCTGTAAGAAAACAGCTGGTTGTTACCGCTGAGGTTTTCGTACACGGTCGAAAAGTCCTCGCCCGTTTCCTCCTTGCCCGACGCTTTCCAGCGCACTTCCCAGCCGGCCGATTGGAGAGCTTCGACATAATTGCGAAATACCTCGAGGCTGCTTCGCGACGGGCCGCCTGGGACGCGATACGAAATCCGCACGATCCGGCCCTCGAACGGCTCCGATTTTTCGAACTTGTATTTGCCGTCGATTGGTTGGAGCGGACCGAGGGGCACCAGGTATCGTTCGAAGTTGATATTCTCGTATCGAATGATCTGGGAGCCCTTGTAGCGCATGATCCCCGGAAAATCCGCGCTCCCCGGGAGGTCGGCCGCGCCGAGCGAGGCGGCCGCGAAAAAGCCGTAAGCGATAGTCAGCAGGGTAGTCTTTATCCCTGAAGTTATCAGTTCGCGGCGACGGAGTAAAGATCCGGTAAAGCGATCGATCCGAAATAGACGCGTCACATCCTCGACGATCTTGGCGGAACACCGCATCCGATTTCCTCGGTTGACTGTAAGGTTTCGGCAGGAATAGCGTTTTACAGGTAAGAGCACGCGCCGTGGTGCCTCCGCCACGGGCTAGTTCCAACCTTCATGTCGCTTAGCCTCAGCCCGGAACGGCATCCCCGGCCGACCCTGTGGAGCCTAGCGCCCGTCGTGGTTGCGACCGGACTGTTCGCGGGCTGCACGAACTTGCAGCCGTACCGTGCCTCGACGACTCCGCCGTACAACCAGTTGGCCCAGCCGAGTCGGGCTCTGCCCCGACCGGGCGAGGACCGCCACTACCAGCTCGCGTTCATCGAATTCGATGAGTTCGGCGACTACTGGAACGCGGACCAGGTGCATGATGCGCACCGAATGATCAGCAAAGGGGATGGTCGGGTTCCCTTGATGATCCTTTTTATCCACGGCTGGAAGCACAACGCATCCGAGAACGATACAAATGTGCGTGGTTTCACCGCGTTGCTCGAACAAATCGGCCAACGAGAGAAGAAATTTGGCCAGAGAGTTTGCGGGGTCTACATTGGCTGGCGGCGGCTGAGTGCGACGACGGAGGTCGTGAAGGAATTCTCCATTTGGGATCGAAAACGAGTGGCCGCACAGGTGGCGGGTGTTCCGCTGACTTCGACGGTTCTTTCCCTGGCGAACGCCGCGAGAGCGGCGAATGGACAATCGGTTCTCATCGGACACTCGCTGGGCGCGCGCGTGCTGGAGCGAACGGTCGCGCAGGCGATCATCGGGCAGGCGGCAATCAAGTCGATCGAGTCGCAAGGTTCGCACGAGGCGTCGGATTCGACGAAGCAGCGCAAGTTGACTTGGAATGCTGAGTGGCCCGTGCGGCTCGTGATCCTGCTGAATAGTGCGTCGGAATCCGTTTATTCGCGGCAATTGAAACTGGCGCTTTCGCGCTGGGGAGACAACCCGCCGGCCATCGTCGCCATCACGTCGGAGACGGACTGGGCGACGGGTTCGGTTTTCCCGATCGCCATGGGACTTGAACGCCTGGGCAAACCGCCGGGACGGAATTATCGCGTCAAGACTGACGAATCCGTGTCGCCCCGGCCAAATGAAAGCCAGGAAATTTACCTGCGGACGACCGCGGGTCACAACCCGTTCATGATCGACCGGTATGTTGCGCCGACGCAGTCGCCATCGACCAATGCCGGGGAAAAACCCGCGGACAATCCGTTTTCATGGAATCTCGAGAATGTCCGGTGGGATTCTCAGAGTGCGGCTGGCTTCAGCCGATCTTTTTACACGCGTCCGCCTGGGACGAACGCCGAGTACCCGCCACGCGACCAATGGCTCGAATGGGATTTGCGGATGGCCGAGACGCACACGGAGCGGGACGCGTCGCTCCCCCGCTATCCCGCCGGGATTTTACCTCACATCATCGGGGAGCGTCTTTCGGGCTACTGGGTGGTGCGGGTGCCGGACAAGATTGTGCACGGGCATGATGGCATTTTCGACCTCCCCGCCATCGATCTGTTGGCGGCGTTCTACGCGGCGTGCGGGCGGAAGCCCAACGCTCCCCTCCCGGTGACGCTGCCGACCGCCATCCCGCCGATCAAGCCCGGGATGCAGATGAGCGGGTAGATATTTATGCTCCGCAGCCGGGCGGAAAAATTATTCCGTCCACCGGATGGGTGACACTCGTATCCCCAGTATGGACCATCGCACGATGACCGGGAATTGGAACGACATCACGCGCGGCCCGCAACCTTCTTACCGGCGACAAAGCGACAATATTCTCGCCCTCGTTCCGTCGAACGACATCGAATTGCTCCCGCTGATCAAGATCTACGTGAACCACCTCAAGGGCTATATCCTCGAAGTCATCCACCGGCTCTAGGCGTTGGGCAAGTCGTGGCGGGGCTGTCGATTCTTTTTGCTTTCGGGGAACCGCGAACCAGAGCTGGGTAATCCAGTTTTCCGCCTCGAATGAATTCTTCTGGATTGGACAAGTCGACCGAGAAACGTCAATCTTTCCATCCCTTAAACAAACCGCGACGCAGCCGCACAACCCCGATTCCCTATGCTTCATCTTATCTGGTACATCCTCGTCGGCTTGGTGGCCGGTTTTATCGCCAAGTCACTCATGCACATTCACCTCACGCTGGTGTGGACGATCGTGCTTGGGATCGTTGGTTCCGTGGTCGGCGGCTGCATTGTCCATCTCTTTTCCCGGCCCAAGCCAGGCGCTCCCTTTCATCCGGCCGGACTCATCTTTTCCATTCTTGGAGCGCTTCTCGTTTTGTTCGCCTACTACAAGCTGAACGTGCGCCTTCCCGGGTCGTAAGTCATGGTTCGACGGGATCGGCGCGGATGATGAGTTGCCGGCCGCTCGCCAGCGCAACGCGGATCGCGAGTTGGTTACAATCGTTTATTGAGACGGGATTTAGAGCGAAGTCTGCCACCGTGGAACCAACCATCGGATCGCCGATGGAGATGATCTTGTCCGCGACCGGGTCCGATCCGGAATAGACGCCAAGTGCGCCTCCTTTCGGCGTGGCAAGAAAGACGACGGTCCCGGCATTGTTGATCAGCGCCCCGCGGAAGCTTTCAAATGCGCCATCGTTATCGGCGACCGTCGCGTACCGTCCGTCCGTCACTAAAAAAATGCCGGCCCCGCCCGTCTTGACCGTGGCGGAAAAAGCGACGGTTCCCTCGTCGTTCAGGCTGGGAAACAACCCGAGGTCAGCAAAAACGTGCCGCGTGTCGACGATGGCGGTGAGCGAACCACCCTGCGCGGCAAAGATACCGTAACCGCCCTCCTTCTGATCGGCGCGGAATACCACGATCCCGGCTCGGTTGATGACGGGGAGCCCTTGGAAGCCGCGGAAAACATCGCTTGTATCGGCAACCACCTTGAGCGGTCCGTGCCCTCTGGTGAATATGCCGCTTCGTCCCGATTTCAGGTCACCCCGGAAAGCAACCGTCCCGGCATCGTTCATCGTGGGACCCAGGGGGCCGACGTCTTTTAGCGTGTCGTTGGTCTCGGCCACGCGGAGGAGTTGATTGTCGCGGATCAGATAAATCCCTCGGCCTCCCGATTTCAGTTCAGCATAGAAACTGATTGAACCATCGTCGCTGACGTCCGGATGGCTGTAGAAGTTGACAAAGCGACCCGTGGTCATGTCGGCGACGGTGGAAATCATCTCGCCCGTGCCCGTGAAGAGTCCCGTGCCACCGCCGTGAAGCGCCCCCTGAAACGCCACGACGCCATGATTGTTGATTGAAGCGACGTACGGTGCGAAGTCGCAAAATCTGTCGCCTGTTTCGGCAATCGGTGTCAGCCGGAAGGATTTGGTTCGCGAGAGGTATTTCATCGGCAGAGGGATTGCAATGGCTGCAGCATGGCACGGCCGCGAAGCCTGCTCCATCGCAGAACTCATTGCCGGTTTTCAACTGTCTCTCAGAATCGGCCGGTGAAATTCCGCCTGATCGCCCTGTTCCAGGCGCGGGGTACCGTGGTTTGGTCATTGTCTGGTGGCGGGTCGCCCGCGAAGTCAAAGAAGCCGGGGTTTGCCGTGCGATTCGATCCGAATTCTCCGTCCCCAGCCATCTGGCTGGCATATTTGCTGGCGCGGCAGAATTACGGATTAAAGCACGAGTCAGAATATCCGAAAAACGGCCGCGGCCAGTTGGTGGACACGTTTCCGAAAGAGGTGGATGGCTGCACGGCCGCTGCAAGGGTCTCTCAGGAATTGGGATCGGACGGGAAATCAAAGCGCGACCGTTACTGGGACGACGTGGCGAAAGTGTCGGCGGCCGACTACATGAAGGAATACGTCTGGACGTATGCACCGGAAATCCAATCAAGATATCCCGGTGTCCCCGCAGCAGGTCAGCAAATTCCGGCGCGGCAAGATTCAGCGTTCGAACTCCAGCAGGGCTGCGTCCAAAACTCCCGCAAGGAAACCGAAGTCGAATCAGCGGAGAATTGGTCTGGCGTGTCATCCGGGGATCGAGCCGGGTTTTTGAACAGCGGCTGTCGAATTGTTGTCAAAGATTTTTCCCATCCCATGAAGATATTTACGATTGGCTTGTTGGCGTTTGTGCTGTTCATCCCGGCTCCGGCCGATGCGGCTCCCGCCGCCGGACATCGAGGTGACAAATTTGGATCGGTCGTCCCACTTAATTACACGCGCGTGGCCGGTGCCCGCGGTTCCTACCGAGGCGCGTACGGCCGTTATCGCGGTGGCTACTACGGCCGTGGCCCTTACGGATATTACGGCGGCCGTTACGGTTATCGGTTTCCGTACTATGGCGATTGCGGTTGGTATGGCGGCTTCTACCCGTACGGGGGTAACTATGGCTATCCGTATTCCGCATCCTACGCGTATGGAGCCGCTTGGCCGCTGGCCTATGACTCGAACTACTACGCGGCGGCGGCGCCGTACGCCGGCTATCAGCAGCCGTTTCTCCTCCGCCCGGTCCGCTCCCGTACCAGCTCGCGCGTGTCGCGCGGGTCGTTCATCACGAATGTTCAGTCGGCGCTGAAAAGCCGCGGTTTTTATGCGGGTCCCGTCGACGGCGACTTCGGTCCGTCGAGCCAGAAGGCCTTCGCCGCGTTTCAGCAGGCGAACGGAATGCCGGCGACCGGCACGCTGGATTCACCGGCGCTCTCGGCGCTGGGCGTCGACGGAAAATCCGCGAAATCGAAACCGACCCAGACCGCCCCTCGTAAGTCATCGGAAAGCACGTTCGCGCCGCCACCTATTTCGTCGCCCGTGCAACCGCCGGGCATTCCAGCCGAGCCGCCACTCATCGGAACTCCCGCGCAGCCGCCGGTCGCCCCGCTTCAACCGCCTCCGATTCCGGGGGGCTGAAAGGGCGGGCGCGCCCCGCCGCCCGACTCTCCGCCGCGCGGCGCTGATTTTTTGCTGCTGGCGGTCGACCGTCGACTCGCCCGTCACCTACGAGCGAAGTTCAACCTCACCTTCGATCTCGACCGGAATCCGAAACGGCAGCTCCGCCATGCCGACGGCGCTTCGACTGTGAGCGCCGATCTCCGGGCCAAAGATTTCATGGATGAGATCGGAGAAACCGTTGATGACATTGGGTTGCCGGTCGAAGCCGGGGGCCGAATTCACCATCCCGAAGACGCGGGTCCAGGCGGCGATCCGGTCGAGGTCACCCAAGGTCCGCTGGAGACTGCCGAGAATTGACAACGCGGTGAGCCGGGCCGCGCTGTAGCCTTGCTCCATGGTAAGCTCGCGTCCCACTTTCCCCAACGGCTCCGCAATCGAGCCGTCCGAATTTTGCGGCGCGTGGCCGGAGATCAGGGCGCGTCGGCCAACGACCCGAACAAATTCGAATGGAAGAATTACTCCGGGCGGAGGCTGCACTGGCGGAGGCAGGATCAATCCAAGAGAATTCAGGCGTGCTTCGATATTCGACATGATTGACCTTGCTGGTTGGGGGCATCTCGATTCCGCAAACTGAAATCTGAAATGAGCCCTAGCGTCGCAGCGGCAAAAGGGCCCGCAGCCGGGTGTCGCGCACGTAAAGGCCGCCCCAGAGCAGCACGCCAGGAAGAATGGGAGGGAAGAACGGATCACCGACGCGCAAATGGGTGGCGATGGCGCCGCCGAGATAGCCGGTCAACAGAATCGCGCCGAGCACCGCGGTCCGTGGAATCAGGTAGAGGATGGTGCAGGCGAGTTCGAGGACACCTAGTCCAACGGCAAGGCGCAGGTCAAGGCCGAGGTGGGCGAAGCCCTCGATCAGCTCCGGCGTCTTCACGAATTTCATGACGGCGCTTACAACGACCATCAGCACCGGTAGGACGCTCAGGATCCAGCCGACCCAAAGCAGGGGCTTCGAGAGGGGAGCAGATCGCAGGTTTGATTCCATGAGTGATTCCTCCAGTTGAACTCGGCTGAGAACTTGCTGATTGGAAAAGCGGGGTCGACGAGTCGGGGACCTCGGAATCATCCGCAAACTCTTCGTTTTTGCCAAGTATTCTATGAGGAACGCAGAACCTACCGGGTCGGAGTGTCCCCAAGTCCGTTGACGGGATCTCCGCTTTCTCGTCCCTTCCGGGCCGTCATGATGTAGTAACCAAAGCGGGAGCGCGCCAGGCCGACAATCGGCGACAACACGCACGCGAGGATGTGACCCCAGCGGACCCGGTTCAGGCGAAGGCGCGTCTCGAACAGTTGCCGTATCAGGAAGCGGAGCGTGACCCAAGGGATGTGCATGACCGACGGCGCAATCCGCAGAGACACATCCTCAACTTCGATGTCCTCAAAGCCGTTGCACTTCAGGCAGGCGATGAATCGCTCGATTTCAGCAAATGTCTCCAAGGCCCAGTTCTGGCACACCCGGCGGTAGCACCAGGATAGAAACGGATTCATGGATTGCGTGCCCTTGATAAATCCATCCGCGAGCACGAGACGCTGTCCGGTCTTGAGGATGCGCGCGGCCTCGCGCACAAAACTCTCCTTCGCAAAGCCCGCGTCGTGACACGCGCTTTCGAGGGCATAGACGCCATCATAGGTGTCATGGGGAAATGGGCTGGCCGTATAATCTACTTGATAAAAATGAACACGATCGCGCAGGAGATCCTTGGCCGTGAGCTGCTCAGCCTGCGCGATTTGCCAGGGCACCAGCGTACTTCCGTCGATTTGCAGTTTGCTGTATTCGCGGGCTGCCAGTCGAATGGTCGCGCCCAAACCGCAGCCCAGATCGAGGATGCGTCCGTCGCTGTCGGATTCCAGCCCCAAACGACGAAGGACCTGCCAGGACATCTCCTCGAGCATGCGCTCCAGTACGAACGGATTCGCTCCGGCCCGATAGTAGCCGAAATGCATATTGAAGTCGCGGCTCCAAGCTTCATAATCCTGTCCCGCCTCCGTATAATATCGAACGACCTCCTGCATTTTGCTCCCCCCTGCGACATGTGAAGGCGTGTGCTTCATGGGCATAGCGATACCGGATTGCGCCCATGACGCAAGATAGGCTGACCGTCTGATGACCCCGCCCAAGATTTCCATTTTGCTCGCCGACGTCGACGGCACGCTGGTCGACAGCCAGAAGCGCGTGACGCCACGCGCCGCCGCGGCCATCATCAGGCTGCGCGAGCGTGGCATTGGATTCTCGGTCACGAGCGGACGACCACCGCGCGGGCTGAGCATGATCACGGCCGCGGTGGACGTGACCCTTCCGGTGGCCGCCTTCAATGGTGGCCTGTTGATTCAACACGACGATTTTTCCAAGGTCATCGAGCGGCACACGCTTGATCGCGACGTGACGCAAAGCATCATCGACCGCCTCGCGGGCGAGGGACTCGACGTCTGGGTTTACGCCGGACTCGATTGGTATTTGCGCGACCCCGCAGCGCCGCATCGGGAGAAAGAGGAGCACACGGTTCAGTTTGCGCCGACGATCGTCGGTGATTTTAGCGTACCGTTGGAGGCCGGCGTCTTGAAGGTGACGGGTGTGAGCGACGATTTGGAATTGGTCGCCCGGGTGGAAAGGCTGGTGCAACAAGAGTTCGGCGGGGTCTGCGGCACCAAGCAATCTAATCCGGCTCGTGATCATGATTCAGCCTCGAGGCCGGCGGCTGTTTCGGCGGCCCGTTCGCAGCCATACTATCTCGATGTCACGCACCCATTGGCGAACAAGGGCAGCGTGGTCAAGTCGCTCTCCCGCCTGCAGGGCATCCCGGTCGCGGAAATCGCGACCATTGGCGACCAGCCGAACGACATGCTCATGTTTCGCGAAAGCGGCATTTCGATTTCGATGGGTCAGTCCACCGACGAGGTGAAGCGCGGGGCCACGCATGTGTCGCCCGGCGGTCTCGACGACGAGGGTTTCGCGCGCGCGGTGGAGAAGTTCATTCTCGACGATTGATTCTGCGGCCCCACCGCGTTAACGATCCGGCGCGCTATCGACGAACAAAACCCTCTCAACGGCGTCACGCCGGGGGCCTTGGAAGAAGGCGACGCCCGTTTCATGGAGTCGATCGTCTGCGTCGATACCGTGATTCCCGCGCCGGTGCAGAGCCACGCCGATTACAGTGGCGCGTCGTGCACTTCGGCCATCGTTTCGTGAAAATCTACTCGGAACGCAGCGACGGCAGCCTGGAGGTGGATTACGGACGTGTCCATGAAACGGAGCCGCTCCCGGCTGCGAAATAGTCAATGCTGCGATCGATCCGCCCCTTGGACCAAGGCGGAAATGGGTAAAATGATAAGCTAAGAAACCGATTTCTAACCCGATCGTTCCGAGTCCGGCCTCAAGCTATCGGCCCGGGGCCTTGAGCGATTGAATCCTCTGCGTGATCTTTTCCAGATTGTCGCGCGCCACCGCGTTGCGCGGATCGCGGGCCGCCAGTCGTTGTCGGATTTCGAAGGCCTGCTCGTACGCCTTGAGCGCGCCGCCCGCGTCGCCCTTGGCTTTCCGGGCCGTCCCGAGGCCTTCGCACATTTCCGCCAAGTCCGATTGCCAATACGCATTGCTCGGATCTTGGGCCACCACCTTTTGGCCGATCTCCAAGGCTTGATCGTACGCCTCAAGCGCGCCATCCAGGTCGCCCTGCGCCTGCCGCGCGCCTCCGATGTTGCTGTAGGCCCCCGCCCATTCCAGTTGCCAGTCGGCATTGCGCGGTTCCTGCTCCGCCAGCTTCCTGCTAATCTCCAGGGATTGTTCATACGCCATGAGCGCGCCGCCGAAATCGCCCTGGGCCTTCCGCACGTTGCCAATCCGGTCGTAGCTCGCCGACACATCCCGCTGCCAGACGGCATTGCGCGGATCTTGTTCCACCATCTTTTGCATGATCGCCAGGGCCTGCTCAGACGCCTTGAGCGCGCCGCCAAACTCCTCCTGGGCCATTCGCACATCTCCGGCATTGTTATAGGCCAATGACAAATCCCGCTGCCATCTACTGTTGCGCGGATCCTGTTCCACCAACTTCTGCATAATCTCCAACACTTGTTCGCAGACCTTGAGCGCGCCGTCCAAGTCGCCCATGGATTTCCGCAGGTCTCCGATCTTTTGGTAGCTCAGGGCCAAATCCACCTGCCAGCCGGCGTTGCGTGGATCCTGCGCCGCCAATTTTTGGCGAATTACCATGGCCTGTTCGTGCACCTGAAGCCCGCCGCCCAGATCGCCCTGCGCCACGCGAACGCCTCCAGCCCTTTCGAGACTCACGGACAGGCTTCTCTGCCAGTCGGTATTGCGCGGATCCTGCGCCACCAACCCTTTTTCAATCGCCACCGATTCTTCAAACGCTTCGAGCGCGGCGCCGGAGTCGCCCTGAGATTGCCGCGCGTCTCCGACCATATTGTAGGTCACGGCCAACTCCTCCTGGTAGCTGGCGTTTCGTGGATCGAGCGTCGCCAGCCCTTGGCGAATCACCAGCTCCTGTTCAAACGCCTTGACCGCGCCGCCCAGGTCGCCCTTTGACATCCGCACGATTCCCACCCTTTCGTAGCGCAAGGACAAATCCCGCTGCCATTGGGTATTGCTCGCATCCTGCCCGACCAATTTTTGGGTGATCTCCAAGGCTTGTTCGTACGCCTTGAGCGCGCCATCCAGGTCGCCCTGGGCTAGCTGCACATCTCCGATGCTAATGTACCTCAAGGACAATTCCCGTTGCGATCGGGTATTGCTCGGGTCGTGGGCCACCACCTTTTGGCCGATCTCCAAGGCCTGTTCATACGCCTTGAGCGCCTCACCCAACTGGCCCTGGGCTTGCCGCGCGTCTCCAATATTATTGTAGCTCCCCGCCAAATCCAATTGCCAGCCGGCATGGAGTGGATCCTGCCCCGCCAGTTTTTGGCGAATCGCCTTTGCCTGTTCATGCGCCTGCAGCGCCCCGCCCTGGTCCCCTTGGGCGCTCAGAATCTCTCCCTGCGATGACAGTCCCGCCGCCCGGCGCCCCTCCGCCGCCGTGTCGCCCGCCGCCGGTGGAAAGCTCGCGTAGTAATCGCGCGTCCTTCGGTTGACCTCGTCGAGCAACTCCAGTCGTCCAATGGGCTGAAGCTTCTCTTTCAAATCGTACGTCATGAATTGCACCAAGCCCTCCGCTGCGTCCCGCGCCGCGACCGCTTCGCGCTTCTGGCCCTCGGCGGCAATCTTTTGCCGCTCCGCTTCCCCTTTCTGGCGCCACGCGAAGATCCCGCTCACCACCGCCAGCAGCGCCAGCATGCCGAACACCACGCCAACGCCCGCGAAGATGCGCGCGCGCTGGCGCGCCCGCCGAAGTTGGTACGCCTGGTCGCGCGCGGTCAGCCGCCCAAGCGAGACACCCAGCACGCCCGCGATAATCTTCAGCTTCATCAAGTCGCTGCGTTTGCCGTACGCATCGACTTCCACTTCCACCTCGCGTCGCGTCAGTTTGCCCGCTTGTCGCAAATGCTGTCGGTAGGCCTCGGGCGAAGTCCAGCCTTCCGACGAACCAATCCGAAAGTCCGCCGCGACCGGCTCGCACAACTCGTCGAGCAATCGACCCTCCGCGTCGACGCGACGGCGCATCGGCTCGGGGAAACATTCCCGCCCTGGAGTAAAGCCCTCCCTTTGCTTGCCTGGATCGTCACTTGCGTTGGGCTCGCCATCCACCATCACGGCGAGCACCCGATCCTCGCGGCCAAGTTTCTTGAAGTACCGGATCTCGCTCGCGACATAGCTGGATTCCACCGCCCGCGGCGAACAGACGACGACAAGAAACTTACTCGCCTCCAGCGCATTCGTGATGGCGTTGCCCAAGTCCGCATCGACGGGCAGTTCCTCTTCGTCGCGAAAGACCGGGAAGATGCGCTCCGGAATCGTGTCGCCGCGGTCGTTCACGCTGCCCACGAGATCCGCGGGCACCTCGTACGTCTCGATCTGTTGGTGCAGCCACGTCGCCCACTGGCGCCCCGGCTCCCGATTGTCCGCGTGGCGGTAGCTGATGAAACACCAGAATTCTCGTCGCGGGGCTGGTGGCCGTTCGGACTGGCCGGAATTCAGCATGTTTTAATCTTGCGGGACGATGTCGAACGGCGGCGCGCATTTGCCAGCCGCGAATGGTCTCTTCACTTAAGCACCCAGCGTGCCCGCGGGTCGGATTGAACGTCATCGCGTTGAACGCTTGACCGCAATCAGCCAGAATTAGCTGCGCAACGATGGCTACTTTCTTCTTCGCGGGTCGTCTGGTTTTCGACCTTCGACCCTCCACCTATGGCGATGCAGCCATCGCCAGTGGGCTGTTTCTTCGTACATTGCAAATCCGGTCGCCCTTCGTCGCCCGAATCAACGCCAATTCCTTTACCCCGCTTTCAAAAAATGAACCGATTCCCCGCGATGGTGGCCCTTCTTTTCCTGGGCGGATGCGTCGCCACGCCCGTGGACACCCCGAGCGGCCGTCCGGAGGTTTCGATACCGAATGACAACATGGTGGCATTCCGCGCGCGGCTGATCGATCAATTGGGGAGTCAGGGCGCGTTTGTCGGGAGCGCCAGCGCGGAGGCTTTGGAATTTGGAGATGTGCCCTATCGCGCGGGTACGGGCGTGCCGGTAAGGCTCGGGTTGGTGATCTCTTTCGCGAGAGGAGCGGAGACGACCCGGGTGTTCGCGGCGTGGCGCGGCACTTCCTTCAATCCGGTGACCCGCACGCAAACGATGGTCACCCTGGATGCTTTCAGCAGCCGGCAGCAGGCGCAGGCCATGCTGGAGAAGGCCGCTGGACTCGACTGACGTGGTTGCGCGCCGGCCGCCGCTCCGTCGGGTGTCCTTTATCATTCGACTTTCGACGCGGGGAACAAGCGTCCGTCCCATTAACGACAATGCCGAGTTAACGTGCAAATGCCCTCCCGAGCTCTTCTGAGCGGGAGGGCATCAGCTTGAATCTCAGGTTTCGCGAGCGATCACGTGCCTGTTACGGCTTGTCGTACCACGACATGCTTTCGACTTTCTTTCCCTGCGCATCGGTTCCGCTGGTGGTGACGGTGCGGCTCTTGCCGTCAGCCGAGACGACAATTTTTCCGGTGGCAGTCACGGTTCCAGCTTTCTTGACGGAGAGGTCCAGCGTGTTGGCATCAACCGTCTTGTACGACCGCATGTCCGATGTTGGATCGCCGGTGACGGGATAATCTTTCCCGTCAAACTTGCCGATCCATTCGTTGTGCGTGGGCTTGCCGTCCTTGTCGGTCCCGTCCACGATGACCTTCACGTTGTCACCAGCGGCCGCATAGACCACGGTAATGATCTTGCCTCCCGCCGGATTGAGTTTCGATTTGGCCTCGTTGAGTTTCCAAGTGCCCATCTGGGGACTGGCGAGACACACTGCCGTAGCGGCAAGGCTCAGCGCCAGCGTCAATACCATCGTTTTTGTTTTCATGTGGCCCCCATGAAACGAGAAGGTGACGGCGCTGTCCAATCTCTTTCTCGCTTGCAGGCAGCTAATTGGTGCTGGTCGCATCGGTTTTCTCCGTTCGTGCACCAGCAGGAAGTGTCTGGCTCTCGACTCGCGACCTCTGGTTACTTGATCGACTCCTTGGGGGCGAGCATCGCGACCATGGCGTCGAAGCGCGCATCCCCGCGCAGGGAATCCCAGTCGTAACCGAGCTTCAGGTCGGCATACGACGGACCCCCGGGGATGGCGGTCACGACCGCGAGCAATTCCAAGGCGAGATCCTTTTCACCCAATATGGCGTGAACCGCCGCCATGTCAGTGAGGTAGCGCGGCGCGTCGATTTTATCGCGGCTCAGTGGGACAAGATCGCATGCACGCTTGGCCTCGCGAATCGCATCCTCGCGCCGACCCAGGTACGCATCGATCACCGCGAGACGGCAGAGTGCCGGCGCGGTGTCGCCCTGCGCCAACAGGACTTGGCTCACCTCCGCGCGGGCCCCGGTGAATGCAGAGCGGGCCGCCTCGGCGTCGCCGCGCATGCGGGCCAGGCGCCCCGCGTACCAGGCGCGTGGTCCGGGGAAACCATCCCGATCCGTCAGGCCCGCCGCGGGCAACACCTCATAGGCGATGGCGGCAGCGGTCGGGTCGCGTTCCCATTCCGCCAGGTCGAATGATTCGGCCGCCACATCGCGCGCCGCGTCCGGCCCGACGGCCTCCGCGATGTTGATTGCAGCGCGAGCCGGTTTCAAATCGGCTGTCCATTCCGCTTGGGTAAAGGCCAGGATCAGGCGGGCAGTATCCGCCGCCATGTAGGGGTCCTGGGTGATCGACTCCATCGCGTCACGATAGCGGCGCATCGCCCGGTAGGTGGACCACAGGTTGACCATGACCCGTCGACTTTGTGGATCCAATTCCCGCGCCCGCCGCAGGTTTCGCAGGGCGTCTTCCCACCGGCCCTCCCGCCGGTCAATTAGGCCGAGGAAGCCGGGTATTTCCGCGTCGTTCGGCAGCAGGCGCTTCGCCAGTTCGAGTTCCCGCCGCGCCGCGCCCAGATCTCGGAAACCCCAATACGAATGGATGGCGCGCGCGAGGTGCGTTTCGCCGGCCTCCGGATTGAGCATCTCCGTGGCTCGCACCGCGGCCTCCGCCAAGGCCAGCCGATTTGTCGTATGATCGTGATTGAACCAGTAGATCAGATCGTGAACTTGGGCGAGCTGCGCTTGCGCGAGCAGAAACGACGGGTCTCGGGCTACCGCATCGTCCAGAAGCTGGGCGCATTGCAGGAGCACCTCCCTGTCGTTGACCGCTCCCCGCGTTCGATCCTTGAGTTCGAGGGCCCGCCGATACAGATCGTACGCGATCATATCCTTCGTCGGAGGCTGAGCGATCGCCACTTTTTCCGCTGGGGAAATCTTGGCCCGTAACTGGGCCGCGATCGCCTCCGCCACCTCGCTCTGGATCGCAAAAACGTCCGCCAGATCGCGGTCGTATCGCTGCGCCCAAACGTGCGCGTCGGAACGCGTGTCGATGAGCTGCGCCGTCACGCGCACTTTGCCTCCCGCCCGCTGCACGCTGCCCTCGAGCACGTAGGCGACACCGAGGGTGTTGCCAATCTCGCGAAGATTGCGTTGCACGCCGGTCTTGTAGTGCATCACCGACGAGCGGCTGATCACCTTCAAATCCGCGATCCGCGCGAGGTCGGTCAGGATCTCATCCTGCATTCCGTTCGTAAAAAAAGCGTTCTCCTCGTCCTTGCTGAGGCTGTCGAAGGGAAGCACGGCGATGCTTTTCTCCGGAATCACGGGCGCGACGACCGCGGGCGCAGCGGTTGCGGGGGTCGCAGTGGTTCCGCGCCCCATGCGCCATGCCAGGAACGCCGCGACGATGGCCACCGCGATCGCCAGCGCCGCCAGGACGAAGCGACGCCGCGCCGCGACCGACGACTGTTTTGCCCCGGCTTTGCCCGAATCATTTTTCGGCGGGCGCATCGGCGGGAAATCGCGCGGCAAACCGGGGGCGACCAATTGCAGGACATCAACCGACTGAGTGGGATCATCGAGCGGGCTCGAGCCGATCCTGACGAGGGTGGCATCGACGTCGCGCTCTGCTGCGATCACCTCCGCCGCGGCGGCCGACACGAGAATTTGCCCGCCATGCGCCAGGTCGAGCAAACGCGCCGTGCGGTTCAACGCGGGGCCGAAGAAATCCTTGCCGCGTCGTTCCGCGCTGCCGAAATGCAGCGCCATGCGGACCTTGAGTCCTTCCACCGCGGAAAAATCCTCCACCTGCAGCGCGCGCTGCAGGTCGATGGCGGCATTGGCGGCATCCGCCGGCCGGGAATAATAGACAAAGAACGCGTCGCCGGCGGCCTTGAAGATCTTGCCGCCATGTTCGCTGGAAAACTTTCGCATGATCGTGTCATGCCGCGCCACGGCCTTCTCCATGGCGGCGCGATGCTTCAGCCAGCGCACGCTCGAGCCTTCGATATCCGTAAAGAGAAAAGCGGAAAGCCCGCCGGTGGCAGAGGACATGGATAGCGAGGGCTCTGGACAGCCGCTCCAGACGGGAAGTTGCCAGAGGGTGCCAGCGTTGCAAAGTCGCATCTGGGCGGGACCGGCGGCAAGGAGCCGGTTGCTTTGTTGAACCGCGCCGGCGCGGTCGTCAGGCAGGCTGCTTCCGCAATAATTTCGCCATTAGTCATTGGTTGGTAACGAATTTGCTTGGTACGTAGCATGATCTTGAACGCAAGACTCGCGACCTTCCCCCTGGCCCTATGTCTCCTGGTCAGCGCCGCGTGGGGCCAGACCACCCTTCGCGTGGAGGTGGTCGACGACACGGGCAGCACGTTCTCGCCGTATCTGCTGCTCGTGGGCCAGGATGCAGCGGGGGCGGGCACGACCACCTATCCGCTAAGCATCGATCCGGCCGGCGGCAATCTGGCCCTGGCCGATGCCGGCCTGGCCACCAACAACGTCGCCCCGCTGTCGATCAACCAGCTGAAACCGGCGGGCTACAACGTGACCTCGCTCTACACCGGCCAACCACGTCCGGTTTACTATTTCAATGTCACCACGATCGGCGCGGGCGCCTTCATGGTGTTCCAAAACGACGGTAGTCGCACGGTCCCGTTTACGTACATCAACAACGCGAATCCCAGCCCGGTCACGGCAAATTATCGCTTCGACCAATGCGAGATCACGTTCAATTCCAACATCACGAGCGGCGCAAATCTCACGAGCATCGATGCGTTCAGCATGCCGATGCAGTACGAGCTTTTCACGGGCACGTATCCGAATCTCACGCCGGTGGATCAGCGTAAATATTATCTTTCGACGCAGTCGATGCTGACGGCATTTCAAAACATCGGCGCGGGCCAGGCGCTCTACAAACTGGGGCCTGCCACCACGCCGGTGAAAGGCTGGACGCCCGCTGACGGCATGGCGCAATTTGTGCGCGCGCTTGGGCCGGGGCAGGCGGCTGCCCCGAGTTCGTTGGGGAATCCTGCGCCGTATCCGACGTTTGCGACGTACCTGCAGCAAGTGGTCGGGCCGCCGGCGGCGGCGACGTTTACCATCGCCGGCAATGCCAACGGCAGCGGTTATTCGTACACCGGCCAGGTGCAGAGCGACAATCACGGCGGTTACCAGATTCTCCTTAACAACGGCACCACGAATCCTCCGCCACCGAGTCCCCTTCCGAGCGGCGCAAATGTGACGGTCAATCTGCCGATCAACCAGAAGGCCACGGCTTCCGCTACCGGCTCGGCCAGCGGCGCACTGACCGCCCTCAACGTGAACACGGCGGGGGCCGGCTACAACAATCCGCCCATTGTGACCATCAGCCCTCCCACCATCTTCCCCGCCGCGGCGTCAGCCAATGTCGCCGGTGGGGCAGTCACCGGCTTTAACATCATCAGCGCCGGCTCCGGCTACACCAGCGTGCCGACCGTCACCATAACCTCGCCGGTCGGCACTGGCGCGGCGGCGACCGCCATCCTCACGGGCGGTGCGGTCACCGGTTTCAGCATCACCAACGCTGGCAGCGGGTACACCGGACCGCCGAATGTTAGCCTGAGCCCTCCGCCCCCCGGTTCCACCGCCACGGCGACGGCCAACGTCTCCGCTGGTGCGGTCACCGGCCTTAACATTGCCGATGCCGGCGCCGGCTACACCAGTGCGGCCGCCGTGAACATCACGCCGCCCGCCGGCAGCATGGACACCTTTCTTTACGGTGCCACCCTCAGCGCAGACGCGTTTTCCGTAGTGGGTGTTTCCTATGCCACCCTGCAGGCCGATACCAATATCGTGTATGGGGCCATTGCGCGTGACGCGCTGGCGGCGATCAATTTTGGTTACGTAAACGGCCGGTATGGGTCCTCGAGCGTGACCTGGTACGGTGCCGCACCCACCGCCTTTCCGTTCGGACTCTCGCGCGCGACCAATGACGGTTATTATAATCCGTGGGCGGCGATCCTGTATAATAACAGCGATGCCTATGGATTTGCGTTCAGCGACCGCAGCGGTCCATCGCCGCTGATGGGCTTGCAAGCCGGGCAAACGATGCGCATCACGCTGCTGCCGGATGCCAGGCTCGATTCGCCCAAGCCGTATGTGGCGGACGTCCAACCCACGTCCATGGAAATCGAATGGCAGGCTGTGCCTAACGCAACAGGCTATTTGATCACGGTTCTAGCCCCCAGGGGCATTTCGCCGATAAACGTGGCAGCTCAGGCGGGGATAAATCGTTTCCCTTTGTCGGGTTTAAACCAGGCCACGCCTTACACGTTCACCGTCGCGGCGACCGGCACGGCCAGCAGCAAACCGCTGATCAGCCCGGCGCAGCCCGTCCAAGGCCGCACCACCGGCACCCGCGCGACCGTGACCGGCGCAGTGCAGTTCAACATGGCAATGTCGTGGAGTCCTCCGACGACGATTGCTAGTCCGCCGGCCGTGAGTTTCGACAACCAGACGCTGACCTATCAATCCAACACGCAATGGCTCAACAATGGATTGAACGCCACCTTGTCCGGCGTCACGGGCAGCGCGAACCAATATGTAATGACGCTGCAGGACGCGAACCAGCAGGTGATTTTCACCAATATCATCACCGCCACGTTTTCGCTGGTCGCGGGCTCAACGACAAACTTCACCGTCAGCGAGGGCACGCTCTTCGGAAATGCCCAGCCGCTCACGCCGAGTCCGCCCGCCGCGTCGTATGTCTCCAATGGCGGGAGCGGTCAAGCGCTCACGCTGGCGGTGCCCTTCAATCCCATTCCCCAAAAAGCCTTCGCGCCAGCGCTCGTCCCGGGCGTAGGCTACAACCAATGGGTGAGCGGGTTTACCGGCCTGGCAAATGCCGCGCCCGCCGCGGCACCGCAAAATGACGGGATCAGCAACCTGCAGAAGTATTTTCAGGGTCTCGATCCCCTGGTGACCGGCCCATTCGACGCCACCGCCGCTGACGTCACGACCGACCAACTGGTCTTCCGGTACCGCAAGAGCAAATCGATCACCGGCGTGACGCCGCAGGTGGAGTGGTCCGCGGATTTGCTGATCTGGCAGACCAGCGACGTGACGTTCGATCCTGAACAGGACTTCGGTGATCACCTGCAATGCACCGCGCGTGTCTCGCGCGCGAGCGGCGCGGCAAGGTTCATCCGGCTCCGCGTTATCTTGACCCAGGCAAGGTCGCCGAAGGGATCCGCTCCGCAGCTGGGCCCACGCCGCTGACCCTCCGTTCGGTCGCCCCGGTGGCATCCGATTTTCTGCCGAAGCTCCGCGTCCCGGACGCTGGGCACGGTTTTCGCTGAGTAAGTATCCATATGAACGGGAAAACCGCTGCGTTGATTCTGGCTGCCGTCGCCCTGGGCGGCTGTAGCGGTCACTCGGAGCAAGCCCGCGTCGTGATGCTCAAAGCGCTCGATCTTGAGTGTCTGCACACGGAATTGCTTTATTCGGACCTGGTCAAATTCCATCAATCCTACCCGCGCGTCTCGCTGAACCGGGGTGGTGAGACCGCCTCGAGCTCTTCGAATGAGCTGCGTGCGATGACGGAGGAGGTAGTTGAAATTTTTTCGAAATCGCCGGGCGAGCACGGAGAGCTTGCGCGCATCGCCTGCGAGCTTGTTATCGTCACGGGCGAGGCACAAGCGGCGATGAAATCCGGGGACGCGCTCTCGCATTTGAAAATTGCAGCCGTCGCAAGCGCGATCCGGCGAATGCGTGAATTGCAGGCCAGGCTTTCTTTCCTGGCGCCCACCGGAACGCTTGAGTCGCTTCCAAGAGCTTGAAGTTGGACGATTGAAGAGCGGCATTGGTTCGCGCCGCCAGCGTGGAAGGAAGCCCGACCGCCGTGTCGGGTTGGGGAGCGCGCTCGTCCCGCCGGACCGTCGCCCTTTGTGATATGCGATTTCCCGCAGTCACCAGAGACCTGTCCCTGGAGGCGAGGGGTTGAGCCGGCGCCTGGCATTGAGACAAATCCAGGCTGCAACGACGTCACCGCGCGCGGAGTCGGCTGACGGGCGGCGGATGCAGCGCCGAATGTTTCAAATCTGTCGCTGTGGAACGAAGTTTTCCCACTCAGAGCTTGCTCCTTTCCTTGAATAAGTTCCGCGCGGCTGTTGCTGGGGTGCGATTCAGAGATAATGAGCTCTCCCGAAAAACCAGCGCTTCAGCCGCAAGTTTTGCCGACGAGTGGCATTGACTCCAAGGCGCCCAAATCCACGACTCGCTTGGGGGATGCACTAATTCGGTTCAGCGATTTGGTCTACTTTCTGGAATGCGGCGATGACTCCATGTGGAGCTGGA